>NZ_CP060296.1:1905000-2603750 GCF_014303735.1 Variovorax sp. PAMC28562 | reverse complement strand
GTCCTTCAGCAATTCGGCTTGCCGGGACTCGGCCTTCTTGAGTTCGGACTCGAGCACCGAGCGGGCCTCGCCATCGCGTGCGCGCTGGTCGGAGCCCTCGACGCGCGGGCTGCCGGCCGGTGCCTTTGCGGCCGATGAGCCACTAGCGCTGCCGCCAACCGAAGCGCCACGCGGCGTGGTGCCTTGCACAATCGTCAAGTTGCCGCCTTCCATCACCTTGCAGCCGCGCTTGGCCGCGTCGGCTGCGTTGTTGGTGTATTCGTTGCCGCAGCGAAAAACTTTCTCCTGCGCGAAGGCAGATACGCCGGCCAGAGATGCGACGAGCGAGGCAGCCATCAATAGAAAAGAAGCAGTCTTCATGGGGGTGGAGGTAGTGCGCATCAAGCTGATATTTTCGTGCAATTCGACAATACGACCTTCGGCTTGTTCCCCACAAAAAGAAAAGGACGGCCTGGGCCGTCCTTTTTTAACGCGTGAACCGGGTAAGCCGGTTTACAGCGAGTAGTACATGTCGAATTCGACCGGGTGCGTCGCCATGCGGAAGCGCGTGACTTCGGTCATCTTCAAATCGATGTACGCATCGATGTACGAATCGGTGAACACGCCGCCCTTGGTGAGGAAGGCGCGGTCCTTGTCGAGATGCTCCAGCGCCTGGTCGAGGCTGTGGCACACGGTCGGGATCAGCGCATCTTCTTCCGGCGGCAGATGGTACAGATCCTTGGTGGCGGCTTCGCCCGGATGGATCTTGTTTTCCACGCCGTCGAGGCCGGCCATCAGCAATGCAGCGAAACCCAGGTACGGGTTCATCAGCGGATCGGGGAAGCGCGCTTCGACGCGGCGACCCTTGGGGTTGGCCACGAACGGAATACGGATCGAAGCCGAGCGGTTCTTGGCCGAGTACGCCAGCTTGACCGGTGCCTCGAAACCAGGAACCAGGCGCTTGTAGCTGTTGGTGCCGGGGTTGGTGATGGCGTTCAGCGCGCGGGCGTGCTTGATGATGCCGCCGATGTAGAACAGTGCGAATTCCGACAGCCCGGCATAACCGTCGCCTGCGAACAGGTTCTTGCCGTCTTTCCAGACCGACTGGTGAACGTGCATGCCGGAGCCGTTGTCACCGACGATCGGCTTGGGCATGAAGGTCGCGGTCTTGCCGTAGGCATGGGCCACGTTCTGGATCACGTACTTCTGCAACTGGACCCAATCGGCGCGTTGCGTCAGCGTGCTGAACTTGGTGCCGAGTTCCATCTGGCCCGCATTCGCGACTTCATGATGATGCACTTCGACCGGAATGCCGAGTGCTTCCAGCACCAAGCACATTTCAGAGCGCATGTCTTGGAAGCTGTCGACCGGGGGCACAGGGAAGTAACCGCCCTTGGTGGTTGGGCGATGGCCGGTATTGCCGTGCTCGTATTCCTTGTCGGTGTTCCACGAAGCCTCTTCGGAATCGATCTTCACGAAGCAGCCCGACATGTCGTTCCTCCAGCGCACGCTGTCGAAAACGAAGAATTCCGGCTCCGGCCCGAAATAGGCCGTGTCGCCAAGGCCCGAAGCCTTCATGTAAGCCTCGGCGCGCTTTGCCAGCGAACGTGGATCGCGCTCATAAGGCTTGCCGTCGACCGGGTCGATCACGTCGCAGGTCAGGATCAGCGTGGTCTCTTCGAAGAACGGATCGATATTGGCGGTGTTCGGGTCGGGCATGAGCTGCATGTCCGACGCTTCGATGCCTTTCCAGCCGGCAATCGACGAGCCGTCGAACGCGTGGCCCGAGGTGAACTTGTCTTCATCGAAAGCGGATACCGGCACGGTCACGTGCTGCTCTTTGCCTCGCGTGTCGGTGAATCGGAAGTCGATGAACTTGACCTCGCTTTCCTTGACGAGTTTGAGTACATCGGCGACGGTCTTTGACATCAGGTTCTCCTGTTGGGATAGTGGTTGGAAACGCGGAAGAAATGAATGCAGGTTTTGTGCCATTGTCCCCTGAGCCTGGCTGGGTTCTGCGGCCCATGAGTCCAAAAGAAGGCAGTCGTTCGCCTTCTTGGTGCAATCGCAATTAACGCACCAATTCAGGGCCAAGACGCGCATCAAAGGTGCGCAATCCTTCTAGAAGCTGTGCATACGCAGCCTCGATCTCGCCGGGATCGCCCTTAACGCCCAATTCGATGTGCCGCCCATAGGTCGGATGGTCGACGCTGGGCAGGCTGAAAACCTTGATGCCCGCGTGTGTGCGCTCGATCGCTTCCATCAGCGGGGTGAGGGTGGCTTCCATCGCACCGAAGACGATGACTGATTTTTCAGCCGCCGAGCCGTGCGCAAAAAGCTCGACGTAGCGACTGTCGAGCACCGATTCGATCATTGGCCAAGCCATCACCGGAAAGCCAGGAACGAAGTGCACGTCGGCCACGCTGAAGCCCGGAATCTTGTTGTACGGGTTGACGATGATGTTCGAGCCGAGCGGGAACACACCCATGTTCAAACGGTGCACGTTGTCCGGGCGATCGGGCTCGTAAGGCACGCCCGACTCTCGGGCCGTGTCTTGCATCCGCTCGCGGATCAGCACCTCGGCCTCCGGGTGCAGCACGAGCGGCACGCCGAGCGCCGCAGCAGCGCATTGGCGCGTGTGGTCGTCGGGCGTGGCGCCGATGCCCCCGGTCGAAAAGACGATATCGCCGGAAGCGAAAGCCCGTGCCAGAGCAGCCGTGATGCGCAGTGGCTCGTCGCCGACGTATTCGGCCCAAGCCAGCGGCAGGCCGCGTGCGGCAAGCAGTTCGATGACCTTGGGCATGTGCTTGTCGGCACGTTTGCCCGACAGGATCTCGTCGCCGACGATGATGAGGCCGAAGGCGCGCTTGGCCCCGGGGCTGGATTGACGGGTCATGGGGAACTCCATTGGGAAGCCGATGCATCGGAAATCGAAGGAAGCGGAACAGCCGCAGTGTTGGCAGCCAGCGCCCCTCGCTGTGCCCGCAACTGGTGGAGCGCATCGAGACAGTAATGTGCGAACCAGAGCGCAGAAAACGCAAACACGAGGGTATAGATCCAGATCGCGATCGGCACCAGCACGAAAAAAGCGGCCGCAAAAAGAATGCCGGACGCCCACACGATGCTCGGCGCCGCGCCGAGGTAACCGCACAGCACGCCGATGCCGAGCAACGGAAGCCGATGGGTGCGCAGCAAGGTGGCCCGTTCTTCGGCACTGGCGTGTTCGGCCAGCGCGTCGAAACTCATGACGCGGTAGGTGAGCCAGCCCCAGATCAACGGAGGCAGGATCAATACGAGCGGCGGAATCAGCCAAAGCGGCATCGACACGATAAGCGCGACCAGCGCCAACAAAGTGACGCCGATGGAGCGCGCAATGCTGCCGAGCATCGAGGCGCCCTTCTTCTGCTCCAGCGCCGGAAAACGACGCTCCGCCACGAGGCGTGTCAAAGCCGGCGCCATGAAGGCGGCAACGACGATGAGCGACACGAGGACCAGCAACGGCGTGCTGGCGAGCACCACGGCAAGCGGCGCGAGGAACGTACGCGGGTCGGCCGAAAAGAGCCCGCCGATCCAGCCCCATACGCTGGACAACAGTGGCCAGGCGTCAAGCGCTTCACGCGTCCACGCAACGGCAGGCGCCCAGTAGAAATAGCCGATGCCGCCCGCCAGCACCACCATTACGACAAGCGGCAGAAAGGACAGCAGCATCACGCGAGGCCGCAGGCAGTAGGCGACGGCGCGCCAAAAGGAATCGAGGAGTAAACGCATCGGCCGAGAGGATAACGCTGGCGAATAAACAACTGCTTCAGTCGTCGTCAGCCGCGGCCCACCATGCGCTTCAGCGCGAACAATTGCTGCGCCCAAAAGCCGCGGCCGTAGTCGCGCAGCTGCCCGGATGCGTCAGGCTCGATCTGATCGCGAATGCCTGTCGCGTCGTAGCGCGGCTCGAAGTTGACGGTGCGAAATAGCATGTCCCACCAGGGCAGCAGCACGCCGAAGTTGTGCCCGCCCAAAGTCTTTGCACCGCCAGACTCGTGCCCGAGACCGATGCTGTGATGCAGCCGGTGAAAGCGTGGGCTGATCCACAGCCGCTCGCCGATGGCGCCGAAGCTCAATCTCAAGTTGGCATGTTGGAGGCTCTCGCTCAGCTGTGTGAAAGCGACCACGGCAATGAACTGGCCCGGCGCCACACCGATCAGCTGCGCCACGACCACGATGATGATGTCGTGGATCACGTCGTCGAGCAGGTGGTTGCGGTTGTCGCTCCACATCGTCATCTGCTGCTGCGAGTGGTGCAACGAATGCAGGCCCCACCACCAGGTGAAGCCATGTTGACCGCGATGGATCAGGTATTCGACGAAGTCCAGCACCACGAGGTACATCGCAAAAGCGATCCACGGCACGTCGGTAACGCCCGGCCACAGTTCATCGAGATGCAGCGTGCCCCAGCCGGACCCACGCAGGCTGCCGAGTGCATCGTCGAACACCGGCTGCAGCAGGAAAAAGATCGCGAGCCTGAAAAACCCGAGCCGGTGGATCAACGTGTACAGAATGTCGGTGCGAATGGCGCGCTTGTCGACCACCAGCTCGGCCGGCCGCCAGCGTTGCAGTGGCCCGATGACTGCCAGCAGCACCAGAATCTGGATCAGCCCGACCAGCAGCCAACCCGTTGCGTCGAAAGCGTCTTCGGTCCAGCCACCGAGACCGACGGCATAAACGAGTGGCTGCACGGCCGACTCGAAGAACCAGCCCTGCAGCGCCGAAAAGTGATCTGTAAGCCACTCGACCATGATGTCAGCTGGTCAAGGATGGGCCGCGATCCAGGCGCGGTAATCCGGATGCTGGCGCAGCGTTTCGAAGCAGAAGCCCTTGGCCTTGAGACCGACGATGAGCGGCTCCAGATCGGCCGGCGCCCACGGGTCCTTGCGCGACCAGATGCCCAGGTGCGCGAGCAGGATATCGCCCGGCTTGATCGTGGCGAGCGACTGCGCGAGCAGTTTCTCGTTGCTGAACGTTTCGCTCGGCAGTTCGTCACCGAGGAAGCCTTCTGGCGCCCAGCCGACATGAGCGAAGCCGCAAGCGCGGGCTGCGGCGAGCAACTTCGGAGAGGTCTTGCCACCCGGTGCGCGAAACAACGGCAGCGGCTTCTTTCCCGTGATCAACGCCAATCGCTCCGACGACTTCGCGATGTTCTCGCAGTACTCCGCCGCGCTCCAGGTGAACTCACGACCGGCGAATGCGCCGGCCGAGGGCCGCACGCGGAAACGCGGTTCGACGCTTTTCTCGTCGCTGCGCCAATAGACATGGTCATAGGTGTGCGAGCCGAACTCGTTGCCTTCGGCCGCCCTCGCCTTCCACCATGCGGCCCAATGGTTGTCGAGGCTGTCGCCATCGGTCTGCGTGCGTTCGGCCGCGGCGAAGAACGTGACCCGCACGTTTTGGCGCTTAAGCACGTCGGCTACCAGTGGGGCGATGCCCATGTGGCCGGTGTCGAGGGTCAGGTAGACGGGTTTTTCGCAGGTGTTCTGGGTGCCTGGAGTGCCTTGCGCTACTGCACTCACCGGCATCGCGCAGGCAGCGATGAGTGCGACAAAAACACTCGCGAACTTAATAGAGCTTGGCATGGTCCAGCGTCCAGACACCGTGAGGCGAACGCCCCACGTTGATTTGCCGAATCACCTTGTGGCTCGCCAAATCGACGATGCTGAGTTTCTTGGCCCAGCGCGAAGTCACATACAAAGTCTTGCCGTCGGCGGACACGTCCATGCAATCCGGGCCGCCAGGCACGGGATATTCGTCGGTCACCTTGAGCGTTTGAATGTCGATACGGCTGATCGTGTTGGCCACGCGGTTGCTGATGAAAACACTTCGTCCGTCGCCAGCCGCGCGGAAGGCATGCGCGCCCTTGCCGGTCGGGATCTTGCCAACCAGCTTGGGTTCCGCACCCGCCACGTCGAACACCTGAACGCTATCGCCTCCGGTAAGCCCGACCAGCAGCGTCTTACCGCCATGGATGCCGAAAATATCGGCCGGCATCGCGCCCGTGGGTGTACGCCAGCGGATGGCCTGCGTGGCGAGGTCGATCGAGATCAACTCGTCGCTGTCCTGCATCGTCACATAGGCGATCGTGCTGGTGCCGTCGATCCAGATGTGGCTCGGCGTCTTGCCGGTCGGGATGCGCTTGGCCAGCTTCAGGTCCTTGCCGTCCCAGCGGTAGATATCGACGTGATTGAGGCGGTTACCGGCTGTGACGAACCACTTCATGTCGCGCGAGAACTGCAGCTGGTACGGATCGATGATGCCGTAGACCACACGTTGCACTTCGGCCGTGCGCGGGTTCAAAAACGTCAGGGAATCACCCGCCGAATTCGCCACGATGACCGACTTTTCGTCTGGCGTCATGTAGATGTGATGCGGCTCCTTGCCGGTCGTGATGCGCTGCTTTTCGGTCCAGTCGTCGGGACTGATGACGCTGACGCTGGCGTCGAGCGAATTCAGAACAAAGATCGGCGGAAGCTCGGTGGCGACGACCGGCTGAAAGAGGGGTGCCACGACAACGGCACACAGCAACAAAAAGCCCGCGAAGCGGCCGGTCGGCAGGACAAGAGAGCGCAAAAGAATGAGTCCGAAAGAAAGTCTTCCATTTTAACGGTCGACCCTGCCCATTGGCTGACGTCAGCGTGAGCTTCGAAGTGCCTCGACCTCGTCGGCGGCGAGCCAGCGCCACTGGCCCGCCGGCAAGGCGTCTGTCAACACGAGCGAGCCGATTCGCGAACGATGCAATGCCTCGACGCGGTTGCCCACCGCAGCGACCATTCGCTTGACCTGGTGGTACTTGCCTTCGGTCAATGTCAGGCGCAATTGCAGCTCGCCGGTGGCTTCACAGGCGGCCGCGCGCACGGGCTTCGGATCGTCGTCGAGTACAACGCCAGCCAGCAACTTATCGACCTGGGCGGCATCGACGGGATGCTTGGTCGTCACCTCGTAGACCTTGGGAACATGGTGCTTTGGTGAACCCATGCGATGGATGAAATGGCCGTCGTCGGTCATCAGCAGCAGCCCGGTCGTGTCCTGGTCGAGCCGCCCGACAGCCTGTACGCCCTGCACTGCACCTTTATTGGGCCTAAGCCTCAAGGGCGAAGGCAGCAATGTGTAGATGCTCGGGTAGGTCGAAGGCTTTTGCGAACACTCGGTGCCGCTCGGCTTGTGAAGCATGAGGTAAGCCTTGTCGTGGTACTCCCACGCCTTGCCCTGCACCGTGAATTGAAGGCCGGCGACGTCGATGTCGGCTGAAGGATCGACGATCACGGCGCCGCCGATGATGACGTAGCCCTGCTGGACCAGCCCTGCGCAAACGCGCCGCGTGCCGAAGCCTTGGGTGTAGAGAATTTCTTGCAGTTG
Source organism: Variovorax sp. PAMC28562 (assembly GCF_014303735.1). NCBI lineage: Bacteria > Pseudomonadati > Pseudomonadota > Betaproteobacteria > Burkholderiales > Comamonadaceae > Variovorax > Variovorax sp. PAMC28562. The sequence continues at coordinate 2,596,370 of NZ_CP060296.1, read as the reverse complement.
CACTTGTCAGTATCCGAGGGCCAGACCCGTGTTTCGTCGCGGGTCGTTGGCGCCATAAAAGCGGTTGTTGCCAACCGGTTTGCCGCCAAGCGACGGTGCCCCGACGAGGATGGCAGCCATGTGATTGGCAGGTTGCGGGGTGGTGAAACGGTGACCCATCTCGGTCAGCAATTTCAGGGTGTCCGGACTGAAGACGTAAGGTTCGGCACTGGTCTCGTCGGGCATCCACTGCTGATGAAAGCGCGGGGCATCGACGGCCTCCTGCACGTTCATGCCATAGTCGATGATGTTCACGATCGTCAGCAGTACCGCCGTGATGATCCGGCTGCCGCCCGGCGTGCCGAGCACCAGCACCGGCTTGCCGTCTTTGCTGACGATGGTCGGGCTCATCGAACTCAGCGGACGCTTGCCAGGCGCGATCGCATTGGCTTCGCCTTGTATCAGCCCGTACATGTTGGGCACGCCAACTTTCGAGGTGAAGTCGTCCATTTCGTTGTTCAGCAAGACGCCGGTCTTTGCGGCCGTGACCTTGGCACCGAACCAGTCGTTCAGCGTGTAGGTCACCGACACCGCGTTGCCCCACCGATCCATGATGGAGTAGTGGGTGGTGTTGCTGCCTTCGTGCGGCGCCACGCCATGCTTGATGTCTTGCGAAATGCCGGCCTTCTTCGGGTCGATCGCAGCGCGGATCTTCCCGGCATAAGCCTTGTCGAGCAACCGGTCGAGCGGGTTCTTCACGAAGTCCGGGTCGCCGAGGTAACTATTGCGGTCGACGTAGGCATGCCGCATCGCCTCGATCTGGTAGTGCACGGCCTGCGCAGAGCGGTAGCCCAACTCTTTCAGCGGATAGCCTTCGAGCACGTTCAGCATCTCGCAGATGATGACGCCGCCGGAACTCGGTGGCGGCGCCGATATCACGTGGTAGCCGCGGTAGTCGCACTCAATGGGCGCCAGCTCGCGCGTCTGGTATTGGTCGAGATCGGCCTGTGTGATGAGCCCCTTGCCTGCGCGGCTCGACGCAACGATGGCGGCCGCGACAGGACCCTTGTAAAACCCGTTTGTGCCGTTGCGACTGATGGCTTTGAGCGTCGTCGCCAGATCTTTCTGCACGATCTTCTGGCCGACCACAAAGGGTTCGTCGTTGTTGAGAAATATTGCGGCCGACGCGGCGTCTTTTCTGAAGGCATCGGTAGCCGTCCGAAGCATGTCGATGTCGCCCTGCCCCAGTGCGAAACCACGCTCTGCCAGCGCGATCGCCGGCGCGATCAGGGCGCCGCGCGGCATGGTGCCGTACTTCGAGCGCGCGAACTCGAGCCCCGACACGGTACCGGGAATGGCGACCGCCAAATGGCCGCGCGTGCTCAGCCCATCGACAACGTTACCGGCGCGGTCCAGGTACATGTCTGCGGTTGCGGCCAAGGGTGCTTTTTCGCGAAAGTCCAGAAAGGTCTTGCGACCGTCCGCCAGCTCCAATGTCATGAAGCCGCCACCCCCCAGGTTGCCGGCCGCCGGATAGACCACCGCCAGTGCATAGCCGACCGCGACCGAAGCATCGACAGCATTGCCGCCGCGCTTCAGCACTTCGACACCGACCTTCGTCGCCAGGTGCTGCGCCGAAACGATCATGCCGTTTTGGGCGGCTACCGGCGCGTGCGACGCCGCATCGGCCTGCTGCGATGTTGCGCTCCAAAAGACAAGGACGGCGGCAACTGCACATCGCCATCTCGCTCGTCTCAAGTCGCCTGTCGTCGCCTTTAGAGACACGATACCGCAAACGCTCATGCAACGAGCAACGCCTTGCGCCGCAAATCCGCCAGCGCCAGCTCGACCTGCTTCAGCGTGAACTCCTTGAGAGCATGGCCATCGGTGATCGGCTTGTCATCCTTGATGAAGCGAAGCCTCTCGGCGCGCGCTTCGCTGGCGAGATGCTCTGCCAATGCTTCGTGGGAATTCGAGCCATCGAGCAGCGGCAACAGGCAGCGCTCGAGCAACGACAGCGCCACGGGTTCATGCCATTGGTTGCAGACGCTGGCAGCAGGTCCGGCGGTCAGCGCCAAGCCGGGTGCACGACGAATTGCCGCCAACGCGACAGGACGATCCGAAACAGCCTTGGCCGCCGTCTTGGAGCCTCGCCGTATCCGCACCGCACCGAGAATCAGCAACTCTTCGAGCATGCCCGCAACAAAGGGCTCGACAGAGGTTCGCAGATCACCTGTGCGCTCGGCTACCGCAGCGATGAGCGCGTCGGTCGACACCGTGGCGGGATAGCTTTCATCGAGCACTTGCGCGACCGCCTTGTGCACTGGCAGGCGCAACGTCACCTTCAGGTTGCGCATCGCATTGCAGGGCTGCTCGCGGTTGTCGAGGGTCAGCGGCGTGCCGTCTTGCGCGCTGAAGGTCCCCGCATATTCGAGCTTGCCGTTGCGTTCGGGATCGAGGCGGTAGCGAATATCGCCGGCTCGTTCCTGCTTAACCAGCAGCGTCTGCCTGAACGTCCGGTTGACCAGAAAGTCGAGGTACTGCTCCATCAAAACTTGGCTGCCGCCGCACTCGCGCAACAGCGGATCGCGAACCTTCTCGCCGTAGTTCTGGACGAACATCGACGAGGGCTCGGCATCGGCCAGGTAAGCCAGACCGTGGACACCGGCACGCTCGACGAACTGCTTGAAATAGCACGGCGCATTGCAGGGCTCGAGAAACTCGTGCAGCAGATACGAGCTGTTCGCGCTGCGAACGATCGGCATCGTCTCTTCGAGCGTCTTCTTGAGCACGCTGTCGGGCCGAGCCGATTGCTCCAGAAACTCCAGCATGCCGCGCGCATAAGAGAGCTTCTCGTCGGGCTCGTCACGCGGCGCGCCGCGCAGAATCATCGCGTCGCGCACGATCTCACGGGCCTTCCAGCCCGGATAAACGTTGTAGCTGATGTATGCGACGCCATTCGGCGCGAGATTCTCTGAGCAGACGCGAAGAATGGCGTTCTGCACTTCGGGCGGCACCCAGCTGTAGACGCCGTGGCAGACGATGTAATCGAACTGCCCGAACGAAGCATCGATTGCAGCGATGTCGAAGGCGCGCAGCGTGACATTGGCAAGGCCCGACAGCCGGATCGCGTCGACACCCTGCGAGATCTGCACCGTCGAGAGGTCGATGCCCAGCGCAGTGGCTTCCGAATGCCTGGAAGCGAAAGGGATGAGGTTGCCGCCCGAGGCACAACCGAGTTCGAGCACGCGCGCGTGCTCCGGCCGCGGTGCATCGAGTCCGAACATGTACGCCAGCGCTTCGAGGTGTTCCACCGCCGTTTGGGGAAACGGGTGGGAGTCGTACGGCACCGAGTCGTAGTACCGGGTGAGTGCGGAGGTCAGTGTTTCCGACATGGCGATCCTGGTCATCGAAGTTGGCGAGGAACCCCGCCGAAACCCGACTGACTATAGCCGCGCCAACCGCGGCTCATCGAGGCTATGGAGGACGCGGTATCAAGGGAGCCCCGGCCGCGCCACGAGAAAGGGCCAACCGGTAAAGGTTGGCCCATCAGGGAAAGTGGTGGAGCTGGGGGGATTTGAACCCCCGTCCGCAAGCCTTCATCGCGCAGATCTACATGTTTAGCGATCTGATTTAAGTCTCGCCACCGATGTCGCGCAGTCGCACGCTACACCGGCCGCCAGCACCCTATTTTCTTGCCCCGACCCAAGGTACCCGGATCGGAGCCAGCCCATGTAATTATCTTTGCAGCCGGGAGGTTCTAGATTGCTCTAAAGCCCCCTTGCCCAGCCCATCGGCCTGCTGTTGCAAAGCTCACCGGCAATTAAGCGGCGAGTGCGAAACGTTCGTCGTTTGCAGTTAGTTTGTTTGAATCTGTTTTACGAGCGCATTCAGCTCGACATGCACCACTGCGATTCCGAACCCACGTCGAAACCAGTGCAGCCCCAAGCGACCTATTTTAGGCCTTATTCGCCCGCTTCAAGAGCGCCAGGAGCGCCATTGGAAAAGAGATGGTGGCATCGGCCTGCCAGAGCGTCACGTCAGCTTGCGCGCCCATATAGCCGTAAGTCGCCGCTACCGTCCACATTCCCGCAGCGCGGCCTGCAACGATGTCGCGCTCGTCGTCGCCCACATACACGCATGCAGCCGGGTCTACCCCCAATCGACGGGCCGCTTCAAACAAGGGCTCCGGATGCGGCTTGGAGAACGGCGTGGTGTCACCGCTGACGACAGCACCCGCAGTTGCGAACAATGGCATCGCGCCGGTGAGCGGACCGGTAAAGCGCGCCGATTTGTTGGTCACGACGCCCCAGGGAATGCCTCTGAATGTCAGCGCTGCGATGAGCTCGGGCACCCCGTCGAAAGCCAGCGTATTCCTCAGCATCCGGTTTTCGTACTTGACGAAAAACTCTTCCCTCAAGGTAAGAAACTCCATCGCGTCCGGTGTGATGTCGAAGGCCACACCGAGCATGCCGCGGGCACCGGCGCCCGCCATTGGGCGGTATCGATCCAATGGGATCGAAGCCATGCCGCGGTCGGTGCGCATCTCATCGGCGGCAGCACCGAGATCAGGCGCGCTGTCGATCAACGTGCCGTCCAGGTCGAACAAAACGGCCTTGATATCGCTGGTCAACATCAGGCTTCAACCGCCAACGGCTTTTGCGTAGCGAACATGTAGTTCACGCTTGTGTCGGCGCTGAGCCAATAGCGACGGGTCAGCGGGTTGTGTTCCATGCCGCGCGTCTGCCGGAGATCCAACCCGGCCGCCCTGCAATGTGCCGCCAACTCGCTGGGGCGGATCATCTTCTGGTACTCGTGCGTGCCGCGGGGAAGCAAACCCAGCAGGTATTCGGCTCCGACGATGGCGAACAGGAAAGACTTCGGACTGCGGTTGATCGTAGAGAAAAAGACCCAGCCGCCCGGCTTCACCAAGTTGGCGCAGGCTTGCACGACCGAGCCGGGTTCAGGCACATGCTCCAGCATTTCCATGCACGTCACGACATCGAAGGCGCCCGGCTGTTCTGCCGCGAGCGCCTCGGCGCTGACTTCCCGGTACTGGACGCTTCGGGTACCGGCTTCCAGCGCGTGCAATTGGGCGACTTTGAGTGCCTTTTCGGCAAGATCGACGCCAAGCACATCCGCCCCTTTGCGGGCCATCGAGTCGGCAAGAATTCCACCTCCACAGCCGACATCCAGGACTCGCTTGCCGCGTACGGGCACGATTGCATCGATCCATTCGAGTCGCAATGGATTGATTTCGTGAAGCGGTTTGAATTCGCTCTCCAAATCCCACCAACGGTGCGCGAGCTCCGAGAATTTGGCGAGTTCGGCGGGGTCGGCATTCACTGTTTCGGTCATAACCGGATTATGAAGCGGGACAAACGTGTGGCTGTCAGGCATAAAAAAAACCCCGCCAAGGCGGGGTTCGTTTTCAGCCGATTCTTTCGAATCAGTTGGCGCGGGTACCGACCACTTCGATTTCCACGCGGCGGTTCTTGGCGCGACCTTCTTTGGTCTTGTTGTCGGCAACAGGTTGCGACTCGCCCTTGCCTTCGGTGTAAACGCGGTTGCGTTCGATACCTTGGGAGACCAGGAATGCCTTGACAGCTTCGGCGCGGCGGACCGACAGACGCTGGTTGTAAGGCACGGTGCCGATCGAATCGGTATGACCGACAGCAATGATCACTTCGAGGTTGACGCCACGGATCTTGGAGACCAAGTCGGTCAGCTTGGCGCGACCTTCAGGCTTCAGGACCGACTTGTCGAAGTCGAAGAATGCATCGGCAGCGAAGGTAACCTTCGATGCGGCAACTGCCGGCGGCGCTGGAGCTGCACCGGGCGCTGCGGGCACGACACCAGCAACAGGAGGGGCAGCGGGGACGAGCGCACCATCGCAACCCTTGGCAGCCGTTGCGGGCGTCCAGTTGGCATCGCGCCAGCAGAGTTCGTTGGTGCCGTTCTTCCACACCAGTTCGTTCGTGCTGTTTTGCCAGTTGTCGATCACGGCACCACCATCAGCAGCGGTAACACGCGTCTGCGCGCCGGCGGCCGTGGCGAGCGCAGCGACTGCAAACGTCATCGCTACTTTATTCAGTTTCTTCATGGTTCTCCTCTTGGGGAAAAAGCCGCAGCCGCGCTGCGAATCAAGGACGTTTTAAGTGACCACCACCCAAAACGTTGAGGCGATTGTGCCATAGGGTCTTTGGCAAACAGCTCGCTGGCGCCCTTGGAATCGTAGGACAGAGGCCGAATAGCCGCCTTGTGTTGCGGCGGTGCGACACCCCGTGAAGCGTAAAATTTCGCCTCCTTGCTGTCTGCGTGCCACCCATGACCTCGTTCGCCAAAGAAACCTTACCTATTAGTCTCGAAGAGGAGATGCGCCGCAGCTACCTGGATTACGCGATGAGCGTGATCGTCGGTCGCGCACTGCCCGATGCGCGCGACGGCCTAAAACCAGTGCATCGGCGCGTGCTTTTCGCGATGCACGAACTCAACAACGACTGGAACCGGCCGTACAAGAAGTCGGCCCGTATCGTCGGCGACGTCATCGGCAAGTACCACCCGCACGGCGACCAGTCGGTCTACGACACCATCGTTCGCATGGCGCAGAACTTTTCGATGCGCCACATGCTGGTCGACGGCCAAGGTAATTTCGGATCGGTCGACGGCGATATGGCCGCGGCAATGCGATATACCGAAATTCGGCTCGCAAAAATTGCGCACGAAATGCTGGCCGATATCGACAAGGAAACGATCGATTTTCAGGACAATTACGACGGTTCCGAAAGGGAGCCTGCTGTTCTGCCGAGCAAGCTACCCAATTTGCTGGTCAATGGCGCCGGCGGAATTGCGGTGGGTATGGCCACCAACATCCCTCCGCATAACCTGAACGAAGTGGTCGACGCTTGCCTGCATTTGCTGCGTAACCCGACCGCCTCGATCGACGAGCTCATGGAGATCATTCCGGGACCCGACTTCCCTACCGCCGGGATCATCTACGGCATCAACGGCATCAAGGACGGGTACCGCACCGGACGCGGCAAGGTCGTGATGCGCGCCCGCTGCCACTTCGAGGACATCGACCGCGGTCAGCGGCAGTCGATCATCGTCGACGAGCTGCCTTATCAAGTGAACAAGAAGACGCTTCAGGAGCGTATGGCCGAGCTGGTCCACGAAAAGAAGATCGAAGGCATCAGCCACATCCAGGACGAGTCCGACAAGTCGGGCATGCGGCTGGTGATCGAGCTCAAGCGCGGTGAAGTGCCGGAGGTCGTGCTGAACAACCTCTACAAGCAGACCCAGCTACAGGACACTTTCGGGATCAACATGGTCGCGCTGATCGACGGTCAGCCCAAGCTGTGCAGCTTGAAAGATCTGATCGAGGTCTTCCTGACGCACCGCCGCGAAGTGGTGACGCGCCGCACCGTCTACACCTTGCGCAAAGCCCGCGAACGCGGCCATGTGCTGGAAGGCCTTGCCGTCGCACTCGCGAACATCGACGAATTTATTGCGATCATCCGCAATGCGCCAACGCCGCCGGTGGCCAAGTCCGAGCTGATGGCGCGCCCGTGGGACAGCAAGCTCGTGCGCGAAATGCTCACCCGCACACGCGCCGACGGCGGTGTGATCAACGCCGACGACTATCGGCCTGACGGGCTGGAAGCCGAGTTCGGCATGGGCGGCGACGGTCTGTACCGTTTGTCTGAAACGCAGGCCCAGGAAATCCTGCAAATGCGCCTGCAGCGCCTGACCGGCCTCGAGCAGGACAAGATCGTCTCCGAGTACAAAGAGGTGATGTCCGAGATTGACGACCTGCTCGACATTCTGGCCAAGCCGGAACGCGTTTCGACCATCATCGGCGACGAACTTGCGACCATCAAACAGGAATTCGGACAGACCAAGCTCGGCGCGCGCCGCAGCCAGATCGAGCACAGCGCTTTCGACCTGTCGACCGAAGACCTGATCACGCCGACCGACATGGTGGTGACGCTTTCGCACAGCGGCTATATAAAGAGCCAGCCTCTCGGTGAGTACCGGGCCCAGAAGCGTGGCGGCCGCGGCAAGCAGGCCACGGCGACGAAAGAGGACGACTGGATCGACCAGCTCTTCATCGCCAACACGCACGACTACATCCTGTGCTTCTCGAACCGCGGCCGACTGTACTGGCTCAAGGTCTGGGAAGTCCCGGCGGGTTCACGCGGGTCGCGCGGACGACCGATCGTCAACATGTTCCCGCTGCAAGAAGGCGAAAAAATCAACGTCGTGCTGGCGCTGACCGGCGAAAAGCGCACCTTCCCTGCCGATCAATACGTGTTTATGTCGACCTCGATGGGAACGGTCAAGAAGACAACGCTCGACGAGTTCAACAACCCGCGCAAGGCCGGCATCATTGCCGTCGACCTCGATCCGGGCGACTATCTGGTCGGTGCCGCACTGACGGACGGCAAACACGACGTCATGCTTTTCTCAGACGGCGGCAAAGCGGTTCGCTTCGACGAAAACGACGTACGCCCGATGGGCCGCAATGCACGCGGTGTGCGCGGCATGATGCTCGAAGACGGCCAGGGCGTTATCGCCATGTTGGTGGCGGAAGACGAGCAACAAAGCGTGCTGACGGCAACAGCGAATGGTTACGGAAAGCGCACAAGCATTACCGAATACACGCGTCATGGTCGCGGAACCAAAGGCATGATCGCGATTCAACAGAGCGAGCGCAACGGCAAGGTGGTTGCCGCCACTCTGGTGCACGCGGACGACGAAATCATGCTCATTACCGACAAGGGCGTGCTCGTTCGCACCCGTGTCGCCGAAATTCGCGAACTCGGTCGCGCGACGCAAGGCGTCACGCTGATCGGCCTCGATGAAGGCGCCAAACTCAGCGGTCTACAACGCATCGTCGAAAACGATGCCGTGGCCGAGCTTGAGCCAGGCACCGACGACACTTCCTCATCTTCAACGGAGAATCCCAGTGAATAAATTCAAACTCGCTCTGCTGACCACGGCGTTGGCCGCAAGTTCCATGGCCATGGCCCAGGACAAGGCGCCGCTCATCAAGCAGTTCATCGATCTGCAACGCCCCGGAATCGAATCGCTTGCGCGCGGTTTGGTCGAACAGTCGAGTGCCCCAATCGCTCAGGCCGGTTCCGCTTACCTTCAAACGCAGGTGCCCGCCGACAAGCGTGAGGCTGCCGCAAAGGCTGCCGATGCCGAGCTCAAGAAGTATTTCGACGAGTCGTACCCCATCGTGCGCGACAAGGCCGTCGCACTCGCCCCTGACGCGCTCGGCCCCCTCATGGACCAGAGTTTTACCGCCGACGAGCTGAAGCAACTGGTCGCCTGGATCAGCTCGCCGCTGAGCAAGAAGTACCAGGAACTGAATCCGAAGATGCAGACCGCGCTGACCGAAAAGCTGGTTGCAGAAACGCGTTCGACCATCGAGCCGAAGATGAAGACGCTCGACGAGAACGTCGCCAAGGCTCTGGGCGCTCCGGTCGGAGGCGCTGCACCGGCTGCCAGCCGCCCTGCGCCACCGGCCAAAGCGCCTGCCAAGAAGTAATCAGGACCCGCTCGATAGCGATGACGCGCCCCTATAACTTCTCCGCCGGTCCGGCCGCGATGCCGGAGACGGTGCTCCAGCGCGCCGCCGAAGAAATGCTCAATTGGCACGGCAGTGGCATGGGCGTGATGGAGATGAGCCATCGCGGCAAGGAGTTTGGTGTGATCGCGACACAGGCGGAGGCGGACTTCCGCACGCTGCTCGCGGTGCCCTCCAACTTCCGCGTCCTGTTCATGCAAGGTGGCGGTTTGGGTGAAAACGCGATCGTTCCTCTGAACCTTTCGCGTGGCACGACCGCCGACTTCGTCGTCACCGGCAGTTGGAGCGTGAAGTCGCACAAAGAGGCGCAGCGCTACTGCACTGGGAACATCGCTGCCAGTAACGCCGCGGACGGCCACACGCGACTTCCCGAGCCATCGACCTGGAAGCTCACAAGTGACACTTCGTACGTGCACGTGTGCACCAACGAAACCATCAATGGCGTCGAGTTCCAGGAATTGCCCGACTTGGCGGCACTCGGTTGCAAGGCGCCGCTCATCATCGACTTTTCATCGCACGTCGCGTCGCGCAGCGTCGACTGGAGTCGCGTCGGCCTCGCGTTTGGCGGCGCGCAAAAGAATCTCGGTCCGGCCGGCCTGACGATCGTCGTGGTGCGCGATGACTTGCTCGATCGCGCGCTGAATATCTGCCCGAGCGCATTCAACTACAAGACGGTTGCCGACAACCATTCGATGTACAACACGCCACCGACCTGGGGCATCTATGTGGCGGGGCTCACGTTTCAATGGCTGCTGCATCAAACCGAGGGCGAGTTGTCGGGCGTTGCAGCGATGGAGCAACGCAACGCTACCAAAGCCCGCTTGCTCTATGACTTTGTCGACGGTTCGGCGTTCTATGAAAACAAGGTCGACGCGAGCTGCCGTTCACGCATGAATGTGCCGTTCTTCCTGCGCGACGAAACCCGCAACGAAGCGTTCCTGGCAGGCGCCCGCGACGCCGGATTGCTGCAGTTGAAGGGCCACAAATCGGTCGGCGGAATGCGCGCCAGTATTTACAACGCCATGCCGCTCGCGGGCGTGCAGGCGCTGGTGGGCTACATGCGAGAATTCGAGCGAACGCACGCCTGATTCAGCTGCGAATTCGATTTGATGACCGCCTCTGCTCCACCGTCCGACCCTTCCGTTCGTAATTCCGAAAGCCTTTTGGGGCTGCGCGTGCAGATCGATTCGCTCGATCAGCAACTGCTCGGACTGCTGAACCAGCGTGCACACGTCGCCGAACAGGTGGGTGAGATCAAGAAGCGCGAGGGCACGCCATTCTTCAGGCCTGATCGCGTCGCGCAAGTCATCGAAAAGATGCAGCACACCAATGCGGGTCCGCTGAAGGATCTGCATGTGGCGGCGATCTGGCGCGAAATCATGTCGGCGTGCCTGGCGCTCGAATCGCCCCAACGCGTTGCCGTGCTGGGGCCGGAAGGCACGTTCTGCGAACAGGCTGCCATCGAATACTTCGGCGGCGCAGCCGACCTAGTCTACTGCGCGAGCTTCGATGAGGTATTCCATGCGACTGCTGCAGGCAGCGCGCAATACGGCGTTGTCGGGGTTGAAAATTCGACCGAGGGCGTCGTTACGCGGTCGCTCGATCTATTCTTGCATTCGCCCGCTCATGTCGTGGGCGAAGTAAGCCTGCTGATCCGCCACAACCTGTTGCGCAAGACCAATGTGCTGGACGACATAGAGGTCGTGCTGGCGCACCCGCAAGCGCTGGCACAGTGCCAGACCTGGCTTTCCAAGCATTTGCCGAACGCAGAACGTCGCGCAGTGTCCAGCAACGCTGAGGGTGCGCGACTGGCCTCCACTAACTCGGCCTGGGCTGCTCTCGCGAGTGAGCGCGCTGCGACGCGATTCGGCTTGCACATCATTGCCCATGCTATTCAGGACGACGCCTACAACCGCACGCGCTTCGCTATCATCTGCCTGCCCGAAACGCTGGCGACACCGCCCGTCTCGGGGCGCGACTGCACGAGCCTCGTGGTGTCCGTCACTAACCGTCCTGGCGCACTGCACGACCTGCTCGTGCCGCTCAAGACGCACGGTGTTTCGATGACGCGATTCGAGTCGCGGCCCGCGCGCACGGGCCAGTGGGAGTACTACTTCTACATCGACCTGGACGGTCATCCGCTGCAACCCAATGTCGCCGCCGCACTTGCCGAACTGCGCACCACGTGCGCGTTCTACAAAATGCTGGGCGCCTACCCCGTGAACGCCTGACGCCGCAATGTTCGAGCAACTCGGTTTGATCGGCTGCGGACTCATGGGCGGTTCGTTCGCGCTGGCGTTGAAACGCGCCAAGCTGGTAAAGCGCGTGGTCGGCTACAGCAAGTCGCCGTCAACCACGGAGCGTGCAAGACAACTCGGCGTCATCGACGTTGCAGCGCCCTCCGCGCTGCTTGCCGTATCGGGTGCCGACCTGGTGCTGATCGCGGTACCCGTGGCGGCATCCGAGGCCACGTTCAAGGCGATCCGGCACGGCCTTGCGCCCGACACGCTGATCATGGATGTCGGCTCGACCAAGGGCGACGTGATCGATGCTGCGCGGCGCGGATTGCAAGACCAGTTTTCCAGCTTCGTTCCATCGCATCCGATTGCCGGCAAGGAAGTGGCCGGCATCGAGCACGCCGATGCAGCCCTCTATGCTGGCCGCCAGGTGGTGCTCACGCCAGTCAAGTCAACGCTTCGCTCGAAGGTTCAGCGCGCGTCTCAGGTCTGGACCGACATCGGCGCGCACGTCGTCACGATGACCCACCAGGATCATGATTTGGCTCTCGCCGCGGTCAGCCACTTGCCGCATCTGGTCGCTTTCGCTTTTACCAACGCAATTGCGGCGCACCCGCACGGCGCGCGCTTCATGGCGCTGGCAGGGCCGGGTTTTCGCGACTTTTCGCGCATCGCCGCCAGCGACCCTGCCGTGTGGCGCGACATCTTGCTGGCCAACCGCGAGCAGGTGCTGCTGCAGTCGCAGGCCTTCCGAAAGCAGCTGACGCAATTCGAGGCGCTGATTGCTTCGGGCGATTCTCAGGCGCTGGAAAACGCGATCGCCGAGGCAAGCCGCACGCGGGCGCAGTGGCAGCCGTCCGGCTCCTCTTCCGGCAACTGACGCCCGATGTTTTCGACGCCATTTCTCGACCTGCCCCCGCTGGTCGCCGCGGCAGGCACGGTGCAACTGCCCGGCTCCAAGAGCATCTCGAACCGCGTGCTGCTGCTGGCCGCGCTCGCGAGCGGCACGACGACGGTGCACGACCTGCTCGATTCCGACGACACGCGCGTGATGCTGGACGCCCTGGTCCAACTCGGGTGCGGTGTGCGGCGCGACGGCGGCACCACGCGCATCGAAGGGTTGGGCGGCCAACTCGGCGTCGCTTCGGCGACCCTCTTTCTCGGCAATGCCGGCACCGCCATGCGGCCGTTGACCGCCGCGTTGGCGCTGCTCGGCGGCGAGTTCGAACTGAGCGGCGTGCCGCGAATGCACGAGCGACCGATCGGCGATCTGGTCGACGCGCTCACGCAGTTCGGTTGTCGCATCGATTACCTCGGCAACCCGGGCTACCCGCCGCTGCGGATTCATCCAGTCGACCACGTCGCGCTCGCACTCGACACGCCGATCCGCGTGCGCGGTGATGTGTCGAGTCAGTTTCTGACGGCCCTGCTTCTGGCGCTGCCGCTGGCCGCGACGCGCGACATCGTGATCGAGGTCATGGGCGAACTGATTTCCAAGCCTTACATCGAAATCACGCTCAATTTGCTTGCGCGCTTCGCCATCTATGTGCGCCGCGATGGCTGGGAACGTTTCACGATTCCTGCGGGCAGCTGCTATCGCTCGCCGGGCGACATTCATGTCGAGGCCGATGCTTCTTCCGCCAGTTACTTCATCGCTCTGGGTGCGATCGCGACCGGTCGCGCGAAAGCCGCGGATGGCCCGAGCAGCGCAGTGGCCCCGCTCCGCATCGAAGGGGTCGGTGCCGACTCTATCCAGGGCGATATCCGCTTCGTCGAAGCCGCGCGGCAAATGGGCGCGGACATCACGAGCGGCGCCAACTGGCTCGAAGTGCGGCGCGGCGCCTGGCCGCTGAAGGCAATCGACCTCGATGCCAATCACATCCCCGATGCCGCCATGACGCTGGCCGTGATGGCGCTCTACGCCGACGGCCCGAGCACGCTGCGCAACATCGCCAGTTGGCGCGTGAAGGAAACCGATCGTATCGACGCGATGGCGAACGAACTGCAGAAGTTGGGCGCCACCGTAGAGGCCGGACCGGACTTCATTCGCGTATATCCCTTGCCAACGGGCGGCTGGCACGCTGCCAGCATCCACACCTATGACGATCACCGCGTCGCCATGTGCTTTTCGCTTGCCGCGTTCAATCCGGATCGAATCGGGGTTCGCATCCTCGATCCACATTGCGTAGCAAAGACCTTTCCCGACTACTTCGAAACGATGTTTTCGGTGGTCGAGCCTGCATCAGTGCCGGTCATCTGCATCGATGGCCCGACCGCTTCGGGCAAAGGCACGCTGGCGGTCGAAGTTGCGTATCGGCTCGGCTACCACTACCTTGATTCCGGCTCGCTCTATCGCGTGACCGGCCTCGCGATGCGACGCCAAGGCTTCATGCCCGAGCCACAGCACGAAGCGCAGATCGCAGACATGGCGCGCTCGCTGCCGCTGCGTTTCGTCGAAGGCAAGGTCATGCTCGCTGACGAAGACGTGACCGACGCGATTCGCAGCGAAGCCGCCGGTATGGACGCGTCGCGCGTGTCTGCATTGCCGGCCGTGCGCGAGGCCTTGTCCGCCCTGCAAAAGAGCTTTCAGCGGTTGCCCGGACTGGTGGCCGACGGGCGCGACATGGGCACCGTCATCTTCCCCGATGCGCCGCTCAAGGTTTACCTCACGGCCAGCGCCGCCCACCGCGCCGAGCGCAGGTATAAGCAGTTGATTTCAAAGGGTATTTCGACTACACTCGATAGTCTTCGCGCTGACTTGGAGGCACGCGACGCAAGGGACTCATCCCGCAGCGTTGCGCCTCTCAAACCCGCGCAAGATGCCCGCCGCTTGGACAACTCCAGCCTTTCGATCGAACAGTCGGTCAACGAGGTGTTGGCTTGGTGGCAGCAAACGCAGCCCTTCAAGGAAGCTTGACCGGATGCGTGGTTCCAGCCGGTCCCTGCCGCGCGACAAGCGCACCGGCCTGCTGGTTTTTTCAACTCAACCCGGGCTACTTGCCCACAACCGCCGTCTACAGAACTTACGCAGCCGCACGCAACTTCGCACTGGCGCCTGCTCACCCTGCCTGACGGAAGGAACCATAAATGTCTGAATCTTTTGCTGAACTGTTCGAAGAATCGCTGAAGCGTTCCGAGATGCGTACTGGCGAGGTCATCACGGCCGAAGTCATCCGCGTCGAACATAACCACGTCGTCGTTAACGCCGGGCTCAAGTCCGAAGCGTACGTGCCGATCGAGGAGTTCAAGAACGACAAGGGCGAGCTCGAAGTGCAGGCCGGCGACTTCGTTTCCGTTGCCATCGGCAGCGTCGAAAACGGCTACGGCGACACCATCCTGTCGCGTGACACCGCAAAGCGTCTCGCTTCGTGGCTGGCGCTTGAGAAAGCCCTGGAATCGGGCGACTTCGTCACCGGCACCACCAGCGGCAAAGTCAAGGGTGGCCTGACCGTTCTGGTCAACGGCATCCGCGCATTCCTGCCGGGCTCGCTGATCGACACGCGTCCTATCAAGGACCTGACCCCGTACGAAAACAAGACCCTCGAATTCAAGGTCATCAAGCTCGATCGCAAGCGCAACAACGTGGTCTTGTCGCGTCGCGCTGTGGTCGAAGCCAGCATGGGCGAAGAACGCGCCAAGCTGATGGAGACGTTGAAGGAAGGCGCAGTCGTGCGCGGTGTGGTCAAGAACATCACCGAATACGGTGCGTTCGTCGACCTCGGCGGTATCGACGGCCTGCTGCACATCACCGACATGGCATGGCGTCGTGTTCGCCACCCGAGCGAAGTCGTTCAGGCCGGCCAGGAAATCACCGCCAAGATCCTCAAGTTCGACACCGAAAAGAACCGTGTCTCACTGGGTCTGAAGCAAATGGGCGACGACCCATGGATGGGCGTTTCGCGCCGCTACCCCCAATCGACCCGCCTGTTCGGCAAGGTCACGAACATTGCCGACTACGGCGCGTTCGTCGAACTCGAACCCGGCATCGAAGGCCTGGTGCACGTCTCCGAAATGGACTGGACCAACAAGAACATCGCTCCGAACAAGATCGTCTCCCTGGGCGACGAAGTCGAAGTCATGGTCCTGGAAATCGACGAAGACAAGCGCCGCATCAGCCTGGGCATGAAGCAGTGCAAGGCCAATCCGTGGCAAGAGTTCGCACAAAACACCAAGCGTGGCGACCGCGTCAAGGGCCCGATCAAGTCGATCACCGACTTCGGCGTGTTCGTTGGCCTGGCAGCAGGCATCGACGGCCTGGTTCACCTCTCGGACCTCTCGTGGAACGAAACCGGCGAAGCTGCCGTTCGCAACTACAAAAAGGGCCAGGAAGTCGAAGCGCTCGTGTTGGCAGTCGATGTCGACCGCGAACGCATCAGCCTCGGCATCAAGCAACTCGACAGCGATCCGTTCACCACCTTCACGACCGTGAACGACAAGGGCCAGATCGTCACCGGCAAGGTCAAGACCGTCGACGCCAAAGGCGCTGAGATCGACCTCGGCGAAGACATCCTCGGCTACCTTCGCGCCAGCGAAATCTCCCGCGACCGCGTGGAAGATGCTCGCAACGTGCTGAAGGAAGGCGACGAAGTCACTGCTGTCGTGTTGAACGTGGACCGCAAGACCCGCAACATCCAGCTGTCGATCAAGCAGAAGGACATGGTCGACGAACAAGGCGCCATGGCCAACCTGAGCCAGCAGTCGGCACGCGAAAACGCGGGCACCACCAGCCTGGGCGCCCTGCTGCGCGCCAAGCTGGACAACAACGACAGCAAGTAAGCTGCGTCCGCAAGACAGAGCCGGCCAGGTGGCCGCTCTGTCTTTTTTTTCGCCTTCGTTTTTCTTGCGGCCTATGACACGCTCTGACCTCGTCGAAGAACTTGCAGCCCGATTCGCGCAACTGACACATCGCGATGCCGAATACGCGGTCAAGACGATTCTCGACGCCATGAGCGAAGCGCTCGTGCGCGGGCATCGCATCGAGATTCGCGGCTTCGGCAGCTTCTCGGTCAATCGGCGACCGCCGCGCATCGGACGCAATCCGCGCTCGGGCGAGAGCGTGCAGATCCCCGAAAAGCGGGTGCCGCATTTCAAGCCGGGCAAGGCACTGCGCGAAGCGGTAGACGCTCGCACCGCCGAGCTCGACGCCGCGAGCCGCAAGGCCTGATGGCAAAATCGTGGCGCCAACGGGGACGCGCATGAAATACCTCCTATGGCTGCTCAAGGCAGCCATTTTTTTTACCCTCTTCGCATTTGCGCTGAACAACCAGCAAGACGCGACGGTCTATTTTTTCTTCGGTACCTTCTGGCGCGCACCGCTCGTGCTGGTCGTGCTGGCCGCGTTCACCGGTGGCCTGGTGGTCGGCGCCCTCGGCATGCTGCCTGGCTGGTGGAAGCACCGCGTCGCCGCGACCCGAATCCCGGAGACGCTCCCCGTCGCAACGGCAGCCCCGGCGGCTAACGTGGAACTGCCTGTGGCACGACAACATGGACTTTGACTTCAGCTGGCTATTGCTCGGCTTGCCGATCGCTTTCGTTCTCGGCTGGCTGGCATCGCGCTTCGACCTGCGACAGTTGAAGCTCGAGAACCGTCAAGCACCCAAGGCCTACTTTCGCGGCCTTAACTTTCTGTTGAACGAACAGCAGGACCAGGCCATCGACGCCTTCATCGAAGCCGTGCAGAACGACCCCGATACGCAGGAACTGCACTTCGCGCTCGGCAACCTTTTTCGACGGCGCGGCGAGTACCAGCGCGCTGTGCGGGTACATGAACATCTGCTCGGACGCGGCGACCTGAGCCGCGCTGACCGCGACCGCGCGCAGCATGCATTGGCGCAAGACTTCCTGCGCGCCGGCCTGCTCGATCGCGCAGAAGCGGCACTGCAAAAGCTCGAAGGCACACGCTATGAGAACGAGGCCCGTCTGTCGTTGCTGGCGATCTACGAGCGCTCGCGCGAATGGGCGCAAGCGGCCGAGGTCGCGCAAAAACTCGATGACTCGGACCAAGCCAGCTACGGCACGCGCCGCGCCCATCATCTGTGCGAGCAAGCCGCCGAGCAGACCGCAGCGGGCGACCTTTCTGCTGCAGCGCAGTTGCTCGCTCAAGCGACCGCTCTGGCGCCGCAAGCCCCACGCCCGGCCATCGACACAGCCAACCTTCAACTGCGCAATGGCGAGTCGGCAGCGGCCTTCGAAACATTGATGGCCCTGTCGGAAGCTGCGCCGCTGGCGTTGCCGCTCTTCGCCGCGTCGTTGCAGCAGGCTGCTGTAGCGTCACAACGTGCCGGCGAAGCGCTCGCGTTGCTGCAGCGTCGTTATGCCGCGTCGCCATCGATCGACGTGCTCGAGGCCGTTATCGCGCTGGGTGGCACGCCGATCCTGCCGGACGATCTCACCTCAGCCGAAGCACCGACGCCACGAGACGGCTACATCGCGCACTTGACCCATCAGCCCTCGCTTGTGGCCGCATCGCGCTGGCTCGCGGGAGAAACGCTGACCCACGAACAGTTTCATCCGCAGGTTCAACGTGCGCTCGATCAGGCCACACGGCCACTGATGCGCTACCGCTGTGCCGCTTGCGGCTTCGAGGCGCACCAGTATTTCTGGCACTGCCCAGGCTGCCAGGCATGGGACAGCTACCCGCCGCGGCGTGTCGAAGAACTGTGAACAAGCGCCAACAGAACGCTGAGCCTCATCCCAAGATTTGATGAGTTTTTGCGGCGTGGGTATTGAGACATTTGATTGGGAAATCCCGGTCAACGCCCGTTGTCGCGACTCCGTTGAAACGAAGCCGGCGCGTCTTGCGCCGTGCTTTCACATCAACAAATCAGGGAGTAGTAATCATGTTCAAGAAATTTGCAGCGGCTCTGGCCGCCATGGTGTTCGCAGTCGCTTCGTTCGCCGCAGTCGATGCCAATAAGGGTACGGCCGCAGAACTCGACGGCCTCAAAGGTGTCGGCCCCGCGATGTCGAAGCGCATCATCGATGCGCGCACCACCAGCCAGTTCAAAGACTGGCCCGACCTCATGAGCCGCGTCAAGGGCGTCAAATCCAAGATGGCAACAAAGCTTTCCAACCAAGGTTTGACCATCAACGGTGAAGCTTTCAAGGGCGCAGTCGATGCAGCACCGGCAAAGGCAGCCACGGGCGCGAAGGTTGCCAAAGCAGACGTCAAGGACGACGCAAAGCCGAAGGCTGCTGCCAAGCAGTAATTGAGTCGGGCGCAATAAGTGCGAAACGCAAAGCCGCCTTCGGGCGGTTTTTTTCGTCCGCATTGCACCGTTCGAGAAAGAAGTGGACGCAGAAACGCGAGTTTGTTGGCATTTGGTAGCCTGCATCGCGCTCATCACGATTTTCCCTAGTAACGTGCCCATCCTTCCCGACCTGATGATGGGCTTAGAAAAGTAGCCTAACCATGTTCCTGCAAGGCCTTGTCATCTGCATCGCCGCGTGCGTCGGCGCTCTGTTGCGGTGGGGCGTTCAGCTCTGGCTCAACCCTGGCGGCACCTTGCCGTGGGGCACGCTGGCAGTCAATCTGGTCGGCGGCTTCCTGATCGGAATCTGCATCGCGGCCTTCGACGCCTTTCCCGATACCGACCCAGCCTGGCGCCTAATGGCGATCACCGGTTTTCTCGGCACGCTGACCACGTTTTCCAGCTTCTCCGCCGAGGTGGTCGGCATGCTGCTGCAGGGTCGCGCTGGCCTGGCGCTCGGAACCGTCGCGCTGCATCTCGGAGGCTCGCTCTGCCTGACTTGGCTCGGCTTTCGCGCGGCCCAATCCGTGCTCGGGTAGTTCCGGGAGGTGGTTCGGGCACCCCACCCGCACCCCACGCGCCAGCGGCAAAGCAGCAAACACGCTCGATAGAATTACCTTCGATGCCATTGGTTTTCCTCGTCGCCCTCCCCTTCGTTGCCAGTCTGCTGGCGGCGCTGTTGCCGTCCAATGCGCGCAATCGGGAGTCGACTCTGGCAGGGCTTGTCGCACTGGGCTGTGCGATTCAAACGGCCTGGTTTTTCCCGCGACTGGCCAACGGCAACGTGCTGCGGCAAGAGATCGAATGGTTGCCCGAACTAGGCCTCAATCTCGTGTTTCGCATGGATGGCTTCGCATGGCTGTTCTGCATGCTGGTGCTGGGCATCGGCGCGCTGGTGGTGCTCTATGCGCGCTACTACATGTCGGCGTCGGACCCTGTGCCACGCTTCTTCTCCTTCTTCCTCGCATTCATGGGCGCGATGATGGGCGTGGTGCTCTCGGGCAACCTGATGCAGATGGTGTTTTTCTGGGAGCTCACCAGCCTCTTCTCGTTCCTGCTGATCGGCTACTGGCACCACCGGCGCGACGCCCGACGCGGCGCTCGCATGGCGCTGACCGTCACGGGTGCCGGCGGCCTGTGCCTGCTGGCTGGTGTGCTGGTGCTGGGCCGGATCGTCGGCAGCTACGACCTCGACGTGGTGCTGGCATCGGGCGAGTTGATCCGCAGCGACACGCTCTACCCGGTCGTGCTCGTGCTGGTGCTGCTCGGCGCCTTCACCAAGAGCGCGCAGTTTCCGTTTCACTTCTGGCTGCCGCGCGCCATGGCGGCGCCGACCCCCGTGTCGGCTTACCTGCATTCGGCAACGATGGTGAAGCTCGGCGTGTTCCTGATGGCGCGGCTGTGGCCCGTGCTCTCGGGCACCGAAGAGTGGTTTTGGCTCGTCGGTGGTGCGGGCGCGATCACGCTGTTGCTCGGCGGTTTCATCGCGATGTTCCAGCGCGACCTGAAGGCGCTGCTCGCTTATTCGACCATCTCGCACCTCGGCCTTATTACTTTGCTGCTCGGGCTCAACAGCCCGTTGGCTGCGGTAGCGGCGGTCTTCCACATCATGAATCACGCGACCTTCAAGGCGTCGCTCTTCATGGCGGCCGGCATCATCGACCACGAGAGCGGCACGCGCGACATCCGCAAGCTCAGCGGGCTGCTGAAACTCATGCCGATAACCGGCACGTTGGCGATCATCGCGAGCGCGTCGATGGCCGGCGTGCCGCTGCTCAACGGCTTTTTGTCGAAGGAAATGTTTTTCGCAGAAACCGTGTTCATTCAATCCACCCCGTTGATCAACTGGGGCCTGCCGATACTCGCAACGCTCGCGGGTATCTTCAGCGTGGCCTATTCGGCGCGCTTCGTGTTCGACGTGTTCTTAGGCCCGACCTGCGCACCGCCTGAAGTACCGCGCACGCCGCACGAGCCGCCGCACTGGATGCGCGTGCCAGTCGAGTTGCTGGTGTTGATTTGCCTGGTCGTGGGCGTCGCGCCCGCCTGGTCGATCGGTGCGTTGCTGGCGACTGCCGCAACACCGGTGGTGGGTGGCGAATTGCCGGAGTACAGCCTGGCCGTCTGGCACGGCTTCAACCTGCCGCTGATGATGAGCTTCGTCGCGCTGGCAGGCGGCGCCGCGCTGTACCTGTTGCAGCGCCGGCGCCGTGCGGCCGGCAACCTGCAACATACGCCGCTCACGCATCGCTTCGATGGGCAGCGCATGTTCGAGCATGCGCTCGCGCAACTGAGCGAGGCAGGCCGCCGCAGCCGGCGCCTGCTCGGCACACGCCGGCTGCAAACGCAATTGCTGCTGCTCATCGCCTTTGCCGTGATCGCCGCCGGCGCTGCGCTGTGGCAAACGCCGGTGTCTCGCGGCGCGCGCGAGTTGCTGCCGTTCTCGCCGATGTTCGCGATGATGTGGCTCATCGGCATCGTGTGCGCGCTGGGCGCAGCGTGGCAGGCCAAGTTCCACCGCCTCGCCGCGCTCATGCTGGCGTCGGGCGCCGGGCTGGTCTGCTGCATCACTTTCATCTGGTTCTCCGCGCCCGACCTGGCGCTGACGCAGCTGGTTGTCGAGGCCGTCACCACCGTGCTGATGCTGCTCGGCCTGCGCTGGCTGCCGATGCGCAAAGAGGCAACGCAGCCGGCCCGCACACAGCTGCGGCAATGGAGCCGCCGCGGTCGCGACCTGCTGCTTGCGACAACGGCGGGCGCGGGTATGGCGTCACTCGCGTGGCTCTTTATGACGCGGCCGTTTCCGCTGAGCATCTCGCCCTTCTTTCTTGAACATGCACTGACCGAAGGCGGCGGCACCAATGTCGTCAACGTGATGCTGGTCGACTTCCGCGGCTTCGATACCTTCGGGGAGATCACCGTGCTCGGCGTGGTCGCACTCACGATCTACGCACTACTGCGCCGCTTTCGGCCGGCGCCCGAATCGATGGCCTTGCCGGCGCAACAGCGCGCGCAGGACGACGGCAGCAGCGACCTGCTCAACCCGCGGCTCGCCAAAGACACGGCCGTCGGCTACCTGATGGTGCCCGCCGTGCTGGTGCGCCTGCTGCTGCCGCTGGCAGTGCTGGTGTCCATTTACTTCTTCATGCGTGGTCATAACGCGCCAGGCGGCGGCTTTGTCGCCGGGCTAGTGATGTCGGTCGCGCTGCTTTTGCAGTTCATCGTGTCGGGCACCGAATGGGTCGAGGAGCACTTGCGCATCTATCCGCGGCGCTGGATCGCCATCGGCCTGTTGCTGGCGCTGGTGACCGGCGGTGGGTCGGTGGTGCTTGGCTATCCGTTCATGACAACGCACACCGCGCACCTGCATCTGCCCCTGCTGGGCGAAGTGCACGTGCCGAGCGCGCTCTTCTTCGACATCGGCGTGTTCGCACTGGTGCTTGGAGCCACCATGCTGATCCTGACGGCGCTCGCGCACCAATCGGTGCGCAGCCACCGCTGGGCCGAGGAGCAGGACGAGCGCGAGGCCGAGGCCAAAGCGGCCGCAGCGTCGGCCTTCTCCGCGCTACCCGCGCCACCCGCGCCACCCGCGGAGGCCGCTGCCTGATGGAACTCGTTCTCGCCATCGCGATCGGCGTACTCACCGGCTCCGGCATCTACCTGCTGCTGCGCCCGCGCACATTCCAGGTCATCGTCGGTCTCACGCTGATGTCGTATGCCGTCAACCTTTTCATGTTCAGCACCGGCCGGCTGACGGTCGACAGCGAACCGGTGCTGATGAAGGGGCTCAAGGCCACGCTCGTCAACACCGCCGACCCGATGCCACAGGCGCTGGTGCTCACCGCCATCGTCATCGGCTTCGCGATGACCGCGTTGTTCCTCGTCGTGCTGCTGGCCTCACGCGGACTGACCGGCACCGACCACGTCGACGGCGAGGAGGTCCGGCGTGAATGAGCTGACCCACATGCTCGACCGGCTGCTCGAGTTCAGCATGCCGCACCTGGTCGCTGTGCCGATCCTGGTGCCGATGTTCACCGCCGCGCTCATGCTGCTGCTGGGCGAACAGCGGCGACGGCTCAAGTCCGCGTTGAGCGTGATCTCCGGCTTGGTCGGCCTGCTGGCGGCGCTGGCGTTGTTGCGCTGGGTCAACGCGCCCGACACCGGCACCGGGCCGGGCTCCATCGGCGTCTACCTGCCCGGTAACTGGAAGGCGCCCTTCGGCATCGTGCTGGTGGCTGACCGGCTCTCCACCATGATGGTGGCACTCACCGGTGTGATCGCTTTCGCGGCATCGATCTATTCGACCTCGCGATGGGACCGTGCCGGCGTGCACTTTCATCCCTTGCTGCAACTGCAGTTAATGGGCCTGAATGGCGCGTTCCTCACCGGCGACCTGTTCAACCTCTTCGTCTTCTTCGAGGTGATGCTGGCGGCGTCGTACGGCTTGCTGCTGCACGGCTCGGGCAGATTGCGGGTGCAGGCAGGCCTGCATTACATCGCGATCAACCTCGCGGCGTCGTCGCTGTTCCTCGTCGGCGCAGCGATGCTCTACGGCGCGACCGGCACCCTGAACATGGCCGACCTCGGCATGCGCATCGCGCAGATCGCTCCGGCTGATCGCGGCCTGGTCCATGCGGCAGCGGCCATTCTGGCGACGGCCTTCTTCGCCAAGGCCGGCGCGTGGCCACTCAACTTCTGGCTGGTGCCGGCATACAGCGCCGCCGTGTCGCCGGTCGGCGCCGTGTTTGCATTGCTCACCAAGCTCTGCATCTACACCGTGCTGCGCTTGTGGACGACGCTCTTCGCGCCCGACACCGGCCTGTCCGCGCAGTTCGGCCAGGACGTTCTCATCACCGTCGGCCTCATGACGCTGTTCGTCGGCGCGCTCGGCATTGTCGGCACGCAGCGCCTGTCGAACCTCGCCGGCTACAGCGTGTTGATCTCCGCCGGCACGCTGCTCGCTGCGGTCGGACTGGGCGACCCTGCCGTGTGGGCAGGCGCGCTGTACTACCTGGTGAGTTCGACGCTCGCGGTCAGCGCATTCTTCCTGCTGATCGACATGATCGAGCGCTGGCGCAATGCCGGTGCCAGCATCGCGCCCCACGAGCAGTCGGGCCATGCACCTTTCCTTGCCGAGGACTTGAAACCACTCGCCGACGTTAACCTCGACGACGAGCAGCAGGCGCTCTACGGCCGCGCCATTCCTGCCGGCATCGCGTTCCTGGGGCTGAGCTTCATGGCCTGCACGCTGCTGCTGGCCGGGTTGCCACCGTTGTCCGGATTCGTCGGCAAGTTCGCGATGCTGTCGGGCCTGCTCGATGCACCGGTGGTGACAGCCTCCGGCATCGCCTTCATGGTGCTGCTGATCGCCTCAGGCTTCCTGACGTTGCTCGCGTTGAGCCGTGCCGGCATACGACATTTCTGGACACAGGTGCACGCGACCATGCCCGCGTTGCCCGCGCTCGAAGTGTTGCCCGTCGCGGCGCTGCTCGTCGCTGCCGCGGCCTGGACGATCGCCGCCAACCCGGTCATGCACCACGCGATTGAAACCGCCAATGGGTTGCGCACGGCCAAGGCCTACCGGCACGCGGTGATGAACGCGCGGCAGGTTGCCAATCCAGCACCCAAACGTGCAGCCGCCGCGCTGGGCCCAGTTTCTGGTGAGGTCGTGCGATGAAGCGCTGGCTGCCCTCCCCGCCGCTGTCGCTCGCGCTCTTCATCGTGTGGCTGCTGCTCAACCAGTCGATGGATTCCTCGACGCTGTTGCTTGCCGCCATCCTGTCGATCGCGGTGCCGCTGCTCACGCGCAGCCTGCGCCCCGCCACTGTGCGCATGCGACGGCCCGGCATCGCGCTGATGCTCGTCGGGCGCGTCATGGACGACCTGTCGGTGTCGGCATGGACGGTCGCTCGCATGCTGCTCACCCGCCGCACCGCAGACATCCACTCTGCATTCGTCAAGGTGCCGCTGCAGATGCGCGACCCCAACGGCCTGGCAGTGCTGGCGATGATCCTGTGCCTGACGCCCGGTACTGCGTGGGCCGAGTTGTCGTTCGACAGCTCCGTGCTGCTGATCCACGTTTTCAATGTCGACGACGAGGCCGCATTCGTCGCGCAAGTGCAGCAAAGGTACGAGCGCCCCCTCATGGAGATTTTCGAATCATGACGCCGGTGCTGCTCTGGGCGCTCAAGCTGGCACTGCTGCTGCTGGCGGTCGCGATGCTGTGCGCGCTCGCCCGCCTGACGATCGGTCCCACCGCTCAGGACCGCATCACCGCGCTCGACTGTCTCTACATCAACGGCATGCTGATGATGCTGGTGCTCGGCATCGTGTACGCCAGCAATGTGTACTTCGAGGCGGCGCTGCTGATCGCGCTGTTCGGCTTCGTCGGCTCGACGGCGTTGGCCAAGTTTTTGTTGCGTGGCGAGGTGATCGAATGAACGACGCTTTTCTCGGCGGCCCGTTGCCGCTTTGGGCAGAGATCGTCACCGCGGTGTTCGTGGTGGTCGGCGCCGCCTTTGCCGCCATCGGTTCATTCGGGCTGGTGCGCCTGCCGACTTTCTTCAGGCGCATCCATGCGCCAACCATCGGCGCCACGCTGGGCGTGTGGTGCATGACGATCGCGACGATCGTCTACTTCTCGGTGCAGGGCGGCAAATTGTTCTTGCACGCTCTTCTCATCGCAGTTTTCGTCGCGCTGACAGCACCGGTGACGACGATATTTTTGATGCGGGCGGCCCTGTTCAGAGAGCGGCAAAAAGGGGGCGATGTTCCGCCGGCGTCGAAACGCGATTAAGGTGGCGCTCATGAGCAAATCGATCATTGCCCGGCTCGGGCTGTCTGGCCTGTTGGCGTTACTTGGCGTGGCCTGCTGCGCCGCCGCGCTCGCGCAAGACGCACCGAAAGTCCCGATCCAGACCGATGACAAGGGCAGCGTCTACGTCGCACCCAATGTTTCGTCGACAGAGACCTCGATGGACGCGAAAGGCGCCACCGTCGGCGTTCTGCAGAAGGACGGCAGCGGTGTCTACACCGGCATGGACACATCGACTCCGCGTCCAACCTATTCGGTAGGCGGCAGCACCGGTGGCAACACGTCTTTCTCGGCGGGCGTCAACTCCGACGGAAAAGAGAACAAGGGCATGAAGGCCGGTATCACCATCAAGTACTGATCGCAGGCCCATAGGCCCGCAGCGCTTCCGAACCGCTTATTCCTTGCTTATTCCTTCACCGACCCCGTCATCCCGGACACGTAGTACTCGACGAAGAACGAGTAGATAAAAGCCACCGGAAGCGAGCCGAGCAGCGCACCGGCCATGAGCGGGCCCCACTGGTACACGTCGCCCTGCACCAGCTCTGTGACCACGCCGACCGGCAAGGTTTTCATCTCGGACGACGAGATGAATGTCAGCGCATAGATGAACTCGTTCCACGACAGCGTGAAGGCAAAGATGCCGGCCGAGATCAAGCCCGGCACAGCCAGCGGCAATACGATCTTGATCAGGATCTGCCAGCGATTGGCGCCATCGATCAGCGCGCACTCTTCGAGCTCGGCCGGGATCGACCTGAAGTAACCCATCAGCAGCCAGGTACAGAACGGGATGAGAAAGGTCGGGTACGTGAGGATGAGCGCCCAGCGCGTATCGAACAGCCCGAGGTTGAACACCACGTTGGCGAGTGGAATGAACAGGATCGACGGCGGCACCATGTACGCCAGAAAGATTGACAGGCCGACCTGCTTGGAGCCAGTGAATCGCAGCCGCTCGATGGCGTAGGCCGCGAACACCGAGGCCGCGAGCGAAACGAAGGTCGACACCACCGACACCAGCACCGTGTTCCACAGCCATTGCGGATACGAGGTTTCAAACAGCAGCTTGTAGAAATGCGCCAGCGTTGGCTTGATCACCCAGAAAGGATTGCCGTCGCGCGACAGCAACTCGGTTTCAGGCTTCACCGAGGTGATCGCCATCCAGTAGAACGGAAACAGCAGCACGATCAAAAAGACCAGCAGCGGCAAATACACCGTCACCATCTTGCGTGGCAACGAATCCAGAAAACTCATGCCGACCGTGTCGACCTGGCTGTTGGGATTGCTCATTTGTCGCTTCCGCCTTGTTGCCATGCACGGCGTTGGAGGCCGAAGAAACTGAACATCACACAAGCCAGCAGGAAAGGCACCATCGCGATGGCGATGGCGGCGCCCTCACCGAGCGCGCCGCCTGAAATGGCGCGCTGGAACGACAGGGTCGCCATCAAATGGGTGGCGTTCAGCGGGCCGCCGCGAGTAATGACATAGATCAACTGGAAGTCGGTGAAAGTGAAGAGCACCGAGAAGGTCATCACCACCGCGATGATGGGCGTCAGCAGGGGCATCGTCACATGCCGGAACTGCTGCCACGGGGTCGCGCCGTCGATGGCCGACGCTTCATAGTAGGAAGGCGAAATCGTCTGCAGTCCGGCGAGCAAGGTGATGGCTACGAAAGGCACGCCGCGCCAAACGTTGGCGATGATGACCGCGATGCGCGCGTTCCACGGGCTACCGAGAAAGTCGATGTACGTATCGATCAGCCCCATCTTCACCAGCGCCCAACTGATGATGGAAAACTGCGAGTCGTAGATCCACCAGAACGCAATCGCCGACAGCGCGGTCGGCACGATGTACGGCAGAAGGATCACCGCGCGGAAAAAGGTCTTGAAGCGGATGTTCTTGTTCAGAAGAATCGCAAGCCACAAGCCCAGAACAAACTTGAACACGCTCGCCACGGCTGTGTAGAAGAGCGTGTTGAAAAGCGCGAGCCGCACCACGGCGTCGCCCCAAAGATATTCGTAGTTTTCAAGCCCGACCCATTGACCGGGCCGGCCGACCTTGGCATCGGTAAAGCCCAGGTAAGTGCCCAGCCCCAGCGGGTACGTCAAGAACAGCAGCAGCAACACTGCGGCCGGCAGCATGAACATGAGGCCGAGCGCGTTGCGACTGTTCTGCATGCGTGCGAGCAGCGGCATCGGCCGCGCTGCGCCGGCCGGCTGTAGCCGGCCGCTGTCGGCGCCTGCCGGTGGAGTGACGACCCGTGGTGTGGACATTTATCTGGCGACTTCTCTGAGCTGGTAAAGCTTGTGGTTAAAGCTTGTAGTAGCGCTCGGCGCGCTTCTGTGCGCGCTCGGCGGCTTCCTTCGGCGTCTTGGCGCCGCTGGCGGCTTCGGCCACCATGTTCGGAATGATGAAGTCCGCTGCCGCACCGGCCGAGGCGTAACCCAGCTTGCCGTCGTAGCCCGCTGGACGCAGGTTCTTCACCGAATCGCGGTACGGCGTGTTCTTCGGATCCGAGCTCCAGATCGTGTTCGCTTCGTAAGCACGCAAGGGCTGCGCGACATAGCCACCGCCACCCTGCAGCCACGGATCGAACTGCTCTTTTTCCATCATGAAACGCAGGAACTCTTTCGATGCCTGCGGAAACTTCGTGTACTTCATGACCATCTGGTTGAAGAACAAGTGCGACTCGGTCGGCACGCCGGCCGGGCCGATCGGGAACACCGCGTGGTTGATGTCGGCAGCCATCTCCTTGACCTTGGGGTCCGGTGAGTTCTTGGCGGCGTAGTAGATCGAGATGCCGTTGTTGGTGACGCTGATCTGGCCGTCGAGGAAGGCCTTGTTGTTGTTCGGGTCGAGCCATGACAGCGTGCCGGGAATGAAATTGGCGTACAGCTCCTTGCTGTATTCCAGTGCCTTGATGGTCTCCGGGCTGTCGATCACGACCTTGTTGGTCTTGTCGACCAGCTTGCCGCCGAATGCCCAGACCAGCCAGTTCGTCCACACGCTGTCGCCGGTCGCATTGCCGAGCGCCATGCCACCGGGCGTACCCTTTTCTTTCAGCGCCTTGTAAAGCTTCAGGAAGTCGTCGGTGTTCTTGGGGAAGGTGTCGAAGCCGGCCGCCTTGACCATGCTCTCGCGGTACACGATGAGTGAGCCTGAAGCGCCGAGCGGCAGGCCGAGCCACTTCTTGCCATCGGGGCGCATGAAGGCCTCGCCCGCCGGGTACCAGCCGCCGTACTTCTTGCCGAGGTATTCGGCCAGGTCGGTCACGTCGAGCAGTTTGTCGGGATAGAGGTTGGCGTCGTCGTTGGTCGACAAAATGATGTCAGGGCCGGCGCCGGTGTTGGCAGCGACAGCAGCCTTGGGTCGCACGTCTTCCCAGCCCTCGTTGTCGACGCGCACCTCGACACCCGTGGCCTCGGTAAATTTCTTGACATTGGCCATGTAGGCGTCGATGTCGCCCTGCACGAAACGGCTCCAGCGCAACACGCGCAGCTTGGCGCCTTTTTCGGGCTTGAAAGTCATCGTCTGGGCTTGCGCCGACGACGAGAAAAGCGCGGTGCCGGTGCCAAGCGTCGCTACTGCGGCAACGCCGGCAGAGCTCTCCAGAAACTTGCGGCGGTTGAAGTCATTCATTCATGTCTCCTAAATGTGAACGGGACCAACTGATAAATCAAGCCACCAGCCGTTCGCCGGTGGCTGCATCGAAAAGGTGTGCGCGCTGCAGGTCGGGTTGCAGATGGATCATGGTGCCCGGCGCAAAGTCGTGGCGCTCGCGGAACACGGCCGACAGCTCCACGCCTTCATGCCGGCACGACACGAAAGTGTCCATGCCGGTCGGTTCCATGACAACGACCTTCGACGGAATGCCGCCCGCGTCGGACAGCAAAAGATGCTCCGGCCGCGTGCCGTACACGACAGGCTGACCATCGGCACCGCCGGCCTGCAAGGGTGCATCGAGCCGCGTGCCGTCTTGCAGTTCGACATGCGCCACACCGGATTTTCGATGCAGCGTGCCTGGCAAGAAGTTCATCGACGGCGAGCCGATGAAGCCGGCGACGAACTGATTCGCCGGCCGGTCATAAAGCTCGAGCGGGCTGCCGGTCTGCTCGATCCGGCCATCGCGCATCACCACGATCTTGTCGCCCATCGTCATCGCTTCGATCTGGTCGTGCGTGACATAGATCGACGTCGTCTTCAGGCGCTGATGCAATTCCTTGATCTCGCTGCGCATCGCGACGCGCAGCTTGGCGTCGAGGTTGGACAGAGGTTCGTCGAACAGGAAAACCTGCGGGTCGCGCACGATGGCACGACCCATCGCGACGCGCTGCCGTTGCCCACCCGACAGCTGGCGCGGATAGCGGTCGAGGAGCGGGATCAGCGCCAGAATTTCGGCCGCGCGCTTGACCTTCGACTCGATGATCGACTTGTCGGCCTTTGCCAGCGCGAGCGAGAACGCCATGTTGTCGCGCACCGTCATGTGCGGATACAGCGCGTAGTTCTGGAACACCATCGCGATGTCGCGCTCCTTTGGTGGCAAGTCGTTGACGCGCTTTTCGCCGATGCGAATTTCGCCGCCGTTGATTTGCTCCAACCCCGCGATCATGCGCAGCAACGTCGACTTGCCGCAGCCCGAAGGGCCGACCAGCACGGTAAAGGAACCGTCCTTGATGTCGATGTCGACGCCGTGCAGGATCGGGACATCACCGAAGTTCTTCTTGACACCCTGGATCGTGACGCTGGCCATGCAGATGGAATCCTCAAAAATTCTCGAACAGACTTAAAGAATGCGGAGACTCCGCATTGCAGCCAGCGGAGTATCGACATTGCAGCCATCTATCGCTATCAGGGCAAACCGGTAGGAGAAAACCCCCGAAAATTTGTATGATGACCTGATAACCGTGCTTCATTCCGCTGCTGCCGCACAGGCATCTCCC
Source organism: Variovorax sp. PAMC28562 (assembly GCF_014303735.1). Taxonomy (NCBI): domain Bacteria; kingdom Pseudomonadati; phylum Pseudomonadota; class Betaproteobacteria; order Burkholderiales; family Comamonadaceae; genus Variovorax; species Variovorax sp. PAMC28562. The sequence goes on along the minus strand of NZ_CP060296.1, from coordinate 2,565,564 downwards.
TCTTCAAAGCCCTTCCATCTGGTGGCCGACCGGCTGTCGGACAGGCTCGCGCTGCGCCTGATTTCGCAGATCGAGTCGGGCGCGTGGCAGCCCGGTGACCGCCTGCCGACCGAGCAGCAACTGGCCGAGTCGCACGGCGTTTCGCGCACCGTCGTGCGAGAGGCAGTGCACCAGCTCAAGTCGAAGGCGCTGGTCATTTCGCGGCAGGGCTCGGGCGTGTACGTGGCGCAAACGCCGGTCAATCGGCCGCTGGTGTTCGACCCGGCGGTGCTCGAGTCGGTTCAAGCTGTCGTGCATGTGGTCGAGGTCCGTCGCGTGCTCGAAGGCGAGATCGCTGCACTGGCCGCCGAACGCGCCACGCGCGCCCAGATCGCAGCCTTGCGTCGTGCACTCAAGGCGATCGACACGGCGGTCGCGGCCGGCCACGACGGCGTTGCCGAAGACCTCGCGTTCCATCGGGTCATCGGAGAATCGACCGGCAATCCGCAGTTCCGTCTGCTGCTCGGCTTTTTGGAGCAGTACCTGCGCGAAGGCATGCGCATTACGCGCGGCAACGAGGCACGGCGCATCGACTTCATGCAGGCGGTGCAACACGAGCATCGGGCACTGGTCGAGGCCATCGCCAATCGCGACGCCACCGCCGCGCGGCACTACGCGACGCAACACATCATCCGTGGCGAAGAGCGGCTGGTCGAAGGCGGCGTCATCACCGGACAGCGCCGCCGTGCCGCGGCGCGTGTCTCGACACGTCAGACCCCAGCACGTCAAATCAAGACGAGACGAACCATCCAAAAGGAGACCCCATGAAATTGCTGATCACCGGAGGCGGTGGCTTCCTCGGCGCGCGACTGGCGCGCACCCTGCTGCGACGCGGCACCTTGGCCGGACAGAGTATCGACAAGCTCGTGCTGACCGACATCGCACCGCCGCCAGCCGACCTGCTGGCCGATCCTCGGGTCGAGGCGCGCACCGGCCCGCTGCTGACGCAAACCGATGCGCTGCGTACCGAGCCCTTCGACGGCGTGTTTCATCTGGCCTCGGCCGTGTCGGGCGAATGCGAAGCCGACTTCGACCTCGGCCTGCGCTCCAACCTCGACAGCACGCGTGCCTTGCTCGACGCCTTGCGCGCCAATGTTGACGACGGCGGCAAGGTGGCGCGCGTGGTGTTCTCCAGTTCGGTCGCGGTGTTCGGGCCCGACCCGGCGATCACCTTTCCCAAGGTGGTCGCCGACGACACGCTGCCAGCGCCGCAAACGTCCTACGGCGTGCAAAAGCTGATCTGCGAACACCTCATCGCCGACTACACGCGCAAGGGCTACATCGACGGCCGCGCGGCGCGTCTGATGACGGTTACGGTACGCCCAGGCAAACCGAACGGGGCGGCATCGTCGTTCTTCAGCGGCATCATTCGCGAGCCGTTGGCGGGCGTCGAGTCGATCTGTCCGGTGTCGCCCGACGCGTCGCATCCGATGTCGTCGCCGTCGCGCACGGTCGACGGGCTGATCGCCGTGTACGAAGCCTCGCGCGAAGCTTTCTGCGGCCGGCTCGCACTCAATTTGCCCGCGCTGAACGTGCGCGTGAGCGACATGCTCGAAGCGCTCGAACAGGTGGCCGGCAAGTCGGTGCGCGCGCTGGTGCGCTTCGAGCGCGACGAGCGCGTTGCCGGCATCGTGGCCAACTGGCCGAGCGGCGCAACCGCTGCGCGCGCTGCCGGCCTCGGCCTGCTGCCACACGAAAATTTTGCCGAAATGATTCAGCAGTACATCGACGACTGCTCCGCCTTGCCGACCGCACAAGAAACCCTCAAGGGGATGAAACGATGACGAAAGCCTCCACGCCCAAAAGCGACCCAAAGAGCAACCCGAAGAGCACGCCCAAGAAGCCGCGCACCAGCCCGCAGCGCCTGCGCTCGCAGTCGTGGTTCGACAACCCCGACAACGCCGACATGACGGCGCTCTACATCGAGCGAACGATGAACTTCGGCCTGAGCTTCGACGAGCTGCAGTCGGGCCGGCCGATCATCGGCATCGCCCAGACCGGCTCTGACATCGCGCCGTGCAACCGCCACCACATCGTGCTGGCCGAGCGCGTGCGCGAAGGCATCCGCGACGCGGGCGGCATCGCGTTCGAGTTTCCGATCCATCCGATCCAGGAAACCTGCAAGCGCCCCACCGCATCGCTCGACCGCAACCTGCAATACCTCTCGCTCATCGAGGTGCTCTACGGCTACCCGATCGATGGTTGCGTACTTACCACCGGCTGCGACAAGACCACGCCGGCGCAGTTGATGGCCGCAGCCACCGTCGACATTCCGGCCATCGCACTCAACTCCGGCCCGATGCTGAACGGCTGGTACAAGGGCGAGCGCACCGGCTCCGGCACCATCGTCTGGAAAGCGCGCGAGCTGATGGCCGCCGGTGAGATCGGCTACCAGGAGTTCCTGAAGCTGGTCGCGTCGTCGGCTCCATCGACTGGCCACTGCAACACGATGGGCACGGCATCGACGATGAACTCGCTGGCCGAGGCACTGGGCATGACCTTGCCCGGCAGCGCGGCGATTCCGGCGCCCTACCGCGACCGGCAGGAGATGGCCTACCTGACCGGCAAGCGCATCGTCGAAATGGTGCGCGAGGACCTGAAGCCATCGGACATCATGACGCGCGAAGCCTTCGAAAACGCCATCGTCGTCAACTCGGCCATCGGCGGATCGACCAACGCGCCGATTCACCTCAACGCCATCGCCAAGCACATCGGCGTGAAGCTGGACAACGACGACTGGGAAAAGATCGGCTACAAGGTGCCGCTGCTGGTCAACCTGCAGCCAGCCGGCGAATACCTGGGCGAAGACTATTACCGCGCCGGCGGCGTGCCTGCCGTGGTGGCCGAGCTCATTGCGAAGGGCAAGATCAAGCCCGCGCTGACGGCGAATGGCAAGACCATCGTCGAGAACTGCGAAGGCCGTTTCACCGACGACCGCGACGTGATCTTCCCGTATGCCAAGCCCATGAAAAAGGACGCGGGTTTCCTTCATTTCAGGGGCAACCTGTTCGACTCGGCCATCATGAAGACCAGCGTGATCACACCGGAGTTCCGCACCCGCTATCTTGAAAACGCTGCCGACCCGATGGCGTTCGAAGGGCTGGCTGCGGTGTTCGATGGCCCGGAGGACTACCACCACCGCATCGACGATCCGAAGATGAAGCTGAACGAGCACACCGTGTTGTTCATGCGCGGTGTCGGTCCGGTCGGCTACCCCGGTGCGGCCGAGGTCGTCAACATGCGCGCACCCGACTACCTGCTGAAGAAGGGCGTGACCGCGCTGGCCTGTATCGGCGATGGCCGGCAGTCGGGCACGTCCGGTTCACCGTCGATCCTCAACGCCTCGCCCGAGGCTGCGACCGGTGGCAACCTCGCGTTGCTGAAAACCGGCGACCGCGTGCGCATCGACCTGAAAAAGCGCACCGCGAACATGCTGGTGAGCGACGAAGAAATCGCCAAGCGCCGCGCCGCGCTCGAAGCGGCCGGTGGCTACAAGTACCCGGCGAGCCAGACGCCGTGGCAGGAAATCCAGCGCAACATCGTCGGCGAGCTGTCCGAAGGCATGGTGCTGAAGCCGGCCGTGAAGTACCAGAAGATCCATGCGACCTTCGGAGTGCCGCGCGACAACCATTGATGGGCCAAGGCACGGTGCCGACGGCCTGAGGTCTCGGTTTCCCTACACCTTTTCCGTCGCCTTTCCCCGTGTTTGCCGCGTGTAGACTGCGTGGTTTTTCGCTCTGGACGGTATGGTGCAAGTGCCCCGGCGCACAGGCTTCAACGGGTCGATACTCGTTCGCCTCCTCGCCCGACTGACGGACATCGACGTCGCCGACTCCAAACGGTCTTTCACAGACCGATTGAGTCAGTGGCTCGGCTGGACCGACGCGATCACGCTCTCTTCGGTTTTGAACGGCGAGGTGCCGAATGCACCGTTGCGCCTGCGCAATGCCCTCGCGGCATCGAGCACCGAAGAAGCCGAATGCGTACGCGTGCGGGCCGTGCTGGTCACCGCGATCAACGGAGACCTCGCGCCCTCCCGCAACGCGGCAACGGGCACGACCACCGACTTCGCCCCTTATCGCAGGCGCTACATTGCCCGACAACAGGCCATGGAGACGAATATCGCCGGCATGCGCAGGCGTGTGCGCGTGGCATTGGCGAGCAAATCACCGTCCATGGTGCAGCTCGCCGCGCTGGATGCGGTGATGGAGCGGGCGCTGGCCGTGCATGAGCAACGTTTGCTGGCGACGGTGCCGGGCTTGCTCGAGAAGTATTTCAAGCGCCTGGCGCATGGCGAGCCTGAAGCATGGCGAGACGCATTCGTCAAGGACATGCAAAGCGTGTTGCTCGCCGAGCTGGAGATTCGATTGCAACCAGTCGAAGGGCTGCTCGAAGCCCTTCGAGAGACATAACGGGATGCCATGAGCAGATCACTTCACTTCACAGCGTTTTTCCTCGGCTTGGCAGCCATCTGCTGGGTCGGCATCGGCTACATCGGCGTGAGCCCGCTGGCGCTGGTGATGACGCTGATCATCGGCGGGTTCTATGTGATGGGCGGGCTGGAGCTGTACCGCTTCGATCAGGCGACGTCCACGCTGGCACACGCGGTGACGGGCACCTCCGAAGCACCGGCTGGCCTTGCCGCCTGGCTCGGTCAGCTTCCCGCTTCGCTGCAGAACTCGGTGCGTCTGCGCATCGAAGGCGAACGCGTTGGCCTGCCTGGCCCGACGCTGACGCCCTACCTCGCGGGCCTGTTGGTGCTGCTCGGCATGCTCGGCACTTTCCTCGGCATGGTCGTCACGCTGAACGGCACCGGCACCGCGCTGGAAAGCGCATCGGACCTGCTGTCGATCCGCTCGTCGCTGGCTGCGCCGGTCAAGGGACTGGGCCTGGCTTTCGGAACATCGCTCGCGGGTGTCGCGGCATCGGCGATGCTGGGCCTGGTTTCCGCTCTGTGCCGACGCGACCGGCTGCAGGTTGCGCAGTTGCTCGACACCAAGATCGCGACGACCTTGCGTGTCTTTTCAAGTGCGCACCGGCGCGAAGAATCGTTCAAGCTGCTTCAACGCCAGGCCGAGGTCATGCCCGAACTGGCCGACCGTCTGCAATCCATGATGGCCGCGATGGAAAAGCAGAGTCAGGCGCTGAACGAGAAGCTCGTCGCTGGGCAAGACAGTTTTCATGGGCAGGCCGAGTCCGCTTACGCGAGCTTGGCGTCGGCCGTCGGCGAATCGCTGAAAGAAAGCCTGACCGAAAGCGCCCGCATCGCTGGTGCGACGATTCAACCTGTGGTCGAGGCCACGATGGCCAGCATCGCCAAAGAGACGGCCGCTCTGCACACCCATGTCGCGCAGGCAGCGCAGCAGCAACTCGATGGGCTGTCGACCCGCTTCGAGGCCAGCACGGCGAACATGGGCAATCTCTGGAACACCGCGCTGGCCGAACACCGGCGTACGAGCGAATCGTTGGCCGAAGACCTGGGCACGTCGCTCGATCGCTTCGCAGAAACATTCGAGCAACGCGCGACATCATTGGTGCATTCGCTGGGCGAAGCGCACGGCGATTTGCAGCACAAGGTTGCCTCGCAAGATCAACAGCGCCTCGCTTCCTGGACCGAGGCGCTCGCAGCGATCGCGGCCTCGCTGAAGCATGAATGGCAGCAGGCGGGCGCGCAAGCCGCCGGCCTGCAGCGAGAGATCGTCGAGAGGCTGGAGCAGACCGCTCGCGACCTGTCTGCCCAGACGGAAGCACATGCGAAGAACACCATCGCGGAGGTCGCGCAACTCGTGCAGACAGCCTCCGAAGCGCCACGTGCAGCGGCCGAGGTCATCGCCGAACTGCGGCAGAAGCTGTCGGCCAGCATGGTCGGCGACAACGCACTGCTCGAAGAGCGCAGCCGCATCCTCGGCACGCTCTCGACCGTGCTCGACAGCGTCAACCACGCCTCCACCGAACAACGCGCGGCCATCGATGCGCTGGTTGCGACATCGGCGGATTTGCTGGCACGCGCCGGCACTCAGTTCACCGACAAGGTCGACGCCGAAGCAGAAAAGATGGCCGACGTGAGTGCGCGGCTCACCGGCAGCGCGGTCGAAGTGGCGAGCCTGGGCGAAGCCTTCGGTCACGCCGTGCAGCTCTTCAGCCAGTCGAACGACAAGCTGGGTGCCCAACTGCAACGCATCGAAGGCGCGCTCGGAAAATCGATGGTGCGCAGCGATGAGCAACTTGCCTATTACGTGGCGCAGGCCAGGGAGGTCATCGACCTCAGCATGCTGTCGCAAAGGCAGATCGTCGAAGACCTGCAGCGGCTCGCAGATCAGCGCTCGCTCGCGGGCAGCGAAGCGTGATGAACGAACTTTCCGAAGGCAGCGACGGCGGGCTCGAATCGAGCGTCCCGATCTGGGCTGTCTTCGGCGACCTGATGTCGGGACTGCTCGGCGCCTTCGTGCTCATCCTGGTGTGCGTGCTCGGCATGCAACTGGAACTCGCGACCAAGCTCGAAGCCGAGGTCAAGCAACGGCAAGCGGAGTCGCAGCGCCGCGAGACCTTGGAAAAGGCGCTGGCCGGGCCCTTGGCTGCGGGCCGCGTGACGCTCAACAACGGGCGTATCGGCATCAGCGGCAGTGTGCTGTTCGCGCTCAACTCGGCCGAGCTGCAACCCGAGGGCCGGCAACTGTTGAAGAGCCTGACCACGCCGCTCGCCGCCTACCTGCAGTCACGCGACGAGATCCTGATGGTGAGCGGCTTCACCGACGATCGGCAGGTGCGCGGGGGCAATCGGCAATTCGCCGACAACTGGGAGCTGTCGGCGCAACGCGCCTTGACGGTGACGCGGACGCTGATTGAAGAAGGCCTTCCGGCGGCGTCGGTCTTTGCCGCGGCGTTCGGTGCAGAGCAGGCCGTGGCATCGAACGCGGATGCGGATGGACGCTCGAAAAATCGGCGCGTCGAGATGGCGCCGACACCGCGGCCTGCTGGTGTCAACAATGCAGCCACTGGCACCGCAAAGGTCCGTGAGTAAGGGCGTCGTCACGAGCGATGCTGGCGTGGACCACGGCGCCACGCTCGACGCGTTGCGCGCGCGTGGCGATCACCGTATTGACCCCGTGCGCTTCGGCTTCATCGAGGTTCTTGCGCGGCGAGCTTTGCTGCAGCAAGGGGCAGCGCGCCGCATCCTCGACGACAGGCTGGCGCAACTGTTGTCTGCTTATGGCGAGGACGTCGAAAGAGCGAGATTTGCCAGAGAGGCGGCGCAGGCAACAAGCGATGTTGCAGGCGAACTGCCCGGCCTGCCGGGTGCCCCGGGTTCAGGTTCCGCGGTTCGCAGCGCGCTTGCAGAACTGGCCGGTCGACTCGCACCGAAGGTGACCGGTGACGACGGCGCCATCGAGGGCTCGATGCCGCGCACGCTCAAGTACTTCAGAAGCACATGGTCGAAGCTCAGCGCCGAACGCCATTTGTCCCAGTCTCACGCGACGGTGCCAGACAATCCAGGTCCCCTTAATTCGCACCATTTGGTGCACCAGGCGCTCAAGTCGATGCGCGATCTTTCGCCGGGCTACCTCAGCCACTTCATGTCGCATGTCGACGCATTGTTGTGGCTCGACGATGCGAATGCCGTTGCTGCGGTGTCGAGTGCGAGTGCGCAGCGCGACGCGGTTCAGAAGAAGCCTGCGCGCAAAAGCTCTCGCGAGTCCAAAGGCGGCATCTAAAGATTCGCAGAAACAGTCTCCGCGTGGTTTCCGTTCCATGCGGACTGACCGGCTCCGCTGGCCGCGCTGGCTCTTTGCATCGCGGCATTGCCGGCAGCGATGGCGGCCTTCTTGCTAGGCAACGGGCCCATGGCAAAGTCGACGACAAAGGGAGTCTCTTTGGCAGGGGCGCGCCGCACCAGCGTCCAGAAAAAATGTCCGGGAATCGTCTCTTCAACAATCAGATCGAGCGTCTTGCTCATGTTCAAGCTCCAGTTGGTTCGAAGCCATTGGGCACGGCGGACGACATTCGCGGGAGTGCAAAGTTCACATCTGCGGGAAGTGCGGTGCAAAGCCGCCTCGGTCCTACGGCCGGGTACGCCTGGCCCTACAACGAAGAGCGTTGCATATGAAGATGCGACGGCGGGCTCGCCGAGCAGCGCGGCGATGACGGCGCGGGTCTGGTTACCTTCGACCACCACACTCATCCAGGCCTTGATGGTGGCGGGCTCGGCGGCGGGCCTGAGCCGCACTGAATAGCCGACGATTACCTGCTCGTCTTCGAGCTTGCGCAAGCGGTTAGCAATGGTGCCGCGCGAGACGCCGAGCTTCGCAGCCAGCGCCGCGGCAGTCATGCGCGCATCCTTGCGCAACAGCGAAATCAGTTTGCGATCGGTGTCGTCCATGGCCATGGGCGGCGTATCGCCCGGCGGCATGAACCTGCTGCCGGCTCACGCACTGCGCGCTTTCCACACCGGCAGCGTTCAGTGGCCGCGCTCAATCGCCGTGCAGCGCCTTCGCCAGCGCCACGTCGGTCTCACGCGGCAGCGTGACCGCATTCTTGACCGCGAGGATCTCGCCCATGACGCTCACCGCGATCTCCGGCGGCGTCTTGCTGCCGATGTAAATGCCGATAGGACCGCGCAGGCGCGCCAGCGACTCTGCCGTCTGCTCGAAGTGCTCGATCATGCGGCTGCGCCGCGCCTCGGCGTTGCGGCGCGAGCCGATGGCACCGACGTAGAAAGCATCGCTTTCCAGTGCTTCGAGCAACGCCAGATCATCGAGCTTGGGGTCGTGCGTGAGCGCGACCACACAGCTGCGGCGATCGGGCTTGAAGGCGGTCACCGCGTCGTCGGGCATCTCGGTCGTGATGGCGACGCCTGGCACCGACCACGACGACCGGTACTCGATCCGCGGGTCGCACAGCGTGACCGCGAAGCCGCTGAACTTGGCCATGGTCGCTAGGTATTCGGCGAGCTGGCCAGCGCCGATCAGCAGCATCCGGTACTCGGGGCCGAACGTATTGACCAGTACCTTGTCGTCGACGGTGAGTGCATCTGGCGACGTGGCTTCGGCCAGGCGCACCGCGCCGTCTGCCAGCGAAACGGTGCGCTGCATCAGCTTGCCCGATTCGAGCGCAGCGACGAGCGTTTCCAGCGATGCGACATCGGGGTCGTACTCGAGCAGCAACTCGAGCGTGCCGCCGCACGGCAAGCCGAAGCGATGCGCCTCATCGGCCGTGATGCCGTATTTGACGAGCGAGGGCGCGCCGCTCGGGATGTCTTCAGCCGCGCCGTGCGACCGGCTGTAGCGCGCGATCAGGTCGTCTTCGATGCAGCCGCCCGAGACCGATCCGACCACCGCACCGTCGTCGGCCAGCGCCATGATGGAGCCGACCGGCCGGGGCGACGAGCCCCAGGTTCGCACGACGGTCGTGAGCAGCGCGCGTTTGCCGGCGCGGCGCCAGTCGAGCAGCGTGCGCAGCACCATGACGTCGAGGTTTTCCATGCTGGACCCGTGTGGACTCGTGATCAGGGCGCGCTGTCGGGCGCGCCTTCCTGTGCGACCTTAGAAGCATCGTCGACAGCAGCCGCGGCGTCCTTGTCGGCCTTCTTTCCGAGCCCGATCTTCTTCATGAAGCCGGCCATTGCGCCCGTCTTTTCGGCGGGCGCGGCGGCGGCGCCGTCTTCGGTTTGTGCGGCCGGTGGCGGGCCGTAGCGGCTCTGCATTTCCGCTTCGAAACGCTTGAAGAAATCGTCGGCGGTCGACTTGGCGGCGCCATCGATCAGCCGTTGCCCCAGCTGCGCGATCTTGCCGCCGACCGTGGCCTGCACGGTGTAGCCGAGTTCGCAGCCGGGTTGCGCTTCGACGACCGCGGCACCCTCGGCGTCAGCCGCCTCGGTGCTCGACAACGGCCGAAGCGTGACGCTGGACGCGCCCTTGGCAAAGCCGGCCACGCCGCCCTGCCCCTCAAAGGTCAGTTTGTAGCCGTCCGGTGCAACGATGTCCGACAGCATGACCTTGCCCTGAAACTTGGCCGAAACCGGGCCGATCTTGAGGGCCAGTGCCACGCTGTAGGTGTTGTCGCCGGTCAGCTCGAACTTGTCGCAGCCCGGAATGCATTTCTTCAATGTTTCCGGGTCGTTGAGCGCTTCCCACGCCTGTTGCTGCGTGATGCCGAGGTGTCGGTTGCCGAGCATTTCCATGTGATTCCCTTTCGTTGTTCGCAGTCGGGCGCTAACGGCCCGAACGCATCAGTGTGGCGAGACTGGCGGCCAGTTCCTCCAGTGCGCCGAGATTGTGGACTGCCAGCATCGCGTCCGCATGGCGGTGCAGCACAGTAGCCCCGCGCGCCAGCGGAGCGTAACCGTCGAAGCGCAGCAGCGGGTTGAGCCACAGGAGGCGCCGTGAGTGTCGCTTGAGCCAGAGGAATTCATCTTCGAGCACATGAGGTTCGCCAGTGTCGAGACCGTCGCTGATCACCAGCACCAGCGTGCGGCGTCCCGTCAGCCGGCGCGCATGCAGCCGGCGCAGGGTGGCGAGGGAATCGCCGAGCCGCGTGCCGCCCGCGAAGTCGTCGATCGCCAGGCTCGCAGCGCCCAGCATCTCGTCGGTATCGGCCAGTCGAAAGGCCGGCGTGAGATCGGTCAGGTGCGTGCCGAAGGCGAACACGTCGCGCCGACCGGCACGTCGCGTCGACGCATGCAAGAAGGCAAGCAACAGGCGGGCATAACGCTCCATCGAGCCCGACACGTCGACCAGCACGAGCAACGGCAGCGGCTGTTCGCGGCGTGCCATGCGCGGAAGCCGCAGCATTTCGCCGCCTGTGCGCGCAGCCTCCTGAAGCACGCCGGGCCAGTGCATGCGTGCGTGCTGGGCGGCACCGCTCGCCACGCGCAGCCGCCGCGAACGTACCGTAGGCACAGGAAGAGAGATGTCGCGCGCAAGCCGCTCGACCAGTCGGTATTCGGAAGCGCCTAGCGCATTGAAGTCGGCGTGCTTGAGCAGGTCGCGGTCGCTGGCGGTCATGGCCGCGTCGAAGTCGACTTCGCGTTCGGTTTGCGCGGCCTTGCTGGGTTCGCGCGGCGCCGTCAGCGCCTCGCGAACGCGAGGACGCCGCTTCGAAGGTTCGGCTTTGCCCTCGGCGCTCGGCAACATCTGCGCCAGCAGCTTGTTGGCCAGCTCAGGATCGCGAAACCAGGCATCGAACAGCTCGCGAAACACCATGCGGTCTTGCTCGCGACTGACCATGACAGCTTCCATGGCCGCACACACATCGGTGCGCTCGTCGACGCCGACCAGCCCGACCGCTTCGGTCGCCAGGCCGATGCGCATGGCGTCGGTTCGCACGCCGGCGCGGCGCAAGGCTCGCCCGAACGCGACGATGTTGCCAGCGAGCTTGCCGCTGCGCGCATCGCCGAGTTGCGGAATCCGGCGGCTCGCGCTCTCCGTGCCCGCAGTGCCCGCCGTAGCCGCACGACCGCCCGGAATCATGACGTCGGCTCTTTTTCGGGGAGCAGCAGTTCGGTTGCCAGGGTGTGCGTGAGGGCCGCCACGTCGTCGCGTTGCTTGAACAAAATCCCGGCGGTGTCGATCACCACTTCCGGGTCGAGTTCGATCGTGTCGAGGGCGATCAGCGCCCGTGCCCACTCCACGCTTTCGGCGATGCCGGGCGCCCGCTGGAAAGCATTGACGAATGGTGCGCTGCGCAGTTTTCCCATGAAGGCTGCGACCTGCGCCGACAGAGCCTGGCCCGCCTCGGGGACCTGACTGCGCACGATCGCCAGTTCACGGTCGCGATCGGGGTAGTCGAGCCAGTGGTAGAGGCAGCGGCGCTTGACCGCGTCGTTGAGTTCGCGCGTCCGATTGCTGGTGAGCAGGGTGATGGGCGGCACTACGGCCCGGATGGTGCCCAGCTCCGGAATGCTGACCTGGTATTCGCCGAGGTACTCGAGCAGGAAGGCTTCGAACGGTTCGTCCGCGCGGTCGACCTCGTCGATCAGCAGCACCGCGCCGGGCGCGGGCGTTTGCAGTGCCTGCAGCAGCGGACGGCGGATGAGGTAGTGAGGCTGATAGACCTCCGCCTCCACATCCCGCGCCGCGCCGGAGGCTTCGGCTGCACGCATGTGCAGCAGTTGCGCGGCATAGTTCCATTCGTAGAGCGCCTCGCGTTGCTCCAGGCCGTCGTAGCACTGCAGGCGCAACAGCTCGCGTTGCAACGCTTTCGACAGCGCCTTGGCCAGCTCGGTCTTGCCGACGCCCGGCTCGCCTTCGAGCAACAACGGACGCTGCAATTTGAGCGCGAGAAATACAGCAGTCGCCAGCCGGCGGTCGGCGTAATAGCCCGCGAGACGCAGGCCTTCGACGACCGCGTCGATGGTGGGAAACGTCATCCCGAAGCGCTTAGCCGAGCGCCTTGGTCACGGCCCGCTGCGTCAGCACACTGATCAAGTTGGCACGGTACGGCGCGGTGGCGTGCAGGTCGCTGTTGAGATCGGTCGAGTCGATCTTCACGCCGGCTGCGGCTTCGGCCGTGAAGCTTTTGTTGAGCGCGTCTTCCAGGCCTTTGTGCCGGAACACGCCGTTGGCTGCGCCGGTGATCGCCACCCGCACACCGCTGTCGTACTGCGCGACGAAGACGCCGACCAGCGGAAAGTGCGAAGCCTTTTGCCGCAGCTTTTCATAGCAGGCGCGCTTGGGCACCGGGAATTTGAAGGCGGTGATGAGTTCGCCTTCTTCGAGCGCCGTAGTGAACATGCCGAGAAAGAAATCGTCCGCTGCGATCTCGCGCTTGTCGGTGACGATGGTCGCGCCCGACGCCAGGACGACGCTGGGGTAGCACGCCGCCGGATCGTTGTTGGCAACCGATCCGCCGATCGTGCCCATGGCACGCACCTGCCGGTCGCCGATGCGCGACGCCAGATCGGCAAGCGCCGGGTAAGCCGCCTTGACGTCGGCGTTGTTGGCGACATCGAGGTGCCGCGACATCGCGCCGATGGTGAGGGTGGCGCCGTCTTTCTTGATACCGGTCAGCTCTTTGATGCCGCTCAGGTCGGCCAGCTGTTCGGGCGCCGAAAGCCGCAGCTTCATGGACGCCAGCAGCGTTTGTCCGCCAGCCAACGGCTTGGCACCTGCGCTGGAGAGCTTGGCGGCATCGGCCAGCGTGGTCGGCTTTTCGAGGGTGAATGGATACATGGTGTTCTTCCTTGAATGACGACCGCGGTCAGACGACCGGACGGCCCTGGGTGCTGCCAGCCAGCGACGGTGTTTGCGGTTGTTGCGTGGGAGTGGTGCTGCCCTTTTGCATTGCTTCCCACACGCGATGGGGCGATGCTGGCATGTCGAAGTCGATCACGCCGAGCGGCGCCAGCGCGTCCAGCACGGCATTGATGACGGCCGGCGGCGAACCGATAGCGCCGGCTTCCCCGCAGCCCTTGGTGCCCAGCGGGTTGTGGGTGCACGGCGTGGAGTGGGTGGCAAGCGTGAACTGCGGAAAGTCTTCGGCGCGTGGCATCGCGTAGTCCATGAAACTGCCGGTAAGCAGCTGGCCGGTTTCGTTGTCGTACACGCAGTTTTCCATCAGCGCCTGGCCGATGCCCTGCACCAGTCCACCATGCACCTGACCCTCGACGATCATCGGATTGATGATGGTGCCGAAGTCGTCCACCGCGGTGAAGCGATCGACCTTGACCTCGCCGGTCTGCCGATCGATTTCGACTTCGCAGATGTAGGTACCGGCCGGAAAAGTGAAATTGGTCGGATCGTAAAACGCGGTTTCGTCCAGCCCGGGCTCCAGCTTGTCGAGCGGGTAGTTGTGCGGCACGTAGGCCGTCAACGCCACCTGCCCGAACGGGATCTTCTTGTCGGTGCCCTTGACGGTGAACTCGCCGTTGGCGAACTCGATGTCGGCGTCGCTGGCCTCCATCAAATGCGCAGCGATCTTCTTGGCCTTGGTCTCGATCTTGTCGAGCGCCTTCATGATGGCTGCGCCGCCGACCGAGATCGAACGCGAGCCATAAGTGCCCATGCCGAACGGTACGCGGCCGGTGTCGCCGTGCACCACGTCGACATTTTCGACCGGGATACCCAGGCGTGCCGCCACGACCTGCGCGAAGGTCGTTTCGTGGCCTTGCCCGTGGCTGTGCGAGCCGGTGAACACCGTGACGCTGCCGGTCGGATGCACCCGGATCTCGCCGCATTCGAACAGGCCCGCGCGCGCACCAAGCGCACCGGCGATGTTCGACGGCGCAATGCCGCAGGCCTCGATGTAGCTCGAATAGCCCATGCCACGCAGCTTGCCCTGCGCTTCGCTGGCGGTGCGTCGCGCAGCAAAGCCGGCGACGTCGGCCAGCTCGTTGGCTTGGTTCAGCAGGGTGTGGAAGTCGCCGGTGTCGTACTGCAGCGCGACCGGCGTCTGGTAGGGGAAAGTAGTGATGAAGTTGCGCGCCCGGATGTCGCTTTGGCTCTGCTTCATTTCCCAGGCGCAGCGCGTCACCAGACGCTCGACAAGGTAAGTCGCTTCGGGTCGGCCCGCGCCGCGGTAGGCATCGACCGGCGCGGTGTTGGTGAACCAGGAGTCCACCTCGACGTAGATCTGCGGCGTGGTGTATTGCCCCGCAAGCAGCGTCGCGTAGAGGATGGTCGGCACGGCCGTCGAGAAGGTCGACAGGTAGGCGCCGAGGTTGCAGTCGGTATGCACCCGCATCGCCAGGAACTTGCCGTCCTTGTCCATCGCCATTTCGGCATGACTCACATGGTCGCGACCATGCGCGTCCGACAGGAAGCATTCCGACCGGTCGCCCGTCCACTTGATGCTGCGGTTCAGTTGCTTGGCCGCCCAGGTCAAGCACACGTCTTCAGCGTACAGATAGATCTTGGAGCCGAAACCGCCGCCGACATCGGGTGCGATGACGCGCACCTTGTGCTCCGGCAGGCCGAGCACGAAGGCCGTCATCAACAGCCGCTCGACGTGTGGATTCTGATTCGACACGTAGAGCACGTAGTCCTCGGTGGCCCGGCTGTAGCTGCCGATGGCCACGCGTGCTTCCATCGGGTTCGGGATGAGCCGGTTGTTGACCAGATCGAGTTTGGTCACATGCGCTGCATTGACAAACGCCGCATCGACTGCCGCCTTGTCCCCGATGGTCCACTTGTAGCACTGGTTGTCGGGTGCTTCGTCATGGATGACCACACCGCTCGCCTTCTTGGCTGCATCGGCGACGCTCACGAGTGCTTGGTGCACGTCGTAGTCGACCACCACGGCTTCGGCCGCGTTCTTCGCCTGCTCGACCGTTTCGGCCACCACCATGGCGACGTGATCGCCGACATAGCGCACCTTCTTGATCGCCAGGATCGGGTGCATCGGCTCCTTCATCGGCGTGCCGTCGGGGTTGTTGATGAGCCAGCCGCATGGCAGCCCGCCCATTTTTCCCTCGATGTCCTTGCCGCTGAAGATGCCGACCACGCCGGGCATCTTCATGGCCTCGGCAATGTCGATCGACTTGATGGTCGCGTGCGCATGAGGCGAGCGCACGAAGATGCAGTGCGTCTGGTTCGCCAGGTTGATGTCGTCGGTGTAGTTACCGGCACCGGTCAGAAAGCGGTAGTCCTCTTTCCGGCGAAGCGATTCGCCGATGTGCGGCAGGTTGGCAAAGTCGGGTGCGCCCATGGTGATCCCCTTATGCCGTGGCAGTGGCTTTGACCGGACCGGCGAGCATCGCTTCGCCGCCCATCTGGACGGCCTTCACGATGTTCTGGTAGCCGGTACAGCGGCACATGTTGCCGTCGAGCAGCGAGCGGATTTCGGTCTCGCTCGACTTCGGGTGGTAGGTGCACAGGTCGATGGCGCTCATGACCATGCCGGGTGTGCAAAAGCCGCACTGCAGGCCGTGGCACTCCTTGAAGGCCGCCTGCATCGGGTGCATGGTGCCGTCGGCTTCGGCAATGCCTTCAATCGTGGTGATGTCGGCTCCGGCGACCTGAGCCACCAGCACGTTGCACGACTTGACCGCCCGACCGTTGACCAGCACGGTGCAGGCGCCGCACTGCGCGGTGTCGCAGCCGACATGGGTGCCGGTAAGGTGGAGATGCTCACGGATCGCGAACACCAGAAACGTATTGGGGGGTGCGTCGACCGTGACCGCGCGGCCGTTGACGGTGAAGGGAACCTGCATGTTGGCTGTCTCCGTGGAAGGTGATGGCTGAGGCGATGCCTGCTTGGGCGATGGCCGTGGTGAAGGCCGCTATGGCGATTGGCATCTTGGCCGCGTGACCTTACCCTTTGCCTAGGCAAAACCCTAGGCGCTTGCGCCCCGGCCG
The DNA here is from genome assembly GCF_014303735.1 of Variovorax sp. PAMC28562. Classification (NCBI taxonomy): domain Bacteria; kingdom Pseudomonadati; phylum Pseudomonadota; class Betaproteobacteria; order Burkholderiales; family Comamonadaceae; genus Variovorax; species Variovorax sp. PAMC28562. The sequence goes on along the minus strand of NZ_CP060296.1, from coordinate 2,549,236 downwards.
TGAAATTCTCAAAATGAAACAGATGCCTGCTTCCGTCCGCCCCGTCAGTCCCACTCCCCCCACGCCGTTTGATGCGTCGCGTACTGTCGTCATCGCCGAGGCGCGTCGCCACTGGATCGACGGCGAGGCGGTTTCTCGTGATCTGCCGGCCGGCGCAACGCGCATCGAACCGTGGATCACGCGGTCATGGCAGCGTTGCATCGACGCGGGCCAGCGGCCGCAACACCTCGTCACTTTCGATGCGGTTTCGAAGGCTGCGGCAAAGCGCGTCGCTGAACAGCATCACGCCCTGGTATCCGCGGCGCGACCCGTCATCGAACGCCTTTCACGCGCCATCGCCGACACCCGCTATTTCGCGATCCTGACCGACGCCGACGGCATCGTCGTCGACGTCGGCACTCTGCCCGGCGGCACCGATGCAGCCGACCGGCACGCCCGGGACATCGCACGCATCGGCATCGACTTGTCGGAGCGCGCGGTCGGCACCACCGCCATCGGCGCGGCGCTGGCCGAGCACGAGTCGGTCTGGCTGCATGGCGGCGAACATTTCTTCGACGCCACCAGCGTCTACAGCTGCGCTGGCGCGCCGCTCTTCGGGCCGGAGGGGGACTGCATCGGCATGCTCGACCTCACCGGCGTGCAGGTGGCCGAGCGACCAGAACTGCGGCACCTGGCTTCGCAATCGGCGCGCGGCATCGAGAACGCGCTGGTGCAGCGCCACCCTTGCGAACTGCTGCTGCATCTGGCGTGGCCCGGCTCGGCGGAAAACGAAGCGAGTGACGGCCTCCTGTGCATCGATGCCGAAGGCCGAGTCACCGGCGCCAATGCGGCCGCACGGCAGATGCTGCATCAGCCGCTGCTGCGACAGCTCGCGACGCTGCACTGCAACGACCTCTTCGCACTGCCGTTGGACATGCTGTTCGACGCGTCGCGGCGCGGCGATGCGGTCGAGGTGCCGTTGTGGTCGGGCCTGCGCATGCGGGTGCGGCCACGGCGTGGTGGACACGATGGGCGCGACCGGCCAGCGGCAGTCGGCGCCAGCGCAGATGTGTCGGCTGCGGGTCTCGATCGGCCACGTCTGCGCGATGTCGAGACCGCGCTCATCCGCAAAGCCGTGACCGATGCGCGCGGCAACGTCGCCGAGGCGGCGCGCGCGCTAGGAATCAGCCGGGCGACGGTGTACCGAAAGCTGTGGCACGGGAAGATCTCCGGGCGCGGACCGCGGGATCGAACAGACTGACCTTATGTGCGGCACCGAACACTGATCGCGCATCCCACCTCGTATAGTGGGCGGAGCGCCTTCTAAGCACGAGCTGCAGGTATCCCCAACGCTTTGTGCCCAGTGACATGGAGGTCCTATTGCACCGATTTCTTTCGAGTAACCGCGACGAACTGATCGCGAGGTGCAAGGACAAGGTGGCGCAACGCCCTCTGCGGGCCGCCAGCGAACGGCAACTGGCCCACGGTGTGCCGATGTTCCTGGACCAACTTACCCGAACGCTCGCCGCGGAAGAGGACGATGAACCTGCGCTGAGCATCGCCATATCGGGACCTTCGGGCGGCGATTCGCTGGCCATGTCGGAAATCGGTGTGACTGCCACCGCGCACGGCAAGGAACTGCTGGGACTCGGCTACACCGTGGACCAGGTCGTTCATGACTACGGCGACCTGTGTCAGGCGATCACCGACTTGGCATTCGAGCAAGACGCACCGTTTGCCGTGGTCGAATTCCGCACTCTGAATCGCTGCCTGGACAACGCCATCGCCGACGCCGTGACCGAGTTCAGTTTTCAGCGCGATGCGCAGATATCGACGCACCAGACCGCAGCCGAAAAGCAAAGGTTGGGCTTTCTGGTGCACGAGCTGCGCAATTCGCTCGGCACGGCCACCCTCGCCGTGCGGGCGCTCGAGCTGGGCAATCTGGCGATCGGTGGCGCAACTGGCGCTGTCCTGAAGCGCAGCCTATCCACCCTCGGCCTGTTGATCAGCCGTGCCACGGCAGAAGTCAGGGGCGAAGGGTCGGACCAGCGCCAGACGTTCTCTGTTGCATCGTTCATCGCCGATGTCGGGCTGGCGGCCCGGCTCGATGCCAATCTGAAATTTTCGATTTTTGAAGTGACTCCCGTCGACCCATTGCTTGCGGTCCTTGCGAACCGTGAGCTGCTGCATGCAGCGCTGGCCAACCTGCTGCAGAACGCCTTCAAGTTCACGCACCGAGACTCTGCAGTGACGCTGACCGCCTACGCTTTCGGGGAGCATGTCTTGATCGATGTCGAGGACCATTGCGGTGGACTGCCGCCGGGCGGCGCAGCCCGGATGTTCGTGCCGTTCAAGCCGAACGAAGACAGCCGGGCCGGTTTGGGACTTGGGCTGTCCATCGCCCGTCAGAGCATCGAAGCGGATCATGGGACGTTGACGGTCCGGGACGTACCAGGCTCTGGTTGCATCTTCACGATCAGCCTGCCTCGTTACTCGCTTCAATAACCATCGGCGTTCGCCATGCATGCACCGAGGGGAATGCATGAATGGACCGGGGCCGGCGATGTCAGCGATGTCAGCGATCCTCGCCAATCTGCACACGCATCTTGGTACCGGACTGCCGCTCTATCGTCAGACCCCCGAAGCCCACCCCATACGTCGTCGACGAATCACTCGGACTCTTGACCGAACGGACCGTCTGCCATTCCTCGGCAAGGTGTCGGGTCGACCCGGTGTACACCAGGTCCCCCACCTGCAATTGTTCGATGCATACGTCTTTAACAATAGCCAAAATCATTCCTTCCAGATGTTGAACGAAGTCGCGCCGTCAGCCTGTTGACCTTCGGTTGATTGCGACCCTGCACATCATTCAGCGCCTTTGGGACCTCAATAGCAACCTCGCTGTTCGCAAGGCGAAAGGTCCTACGCGTTGCACCGGTTGTCATGGCGCCGTCGATGAGCAATGGTGTACGCCAACGCACATACACACGTCGAGCGATGCCCAATACTCTGCAGGCTCGCCCAGGCGGCTCTTCGGCGCTTGCGCCGCTTCGCGCCATCACATAAAGAAGAGACATCAAACATATGACATTCGAAGGCATTCACCGTTTCGATCTCGGCTCGATCCGGTTTGCGTTTTATCCCGATGGCAACGATGGCGGAAGAATCCTCGCCGACATTTCGGAGCAGACGCTCTCGCACGTTTTTGGCAACCGGCTGGGCGGAGAAAGCTGGATCGATTTGTGCGGCCGTCACCGAGACCTGCTCGCAGCCGAAGCGTTGGTCCAATACCGCATCGACCCGTCACGTCCGATCGAACTCGCTGTCAAAGATTTTGCGGCGTTCCGCGGTGCCTCCGCAACGTCTACCGGGGTCAGTGCACCCGGCAGATAGAGTCCAGGTCCCGACTTCAAGCCGCCAGCGCGACGACCAACGACGCCTCATCGATTTCGGCGGTGACGCGACCGCGCACACGCAAACCGCTGCCCGTTCCCGCGAAGCCGACCAATTGCACGCCGCCGCTGAAGACGAGCGAGACTTCATCGCCCGACTCACCCCGCTCCATCGAGGTCACTCTGCCGTCGATACGATTCGATGGATGCGCCGCGGGCACCGCGTCATCGGCGCGGCAAACGCGGACTGCGGTCGCCTTGCACAGCGCGACCACCCGTATACCCACGACCAGACCAAGCAGTTCGGTGCTCTCACGGGTGATGCGCGCCGTCACCGCGGCATCATTGCCCAACTGCAAAACCACGCGCGAGATCGGACCTGTCGTGTCGATGGCCGCGACGATAGCGGGCAGTTGGTTGCGCATGCTGGTGCGCAGCGCGAGCCGGGTCACCCCCAGTTCCGCCACACGATCGGCATCGACGCCCGCCGCGATGGCACCAGCGCCCAATGAATTGCGCCAGCGCTGTTGCACGGCCGTGCGCGCCGCGTCGAGCGCCTCGGACAGTTCCAGCAATTGCACGCCCTGTGGTGTGAGCGAAGCACCGCCACCTCCCGCGCCGCCGACCGCGCGCTCCACCAGCGGCACGCCCGCCAGGTTGGTCAGCGTATTGATCGCCTGCCACGCTGCCTTGTAGCTCACCGACGCGTCGCGTGCAGCTTGAGAAATGCTGCCGCTGCGCCCAATGCCGCGCAGGATATCGATGCGTTTGTCGCTCTGGCTGTGGCCCAGGGCATCGGTGAAACGGGGGATCTTCATGCAAGGATTGTGCGGGTGACCGAATCGCTATGCCGTCCGCCCGACCTACATCAAGTCAGGCTCCAGACAGGTAGCGCCAAAGGACCGTGATCGCGACGGTGTACCGAACCGGGCTGATCGCGACCGACGCTGTTCGAACGAGCAGCTAGCGGTAGAACGCCTCGACCTTGCCCTTCAGCTTGATCAGCAGCGGCTTGCCGTTGCGGTCGAGCGCCTTGCCCGCGGGCACCTTGATCCAGCCTTCGCTGACGCAGTATTCCTCGACGTCGACCCTGTCTTTTCCGTTGAAGGTGATGCCGATGTCGTGGTCGAAGACGGCGGCCACGTGGTGCGGACTGCGCGGATCGATGGACAGGTGGTCGGGCAGCTGTGGCTTCTGCGTGGATTCGGTGGCGGTGGCGGTGGCGGTGGCGGTGGCGGTTGTGTCGGTCATGAATGTCGGTCCGGTTCCGGGTTCTTTCGAGTCTCTTCATTTTGAACGCGATTCGAGCAGGCTCGCTTTGCACGTTCTACACTTTCGCTATTCCACTTTTGCATAGCGCCGGATGAGTTCGACTGTCCGGCGCCAAGCAGTCCTTCTTGAACGCCGACCGACTCGCAACAAACCCTGCTCGACGCGTCGCATTGTTATCATCGTTATTCCATATCTGAATAGCGTTCCGAAGGAGCTGCTTTGATGAAGACGACGACCCGCCGCCTGACCAACCCACTGCGCACCGTGGTCCTGTGCACAGTGCTGCTGGCAGGCAGCGCCGCCTCCCAGGCGCAAGAGCTCGTGGTCTCGGCCGCCGCCAGTTTGACCAATGCGTTCCAGGCCGTCGGCCGGGCCTTCGAGCAGAGCAAGCCGGGTGCCAAGGTCACCTTCAACTTTGCGGCATCGGGACCGTTGCTCGCGCAAATCCAGCAAGGCGCGCCGGTCGACGTGTTCGCGTCGGCCGACCAGGAAACGATGAACAAGGCCGCGACCGCGAACCTCCTGGCCGCGCCGACGCGGGTCGACTTCGCAGCCAACACGCTGGTGCTGATCGTGCCTTCGAACGCCAAAGAGACCCCGAAGCAGCTCAACGACTTGAGCGGCGCGACGTACCAGCGCGTGTCGACCGGCACGCCGGCCACCGTGCCCGTCGGCCGCTACACCACCGAGGCCATCGAAAAGGCCGGCCTCACCGCCACGCTGCAGCCCAGATGGATCTACGGCGAGAGCGTGCGGCAGGTGCTCAACTACGTGGCGCGCGGCGAGGTCGATGCCGGCTTCGTCTACCGCACCGACGCCATGATCGAACCCGACAAGACGCGCATCGCGCTGACGGTGCCGACCACCACGCCGGTGAGCTACCCCATCGCGCAGGTCGCGACCAGCAAGCAGCCCGCGCTGGCCGTCGAATTCATCGCCTACGTGCGCAGCGCGCCGGGCCAAGCCATCTTGCAGCGCTTCGGATTCTCCAAGCCCTGAGTGCGAAGAGCCTGCCCCTTTGCTCACTCCTCTCTGGCTGACGCTCAAAGTCGCCCTCATCGCCACGCTCATTGCGGGCGTGGTGGGTATTGCACTCGGCTGGTGGATGTCGCGGCGCCGGTTCGCCGGCGACAACATCATCGACGCGATCTTGATGCTGCCGATGGTGCTGCCGCCCACGGTCATCGGGTACTACCTGATCGTGCTGATCGGCCGAAATGGCGTCTTTGGGCAGTACCTCGATCGCTGGTTCGGCATCAACCTCATCTTCACCTGGCAGGGCGCGGTCATCGCTGCATCGGTCGTGTCGTTTCCGCTGGTCTACAAGGGCGCGCGGGCAGCCTTCGAAGAGGTGGACGGCCGCTTCGCCAACGCGGCACGAACACTCGGCGCCGGCGAGTTCGAAGTCTTCGTGCGCGTCGCGCTGCCGCTGGCGGTGCGTGGCATCGCGGCCGGGCTCATGCTCACCTTCGCGCGCGCCATGGGCGAGTTCGGCGCGACGCTGATGATCGCCGGCAACCTGCCCGGAAGGACGCAAACGCTGTCGATCGCGGTGTACGAAGCGGTGCAAGCCGGCAACGACCAGCTCGCGTTGTGGCTCACGCTCGTGATCTCGGTGGTGTGCATCACGGTACTCGTGGTGTCGAGCCGCTTGCTGCAAGCGCGGCATTGAGATGACTGCCTCGCTGCCTTCTATTGCTCCGGCGCTCGACGTCGATTTGCGGCTCACGCTTCAGACTGCCGAACGCGTCTTCGAGCTGCATTCACGCTTCACTTCAACCGCTCACCGCACCGCGTTGATGGGCGCATCGGGCTCCGGAAAATCGACCGTGCTGATGGCAATCGCCGGCCTCACGCCCTCGGTGCGCGGCCATGTGCGTATCGGCTCGCATGCGCTACTCGACTCGGCACGCGGCATTGATCTGCCAGCGCGCTCGCGCCGCGTCGGCATGGTGTTCCAGGACTATGCGCTGTTCCCGCACATGACCGTCGCTCAGAACCTGATGTTCGGCGTGCATCGACTCGGCACGCGGCCCGACGATGCGCAGCAGGAGCGCGTCGATGCGCTGATGCAGCAATTCGATCTGGTGCGATTGCGCGATGCGATGCCGCGGCACTTATCAGGCGGCCAGCGGCAGCGCGTGGCGCTGGCTCGCGCACTCGCGACGGAGCCGCAACTGCTGCTGCTCGACGAGCCGCTGTCGGCGCTCGACGCGCCGCTGCGCGTGCGCCTGCGCCGCGAGCTGGCCGAGATGCTCGACCGCGTGCAAGTGCCGACGTTGCTGGTCACGCACGACCCGCAAGACGTCGAAGCGCTGGCGCAATCTGTCATTCATATCGACAACGGGCGGGTCGAGCGGTGATCGTGGCTTTCAGCGCCTAAACCTTCTTCGCGCTCGAAGCACTCGCCACCGAGATCTAACGTCGTCCAGACTTGAAACCCTTTGCGAGCGCCTGTGGATCGAACGGCGTATCTTTCGACTTCGATTTTTCCAGCCGCGCTGTTTTGCCATTCCCCCCAGACTCCCGAGATTTTCTATGACCCTCACCCACGCCTACGCAGCCCAGTCCGCCACCACGCCGCTCGCCCCCTTCACCTTCGAGCGCCGCACGCCCACCGCGCGCGACGTTGCCATCGACATCCTCCATTGCGGCGTGTGCCACTCCGACCTGCACACCGCCAAAAGCGAATGGGGGCCAGCGGTGTTCCCGTGCGTGCCCGGCCATGAAATCGTCGGACGCGTGACAGCGATCGGCGGCGATGTTTCCAAGTTCAAGGTCGGCGACATCGTCGGCGTCGGCTGCATGGTCGACAGTTGCCAGCATTGCCAGCCTTGCGCCGACGGCCTGGAGCAGTATTGCGACAACGGCATGACCGGCACCTACAACAGCGAGGAACAGGTGTCGCGCGCCAACACGTTGGGCGGCTACTCCGACCACATCGTCGTCTTCGAAAAGTTCGTGCTGAAAGTAACGCACGACGAAAAAGACCTGGCCGCCGTGGCGCCGCTGCTGTGCGCCGGCATCACGACCTACTCCCCGCTGCGTCACTGGAAAGTCGGCCCGGGACACAAGGTCGGCATCGTCGGTTTGGGCGGCCTGGGACACATGGGCGTGAAGATCGCCGCGGCACTCGGTGCGCATGTGGTGCTGTTCACCACATCACCAGGCAAATCGGCCGACGCGCTGCGCCTCGGCGCCAAGGAAGTCGTGGTGTCGAAGAACCCCGACGAAATGAAGGCGCATCTCAACAGCTTCGACTTCATCCTGAACACCGTGGCCGTGTCGCACGACCTCGACCCCTTCCTCGCGCTGCTGAAGATGGACGGCACGATGACGCTGGTCGGCGCGCCGAGCACGCCGCATCCTTCCCCTGGCGTCTTCGGCCTGATCACCAAGCGCCGCAGCATCGCGGGCTCGATGATCGGCGGCATTCCGGAGACGCAGGAGATGCTGGACTTTTGCGCCAAGCACAACATCGTCTCGGACATCGAAGTCATCAAGATGCCGCAGATCAACGAAGCCTATGAACGGATGCTCAAGAGCGACGTCAAGTACCGCTTCGTCATCGACATGTCGACCGTGCAGGAAGCCCTCTGACGAAAACTAGCGCACGCAACACCCTCCCAGGCAAGATCATTTCGATCGTCCGTGGTCCAGTCACCACTGAAGTGACACTCGAAATTGCCGCCAGCGTCGAGCGTGATGATCGGGACCGACTGAGCGAGCGCTGGCCCTCGCTCTTGACGTGACGCAGCCCGAGCAGATTGCGGCGGTCGTGGCCGAAGCCACGCGCCGCTTCGGCCGAGCGGCGCGCTCGTCAACAACGCAGGCTATGGCTATCTTGCTGCCATCGAGGAAGGCGACGACGCTCCTGTGCGCGCCATGTTCAAGACCAACCTCTTGCGACTCGTCGACGTGACGAAGGCGGTGCGGACCGCCCTTCCCTTAAGGCACGAACTAGCTCTGCGCTGACGCCAAGGCCGCGTTGAGCGTCGCACTGGGCCGCATGATGGCGTCGCACTTCTTCGGATCGGCGAGGTAGTAGCCGCCGATGTCGGCAGGCTTGCCTTGCACTGCTGCAAGCTCGTCGACGATCTTCTTTTCGCCGTCGGTAAGGCTCTTGGCCAGCGCGGTGAAACTCGACTGCAATTGCTTGTCGTCCGTTTGTGCCGCGAGCTCTTGCGCCCAGTACATCGCCAGGTAGAACTGGCTGCCGCGGTTGTCGAGCTGGCCGGTCTTAGGAGAAGGGTTCTTGTTGTTGTCCAGCAGCTTGCCGGTCGCGACGTCCAAAGTCTTCGCAAGAATGCCGGCCTGCTTGTTACCCGTCTTGAGGCCCAGATCCTCGAGCGACACGGCCAGCGCCAAGAACTCGCCGAGCGAATCCCAGCGCAGGTGGTTTTCTTCCACCAGCTGTTGCACGTGCTTGGGAGCCGAGCCGCCGGCACCGGTCTCGTACATGCCGCCGCCGGCCATCAGCGGCACGATCGACAGCATCTTGGCGCTGGTACCCAGCTCCATGATCGGGAACAGGTCGGTCAGGTAGTCGCGCAGGATGTTGCCGGTGACCGAGATGGTGTCGAGCCCGCGGATCACGCGCTCCAGCGTGTAGCGCATCGCGCGCACCTGCGACATGATCTGGATGTCGAGGCCCGTGGTGTCGTGGTCCTTTAGGTAGAGCTTGACCTTCTTGATGACCTCGTTTTCATGCGGGCGGTACGGGTCGAGCCAGAACACGGCGGGCATGCCCGAATTGCGGGCGCGCGTGACGGCCAGCTTGACCCAGTCGCGGATAGGCGCATCCTTCACCTGGCACATGCGCCAGATGTCGCCCTTCTCCACGTTCTGGCTCAACAGCACTTCGCCGGTGGCGAGGTCGACGATGTTGGCAACGCCGTCGTCGGCCACTTCGAAAGTCTTGTCGTGCGAACCGTATTCCTCGGCCTGCTGGGCCATCAGGCCGACGTTGGGCACAGTGCCCATGGTCTTCGGGTCGAAGTTGCCGTTCCACTTGCAGAAGTTGATGATCTCCTGGTAGATGCGGGCGAAGGTCGATTCGGGCATCACGGCCTTCACGTCCTTCAGGCGACCGTCGGCGCCCCACATCTTGCCGCCGTTGCGGATCATCGCGGGCATCGACGCGTCCACGATGATGTCGTTGGGCGAATGGAAGTTGGTGATGCCCTTGGCCGAGTCGACCATCGCCAGTTCCGGTCGATGCTCGTGGCAGGCATGCAGGTCCTTGATGACCTGCTCACGCTGCGACGACGGCAGCGTCTCGAGCTTGTCGTACAGGTTGACCATGCCGTTGTTGACGTTGACGCCAAGCTCTTCGAACAGCTTGGCGTGCTTCTCGAAAGCGTCCTTGTAGAAGATGCGCACGCAGTGGCCGAACACGATCGGGTGCGACACCTTCATCATGGTGGCCTTGACGTGCAACGAGAACATCACGCCTGTCTTGTGCGCGTCTTCGATTTCTTTCTCGTAGAAGGCGATCAATTCCTTCTTGCTCATGAACATGCTGTCGATGATCTCGCCGTCTTTCAGCGGCACCTTGGCCTTGAGCACGATAGTTTTGCCAGCTGCGGTGATGAGTTCCATCTTCACGTCGCGCGCCTTGTCGAGCGTCATCGACTTTTCGCCGTGATAGAAGTCGCCGCGATGCATGTGCGACACATGCGAGCGCGAGGCCTGGCTCCAGTCGGCCATGCTATGCGGGTGCTTGCGGGCGTAGTTCTTGACGGCCAGCGGCGCGCGGCGGTCGGAGTTGCCTTCGCGGAGTACCGGGTTCACGGCGCTGCCGGTGCACTTGCCGTAGCGGGCGCGAATCGCTTTGTCTTCGTCGGTCTTCGGGGCTTCCGGATAGTCGGGCAATGCATAGCCCTTGCCCTGCAGTTCCTTGATGCAGGCCTGAAGCTGCGACACCGACGCGCTGATGTTCGGCAGCTTGATGATGTTGGTGTCGGGCAGCAGCGTGAGCCGCCCGAGTTCTGCCAGGTTGTCGGGCCGGCGCTGGGCTTCGGTCAGAAATTCCGGGAACTCGCCCAGGACGCGGGCCGCCACCGAAATGTCGCTGGTGGTGACCGTGATGCCGGCCGGCGCGGTGAATGCGCGGACGATGGGCAAAAACGCCGCTGTCGCCAGCGCCGGCGCCTCGTCGGTCAGCGTGTAGATGATGGTCGGTTCCGTCGTCGTCGTGCCCATGCGCGTGATTCCTTGATGAAGATGCGTAATTGTCGCTCTGTCGCCGAGCGGACTGCCAGTCCGAACGCTGGAAAACCCTGATTTCACGAATGCATCGGTCCATTTTTGGATTGAATTGGACTGACCGGCGCTGAAGGTCGAGACTTTGTCTGAATACACGATGATTCCACTGGCCCACCCCTCGCCTGCACTCTCGGCCCGGTCCTCACCACATACCGACGCGGCTTCCGTCGTGCGCGACGTGCTGACGCGCCGCGCCAGCGAACCCGGTGCACTGCTGCCGATCCTCCACGAGGTTCAAGACGCGCTCGGCTATGTCCCCTCCGATCAGGTGCTGGCCATCGCCGACGCATTGAACCTGTCGCGCGCCGAAGTACACGGCGTCATCACTTACTACCATCACTTTCGGAGCGCGCCCGCGGCGCGGCATGTGCTGCAGATCTGCCGCGCCGAGGCGTGTCAGTCGATGGGCGCCGATGCCCTGATGGCGCATGCGGAACTCCGCCTCGGCTGTTCGGCGCACGGCGGCACGAAGAGCAGCGCTTCGACGGATGGCGCCTTCACGCTGGAATCGGTCTTTTGCCTTGGCCTGTGCGCCGCGTCGCCAGCCTTGATGCTTGACGATGAATTGCACGCGCGCATGACGCCGCGGGCTTTCGATGCGCTGATCGCCGAAGTCACCGCAGGCACCGCAGGCACCGAGTCGACCGGAATCAGCGCATGAACGCCGTCACCGTCTACGTGCCACGCGATGCCGCCGCACTCGCTGTCGGTGCCGACCGCGTGGCGCGCCGCATTGCAGACGAGGCGCAAATGCGTGGACTTTACGTCCACATCGTGCGCAACGGATCGCGCGGCCTGATGTGGCTCGAACCTCTGGTCGAGGTCGCCACGTCGGCAGGTCGCGTCGCGTACGGGCCGGTGACGCCTGGCGATGTCGCGGGCCTGTTCGATGTCGACTTCATCGTGCCGACCGGCGCCAGGCCACATCCCCTGCATCTCGGCCTGACTGACGACATCCCCTACCTCAAGAACCAGGAGCGCCTCACCTTCTCGCGCATGGGCATCACCGACCCGCTGTCGCTCGCCGACTACGAAGCCCATGAAGGTTACGCCGGCCTGCGCCGTGCGATGACCTTGATGCCCGCGGACATCGTGCAGCAGGTGCTCGACTCGGGCCTCCGCGGGCGCGGTGGCGCGGCATTTCCGGCGGGCATCAAATGGAAGACGGTGCTCGCCACGCCTGCGTCGCAAAAGTACATCGTCTGCAACGCCGACGAAGGCGATTCGGGCACCTTCTCGGACCGCATGACGATGGAGGGCGACCCGTTCATGCTGATCGAGGGCATGACCATCGCCGGCATTGCGACCGGTTCGACGAAAGGCTATGTCTACATCCGCTCAGAGTATCCGCACGCGATCGCCACCATGAACGAGGCCATCGGCATCGCCAACGCGGCCGGATTTCTCGGCGAAGACATCCTCGGCTCGGGCCACCGCTTTTCACTCGAAGTGCGCAAGGGCGCCGGCTCGTACGTGTGCGGCGAAGAAACTGCGCTGCTCGAAAGCCTCGAAGGCAAGCGCGGCATCGTGCGCGCCAAGCCGCCGCTGCCGGCCATCACCGGACTGTTCGGCAAGCCGACGCTCATCAACAACGTGATCACGCTGGCCAGCGTGCCGGTGATCCTGGCGCGTGGTGCGGCGTTCTATCGCGACTTCGGCGTCGGGCGCTCGCGCGGCACGCTGCCGATTCAGCTGGCCGGCAACATCAAGCACGGCGGGCTGGTCGAAAAGGCATTCGGCGTGACGCTGCGCGAACTGCTCTACGACTACGGCGGCGGCTCGGCGTCGGGCCGGCCGATCAAGGCGGTGCAGGTGGGCGGTCCGCTCGGCGCCTACCTGCCGGAATCGAAATGGGACTTGCCGCTCGACTACGAAGCGTATGCCGCGGCCGGCGGCACGGTCGGGCATGGCGGCATCGTGGTGCACGACGACACGGCCGACCTGTCGAAGCTGGCGCGCTACGCGATGGAGTTCTGCGCCATCGAGTCGTGCGGCAAATGCACGCCCTGCCGCATCGGCTCGACCCGCGGCGTCGAGGTGATCGACAGGATCCGCGCGAGCAAAGACAGCGACGAGCAGGTCAAGCAGGTCGATCTGTTGCGCGACCTGTGCGACACGATGCTCCACGGCTCGCTCTGCGCCATGGGTGGCATGACGCCCTTCCCGGTTCTGTCGGCGCTCGACCACTTCCCGCAGGACTTCGGCATCGTCGCGGTCGAATCCATTGCGCCACTGCCTGCCTGAACCGGCCTGAACAGGCCTGAAGCCGTCAAACGAAGTCACAGGACCAACCCATGCTGGACACCCACAAGGACACCGACTACGGCACGCCCCGTCGCGAATCGCCGCGCGAGGTCACGCTCGAAATCGACGGCAACGAGGTGACCGTGCCGGCCGGCACGTCGTTGATGCGCGCTGCCGTCGACGCCGGCATCCAGGTGCCCAAGCTCTGCGCGACCGACAGCCTGGAACCCTTCGGCTCTTGCCGTCTGTGCCTGGTCGAGATCGACGGTCGCAAGGGCTATCCGGCCTCGTGCACCACGCCTGCCGAGGCCGGCATGAAAGTGCGCACGCAAACGCCCAAGCTGCAGCAATTGCGCAAGGGCGTGATGGAGCTCTACATCTCCGACCATCCGCTCGACTGCCTGACCTGCGCGGCCAATGGCGACTGCGAACTGCAGGACATGGCGGGCGTGACCGGCTTGCGCAACGTCCGCTACGGCTTCGACGGCGCCAACCATCTGAAGGCGAAGAAAGACGAGTCGAACCCCTACTTCACCTACGACCCGGCCAAGTGCATCGTGTGCAACCGCTGCGTGCGCGCCTGCGAAGAAACACAGGGTACCTTTGCGCTGACGATCAGCGGCCGCGGCTTCGAGTCGCGCGTGTCGCCGGGGCAAGACGAGCCCTTCATGGAGTCGGAATGCGTGAGCTGCGGCGCCTGCGTCTCGGCCTGCCCGACCGCCACGCTGCAGGAGAAGTCGGTCATCTGGCTCGGCCAGCCGGAGCACAGCGTCATCACCACCTGCGCCTACTGCGGCGTGGGTTGCGGCTTCAAGGCCGAGATGAAGGGCAACGAAGTCGTGCGCATGACGCCGTGGAAAGACGGCAAGGCCAACGAGGGCCACTCGTGCGTCAAGGGCCGTTTCGCCTGGGGCTACGCAACGCATCAAGACCGGATGTTGAAGCCGATGATCCGCGAGAAGATCACCGACCCATGGCAGGAGGTGAGCTGGGATGTGGCGGTGAACCACGCGGCCAGCGAGTTCAAGCGCCTGCAGGCCAAGTACGGCAAAGATTCGATCGGTGGCATCACCTCGTCACGCTGCACCAACGAAGAAACCTACCTGGTGCAAAAGCTGGTCCGCACCGCTTTCGGCAACAACAACGTCGACACCTGTGCGCGCGTGTGCCACTCGCCGACCGGCTATGGGCTGGGCCAGACGCTCGGCACGTCCGCCGGCACGCAGACGTTCAAGTCGGTCGAGCAAGCCGACGTGATCGTGGTCATCGGCGCGAACCCGACCGACGGCCATCCGGTGTTCGCGTCGCGCATGAAGAAGCGGCTGCGCGGCAGCGCCACCGTGGCTGGCGCCAGGCTGATCGTGATCGACCCACGCCGCATCGACATCGTGCGCTCGCCGCATGTGCAAGCGGATCACCACTTGCAGCTGAAGCCCGGCACCAACGTGGCGGTGATCACCGCGATGGCGCACGTCGTGGTCACCGAAGGGCTCGTCGCCGAAGACTTCGTGGCCGAACGCTGCGACGCCAAGTCGTTTGGCGAATGGCGCGAGTTTGTCGCGCGGCCCGAGAACTCGCCGGAAGCGATGCAAGCGGCGACAGGCGTGCCTGCGGCCGACCTGCGCGCAGCGACACGGCTCTATGCGAATGCAGCGAACGGTGCCATCTACTACGGCCTGGGCGTGACCGAACACAGCCAGGGATCGACGATGGTGATGGGCATTGCCAACCTCGCGATGGCAACCGGCAACGTCGGCCGTGAAGGTGTGGGCATCAACCCGTTGCGCGGACAGAACAACGTGCAAGGTGCATGCGACATGGGCTCGTTCCCGCATGAACTGCCCGGCTACCGGCACGTATCCGACAGCATCACGCGCGCGTCGTTCGAAGCAGCGTGGGGTGTCGAGATCAGCCCCGAGCCGGGCCTGCGCATACCCAACATGTTCGATGCGGCGTTGAGCGGCAGCTTCAAGGGTCTGTACTGCGAAGGCGAGGACATCGTGCAGTCGGACCCCAATACGCAGCACGTGGCCGCCGCCATGATGGCGATGGAATGCGTGGTGGTGCAAGACCTGTTTTTGAACGAAACCGCCAAGTACGCGCACGTGTTTTTGCCCGGCTCGTCGTTCCTCGAAAAAGACGGCACTTTCACCAACGCCGAGCGGCGCATCTCGCGCGTGCGCAAAGTGATGCCGCCCAAGGCCGGACTGGCAGATTGGGAAGTGACGCAGAAGCTGGCGCAGGCGCTGGGCTATCCGATGCACTACGCCAGCCCGAAAGAAATCATGGACGAGATCGCCGCGCTGACGCCGACTTTCTCCGGCGTGAGCTACGAGCGGCTCGACGAACTCGGCAGCATCCAGTGGCCGTGCAATGCCGACGCGCCCGAGGGCACGCCGACCATGCACGTCGACGCCTTCGTGCGTGGCAAGGGCAAGTTCATCGTCACGCAGTACGTAGCGACGGACGAGAAGGTCACGCGCAAGTTTCCGCTGCTGCTGACCACTGGCCGCATCCTGTCGCAATACAACGTCGGTGCGCAGACCCGCCGCACCGACAACAACCAGTGGCACAGCGAAGACCGGCTGGAAATCCATCCGCACGACGCCGAGGAGCGCGGCATCGCGGAAGACGACTGGGTCGGTATCCAGAGCCGTGCCGGCGAGACGGTACTGCGCGCAACGGTGTCCGAGCGCATGCAGCCGGGTGTGGTCTACACGACCTTCCACTTCCCGGAATCTGGCGCCAACGTCATCACCACCGACAACTCCGACTGGGCCACCAACTGCCCTGAATACAAGGTGACAGCGGTGCAGGTCATGCCGGTGATGCAGCCTTCTGCGTGGCAGCAGGAATACAGCCGGTTCCACAAGGTGCAGCTGGATCTGTTGGCTGCGCGCGCCGAGCCAGCAGATGCCGCGTCGGCGAAATGACGGTCGTGCGCGATGCAAGTTGATTCGCTGGTGCGCATGGCCAACCAGATCGGCACCTTTTTCGAGGCCATGCCCGACCGCGAGGAGGCGCTGGAAGGCATTGCGCATCACTTGAAGAGATTCTGGGAACCGCGCATGCGGCGTGCGTTACTGGCGCACGTCGACCAAAGTGGCCCAGGCGACACCACCGACTTAAGCGCAATGGTCGTCGAAGCAATCAGCCTGCACCGCGACGTGTTGGGCTGACCGGAGCGCATCGGAAGCGCCCGGGGGCCCGGCGCCCGGCTCAGGTCTGGACGGTGAACGCCATCGCCAGACCGTTCATGCAGTAGCGCAGGCCGGTCGGCGGCGGACCGTCGTCGAAAACGTGACCCAGGTGGCCGCCGCAGCGCCGGCACAGCACCTCGTCCCGGCTCATGCCCAGGCTGTTGTCAGACGTCTTTTCGACCGAGTTGTCCATCGGCTGGTAGAAGCTGGGCCAGCCGGTGCGGCTGTCGAACTTGGTGGTCGACGAGAACAACGGCAACTTGCAGCCAGCGCACGAGAACGTGCCGATGCGCTTTTCCTTGTCGAGCGGGCTGGAGTACGGCCGCTCGGTGCCCGCCTGGCGAAGCACCTGAAATTGCTCTGGCGTGAGCATCGCCTTCCACTGTGCCTCGGTGTGCGTCACCTCGTAGGCCTTGGCGGCGCGGGCGACCGGAGTGAGCAACAAGCCGGGAAGCGTGCCGAGCGCGCCGGCCGCGAGAGTGAACAGAAATTGCCTGCGGGGTGCCATGGGTTCTCCGATGAGATGTCTGGTGGACGCAATCCGGAGTTTCGGCGGCGTTTGGTACATGGTGTGTACGCAGATAAACACTTCGCGGATTCTTTTACTGGGACTTTTCCGGACAACAAAGCACTTGCGCACCTCCCATAATATTTTGATGAAGCGCGAATCTTCCTTGCTCGGATGGCCGGCTGGCGCCGGCGAGGCGGCAGCGTTGGCGCGTGGGCTCGATGCCCGTCGCTCGCCTTTGGGGGCCCCATCGGCTTGGCCGCAAGCCTTGCGCACGACGCTCGAATTGATGTTGCCGGCGCATGCGCAGATGGTGCTTTTCTGGGGGCCCGACCTGGTCGCGCTGTACAACGACGCCTACGCGCCGACCATCGGCCTGAAGCACCCGGCAGCCTTCGGAAGGCCGGCGGCAGAAAACTGGGCGGAGCTGTGGGACGACCTTGGCCCGCTGTTGAACCAGGTGTTGCAACAGGGCGAGAGCTTTTCGGCCATCGACAGACCGTTCCATATCGATCGCCATGGCCATCTCGAAGAAGTGTTCTTCGACGTTTCGTTTTCGCCTGTGCGCGAGGCCGACGGCCACATCGGCGGCGTGCTGTGTCTTGTGAACGAAACCACCGAACGCGTACACGGTCGCCTGGCACTTGCCGAAAGTGAAACGCGCCTTCGCGATGCGTCCCGGCGCACCGCGCTTGCCATGAATGCGAGCGCCATCGTCGGCACCTGGATGTGGGACGTGCAGACTGACATGGTGTTCGCCGACGAAGCCCTCGCGGCGGCTTTTTGCTTGCAGGTGCCGGACGGGCAAGGCGGCCTGCCGATTTCGCGATTTCTCGAGGCGCTTCATCCTGAAGACCTGCCCAAAGTGCAGGCAGCCATCGCCGAGTCGCTGGAGAAAGGTACACCTTATAGCGTCGAGTACCGGATGCGCACGCTCGACGCTCGCTGGTTATGGGTGGAGGCCAGCGGCTACGTAGAACACGATGCGATGAACCGGCCCCTGCGCTTTCCGGGCGTGATGGTCGACATCGACAGCCGCAAGCTCGCCGAACAGGCGCTGCGCGAGACTAACAAGCAACTGCGACTGGCGCAGGCGGCGGGTGGCATCGGCGTCTTCCTGCTCGACATCGCGACCAACGAACTGAGCGTGTCGGCAGAGTTCTGTCGCATCTTCGGCGTGCCGGTGCGGCCTGAATTCCAGGCCTCGGTCGTCGACACCTTGCGCATCGACGCCGTAGAGCCCATGTCGACGCTCACGAACCGCGTCGACGGCTCGTTGCGCCTCAATGTCGAATACCGCATTCGCCGCGCCGACGATCAGTCGCTGCGCTGGATCGCACGGCGTGCCGAACTGGTTCGCAACGACGCCGGCAAGCCGATGTTGTTGCGCGGCGTGGTGCAGGACATCACAGGAGCCAAGCAGGTCGAAGCGACTTTGCGCCAGAGCGAGGGCCGCTTTCGTGCGCTGGCCCAGGCAGTGCCCAACCAGGTCTGGACCGCAGCAGGAGACGGCCGGCTCGACTGGTTCAACGACCAGGTCTATGAGTACTCCGGCATGCACTTCGAGCAGCTCGAAGGCAACGGCTGGGCGACGATCGTCCATCCAGACGACCTGCCCGATGTCGTCGGGCAATGGCAGCTTTCGCTTGCGACGCAATTGCCCTACGCGGCGGAATTTCGGCTTCGTCGGCTCGACGGCGACTACCGTTGGCATCTGGTACGCGCCCATCCGGTGCAGGACGGCGACGGCCACGTCGGCGAAACCGGCGAAGGCAGCGCGCCGATGCGCTGGGTCGGTACCAACACCGACATCAACGACCAGAAGGCAGCACAGGAGCGCCTCGCGCAAAGCGTCCAAGAGCGCACGCGCGACCGCGACCGGCTGTGGCAGCTAAGCGCCGACATCATGGTCGTCGGCGACTTCGACGGCATCATTCGGGCGATCAACCCGGCCTGGGAAACGTTGCTCGGCTGGACCGAAACGGAACTGGTCGGCCAGCCCCTGCTCGAGTTTGTGCACCCGGACGACATCGACTCGACGGTGGCCGAAATCGCCAAACTGTCGCGTGGGCAGATCACGCTGCGCTTCGAAAACCGGTACCGCCACAAGGATGGCAGCTACCGCACGTTGTCATGGAGCGCGGTGCCCGACACGGACTCTCTTCATGCAGTCGGGCGCGACATCACGGCGCTGCGCGACTCCGAGTCGCGGCTGCGCCAAAGCCAGAAGATGGAAGCCATCGGGCAACTCACCGGCGGCATCGCGCACGACTTCAATAACCTGCTGCAAGGCATCACCGGCTCGATCGAGATCGTGCGGCGCCGCGTCGCGCTGGGCCGCACCAACGACCTCGATCGCTACATGAGTTCGGCAACACAGTCGGCGCATCGTGCAGCCGCGCTCATTCAACGTCTGCTGGCGTTCTCGCGGCGCCAGACGCTCGACCCGCGCGCGGTCGATGTCAACGCACTGATCGGCTCGATGGAAGACCTGCTGCGCCGCTCGCTGGGCGAGCAGGTGCGGCTCGAGGTGCAGTTGGCCGACGGCGTAGGCGCTGCGCTGGGTGACGAGCCGCAACTCGAAAGCGCCATTCTCAACCTGGCCATCAATGCGCGCGATGCCATGCCGCATGGCGGTGCTCTGATCTTGTCGACCGGCCATGCGACGCTGCGCGAATCCGAAACGCGCCATCACGAAGGCCTGGACGCCGGCGACTACATCGCCATTTCGGTCGCCGACACCGGCACCGGCATGTCGCCTGAAGTCCTGGCCAAAGTGTTCGACCCCTTCTTTACGACCAAGCCGATTGGCCAGGGCACCGGACTCGGACTCTCCATGGTGTACGGCTTCGCACAACAGTCGCGCGGCCATGTCCGCATCGAAAGCCGGGTCGGCCACGGCACGCGCGTGACGCTCTATTTGCCGCCAGCCCATGCCGACGCCGCTGCAGCCGTCGAGGCGGAAGCCGCAGCCGCTGCGCTTCCACAGGGGCGCGGCGAGGTCGTGATGGTGGTCGAGGACGATCCGGCCGTTCGACTGCTGGTCCTCGACGTGCTGGCCGACCTCGGCTATCGCACCATCGAGGCCGTCGACGGCACCACGGCCATGCCGATATTGCAGTCCGCGGTGCCGATCGACCTGCTGGTGACCGACGTTGGCCTGCCAGGCATCAACGGACGGCAATTGGCGGAGTTCGCACGCCAGCAGCGGCCCGGCTTGCACGTGCTTTTCATGACCGGCTATGCGGAACATGCAACGACCCGCGCCGAGTTTCTGGAGCCTGGCATGGACCTGATCGCCAAGCCCTTCGCAATCGACGATTTCGCGCAGCACATCGAGCAGATCGTGCGAGGGCCGTCGAGCTGATCGCGTCCGCCCGCGCGACCGATATTCCGGCGCGGCTCGACCGCTTGCCGTGGTCGCGCTGGCACTGGCGCGTGGTCATGGCGCTCGGTATCGCTTGGGTGCTCGACGGACTCGAAGTGACGCTGGTCGGCTCGATCGGCGCGGTGCTCGAACGTGCCGACACGCTGGCGCTCACCGCGACCGAGATCGGCTGGTCGGGTTCCGTCTACATCGCCGGTGCGGTCGTGGGTGCCCTGCTGTTTGGCCGGCTGACCGACAGGCTCGGCCGCAAGAAGCTGTTTCTCATCACGCTGGTGGTTTACACGATCGGCACGCTGGCGACGGCGTTCTCGAACGACTTCGCCTTCTTCGCGCTCTGCCGGTTCGTCACCGGACTGGGCATCGGCGGCGAATACGCGGCCATCAACTCGGCCATCGACGAACTCATTCCGGCGCGGCTGCGGGGGCGTGTCAACCTCGCGATCAACGGAAGTTTCTGGGTCGGTGCAGCGCTCGGTGCCGGGCTCAGTCTGGTACTGCTAGACCCGCGCGTGCTCGGGCCGGTCTGGGGCTGGCGCGTCGGCTTCGGACTCGGCGCAGTGCTGGCCGTCGCCATATTGCTGGTGCGGCGCGACGTGCCTGAAAGTCCGCGCTGGCTGATCGCGCAAGGCCGCGAAGAAGAAGCTCGCCGCATCCTCGACACCATCGAATGCGAAGTGGCAGCGGAATGCGGACCGCTGCCACCGGCGGTCGGCTTGACGGCGTCGGGTCGGCGCACGCCGCCAACGATGCGCGAAGTCGCGCACGTGCTGTTGCGCAAGTACCGGCGCCGCAGCGTGGTCGCGATGGCGCTAATGATTTCGCAGGCCTTTTTCTACAACGCGATCTTCTTCACCTACGCGCTGGTGCTCACGCGCTTTCATGGCGTGCCCGAAGGCCGCGTGGCGCTCTACATCTTTCCGTTCGCGCTCGGCAACGTGCTCGGTCCGTTGCTGCTCGGCCCGCTGTTCGATCGCATCGGGCGGCGCAGGATGATCGCGTTCACCTATGTGCTGTCGGGCGTCGGGCTGGCGCTCACCGGCGACGCGTTCATGCTGGGTTGGCTCGACGCATTGACGCAGGCGCTGTGCTGGTCCGCCGTGTTCTTTCTGGCGTCGGCGGCGGCCAGCTCGGCGTATCTGACGGTGAGCGAGGTGTTTCCTCTGGAGATGCGGGCGCTGGCCATCTCGATCTTCTATGCAGTGGGCACAGGCGCGGGTGGTTTCGCTGCGCCAGTGTTGTTCGGCATGCTGATCGAAACCGGCAGCCGCGGCGCGGTGACGGTCGGCTATTGCATCGGCGCCGCGCTGGTCATCGTGGCGGGCTTGCTGGCCCTGCGGATGGGCGTGGACGCGGAACGCAAATCGCTGGAGGATGTGGCGCCGCCGCTGGGCGCAGACTGACTTTGAAAAAATGGGTGCGAGCGCAGCCTGGCCACCGGCCGTCGTCAAACCGCGCAGGTTCTGAATCCGAAGAAGCCATCGTCACGACCCGGCGCAGCAAAGTCGCGTCGCTTGTCGGAGCGCAGCCGGGCGCGCGTCGCGAAGGATGCACCGCGCAGCACGCGCGCCTGGCCAAAGGCGGGCACCGGATCGAAGGCACTGCCGGCACTCCACGGGTCGGCCTTGAAGCCGACCCACGGCTGCAAGGTTCCAGCGGTCCACTCCTGCACATCGGACCACCGAAAGCCACGGCGTGCCGCCGTGTGCGCAGCGATCTCCCACTCGACTTCGGTCGCGACGCGGCGACCGGCCCAGCGGGCCCAGGCATCGGCCTCCCACCAGCTCAAGTGCACGGCACTCTGTTGGCCCGCAGCACGCACCGTGGTGCCGAAGCGGCGTTGCAGCACCGAGCCCCCGCTGCCATGCCGCGCACCGCCGATCTGCTCGACGTAGCGTGGCGCGCGACGCCCTTCGACCTGCGCGTTGAGCCAGCGCCATCCCTCGGGATGCCATAGCGCGCTCGCGTCGTAGCCGCCATCGTCGACGAACTCGATGAATTGGCTCCAGGTGATCGGCTGCGCATCGATCTCGAACTCCGGCACTTCGATGCGGTCGCCGCCGAGTTCCTGTGCAAAGACGAAACCGGCATCGGGCAAACCTAGCTCCCACGTCGTCGCGGGCACCAGCAAGGGTTCACGCGTGACGGAAGTCGGGGTCTGCTCGATGCCGAGCGGCAAACCGAGCGCTTGCGCCGTCACGACCAGCTGCTCGCCGCACAAATCTTCATAGAACAACGCGAGCCGATAGAAGTACAGCCCGGCATCCGTTTCTGCCGCGTGCTCCAGAAGTTCGAGCGTGCTCTCCAGCGTTTCGAGCAGATAGGCCTTGGTTTGGCTCAGGTCGGGCAAGTCGGGCAACCAGCGCGTGTCGGGCGCGCGCTGTGTCGGGTTCCACCAGTCGTCCGCGTTGGGGTCGATGGCAGCCAGACGCGTCGGACGCGCCGGGCAATCGGCGCCGAAGGCACGCTGCGTGTTTCGGGCGATCCACCACTCGGAAAACCAGCCGACGTGGCCGGCCATCCAGACCGGCGACGCGACACCCTCTTCGCCCTCTGCATACGCAGCAACGGCCGGCAACTCGACCGAGCCCCACACGTTTTCGCACAGCGACAGGAGGTGCAACGTGTGATTGCGTGCATCGATCAGCGCCAGCGAAAGCAGTTCCCGGCCCGCACGCCGCATGTCGGGCGAGTCGATGGAATACGGCACCGGATGTGCGCTGAACGGCGTCGATGACGGGGGGCTCGAAGGCATGCGCGATTATGGCGACAGCCGTTGCGCACGCGGATGCGGGCTGTAACATGCGCGCTTTTGTCGAGCTCCGAGCAAGCCCCAACGCAAGCTTAAGAGGGCTCCCATCTTGTTGAGATCCGCCGGGAGACAACCCTTTGTCCGCACTTTTGAGGTTCGCGACAGTCATGGACTGGATCAGCGAAAAATTCGGCAAGCTCGCCGACTATGCGGTGCTGTTCGCGTCGCTCATTTCGGCCGGCAACGCACTCATTCGTTACGGCTTCGCCTTCGACTTCAGCAAGGCTCGCACGAAGCCGGCGCCATCCCTGACTTACGAGACGGCGCCATGAACGCGATCGACAGCCCAGCGTTCCCGCGCCTGCTTCGCATCCTCGCGGTGGTGCTGGCGTTCGACGTGGTCGCATTCGGCGTCTGGAGTTTTCCGGCACTGCGCAGCACGGCTTGGTCGGCTGGCAGCGTGTGGGTCTTCGGCCTGGCAGCGGTATGCGTGATGTGGATGGGCTACTGGATCGTGCGCAGCCGCACCCGCCTCGATGGCGACGTCATGACGCAGACGTGGTTGTGGAACAAGCGCGCGGACGCACACGATGTCGTGCAGCTCAAACTCGTGCACATCCGCTGGCTCGAACGTGCCATGGCGCCGCGGCTGTTGGTGCGCCGACGCAATGGCGCGATCACATGGTTTCACTCGGCCGACCCACGCTTGCTCACGGCCTTCATGGAACGCGTTGCAGACTGCGCGGCGCAGCCTGCAACGCCATCGACACCTACAACTTCTGCTGCTGCATGAAGCGATCGAACGTGCCTTCGGCGTAGCGGAACCAGGCGTTTTCGTCACCGAGAAACTTGACCCAGTCTGGGTAGATCTTTTTCCACTCGGGGTTGCTGTGGTTCAGGTCCGAGTAAATCTGCCGCGCCGACTTGAAGGCCGCATTCATCACATCTTGCGAGAAGGGTCGCAGCTTGGTGCCTGAGTCGACCAGTTGCTTCAGCGCGATCGGGTTCTTGGCGTCGTACTTGGCCGTCATCGAGAGGTTGGCCTGTGCGGCCGCTGCTTCGACGATGGCCTTGTACTCGGCCGACAGGCCTTCCCAAGCCTTGTTGTTGATGTAGAAGTCGATTTCCGCACTGCCCTCCCACCAGCCGGGGTAGTAGTAGAACGGCGCGACCTTGTTGAAGCCGAGCTTCTGGTCGTCGTAGGGGCCGACCCATTCCACACCGTCGAGCGTGCCTTTATCGAGGGCCGGGAAGAGATCAGCGCCAGAGGTCGACTGGGCAATGACACCGAAGGGCTCCAGCACCTTGCCGGCAAACGGATTGGTGCGGAACTTAAGGCCCTTGAGGTCAGCGATCGACTTGATTTCCTTCCGGAACCAGCCACCCATCTGCGCGCCCGTATTGCCGCCCGGCAGGTTGATGATGTTGTACTTGGCATAGAAAGCACGCATCAGCTTCATGCCGTTGCCCTCGTACATCCATGCGTTCTGCTGCCGCGTGTTCATGCCGAAAGGCACTGAGCAGCCAAGGCAAAACGCCGGGTCTTTGCCGTAGAAATAATACGGCGCCGTGTACGCCATTTCGACAGCCGCGCTTTGCACGCCATCGACCACACCGAACGCAGGAATAAGTTCGCCGCTTGCATGCATCGATATCTGGAACCTGCCGCCGGTCATGTCGCTGACGCGTTTCACGAAGACTTCGCTGGTGCCGAAAATGGTGTCCATCGACTTCGGAAAGCTGGAGGCACAACGCCAGCGCACTGCCGCCTGGGCATGCACGGCGGGCGCAATGCCGGCGGCCAGGATCCCGGCAATGCCGGCATTTTTAATGAGGGAACGACGGTTCATTGGGTTGTCTCCGGGGATGCGGGGATGCGAGGAACTGCGCAAGACGCGGCTCGTGACCGCGTCGAAGGCTCTTGAAAGCTGTCGACTCGGAAGCTCGAGGGACCGGAGTATTGTAAAAACCGCCCACCGCGCGCCCGAGCGGGATTTCGCCGCGGCGAATCCGAGGACGTTCTGGGCGACGCAGGAACGCCGCGGACCGGATCAACTCGTCAACGTGTCAGCTCAGCGCTGTGGCTTCGACCGGGAATCGCGCCTCGATAGACGCTTGAATGCCTGCCGCGTCGAGCCCGAGCCCCGACAGCAACTTGACCGGATCGCCATGCTCGATGAAGCGGTCGGGCAA
The DNA here is from genome assembly GCF_014303735.1 of Variovorax sp. PAMC28562. Taxonomy (NCBI): domain Bacteria; kingdom Pseudomonadati; phylum Pseudomonadota; class Betaproteobacteria; order Burkholderiales; family Comamonadaceae; genus Variovorax; species Variovorax sp. PAMC28562. The sequence goes on along the minus strand of NZ_CP060296.1, from coordinate 2,524,044 downwards.
GCCGAGCTGCAGCACAGGCTTCTGAAGGCCGGCCACTTGCAGCGCCTCGAGCACTGCGCTACCCGCGCCGCCCATGATCGCGCCCTCCTCGAGGGTGACGATGGCATCGTGCGACTTCGCCATTTCGTTCAGCAACGCGACGTCCAGCGGCTTGGCCCAGCGCATATTGACGACCGTGGCGTCGAGCGCCTCGGCCGCGACCAGCGCTGGATACAGCAACGTGCCGAAAGCGAGGATCACGATGCCTTTGCCCATGCGGCGCACTTCGCCCTTGCCGAAAGGCAGCGCATCGAGCGTGAGGTGCGGCGTAACGCCCGCGCCGGCGCCGCGTGGATAACGCACCGCCACCGGGTGGTTCTGCTCGTATGCGCTGGTGAGCAGCTGGCGGCACTCCGCCTCGTCGGCCGGGCAAGCGATGCTCATGTTCGGGATGCAGCGCAAGAAGGGAATGTCGTAGGCGCCTGCGTGCGTGGCGCCGTCAGCGCCCACCAGCCCAGCGCGATCGAGCGCGAATACGACAGGCAAATTCTGGATCGCAACGTCGTGGATCAGCTGGTCGTAGGCACGCTGCAGAAAGGTCGAGTAGATGGCCACGACCGGCTTCAGCCCTTCGCAAGCCAGGCCGGCCGCGAAAGTGACGGCGTGCTGCTCAGCAATGCCGACGTCGTAGTAGCGATCCGGAAAGCGCTGCTCGAACTCGACCAGCCCCGAGCCCTCGCGCATCGCCGGTGTGATGCCGACCAGGCGACCGTCCTGCGCGGCCGTGTCGCACAGCCACTGGCCGAAGACTTGCGTGAATGTCTGCTTGGGTTGCGTGGTCGGCTTGACGATGCCAATGCTCGGATCGAACTTGCCAGGGCCGTGATAGGCCACGGGATCGGCCTCGGCCAGCTTGTAGCCCTGGCCCTTTTTGGTGACGACGTGCAGAAACTGCGGGCCGTGCAGATGCTTCAGGTTCTCGAGCGTGGGCACCAGCGAATCGAGGTCGTGTCCATCGATCGGGCCGACGTAGTTGAAGCCGAACTGCTCGAACAGCGTGGCTGGCACGACCATGCCCTTGGCATGCTGCTCGAAGCGCTTGGCAAGCTCGAACAACGGCGGCGCGCCGCGCAGCACGCTCTTGCCGACGTTCTTCGCGGCGGCGTAGAAATTGCCGCTCATCAGCTGCGCCAAATAGCGGTTGAGCGCACCGACCGGCGGGCTGATCGACATGTCGTTGTCGTTCAGGATCACCAGCAGCTTGCAGTCGGCCACGCCTGCATTGTTGAGCGCCTCGAAAGCCATGCCGGCCGTGAGTGCGCCGTCGCCGATGATCGCCACGGCATGGCGGTCTTCGCCCTTTTGCTTGGCGGCCATCGCCATGCCGAGCGCAGCCGAAATACTGGTCGACGAATGCGCCGTGCCGAAGGTGTCGTACTCGCTTTCGCTGCGCTGCGGAAAGCCTGAGATGCCGCCTTGCTGCCGCAGCGTCGGCATGCGCTCACGCCGGCCGGTCAGGATCTTGTGCGGATAGGTCTGATGACCCACGTCCCACACCAGGCGGTCGTGCGGCGTGTTGAAGACGTGGTGCAGCGCGACGGTCAGCTCCACCGTGCCCAGGTTCGAACTGAGGTGGCCACCGGTGCGCGACACGTTGTCGAGCACGCAGGCACGCACCTCGTCGGCCAGTTGCTGCAACTGCGCGCGGTCATATTCGCGGATCGGGGACGGGTCGTGGAGAGTGGGGAGCAGCGGAGCCATGAAGAGTTGTTGTTATCGGTCGCGATCGACGACCATATGGGCCAGCGCTCGCAGCGCGTTGGTGTCGGGCAATGCGCTGCGTTCGAGCGCCGCCAGGGCCGCAGTGAGAAGTTGTTGCGCCTGCGCACGTGCGCCGTCGAGGCCAAGCAAGGAGACGTAAGTGGGTTTGTCGCTGGCTGCATCCTTGCCGGCGGTTTTGCCAAGCGTGTGCGAATCGGCAGTGACGTCGAGGATGTCGTCGACCACCTGGAATGCGAGCCCGATAGCAGCGCCATAGTCGCGCATCGCGGCCAATGCAGGCGCGGGCACGCTGGCAGCGCACGCCGCGCCCATCTCGACGCTGCCTTGCAGCAGCGCGCCGGTCTTCATGCGATGCATTTCGCGGAGTTGCGGCTCGTCGAGCGAGCGCCCGACGCTGGCCAGGTCGATGGCCTGCCCACCGGCCATGCCCTGGCTGCCGGCGGCACGTGCCAGCAGGCGGCACAGCAGGGCCTGCATCACCGGAGGTACCGCATCGCCAACAGCGTTCGGGTCATCGGCGTCGGGAGTCAGCAGCTCGAACGCCAACGCCTGCAGCGCATCACCGGCCAACAGCGCATCGGCCTCGCCGAACTTGACGTGCACCGTGGGCTTGCCGCGGCGAAGAATGTCGTTGTCCATGCACGGCAGGTCGTCGTGCACGAGGGAATAGGCGTGGATGAGCTCGGCGGCACAGGCGGCGCGCAGGGCGGCGTCGGGCCGGCCGTGCACGGCCTCGCAGGCCGCCATCACCAGCAGCGGCCGGAGGCGCTTACCGCCGTCTAGCACCGCGTACCGCATCGCATCGCCCAGCAGCAGCGGCGCATCGACGCCGACCCAACGCGACAGGGCCGCCTCGACGTTAGCCAGATGCGGCTCGCTCCAGGCGGCGAGGCGCGCGGCATCCCACCGCACGGCGGGCAGAGCAGAAGGGTCTGTCATCGCTGAGTGCGAACTCATTCGGCGGTCCACACCTTAAGGCTGCCAGCGTCGAGCACCTTGATCTGGTCTTCGACGGCTTGCAGCTTGTCGCGGCAGAACGTCAGCAAGGCCGCGCCGCGCTGGTAGCTGACCAACAACTGGTCGAGCGGCAACTGGCCCGATTCGAGCTCAGCTACCAACTGTTCGAGCTCCTGAACGCCGGCTTCGTAGGTTGCGGGCAACGCGATCGTGACTGGCTGGAGAGAAGGCACCTTGGGCATGCGGAAATCGATTGTTCGTGTGGAGAAGCTGGAAGATAGCCCGGTCGGGGTAAGGCATTTTAGGTCGGGGCACGATTTGGGGGCGGCAGGTACAATCGCGCCCCTGCCCGACGGTTTATCCGTTCATCTTTTTCTCTCCCTGTGGGGAGCTTGGTCAGGTCTCCCATGTCTGATTTAAGTCTTCAACTGCAGCAGGCCGCTAGCCCCCTTCACGTTTCTGCGTACTTCGACGAGGCGCTCTACGCCCGCGAGCTGCAAACGTTGTTTGCCCAAGGCCCGCGCTACGTCGGCCATAGCCTGGCCGTGCCCGAGCCGGGAAACTTCCATACGCTGCCCCAGGAACACCACGGCCGCGCACTCGTGCATACGCCCAAGGGCATCGAGCTGATTTCGAACGTGTGCCGCCATCGGCAGGCGCTGATCCTGCAGGGCCGCGGCCAGCTCGCCTCGCAAGCCGGCGGCAACATCGTTTGCCCGCTGCACCGCTGGACCTACGCCGCTGCAGACCCTCGAACCACCGGCACGCTGATCGGCGCGCCGCATTTCGACCAGGACCCCTGCCTCAACCTGCACAACTACCCACTGACCGAGTGGAACGGCCTGCTGTTCGAGCGCAATGCGAGTGCCGATGGCACGAGCCGCGACGTCGCTGCCGACATGGCGAGCCTGGGCCCGCGTGCCGACCTCGACTTCACCGGCTACGCGCTCGACCGGGTCGAACTGCACGAGTGCAACTACAACTGGAAGACCTTCATCGAGGTCTACCTCGAGGACTATCACGTGGGCCCGTTTCATCCGGGTCTCGGCAGCTTCGTCACCTGCGACGACTTGCGCTGGGAGTTCAACCGGCATTTCTCGGTGCAAACGGTGGGCGTCGCCAATCGGCTGGGCCGCGCGGGCAGCCCGGTCTATCAAAAATGGCAGGAGCAACTGCTGAAGTACCGAGAAGGCAAGCCGCCCAAGTACGGCGCGATCTGGCTCACCTACTACCCGCACGTGATGGTCGAGTGGTATCCGCATGTGTTGACGGTGTCGACGCTGCACCCGATCAGTCCGACGAAAACGCTCAACATGGTGGAGTTTTTCTACCCTGAAGAAATCGTCGCTTTCGAGCGCGAGTTCGTGGAAGCGCAACAGGCCGCCTACATGGAAACCTGCGTCGAAGACGACGAGATCGCCGAGCGCATGGATGCCGGGCGGCGCGCGCTCATGCTGCGTGGCGACGACGAGAGCGGGCCTTACCAGAGCCCGATGGAAGACGGCATGCAGCAGTTTCACGAGTGGTATCGGCGGGAGATGCACACCACGACGCAGCCGCGCTGATGCAGGCGCTATGGATGGTGCTGGCCTCGCTGCTGTTCGCCAGCATGGGCGTCTGCGTGAAGATCGCATCGGCCTGGTTCTCCAGCTCTGAACTGGTCTTCTATCGCGGCATGGTCGGCATCGTTTTTCTGGCGGCGATCGCCCGAAGCCGCGGCGTCTCGCTCGCGACGAAGTACCCGGGCATGCACGCATGGCGCAGCACGGTCGGCGTGCTCTCGCTTGGCGCCTGGTTCTACGCCATCGCCCACATGCCGCTCGCCACCGCGATGACGCTCAACTACATGAGCAGCATCTGGATAGCGGTGTTTCTGGTCGGGGGCGCACTGCTCGCCTGGGTGCCGGTGCCGGGTCGCGACGGCAGCCTGCCCAAGCCGCCACTACAGGGTCCGCTGGTGCTGGCCGTGATCGCCAGCTTCTGCGGCGTGGTGATGGTGCTGAAGCCTACCGTCGGCGACAACCAGGGCTTTGCCGGCTTGATGGGCTTGATGTCCGGGCTGACCGCCGCCTTCGCCTACATGCAGGTCGTCGCGCTCTCTCGCCTGGGCGAACCCGAGACCCGCACGGTGTTTTATTTTGCGGTTGGTTCTGCCGTGGTGGGTCTGGCGGCGGCGTTGACGACCGGCTTTTCGACATGGGACTGGATGCACGCGATATGGCTGCTGCCGGTCGGCGTGCTGGCGTCGCTCGGACAACTCTGCATGACCCGCGCCTACGCCAGCGCCAAGACCGAAGGCGGTACGCTGACGGTCGCCAACCTGCAATATTCGGGCATCGTGTTTTCAGGCATCTACAGCGTGCTCGTATTCGGGGACCGCATCGACGGCGCGGGCTGGGCCGGAATGGCGCTGATCGTAGCGAGCGGCATCGCAGCGACCGTGCTGCGCCAACGCTCGCTGCCGAAGGCGCCGGCTGAAGAACACTGACAACATCGAAGAAGCTGAAGAAGAGCGAAGGACTTTTATGTACGCAACCCTGATCTCCGTCGAGCAAACGCAAGCACTGCAAACAGCGGGCGCAGCGATGATGATTTTCGACTGCACCTTCGCGCTGATGCAACCCGAGGCAGGCGCTGTGGAGTACGGCGCCTCGCACATCCCCGGCGCGGTCTATGCCAACCTCGATACCGACCTGAGCGCACCGCACGGCGCCCCGAGCAGCGACGGCACCGTGTTGGTCGCGAACGACGAAGGCAAGCCGTCGTCGGGCGGGCGCCACCCTTTGCCGAGCCGCGAAAAATTCGTGTCCTGGTTGTCGAGCGTTGGCTTCCGCGACGACATGCAGGCTGTCGTGTACGACCGCAACGGTGCCAACTATTGCGGCCGCTTGTGGTGGATGCTGAAGTGGATAGGCCATGACGCCGTCGCGGTGCTCGACGGAGGCTTGCAGGCCTGGCAAGCCGAAGGCGGCGCGGTGACCGAACGCGAAGAGCCGGCACGTTTCCAGTCCAACTTTGTCGCGAGCGCGCCCCGCCTTGCGCTGGTCCAAACGGCTGAAGTGCTGGCGCATCTCGGCGACGGATCACGGACGTTGATCGATGCACGCGCCGGTGCCCGATATCGCGGCGAGGTCGAACCACTCGACCCGATTGCCGGCCACATCCCAGGCGCGTTGAACCGGCCTTTCAGCGACAACCTCGGCCCCGACGGCAAGTTCAAACCGGCGGCCCAGCTGCGGGCGGAATTCAAAGCGTTGCTTGCCGGCCGCGACGCCGCCACCGTCGTTCACCATTGCGGCAGCGGCGTGAGCGCGCTGCCCAATTTGCTGGCGATGGAAATTGCCGGGCTGGGTCCGACCGGCCTGTATGCCGGCAGCTGGAGCGAATGGAGCAACACGCCGGGCCTGCCGACGCGCCAGGGCGCCGCGCCGTAAAGCTGAACGACAGGCGCGGCCGATACGCACTGTCACATCCTGCGTCGGCGAGCGCGCTACGGTGAACGTTGATTGGGGAGCACCTCGCTCTTCAGAAAGCGCTCCATGAACCAAACCTCTCCAGGCCTGACAAAAGGCTTCAAAAGCGCCAAGACCGCCATCGCAGCACTCTGCATTGCGGCGTTGATGCTGGCCGGATGCGACAAGATCGGCAGCCTATCGGCACCGGCCGCCGCGCCCAACATTGCGACCACGCCCGCGGTCGAAACGCCGGCGCCGTCCATCGTTGCCCAGCCGGTTAGCGCACCCGCAGCACCCGTCTACGTGCCTCCCGGTGCCGAGCAGCTGTACCAAATGGTCGCGCCCATCGCGCTGTATCCGGACAAGCTTGTCGCGCAGGTATTGGCCGGCTCGACCTACCCCGACCAAGTCACTGCGGCCGATGCGTGGATCGTGCAGAACGGTGGGTTGAAGGCCGGTCCGCTGGCCGATGCCGCCGAGCGGCAATCCTGGGACCCGAGCATCAAGTCGCTCACCGCATTCAAGCGCGTGCTCGACCAGATGGCGAAGAACCTGCCATGGACCACCGCCCTGGGACAGGCCTACTACAACGACCCGGACGACGTGATGAATGCGATCCAGGTCATGCGTCAGCGCGCATCGCGTGCAGGTCAACTAAGAAGCACGCCCAAGCTGCGCGTAGCGACTGCATCGGCGCCCGCCAACTACACGCCCGACCCGAACGCCCCTGTTTATTACGCCGGACCGGCCGTCATCGAGCCGCCGCCGCAGTACATCACCATCGAGCCCGCGCAGCCCGACGTGGTCTACGTGCCGAGCTACGACCCGGAAGTCATCTATGGCGAGCCGGTCGCGGCGTACCCAGGGTATGCCTACGCGCCGCCGGTGTATGTCGAACAGCGCGATCCTCGCTATTCGAATGGGCAGATCGCCGCGGCGGGTGCGGTGACTTTTGGCCTGGGCGTGGTGGTCGGCTCTGCGCTGGAGCGCCACGGCTGGGGCTGGAACTCGTGGGGCATGAACTGGGGACGCCCTGACGCCTACCGCGATGGCAATCGACCGCAAGGCGTTCGCGGCTTCGACCGGCCGGCCGTGGTCTACAACCAGTCGACCTACATTCCGCGCGCCGAGTTTGCGGGAGGCGGCAACGCACGCGGACCGCAGCAGATACAGCTACAGCTACAGCAGGCTCAACAAGCTCAAGCGATCGCGCAACAGCAGCAGGTCCAGCAAGCCCAGCAAAATCCGCAAAGGGCCCAACAGCAGTTGCAGATTCAGCAAGCGCAGCAAGCGCAACAGGTACAGGCGCAGCAAGCACGAGGGCAGCAACAGCAACAGCAACAAGCGATGCAGGCGCAGGCGCAAGCGCAAGCGCAGCAGCAAGCACAACAAGCGCAGCTTCGCCAACAGGAGCAGGCACGTCGACAGCAGACCCAGCAGGCGCAGGTGAATCAACAGCAAGCGCAGCAGGTCCAGCAGCAACAAGCTCAGCGGGCACAACAGGATCAGGCGAGGCGCGAGCAAGTCCAGCAGCAGCAGGAGCAGGCGCGCCGTCAACAGCAGCAAGGACAACAGGCGCAGCAACAGCAGCAGCAGGCTGCACAAGAACAGTCACGCCGCCAGCAGGAACAAGGTCAACGTGCGCAGCAGGTTCAGACCCAGCAAGCACAACAAGCGCAAGCTCAAGCACAACAAGCGCAGGCACGCCAACAGCAAGAGCAGCAGGAGCAAGCGCGTCGTCAGCAGGCTCAGGTGAATCAGCAGCAAGCGCAGGCACAGCAAGCGCAACAAGCCCAACAAGCTCAAGCGCGTCAGCAGCAGGCCCAGGCCCAGCAAGCACAACAAGCGCAGGCACGCCAACAGCAAGAGCAGCAAGAGCAAGCGCGTCGTCAGCAGGCTCAGGTGAATCAGCAGCAAGCGCAGGCACAGCAAGCGCAACAAGCCCAACAAGCTCAAGCGCGTCAGCAGCAGGCCCAGGCCCAGGCACAACAAACACAGGCTCAAGCTCAGGAACGGCAACAACAAGCTCAGGCGCAACAGGCACAGCAGGCCCAAGCTCATGCGCAACAGCAACAGCAGGCGCAAGCCCAGATCCGCCAGCAACAAGCGCAGGCTCAACAAGCGCAGCAGGCGCAGCAGGCGCAGGCTCACGCACAACAACAACAAGCTCAGATGCAGATGCAGCAGCAGGCGCAACAACAGCAACAACAAGCCCAGCAGCAGCAGGCGCAGCAGCAAGCGCAAGCTCAGCAACAACGCCGCGCGCAGGAGCAACAGGTACGTGCCGCAGGGCGGCCTCCGGGTGGCCGCCCTGACGATCCGAATCGCTGACCGACAGTGCCATCGCTCGCAGAACCGCGTTTCGTTGGCGGCGCGCTAGCGATGTAGGTCGGGCCGAAACGAGCGCGGCACGCCGAGGGCATCTCGCTACCGCGCCCGCTCGCCGCAGCACCTCAGCGCCGCACGCGTTGCGGCCGCACGCTCATGCCGACGGCGTATGCCGGGATCACCTGCAGGATCGGAAGGTGCTGAAGCAGCCACACCGGCCATGGCAGACGGTGCCGGCCATCGCTTTCGGCACCACACCAGCCGCTGCGCCAGCAAGGGTCTTGCCCAATCCGTCGAGCGTTTGCGGCATTCCCACGACCGCCTGGTTCAGTGCGTTGACGGCGCCGCGCGTCTGTGGCAGAAGGCGCTAGTCGCTCAGTCCGGCGCGTTCAGCACCCGGTCGCTCTCTTCGTCCGACGGCACGTTGTCGGCGTCGAGCCCGCTGGCCTCGCTCAGGTCGAGGCCCGTCTCTTCTTCAAGCTCGTCCATGCCTTCGTTCTCCGGCGAATCGAATTCCTCTCCGAGCAACGGTGCGTCTTTGGGGATGTCGGTGGGTTCGCCAGAGCGGCGGGTGGGGTCCACGTTGGGCATGTTCGGCTCTCCTTTGACTGCGGCTTCAGAAATCGAAGCACGTGGACGCATAGTGCACCCGCCGGCCGACTTTGGCGATTCAGCCGCGGGGAAGAATCGATGTCGGAAAAGGCCGTGCGAGTGCGATGTCGTCGGGCATCAGGAACCGCACCGCACCCTGTTCGTGGCCATGCGCCTGGTGATCGCCATGACCCGCATGCTCGCCGTGCGCCAGTCGGCTCACCAGCGTGACCAGCACGATCCCCGCCACCAGCCACACGATTTGCGCCGCCGTCTGGCGCGCCGGCAAACGCCGCTGCAATTGCGGAATCAAATCGGCCAGCGCGACGTAGACGAAGCTGCTGCCGGCCAGCACCAGAAAGTACGGCAGCCACGCGTGAAGCTGGTCTACCAGCCACCAGCCGGCGATGCCACCGAGCGCGGTCATGGTGCCGGCGAGCGACACCTTGAGAAGCGCAGCACGCGGGTTGGGCGAACTCTGCCGCAACACGACCAGGTCGCCAATGTGGTGCGGCACTTCGTGCGCCAGCACCGCCACTGCGGCCACCAGGCCCAGCTTCAAGTCCGCGGTAAACGCCGAGGCGATCAGGATGCCGTCTCCGAAGCAGTGCACGCTGTCGCCGGTGAGCACGGCCCAACCGCCGGCCTTGGGAGGACGTCCGTGGTCGTGCGTGTCGTCGTGCCCATGCGAATGGTCATGACTGTGATCGCCGTGATCATGGACGTCCGCATCCGCCTGGTGATGCTCGTGCCCGTGGTGCCACAGCTCCGCCTTGTCGAGCAGAAAGAAAAACACCAGCCCGAACAGCAGCACCGCGAACAGCACCGCCGGCTCGATGCCGCTTTCGAAGGCCTCGGGCAGCAGGTGCATGAAGGCGGTCGCGAGCAGCGCGCCGGCGGCAAGACTCAACAGGTGCTGCGGATTGACGCCGCCGGCGTCGCGCCGCACGCCGACGCGCATCAGCAAAGCGGCCAGCCAGACGCTGCCGATGCCGGAGACCAGCGTCGCCGCGATGATTGCAATCAGGTTCATGGCTCTTCTAAAAATAAAAAAAGCCGCCCCGAGGGACGGCTTCGATAGTCGATCGGACCGAAAAGTCGACGGCGTCAGGTCACGCCGTGCGCCTTGAACCGCGCCACGTCGCGCTTCCATCGGCTTTCCGCCGGACCTTGCACATAACTCGGCCGGTAGCCCACATGAACCGCGTGGCCGGCTTCCGGGAACACCACAAATTCGGAAGTTTTGGCTCCCGCACTTCCAGTCGCCAAAGCTACTTTCATCTTATCAATGCTGTCAAGCGGGATGCCCCCGTCCTTGCCGCCATAGAGGCCGAGCAACCGCGCGTTCAAGGTCGCGGCGATGTCGATCGATCAATGCACCTTGCATCAATGCGCCTTGTCCCAGTTCGGCCCGAAGCCGATTTCCGCCAACAGCGGCACCTTGAGCGCCGCGACCCCCGCCATGATCTTCGGCACCTCGGTGCGTACCCACTCGACCTCTGCCTCCGGCACTTCGAACACCAGCTCGTCGTGCACCTGCATGATCATCTTCGTCGCACGCTCCTCGGCGTCGAGCACGCGCTGCACCTCGACCATGCTCAGCTTGATCAGGTCGGCCGCCGTGCCCTGCATCGGCGCGTTGATGGCAGCACGTTCAGCCCCGCCTCGGCGCGGGCCATTGGGTGAGTTGATCTCCGGCAGGTAAAGCCGCCGACCGAACACGGTCTCGACATACCCTTGCGCCTTGGCTGTGAGCTTGGTCTCGTCCATGTACGCCTTCACACCCGGATAGCGCGCAAAGTAGCGCTCGATGTACGAGGCTGCCGCCTTGGTCTCGATGCCCAGATTACGCGCCAACCCGAAGCTGCTCATGCCGTAGATCAAGCCGAAGTTGATGACCTTGGCATAGCGGCGCTGCTCACTCGACACCTGCTCGGGCGTGCCGCCGAAGACTTCGGCGGCGGTGGCGCGGTGCACGTCGATGCCATCGGTAAAGGCTCGCAGCAGCGACTCGTCGCTGCTCAGGTGCGCCATGATGCGCAGCTCGATTTGCGAATAGTCGGCGCTGGCGATCACGCTACCGGCCGGCGCCACAAAGGCTTCGCGCACGCGCCGGCCCTCGGCGGTTTTGACGGGGATGTTCTGCAGGTTCGGATCGTTGCTGCTGAGGCGACCCGTCACGGCCACGGCCTGCGCATAGTGCGTGTGGACGCGGCCGGTGCGCGGGTTGGCGAGTTGGCCGAGCTTGTCGGTGTAGGTGCCCTTGAGCTTGGACAGGCCGCGATGCTCCAAAATCTTGGCCGGCAACGGAAAGTCTTCAGCAAGTTTTTCGAGCACCTCTTCATCGGTGCTGGGCGCGCCACTCGGTGTCTTTTTGACCACCGGCAGGCCGAGTTTGGTGAAGAAGATTTCGGCGATCTGCTTCGGCGAGCCGAGGTTGAAGGGCTGGCCCGCCAGTTCATAGGCTTCGGTCTCCAGCGCCATGATGCGCAGGCCGAGCTCGTGGCTTTGCGTGGCCAGCATCGGCGCGTCGATCAGCACGCCGGTGCGCTCGATGCGGTAGAGCGATTCGCTGCTGCGCATTTCCAGCTCGTAGATGAAGCGCAGTTTGGCATCGGCTTCGAGCAGCGGCCACAGCACGCGATGCACATCGAGCGTCTGGTCCGAGTCTTCGCACGAATATTCGGCGGCCTTGGCGATGTCGACCTGGCTGAACGAGATCTGGTGCGCGCCCTTGCCGCACAGGTCTTCGTAGTCGATTCCGCTGCGGCCCAGGTGGCGCTCGGCCAGGCTGGCCAGGCCGTGCGGCCGATGCACTTCGATCACGTAGCTTTGCAGCATGGTGTCGTGCGCGTAGCCCTGCACTTCGATGCCGTGGTTGGCGAACACATGGCGGTCGTATTTGACGTGCTGGCCGAGCTTCTGTTTAGCGCCGTTTTCAAGCCAGGGCTTGAGGCGGGCCAACACCTCGTCGCGCGGCAGTTGCGCCGGTGCGTCGGGGTAGTTGTGGGCCAGCGGAATGTAGGCGGCCTCACCGGGCTTGACGCTGAAACTGACGCCGACAATTTCGGCGCGCATCGCGTCGAGCGACGTGGTTTCGGTGTCGACCGCGACCAGTTCGGCGGCTTCGACGCGCGCCAGCCAGCTGTCGAAAAGTTCCCAACTCAGGATCGTGTCGTAGGCCAGGTTGCTGACCGGTTCGGCCAGCGCGTTGGCGTCGAGCACGGAACTTTCTCCCGATCCTTGTCCCTCTGCAAACAGGTCGCCGTTGTTGCTTTCAGCAATACTTTTATCGCCCTTGCGCTGCTTGTTTTCAGCAATCAGTTCGGGCGGCACGGCATGCGTTTCAAGCGTCCTGACCAAGCCCTTGAAGCCGTACTTTTCGTAGAAGGTCTTGAGGCCGTCGACCTGCTGCTCGCCGATGGCAATGCTGGCCAGCGACGGCAGGCCGGTGACGTGGCCGTTCAGATCGCAATCGGTGCGGATGGTCACCAACCGCTTGCCCTGCGGCAACCAATCGAGCGCGTTGCGCAGGTTCTCGCCGGCCTGGCCCTTGATGTCGCCCGCGTGCAGCAGCAGCGCATCGAGCGAGCCGTATTCCATCAGCCACTTCGCGGCGGTTTTGGGCCCGACTTTGGCGACGCCGGGCACGTTGTCGACCGTGTCGCCGACCAGCGTCTGATAGTCCACCATCAGGTGGGGCGGCACGCCGAACTCGGCCGTCACGCCGGCGATGTCGCGCTTCTTGCCGTTCATGGTGTCGATGATGGTCACGTGCTCGTCGACCAGCTGGCTCATGTCCTTGTCGCCGCTCGACACGATCACCTCGATCGACTGTCGCGCCGCCGTGCGGGCCAGCGTGCCGATAACGTCGTCGGCCTCGACATCGGGCACGGTGAGTACGGTCCAGCCCAACAGCTGCACGACCTCGTGGATGGCCGGCACCTGACTGCGCAAATCGTCCGGCATCGGCGAGCGATGCGCTTTGTAGTCGGGGTACCAGTCGTCTCGGAACGTCTTGCCGGGCGCGTCGAACACGCAGGCGGCGTAGTCTGCGCGCACCTCGCGCCGGAGTGCCTGCATCATGTTGACCATTCCGCGGATGGCCCCGGTGGCCGGACTGGTCGGGTCGCCCGGCACGGCGCGCAAGTCGGGCATGGCGTGGAAGGCGCGGTACAAATAGCTCGAACCATCGACGAGCAGCAGCGTTTTCTTGTCTGTCATCTCACCATTTTGCCGCGCGCGGCGGGTGCATCGACGGAGCCTCGGCTCGGCGTCGGCCGATGTCACCTGCTTACAACTGAGGGGGGCACACGCCACCTACAATCGCATACATGTTCTCCACCGATTCCTCCTTCGCCCGCCGCGCCGTCGCCCTCGTGCTCTGCGCGGTGCCATTCGGCCTGGCGACCATGGCGGTGGCGCAAACCCCGGCAGCCGCTGCACCTGCGACACCCGCCGCCCCGGAAGCCGCGCAAAGCCAGGAGCAGTCCTCGCCTCGGCAGAACCAGAAGATCGAGAACATCCACGTCGAAGACAGCAGCGCCACGGTCGACGAGGTGCGTTACGGCGGCCGCACGCAGAGCATCAATGTCAAGCCCAAGTCCAACATGCCGGGGTACGAGGTGTTGCAACCTGGAACCGGTGGATCCGGCCCCGGCAGCAACGACGCGAGCAACACCAACGGCAACGGGCCGCGCGTCTGGAACGTCCTCAAGTTCTGAACGCCTAGCGCCGTGGCGGTCTTTACTGAAGTCGGATTCGACCCCGCGGACGAGCTTGTCCGGCGCTTAGGGCTCGGTGCCTTGCGCGAGCTGCGCGGCATCGAAGGCGGCATCGAGAACACCAACTACTTCGCGACCACCGAACAGGGCGAATACGTCCTGACGGTGTTCGAGCGGCTCGGTTTTCAGCAGCTGCCGTATTACCTTTGCCTTATGAAGCATCTGGCCGAGCGCGGCATTCCGGTGCCGGCGCCTGCTGCCGATCCGACTGTGGTGTCCGGCGCCATTGGAGTCGTTGCTGCACTCGGTGCACAAGCCAAGACCCAGGCGCTGAAAGTGCCATCGATCGCACCCTGCGCGCTGCTGCACACCCTGAACGGCAAGCCCGCCGCCGTGGTGCAACGACTGTCCGGCAAGAGCGAACTCGCGCCCACGGCGGCCCACTGCGCCGAGTTGGGCCACATGCTGGCGCGAATGCACCTGGCCGGACGCGATTTCGACCGCCTGCAGCCCAATCTGCGTGGCCTCGCCTGGTGGAACGACACGGCGCCTGTGGTGCTGCCGTACCTCGAAGCCTCTCAGGCCGCATTGCTGCGCGGCGAACTCGCGTACCAGAACCATGTGGCCGAGTCGTCGAGCTACGCCGCTTTGCCACGCGGACCGGTGCACGCCGACTTGTTCCGCGACAACGCGATGTTCGCTACAGGGGTCGATGGCGAATGCAGCGACGGCGAATTCAGCGACGGCCCAGGCAGCGCACCACGCCTGACGGGCATTTTCGATTTCTACTTCGCCGGCACCGACACCTGGCTGTTCGACCTGGCCGTGTGCCTGAACGATTGGGCGATCGACCTTCCCACCGGCGAGCACGATGCGGCGCGGGCCGATGCGCTGTTGGCCGCGTATGCCACCGTGCGGCCGCTCACCGGCCCCGAGCGCGCGTTGTTGCCCGCCCTGCTGCGCGCGGCCGCACTGCGCTTCTGGATATCGCGGCTGTGGGACTACCATCTGCCGCGCGCAGCCAGCATGCTGAAGCCGCACGACCCGACCCACTTCGAGCGGGTGCTGCGCCAACGTGCGCGGCATCCCGACGCGCTGCAGATGCCGATATCTGCAGCAGACCCGACACCGGCTCTTATTCCGATCTTCACTTCGGTGGAAGCGCCCGCGACGGCACAAACCGCAGCAGCTACCGCCTGACCTCGAAACAATGAAACTTCACATCGTGCCGGCCCGCACCGGCGCCGAATGGGTCAAGCTCGGCCTCCGGACTTTCTGGCGGCAACCGCTGGCCTTCGTCTCTCTTTTCTTCCTCTTCATGGCGGCGATTTCGGCCGTTTCCCAAGTGCCGCTGCTTGGCAGCTTGCTCGCGCCCGTGCTGCTGCCCTTCATGACACTGGGGCTGATGGTCGCGACTTCTGTCGCGTACATCAACGACACGCAGAAGCCGACCGCACCTGGCATGTTCATCGCGGCCTTCTCTGCGATGCGCAGCAAGTGGCGTCCGATGCTGGTGCTCGGCTTGATCTCGGCGGCGTATTTCGTGGCGGCCGTGTTGCTGTCCATCCTGGTCGACGGCGGCCAATTGGCCAGGGTCTACCTGCTCGACGCCGACATCACACCCGAGGCTGCCGCAAGTGCCCAGTTCCAGACAGCGCGCGTGCTGGTGATGTGCCTCAACCTGCCCCTCTCGCTTGCGATGTGGCACGCACCGGCGCTGGTGCATTGGCACAGCGTCGAACCGGTCAAGAGCCTGTTCTTCAGCCTGGTCGCGCTGTTCCGCAACTTCAGTGCTTATGCGATGTTTTGCCTGGCATGGTTCGGCGTTTTCCTCATCGGCGGCATCGTGCTCGGCTTGATGGCAACGCTGCTGGTCGCGCTCGGTGGCATGGGAATGGGCGAAGGCGCCTCGGCCGTCGGCGGCGCGATGATGGTCGGCAGTGCGCTGATCCTGGCGGCGATGTCGCTCAGCTCGACGTGGTTCACTTTCAGGGACAGCTTCGATACCGACTGAACGCCGAACGAGCCCGGACTGAGCGTGCCCCCATCAAACGGGGGTGAGTTTCGCCACCGATAGCGCCAACCATTTCACGCCGTGACGCGGAAAGTTGATCTGTGCACGCGCGTCGTCGCCGGTGCCTTCGAGGCCCAGCACGGTGCCCTCTCCGAACTTGTTGTGGAACACCTGCATACCCGAGCGCAGGCCGTGCGACGGTGCAGTTTTTTGCGGTGGCACCGGTGGGCTGGCGAACGAATCTTTCGAGAAGCCAGCGCCGCCCACCGGACGTGACGTCGCATAGCCGCCGCCATAGCCGAACGCCGATGGCGTAAAGCCCTGATTCTTCGGCGTCAGCCACTTCAACGCGCCTTCGGGCAGCTCGTCGAAGAAGCGGCTCCTCACGTTGTAGCGCGTCTGGCCGTGCAGCATGCGCGTCTGTGAATGGCTCAGGTACAGACGTTTGCGGGCGCGGGTGATCGCGACGTACGCCAGCCGGCGTTCTTCCTCGAGGCTCTCGTAGTCGTTAATCGAGTTTTCGTGCGGAAACAGGCCCTCTTCCATGCCGGTGATGAACACGCAATCGAACTCGAGGCCCTTGGCCGCATGAACCGTCATCAGTTGCACTGCGTCTTGGCCTGTCTTGGCCTGGTTGTCGCCTGACTCCAGCGCCGCGTGCGTGAGGAACGCGGCCAGCGGACTCAGCGTTTCGCCGGTTTCCGAATCAGGCGCCAGCGGCTCATCGATAACAGGCAAATTCGGGTCGAGCCCCTGGCTGACGAGCGACTGCCGCAGCTCGTCGATCGGCAGCGCCACCGCATCGCGGCCGAATCCTTCCTGCGTGACGAAGCTCTCGGCCGCGTTGACCAGCTCTTCCAGATTCTCGATGCGGTCGGCGCCTTCGCGGTCGGCCTTGTAATGCTCGACAAGCCCGCTGTGGTCCAGCACCAGATCGATGATCTCGCGCAGGCTGATGCCTTGCGTCTGCTCCCGCAGCACGTCGATCTTGGCGACGAAGCCGGTCAGGTTGGAGCCGGCCTTGCCGGCCACTGCACCGACCGAGTCATGCATCGACTTGCCCGCTGCACGCGCCGCGTCCTGCAATTGCTCGATGGTGCGGGCACCGATGCCGCGCGGCGGAAAGTTGACGACGCGCAGAAAGCTGGTGTCGTCATCCTTGTTTTCGAGCAGCCGCAAATACGCCAGCGCATGTTTGATCTCGGCGCGTTCGAAAAATCGCAAGCCGCCGTAGACGCGGTACGGCACGGCCGCGTTGAAGAGCGCCGTTTCGATCACGCGACTCTGCGCATTGCTGCGGTAGAGCACCGCCATCTCTTTTCGGTCGAAGCCATCGCGCACCAGTTGGCGCATTTCTTCGACCATCCATTGCGCCTCGGCGAAATCGCTGGTCGACTCGTACACGCGCACCGGCTCGCCGGGGCCCTGGTCTGTTCGCAGGTTCTTGCCGAGCCGCTTCTTGTTGTGGCTGATCAGCTCGTTGGCCGAGTCGAGGATGTTGCTGTAGCTGCGGTAGTTCTGCTCCAGCTTGACCTGGTGCGTCACATGGAACTCGCGCACGAAATCAGCCATGTTGCCGACGCGCGCGCCCCGAAACGCATAGATGCTCTGGTCGTCGTCACCCACTGCGATCACGCTGTTGTCGCCGGGGATGAAGGTGCCGTCGACGATGTTGCCCGACAGCATCTTGATCCACGCATATTGCAGGCGGTTGGTGTCCTGAAACTCGTCGATCAGGATGTGCCGGAAGCGCCGCTGGTAGTGCTCGCGAATCGGATCGTTGTCGCGCAGCAGCTCGTAGCTGCGCAGCATGAGTTCGCCGAAATCGACCACGCCTTCGCGCTGGCACTGCTCTTCGTAGAGCTGATACAGCTCGACCTTCTTGCGGTCGTCGTCGCTGCGCACTTCGACATCGCGTGGGCGCAAGCCGTCTTCCTTGGCGCCGGCAATGAACCATTGCGTCTGCTTGGCCGGAAAGCGCTCGTCGTCGACCGCGTACTGCTTCATCAGCCGCTTGATGGCCGAAAGCTGGTCTTGCGTGTCGAGGATCTGAAAGGTAGAGGGCAGGCCGGCCAGCTTCCAATGCGCGCGCAACAAGCGATTGCACAGCCCGTGAAAGGTGCCGATCCACATGCCGCGCACATTCACCGGCAGCATGGCCATCAGCCGCGCGGTCATTTCCTTGGCGGCCTTGTTGGTGAAGGTAACGGCCAAGATGCCGCCCGGCGACACTTGACCGGTTTGCAGCAGCCAGGCGATGCGCGTAGTGAGAACGCGGGTCTTGCCGGAGCCGGCGCCGGCCAGAATGAGGGCATTGCCGGCCGGCAGTGCCACGGCGGCGCGTTGCTCGGGGTTGAGGTGCTGGAGCAGCGGCGATTCCGCTGATTCGGAGGCAGTCGCGAGATCGATAAACATGCCCCGATTGTAGAAACCGCAGCGTACGGTGGTTATATGAAATGCGATCGCCCCACGTCCGAACGACCGCGTAAACTCAGATACCGGGCCCAAGTTTCTTGCGCCCGGTTTTTTTAAACCGGCCGGACCAAGCGCTCGTTCGTTATTTCAAACGACCTTCACAGGAGCTTGGTTATGCAGATCTTCGACTACGACAACATCCTCTTGCTTCCGCGCAAATGCCGCGTGGAAAGCCGCTCGGAATGCGACGCCAGCGTCACGCTGGGCCCCCGCAGTTTCCGCATTCCGGTGGTCCCCGCCAACATGAAGACGGTGATCGACGAGACCATCAGCCTGTGGCTCGCCAAGAACGGCTACTTCTACGTGATGCATCGGTTCGACCTCGACAACGTGCGCTTCGTCAGGCACATGCAGGCGCAAGGCGTTTTTGCCTCGATTTCGCTGGGCGTGAAGAAGGCCGACTACGACACCGTCGACCTGCTGGCCGCTGAGGGTCTGGTGCCTGAATACATCACGATCGACATTGCGCACGGCCATGCCGACAGCGTGAAGAACATGATCGGCTACCTGAAGCAGAAGCTGCCGAAATCGTTCGTCATTGCAGGCAACGTCGGGACCCCCGAAGCGGTGATCGATCTGGAGAACTGGGGTGCCGACGCGACCAAGGTCGGCATTGGCCCGGGAAAGGTCTGCATCACCAAGCTCAAGACCGGCTTCGGCACCGGCGGCTGGCAACTGTCGGCGTTGAAGTGGTGCGCCCGCGTCGCGACGAAACCGATCATTGCCGACGGCGGGATTCGCGACCACGGCGACATCGCCAAGAGCGTTCGCTTCGGTGCGTCGATGGTCATGATCGGCTCGCTGTTCGCCGGCCACGAAGAGTCGCCCGGCAAGACGGTCGAAGTCGACGGCGCACTTTTCAAGGAGTACTACGGCTCGGCCAGCGACTACAACAAGGGCGAGTACAAGCACGTCGAAGGCAAGCGCATCCTGGAGCCGATCAAGGGCAAGCTGGCCGACACCCTGATCGAAATGGAGCAGGACGTGCAGAGTTCGATCAGCTACGCGGGCGGCCAGAAGCTGATGGACATTCGCAAGGTCAACTACGTGACCTTGGGCGGCGGGGACAACGCGGGCGAACACCTGCTGATGTAGACCACGACCGCGGCGACACGGCTCACGCGTCCAGCAACCGAGATGCGTGCTGGTGCAGACGGTGCGTTGGGTCGATCAATGCATCGAGCAAGCTGAAGTGATGCAGGCTTGGCAGGATCTCGCAGATCGGCACGGTGGCTTTGCCCCATGCGTCCTGAATCAGGCGCGCTTGCGAGGCGAATGCTTCGCTCTCGTCGACGCCGGCCACGGCATACAGCGTGCGCGCCTTGGGCGCAGGAAACAGCGCCGGGCTTGCGCGCTGCGCATCGACTTCGGCCGCCGCAGCGCGTCCATCAGGAACGGCGTGTGCTTAATCGGCCGACGGTCGTGCACGCCGGAAATCGACAGGGCGTTTCGCACCCTCAGGCACCAGCGCCCGGTTGTTGTAGACACCGTCGAGCCAAGCCAAGTCTTGCAAAGTCGTGCGCAGATTCTGATCGATCGCAGTAGAATTTTTCTTGCTTGTTGGGGGGGTAGCTCAGCTGGGAGAGCGCCGCGTTCGCAATGCGGAGGTCGTGAGTTCGATCCTCATCCTCTCCACCAACACTCCCTTTAAACCGAACCGCTCGGGCGCTGGCCTTCAGCGTACCCGCTGAAACCGGTCGCGCTTCTCGATAACGAATCGGAGACAACATGACTTACAACACCTCCCCCGCCAAAGTAGCCCTCGTCATCGGCGCCGGCGATTCAACCGGCGGCGCCATCGCCAAACGCTTCGCGGCCGGTGGCTACACGGCCTGCATGACGCGGCGCGATTCGGACAAGCTCAAGCCGCTGATCGAAGGCATCGAGGCAACCGGCGGCAAGGCGCATGGCTTTGGCTCCGATGCGCGCAAGGAAGAAGAAGTGATCGCGCTGTTCGACACCATCGAACGCGACATCGGGCCGGTCGAGGTGCTGGTGTTCAACATCGGCGCCAACGTGCCTACGCCGGTGGTCGACGAGACCGCGCGCAAGTACTACAAGATCTGGGAAATGGCCTGCTTCGGCGGCTTCTTGAACGGCCGTGAAGCGGCGCGGCGCATGAGCGAACGCGGGCGGGGCACGATCATCTTCACCGGCGCGACCGCCGCATTGCGCGGCTCGGCCAACTTCGCGGCGTTCGCTGGCGCCAAGCACGCACTGCGTGCGCTGTCGCAAAGCATGGCGCGCGAGTTGGGACCGAAGAACATCCATGTCGCGCATGTCGTGGTCGATGGCGCCATCGACACCGAATTCATCCGCACCAACTTCCCCGAGAAGTACGCGACCAAAGACCAGGACGGGATCCTCAACCCGGACCACATCGCCGAGAACTACTGGTTCCTGCATACGCAGCCGCGCGACGCGTGGACCTACGAACTCGACCTGCGCCCCTGGAACGAGCGCTGGTAATTTCGGCGCGGTTCGCAAGACGGTTTGCGCTGCGTTCGCTTTGCCTGTTACGGCACCTTCTTCAGCCGATCGTCATCAAGCTCGCGTTGCCGCCCGCAGCCGCGGAGTTCACGCTCAACGCGCGTTCGACCACCAGGCTTTCGAGCGCGATGTCGACCGCGCCGGGCGCCAACGACCGCACACCGACGATCGGCCCCGTGCGCCCGGCCAGCACCTGATTGATCCGCATCAGCGAAGCGGCGTCGTCATGGTGGAGCACCGCATCGAACACCACCGTGTTGGCGGTCCAGTCCTGCGCCATGACGATCGACTGCTGCACTGCGGCGGGCAGCGATGCGCGCGATGCTTCGGTGCGCGCCTCGGCCGGCCACACGGCGGTGCTGCCGATCGCCAGCACCGCAGCGAGTTGCACCAGCCGATCGGCATCGTCGGTCGCCAGACACAGCACCGCCTCGCGCGGCAGCAGCGTATAGACGTTGCGCTCACCGGTCGGGCCGACCAGCGTGCGGGCATGGCCACTGCGCGACAGGCCGGCGAAACGTCGGCATTGGACTGCAAGCGATTCATGGTCTTCACGTTGCGCCCACGCTTCGAACGCAGTCATCGGGGAATTCGACCTGGTGGCCGTCGAGACCTCGAGGTCATCGGCCTTCGACGCATATCCTGGATCGGCATCCACCATCGCGCGCGCCATCACATCGTCCGGCCGCGCCGCCAGCATCCGGTACATGTACAGCGGGCCGCCCGCCTTCGGCCCCGTGCCCGACAACCCTTCGCCACCAAAAGGCTGCACACCGACCACCGCGCCGACGATGTTGCGGTTGACATAAACGTTGCCGGCCTTCGCCTGTTCGACCACCTGCGCGATCGTCTCGTCGATGCGGGTGTGCACGCCCAGCGTCAGCCCGTAGCCGGTGCCGTTGATCTGACCGATGAGCGCGCCAAGATCGCGGCGCCGGTAGCGCACCACATGCAGCACCGGCCCGAAGACCTCGCGCTGCAGCTCCGACAGGCTGTCGAGTTCGATCAACGTCGGAACGACGAAGGTGCCGTGCTGCGTCGCGTGATCGATGTCGCGTGCGGTGCGGAACACCTTGCGTCCACGCGCCTCCATCTCGGCGACATGGCGCTCGATACCGCCGCGCGCTTCGGCGTCGATCACCGGACCGATATCGACTGCGAGCGTCGCCGGATTGCCGATGCGGCATTCGGCCATCGCGCCCTTCAGCATCTCGACGACGCGGTCGGCCACCTCATCCTGCACGCACAGCACGCGCAGCGCCGAACAACGCTGGCCCGCGCTGTCGAAAGCCGATGCGACGACGTCGACGACAACCTGCTCCACCAACGCAGACGAGTCCACGATCATCGCGTTCTGACCGCCGGTCTCGGCGATCAACGGCACGCTGCGACCCGCTGCGCCGAGCCGCAGCGACAAGGTCTTCTGCAGGATGCGCGCGACCTCGGTCGAGCCAGTGAACATGACGCCCTGCACGCGCGCGTCGCCGACCAGCGCGGCGCCGATCGTCTCGCCTCGTCCCGGCAGCAATTGGACTGCCGCGCGCGGCACGCCGGCCTGCCAAAGCAGCCGTACCGCTTCGGCGGCGATCAGCGGTGTTTGCTCGGCCGGCTTGGCCAGCACCGGGTTGCCGGCTGCGAGCGCCGCCGCGACCTGCCCGACGAAGATGGCGAGCGGAAAATTCCACGGGCTGATGCACACCATCGGGCCCAGCGGCCGGTGCGTCTCGACGGCGAAGTCGGTACGCGCTTGCGCCGCGTAGAAGCGCAGGAAGTCGACGGCCTCGCGCACTTCGGCGATGCCGTTGGCGTAAGTCTTACCGGCCTCACGGGCTAGCAAGCCAAGCAGGCGCGGCATCTGTTCTTCCAGCAGATCGGCGGCACGATCGAGCCCTGCTGCGCGCTCGGCTGGTGGCGTCATGGCCCACATCGGCGCGAAGGCTTCCGCGTCGGCGACGGCAGCTTCCACGTCGGCCAGAATCGCTTCCTGCACATGACCGACGACATCGCGCAGGTCAGCGGGGTTGCGCACCGGTTCGGCCGGCGCGCGCGGCGAGGCATAGACACCAGAGGCCAGCAATGGACCGGCGGCCCAAGCATCAGACGCACTCCGGGTCAGCGTCTCGCGCAGCGCGCGCAGCCGATCGTCGTTGCCAAGATCGAGCCCGCGCGAGTTGGCCCGCACTGCACCATACAAAGCCGCCGGTAGCGCTATCGAAGGATGCGGCAAGCCAACCGCACCCTCGCTCTTCGCCATCTGCTCGACGGTCGCAACCGGGTCTTCCACCAGCACCTCGATGGCGATCGTCGGGTCGGCAATGCGGTTGACGAACGAGGTGTTGGCACCGTTCTCCAGCAAGCGTCGCACAAGGTACGCGAGCAGCGTTTCATGCGTGCCGACCGGCGCATAGATGCGGCAAGGACGATTCAGCTTGCCGAGTTCGATGGCACCGACCACCTGCTCGTAAAGCGGCTCCCCCATGCCGTGCAGACACTGGAATTCATACTGCCCCGGCGTGTATGTCGACGGCTTCGCCATCTCGTAAATTGCCGACAGCGTGTGCGCGTTGTGCGTCGCGAATTGCGGGTAGACCGCATCGGGCGCAGCCAGCAACCTCCGTGCGCAGGCCAGGTACGACACATCGGTGTAGGCCTTGCGCGTAAACACCGGATAGCCCTCGAGCCCGTCGACCTGCGCGCGTTTTATTTCGCTGTCCCAGTACGCGCCCTTCACCAACCGCACCATCAACCGGTGGCCGCTGCGACGCGCCAAGTCGACCACGAAATCGATGACGAAGGGGCAGCGCTTTTGGTACGCCTGAATGACGAAACCGATGCCATTCCACTGCGCGAGCGCGGGCTCGAAACAGAGCTTCTCCAGCAGGTCGAGAGACAGCTCCAGGCGATCGGCTTCTTCGGCGTCGATGTTGAGACCGATGTCGTAGCGCCGCGCCAGCAGCGTGAGGTCACGCAGCACCGGATACAGCTCGTCCATCACGCGCGCCTGCTGGGCGCGGACGTACCGTGGATGCAGCGCCGACAACTTGATCGAGATGCCCGGCCCTTCGTACACACCGCGGCTGGCCGACGCTTTGCCGATCGCGTGAATCGCCTGCTCGTAAGCCACGCGATAGCGCTCGGCGTCGTGCGCGGTCAACGCGGCCTCGCCGAGCATGTCGTACGAATAGCGAAAGCCTTCGGCCTCCAGATGCTTCGCATGGTCGAGCGCCTGCACAATGTTTTCGCCGGTCACGAACTGCTCGCCCATCATCCGCATCGCCATGTCGACGCCCTTGCGAATGAGCGGCTCACCGCCCTTGCCGATCAGCCGCGTCAGCGTGTTCGACAAGCCGGCTTCGCTGTGCGTGGCGACCAGCTTGCCGGTCAACAGCAAACCCCATGTCGCTGCGTTGACGAACACCGACGGACTGCGGCCGGCATGCGCCTGCCACTGGCCACGTGCGATCTTGTCGCGGATCAACGCGTCGCGGGTGGCAGCGTCGGGAATGCGAAGCAGCGCCTCGGCCAGGCACATCAGCGCGACGCCTTCCTGCGACGACAGCGCGTATTCCTGAAGCAGGCCCTGCACCAGGCCGGCGCGGCCGGTCGCGCTCTTCCGGTTGCGCAATTGCGTGGCGATGCGGTGGGCCAGCGTGTGCGCTGCCTCTGAAGCATCGCCTTCGAGTCGTGCAGCTTGCAACAGTGGCGCAAGCGCATCGGGCTCCGGCGTTCGATAGGCCGCCGTGATCTGCGAACGCAGCGGCGTCGCGGTGTCGAGGGCATCGGCGAAGTCTGTAAACGGCAGGGGCCCCGAGTGCTTCGAGGCGCTGTCGGAAGCGTGGTTCGAAATGGAGTTTGAAGCGACGTCTGGAGCGAAAGGTGCGGCAGTGGCGGTCATGGCGGCGTCCGTAGTGGTTAAACCGATAATGCAGGCCATAGGACCAACTTTTATTTCGAATTCAGATGCTTAAGCCAAAGAAACCACCAAAGGTTCCCGCGATACCCATCGAAGATCCTGCTCCGGGTCTGGATCGACTCGACGTTCGCATCCTCGCCGCTTTACAGGACGACGGCCGCCTCTCCAACGTCAAGCTCGCGGACACGATCGGCCTGTCGCCAACGGCGGTCCTCGCCCGCGTTCAACGCCTCACGCGCGAGGGCTACATCCTGGGTTACGAAGCGCGCCTCAACCCACTCAGGCTCGGCGCCAGCATGCTGGTCTTCGTCGAGGTGATGCTCGACCGCACGACGCCCAACGTGTTCGATCAATTCAAGGCGGCGGTGCAAGTACGCCCTGAAATCATGGAGTGCCACATGGTCGCGGGCGGCTTCGACTATCTGCTCAAGACCCGAAGCGCCGACATGGGCGACTACCGGGCCTTCGCGGGCAGCGTGCTCTGGCAGCTGCCGGGTGTGCGCGAAACCCGGACCTATGCGGTGATGGAAGAAGTGAAGAACTCGACGCACTTGCACTTGCGCGGCGGCTAGAAAACGCCGGCTGGAGGCGCTCCGACGAATCGGCCTCGCTCAGCCGCGCGCCGGGCCGGACAGACCCAGCAGGGACAGCGCATGCGCATACGTCGACGACCTCGGGTCCGCCAGGTCGTTCAGCACGCTCATGTGGTTCTTGCCGGCAACACGCTCGTTCGCCAGGACGACATGCGGCCCCCATGCCGTCGCGATCGCATCGGCCTGACGCAAGAACTCTTCGCTCTCGTCGGCACCGACGACTGTCACCAGCGAGCCCATCGTGGGCGCGCGCATCCGCAGCGGACTCAGGCGCAGCGCAGATGCTTCCGTCAGCCCGAGGTCCGCCGACAGAAACGGCGCATGGCGCAGCGGCTCCAATTCGTACACGCCCGAGATCGACAGTGCCGACTTGACGAGGTCGCGCGGCAGTTCCGGCGCCACGGCGCGCCAATCGCAGGCCAGCAGCATCGTCGCGAGATGACCGCCGGCGGAGTGACCGGCCACCACGATCCGCTCGCGGTCGCCACCATGTGCTTCTGCATTTCTATAGACCCAGGCCAGTGCCTGCACCATTTGCAGCACGATGTGCTCGATGCCGACCGCGGGGCAGAGCGCGTAGTTCAACTGCACGACCATCGCACCCGCGGCATGCAACGGCGGCGCGATGAAGGCATGGTCGCGTTTGTCGAGTGCGCGCCAGTAGCCGCCGTGGATATAGACGAAGACGGGTGCGCCCGAGCGCGCAGGGAGGATGTCGAGCCGCTCGCTCGCATGGTCGCCATAAGCGACATCGAGCACCCAGTCCGGTCGCTTGAACGCGTCGGCGGATGCGTCGGCCCAATAGCGGAGGATGGCCGGATGCTCGGGGATGCGTGCGCGGTTGTTGTACTGGGCGTCGAGCCATTCGGGATCCACGGCGACCGTGCGCTCTCGCGCAATAGCGGCATCCGCGGGCTGCGGCAGCGGGTCGGGTCCGGACTCGCGCAGCGCCGCGTCGATCAACGCATCCGCCATCCACAGCGCAGTGCGCTCGACCTCACGGTCACGCAAACCCCAGATGTCTTTCAATATCACGTACGGCTCGATGCCATAGACGACCGACAGCGCCTGGTGCAAACGGTCGCGCACGGCCGGTCGCAGCAACGGAATCATCGGCTGCAGTGCATGTTCGAGAATGCCCACGCGATGGCCGCGCCGGTAGGGCTCTTCTTCCAATAGCCCCGCGCGCTCCAAGCCCCATTGCTCCAGTGACAACTGCGCGGCAGCACGCATCTGCGCCTCGAATTCCTTGAAGCGCGGAAAGGTCTTGATGAACAGTTCGTGGACGCGCTCGCGGCCGTTCGGCTTGTCGGATGCGAGCTTGCGCACCGGTCCCAGCGAGCTGTCGACCACTGCCGTCACCAGCGCGCTGCGACTCGGGAAGTAGCGGTACGCCGTGGCGCGCGACACCTTCGATCGGGCCGCCGCCTCAGCGACCGAAGGGATATGGCCCTTCAAGCGAATGATGTCCATCGCCGCCTCGAGCAGCGCCTTGAACGTCGCCGCGCGAACGCCGCCTTCGGGTGCGATCGGAGGATCGGTCAGCTTGTATTTGAGTCGCGGCATGGGGTTTGTACGGGTCAAGAAGGGTCTGTTTCGGCTTGTGAATATCTAAGCGCCAACCGTATGATGCGGCCAACCAGATTTGAGACGCAAGTCTCAAAAATGACTTCCGAGATCTCGCGGCGCCCGGTACACACCGGAAAGACTGCGGGGCAATATGGAGACAAAGTCTATGCGTTTTGCCAGTTGGAGCTGGGGTGGCCGCGACCATGTCGGCACCATTTCGCAGGATGGCCGCGAGGCCACGCCGTTGGCCGTGCGCGACCCTTCGCTCGGCACGCTGCCGCTGATCCAGGCGATGGCGCGCGACGAAATGCTGCCGCAAGCCTCGGGGGCACGACTGCCCGTCGACGTCGTCACGCTGCGCTCGCCATTGCCGCGCCCGCTGCGCAGCTTGTTCTGTGTCGGCCGCAATTACCACGCGCATGCAGCCGAGTTGGCCGGCTCGGTATTCAACGCAAAACCAGAAGCCGAAGCATGGCCGATCGTCTTCGGCAAGCTGGCCGAATGCGTGATCGGGCCCAACGACACGGTGCAGCTTCCGGCACCGGCTGCCTCGGTGCAGATCGACTATGAATCGGAGCTCGCGGTCGTCATCGGCCGCGGTGGCCGCAACATCCCCCGCTCGCGCGCCATGGACCATGTGTTCGGCTACACCATCGTCAACGACGTGACCGCACGCGACGTGCAGATGCGCCACCAGCAATGGGGCCTGGGCAAGAGCTTCGACACCTTCTGCCCGATGGGACCGTGGATCGTCACGGCCGACGAGGTCGATGGTTGCGCCACCCGCGTGCGCGGCTGGGTCAACGGCACCCTGCGGCAAGACGGCCAGACGCGCGACATGATCTTCGACATCCCCACGCTCATCGAAACCTGCTCGCGCGGCATCACGCTGTACCCCGGCGACGTCATCGCGACCGGCACGCCATCGGGTGTCGGCATGGGAATGAAGCCGCCGCAATGGCTGCGCTCGGGTGACGTCGTGCGCGTCGAGATCGACGGCGTCGGCGTCATCGAGAACCGCTTCGAATGACAACACCGACATCGCCATGACATTCCATCTCATCGACCGCGTTGCGGTGGAAGAAGAAGGCGACGGCCCTGTCGTGGTCTGCGTGCACGGCCTGGGCGGCAGCTCCAACACTTACACGCCGCTGATGCCGGCGCTGGCGCGGCATCGCGTGGTGCGGGTCGACCTGCCCGGCAGTGGCCGGTCGCAAAGCGTCGAAGGCGCTCTTTCGATCGAACGCTATGTCGAAACGCTGCTCGGCATCTGCGATCGCTTGGGCATCACACGCGCGCATTGGGTCGGCCATTCGATGGGCACCATCGTGTGCCAGCACATCGCCGCGGCACATCCGAAGCTCGTCGCGAGCGTCGCTTTGTTCGGCCCGCTCATCGCCCCGCCCGATGCGGCTCGCACGGCAATGCATGCGCGTGCTGCCAAGGCCCGCGAAGGTGCTGCGGGCATGCAGGAGATCACGCAGACACTGCTGCAGGCCGCCATCTCCGCCGACACGCGGCAACGGCTGCCGGTGGTGGTCGCATTCGTGCGGGAGAGCCTCATGCGGCAGGAGGGCGACGCGTATGCACGCAGCTGCGAAGCACTGGCCGGAGCACAAGCTGCCGCTGTCGAACAGATTGAAGCACCCGTGCTGCTGGTGACCGGCGACGAAGACGGTGTGGCGCCGCCGCAAGCCGTGCGCGCCATGGCCGACCGGCTGCACCGCGCGGCCAGCAAGCGCGTGGTGGTGCTGCCCAAATGCGGCCACTGGACACCCGTCGAGCGGCCCGACGAATGCCAGCGCGAACTGCGCGAATTTCTTGCGACGCACGACCGCGTCCAACGCATCCAGTAGGAGCCGGCCATGGCAGACGTTCTTTTCACCAACGTGCGTGTCTTCGATGGCGGCGGCGAGGCGCCCTTCTCCGGCGACGTGCTGGTGCAAGGCAACCGCATTTCGCGCGTCGTGAAGACCGCCCACGGCGCACCGCAGGCGCCCATTCACGGCGCGCAGGTCATCGACGGTGCCGGCGCTTTCCTGATGCCGGGCATGGTCGAGGCCCACACGCACTTTTCCTGGAACGACCAGCCGAGCCTGGACGCGATCCAGCGCATGCCGCCGGAAGAGCACATCCTGTGGTGCGCCGAGGTCGCGAAGAAGTACCTCGACATGGGCTGGACCAGCTGCGTTGGTGCGGCAGCCGCCAAGCCGCGGCTCGATGTGGTGATCCGAAATGCGATCGCCGACGGCACGATCATCGGCCCGCGCTACCTCGCCGCTGGACAAGAGATCACCGTGCCAGGCGGACTCGGCGACAGCACGCAGCCGCATCTGCCGCAGCCGGAGTTCGCGTTCGGCGCCGTCGTGAGCGGTGCCGAAGAGATGCGCCGTTGCGTCCGCATGATGGCCAAGTGGGGCGTCGACTCGGTAAAGATCAATCTGTCTGGCGAGTCGATTACCGGCATGTCGAGCGAGATGAGCCAGTTCACCGAAGAAGAGATCCGCGTCTGCGTGCAAGAGGCTAAGGCCTGGGGCAAACGCGTCGCGGCCCACGCGCGCTCCACCTGGGCCATCAAGCAATGCGTGACGCAGGGCATCGAGGTGATCTACCACGCGAGCTTCGCCGACAGCGAGGCGCTCGACCTGCTCGAAGCCCACAAGACCGAGCACTTCATCGCACCCGGTCTGGCATGGCTCATCAACACCTGCCACAACGCGAGCCAATGGGGTTTGACCAAAGAGGTCACGATGAAGATGGGCTACCACCGCGAGCTCGATGCCGCGGTCGAAAGCATGCGCGCGCTGCGCAAACGCGGCGTCCGGATCCTGCCCGGCGGCGACTACGGCTTTGCATGGACGCCGCACGGCACCAATGCCAAAGACCTCGAATACTTCGTCAAGTACGTGGGCATGAGCACGATGGAAGCGCTGCTGTCCGCCACTGCGTGGGGCGGGCCGATGATGAAGATGGGCAAGACGATCGGCTACATCCGTGAAGGCTGTTTCGCCGACATCCTTCTCATCGATGGCGACCCGCTGACCGACATCACCGTGCTGCAGGACAAGTCGCGAATCATGGCCGTCATGAAAGACGGCGAGTTTCACCGCGCGCCACCGATGCGCTCGGCCCGCACCACCCGCTGGGCGACCGCATGAAGCACTCGCTCAGCCCAGTGAGAGGAGAAGGTCATGACTGACGTCGTCTTCACCAATGTCCGCATCCTCGATGGCACCGGACAGAACCCTTTCAGCGGCAGCGTGCTTGTGCGCGGCAACCGCATTCGCCAGGTCGGTCGCAGTACGGCACCGATCGCGCCGGGCGGCGCCACCGTGATCGACGGCGCAGGCGCCACGTTGATGCCTGGCATGTGCGAGGCCCACACGCACTTTTCGTGGAACGACGCCGCCACGCTCTCGGCCATCCAAACCCTGCCGCTCGAAGAGCACGTGCTGTGGTGCGCCAAGGTCGCGAAGCGATACCTCGAAGCCGGCTTTACCTCGTGCGTCGGCGCGGCCTGCGCCAAGCCGCGGCTCGACGTGGTGATCCGCAACGCGATCAACTCGGGCCAGATCCCCGGACCGCGCTACCTGGCCGCCAGCCAGGAGATCACGGTGCTCGGCGGGCTGGGCGACGAGACCTTGCCGCACCTGCCGTTCCCGGAGTTCAGCTTCGGCGTGAACATCTCGGGTGCGGACGAAATGCGCAAGGCCGTGCGGATGTTTTTGAAATACGGCGTCGACTCGGTCAAGCTCAATCTGTCGGGCGATAACTTCACGCCGCAGTCGCCATCGGAGACGACCTGGATGCTCGATGAAGAAGTCGCCGCGGCCATGCGCGAAGTCAAGATCCGCGGCAAGCGCGGCATCGCGCACGCCCGCTCGTCAGACAGCGTCAAGCAGGCGTTGCGGCACGGCATCGATCTGATCTACCACGCCAGCTTCGTCGACAACGAAGCGCTCGACATGCTCGAAGCCGCGAAAGACCGGGTCTTCGTCGCACCGGGAATCGCCATCCTCTACGCGATGCTGCACGAGGCAGAAGCGTTCGGCATCACCAACGCGATGGCGACCGACATGGGCTACCAGATCGAATGGGACGCCGCGCTCGAGTCGCTCTCCAAAATGCACAAGCGTGGCATTCGCGTGCTGCCGGGCGGCGACTACGGTTTCGCCTTTACGCCCCACACGCAGAACTCGCGCGACCTGGAGTTCTTCGTCAAGTACCTCGGCTTCACTCCCATGGAAGCCATCCGTTCGACCACGCTCTACGGCGGTCAGATCATGATGCAGCCCGACGAACTCGGCGTCATCAAGGATGGCTATCTGGCCGACATGCTCCTGATCGACGGCGACCCGCTGGCCAACCTGTCGATCCTGCGCGACCCCAAGCGCATCCTCGCGGTGATGAAAGACGGCGTGTTCGCCAAGGCGCCGGACATCGCGTCCGAGCGTGCCTGGGAACGCGTCGCATGAACGGCATGGCGCGCATGAATCGCAAGTCGCTCGCGCTCTGGCTAATCTTCGGCGTGCCGATCGCGGTGTTTTCGGTCTGGGCCATCTCCGACAACTACCCGCTCTACTTCAAGACGCTGCTCAACGGCCTCACGCTGGCATCGCTCTACTTTCTGGTCGCGAGTGGCTTCACGCTGGTGTTCGGCCTGATGCGCAACGTGAACCTCGCGCACGGCTCGCTCTACCTTTTCGGCGCCTATGTCGGCTGGTTCGTCGGCGAGCACACGGGCTCGTGGGTGCTCGCAGTGATTGCCGGGTTTCTCGCGTCGGCGATCCTCGGGCTGCTGATGCAGTTGCTGGTGTTCCGTCACATGCAGGGACAAGACCTGCGCCAGACGCTGGTGACCATCGGCCTGTCGATCGTCTT
Organism: Variovorax sp. PAMC28562; assembly: GCF_014303735.1. NCBI lineage: Bacteria > Pseudomonadati > Pseudomonadota > Betaproteobacteria > Burkholderiales > Comamonadaceae > Variovorax > Variovorax sp. PAMC28562. Next base: position 2,492,293 of record NZ_CP060296.1, on the reverse strand, counting down.
CGCCGATCTGATGCTCTGGATCTGGGGCGCCGAGATCTACACCTTCGATCCGCCGGCGTGGATCTACGGCTCGACCACCCTTCCTCTTGTCGCCAAGTTTCCAACCTACCGACTGTTCGTGTTGCTGGCATCGATCGTCATCGGCGTGGGCCTCTGGCTGCTGCTGGCGCGCACGCGCATCGGCATGATGATCCGCGCCGGCGTCGACGACCGCGGCATGCTGGCCGCGGCGGGCGTCAACGTTCAACTGGTGTTCGCGCTGACCTTCGCGATCGGTGCCGGGCTCGCCGGGTTGGCCGGCGTGGTGGGCGGCACCGCCCTGTCGATCTCGCCGGGCGAGGACACGCGCTACCTGCTGGCTTCGCTGGTCGTGGTCATCGTCGGCGGCATGGGCAGCGTGGTCGGCGCTGCGATCGGTGCATTGCTCATCGGCCTGGCGGAGCAATTCGGCCTCGCCTATGCGCCGACCTACAGCGTGGTCTTCACTTTCGTGATCATGGTCGTCGCGCTCGCGTTCAAGCCGCGTGGATTGATGGGGAAAGCCGCATGAGCGCTTCGCAGTGGCGACGGGCGATGAAGTCGCCGACCGCCGGTGTCGCGGTGCTGCCACGTGCCACAAGCACCACGCGCACCACAAGCACCACACGCCCGGCCGAACCACTGCCCGCGCACGGCGACCTCCCGCGCTGGCTGCGCGTGCTGTTCCGCCCGGTGCGCTGGCGCCATGTGCTGGTTGCCGCGTTGGTGCTGCTCTACCCGTTCTTCGCCACGCCGTTCTTCACCTTCCAGATTGGCGCGCAATCGCTCGCGCTCGGTCTGGTCGCGCTGTCGCTGACCTTCCTCGGCGGCTACGGCGGCATGGTGTCGCTGGCGCAAATGACGGTGGCCGGCTTTGCCGCCTACCTGGTCGCGATCATCGGTACGAGCAGCAACGCGGCAATCAGCCTGGGCTGGCCGTGGTGGCTGGCGGTGATCGCGGCGCTCTCGCTGTCGACGATGTTCTCCGCGGCCATCGGCTGGCTGTCGGTGCGCACTGAAGGCATCTACACCATCATGATCACGCTGGCGGTGGGTGTCGCATTCTTCTATCTGGCGCAACAGAACTACACGCTCTTCAACGGCTTCCAGGGCTTCAGCAAACTCGCCGCGCCGATCGTCTTCGGGCTCGACCTGCGCGAGCCGATGCCGTTCTACTTCCTGGTGCTGGCCTGTTCGGTCGCGGGCTACTTCCTGGTAAAGCACCTCGTTCGCGCACCCTTCGGCATAGCGCTGCAAGGCATCCGCGACAACCCACGGCGCATGCAGGCGCTGGGCTACAACGTGACCGCGCACCGCGTGGCGGCGTATGCGGTGGCGGGTTTTCTGGCGGCCGTCGGCGGCGTGCTGCTGGTTTGGTACAACGGCCGCATCTCGCCAGGCACCGTCGGTATCGGCGCGATGATCAACATCCTCATCATCGCCGTGCTCGGCGGCATGAAGCATCCGATCGGCGCGTTCATTGGCGCTGTCGTCTTCGTACTTTTGCAGAACTTCGCCATCGACCTGGTCGACCGCGAGCGCTTCAATCTTGTGATCGGCGGGGTCTTCCTCGCGATCGTCCTGTTCTCACCCGACGGCTTGCTGGGCTTGTGGCAACACCTGCGCAGTCGCCTGTCGGGTCGAGGTCCCCAGCCGCGGCAGAGGCCGCATTCGAAAACCACAACAGGAGCGAGACATGACGGTTAAGCAAGAGCACAAGAAGATATTCGCGCGCAGCCTCGTCGGTGCCGCAGCGGCGTTGGCCATGGCCGGCCTCGCGGGCATGGCCCAGGCGCAAGAGGTCTTGAAGATCGGCCTGCTGGCCTCGCTCGAAGGCCCGTTCGCGGCACCCGGGCAAGACGGCATGCGCGGTGCCGACCTGGCGCTGAAGGAAAAGAACGGCATGGCCGGCGGCAAGAAGATCGAGTTCATCAAGGTGTCGTCGGACGCGACACCCGACAAGGCCGTCAACTCGACGCGCAAGGCAGTCGAGCAGGACAAGGTGCAGATCATGATTGGCCCGCTGTCGGGCGACGAAGGCATCGCGGTCAAGAACTACGCCAAGACGCAGCCCAACGTCACCTTCATCAACGGCTCGGCCGGCGCACAGGCTGCCACGCTGCAAGACCCTGCGCCCAACTTCTATCGCTTCAACACCGAAGGCGCGCAGTGGATGGTGGGCCTCGGCGAGCACGCGCTGGCCAAGGGCTACAAGCGGACCTTCCTCATCGCCGAGGACTACGGCTTCCCCTATTCGCAGGTGCAAGGCTTCATGGCGAGCTACTGCGCCAAGGGCGGCAAGGTGATCGACAAGGCGTGGGTGCCGCTGGGCACCAAGGACTATGCGTCGGTCATCGCCAAGATCCCGAAAAACATCGACGCCCTGGTCGTCGTATTGGGCGGTTCCGACGCAGTCAACTTCCTGACGCAATACGAACAGGCCGGTGGCGACAAGCCGATGATCGGCGGCTCCATCACGGTCGACCAGACTGTTCTCAACTTCAAGGGCAAGCGCCGTGAGTCGTTGCTGGGCACGGCTTCCGCCGGCCCGATGGCCGACTCGATCGACACGCCGGAGTGGAAGAAGTTCGTGTCCGACTACAAGGCCACTTTCAAGGACGGCTTCCCGAGCCCTTCCCTCTTCGCGTACCTGTACTACATCAATACCAAGGCAACGCTCGATGCGCTCGACGTCGTCAAGGGCGATCTCTCCGGCGGGCAGAAGGCGTATCGCGATGCGCTGCAAAAGACCAACTTCAAGGGGCCGGCAGGTGAAGTGAAGATCGACGCCAACCGCAACGGCGTCGGCACGACCTACATCACCGAAGTGGCCAAGGCTGCCGACGGCTCGTTCTACAACAAGGTCGTGAAGTCGGTACCTAACATCTCGCAGACGCTGGGTCTGCCGGAAGCTGAGTTCAAGAAGATGGGCCTGGGCACGCGCGACGTGCCGGACTGCAGGACTTGAAGCTTTAAAGATGGCCACGATCACCCCGCTCCGCCGCGCCACAGTGCGTGGCCCCGCTGCGAGCAGCCGCGACGGCGCGCAGCTGCTCTCGGGCGACGCGCTGCGGCTGGACGGGGTGACGCGCGCCTTTGGCGCGTTGCGCGCGGTCGACGACGTGTCGCTCACGGTCACGGCCGGCCAGAAGTACGCAGTGCTCGGCTCGAACGGCGCCGGCAAGACCACACTCTTCAATGCGATCACCGGCGACTTTCCACCGACCGCCGGTCGCATCTATTTCTTCGGCGAAGACATCACCGACCTCGCTCCGCAAGACCGCATTCGCAAGGGTATGCGGCGCACCTATCAGTCTTCGCTTTTGTTCCGCGACCTGACGGTGCGGGACAACCTTTTTCTCGCGGTGCGCGGCGTCGCCAGCGGCCGTTTCAGCTTTCGGCGCGCGGGCGCCGGGCACCCTTCGACACGCGCGACCGACGACTTGCTCGATCGGTCGCGGCTGAGCCACATCGCCGACGAGCGCGTGGCCAACCTGGCGCATGGCCAGCAACGCCAGCTTGAAATCGGCATGGCACTCGCCGGTGCGCCGCGACTCATCCTTTTTGACGAACCCGCTGCCGGCCTCTCGCCCGCGGAACGTCGCGAACTCGTTGCACTGCTGACCTCGCTGCCGGCGCACATGAGCTTCGTGCTGATCGAGCATGACCTCGACATCGCACTGCGCGTGGTCGACCGTGTCACCGTCATGCACAACGGTCGTGTGCTGCGCACCGGCAGCCCGGACGAGATCGAGAACGACGCACAAGTGCAGGCGATCTACATGGGGAGCAAGCACTGATGGCCTGGTTCGGCGGTGATCGCGATGCAGCGGCCAACAAATCGACGGCGCTCGTCATCGACGGGCTCGACGTGTACTACGGCCGCGCCCATGCGTTGCAGGGCGTGAGCCTCACGCTGGAGCGCGGCGTGCTCGGCATCGTGGGCCGCAACGGCATGGGCAAGACGACGCTGTGCAACGCGATCACCGGCATGGTTCCGGCGCGGGGCAGCATTCGCTTTGCCGGCGAAGAGATCCTCGGCATGGCGCCGAACGAGATCACGAAGCGTGGCATCGCCTACGTGCCACAAGGTCGCCGCGTCTGGCCTTCGCTGTCGGTCGACGAAACGCTGCGGCTGGTGGCGAGCCGACGTCGCGACGTCGACCGGGTCTACACGATGTTTCCGAGATTGGCGGAACGGCGCAGCAACGGCGGCGCGCAGCTCTCCGGCGGCGAGCAGCAGATGCTGGCGATCGGCCGCGCGTTGTTGCTGAACCCGAAGCTGCTGGTCATGGACGAGCCGACCGAAGGACTCGCGCCGGTGATCGTCGAGCAGGTTGCGCAGGCGCTGCGCGAGCTGGCGGCGGACGGCATCGCGGTGCTGCTGATCGAGCAGAACCTGGGCGTCGCACTGTCCGTGGCGGACCGGATCGGCTTGATGGTCAATGGCCGCATCGCGCAGGAGATGCCGGCGGCGGCACTTGCCGCGGACCGCGAGTTACAGGAGCGACTGCTGGGTGTGCGCTCGGGCGGTCACGGGGATGAACTCGATGCGGAGTTGCCGGCGGCCGGTGCGGCGCCATCGACCGGCACGCAGGTCTTCACCGTCCGGCGTGCGCATGGCGATGGGGCGCCATCGCTCAGCGACTTGGCGCCGGCGACGGTGCGCGGTTTTACGCGATGGAACGCTGGGGGGACTGCGGCGGCGGTGACGGATATTTCGCGGGAGGCGATGTCGCCGTCTTCCGCATCGCCGTCGCCTTCGCATCGACCCTCACCCCAACCTTCTACCGCTAACGGGAGAGGGGGCCATACCGCCGTCTTCGACTTTCCGGTGGCTGCCAGCAGCGACCGCGCCGCCTATGTCGTGGGCACCTTCGACACCAAGGGACGCGAGCTCGGCTTTCTGCGCCAGTGCATCGAAAAGCTCGGCTTGCGTGTCGTCACGGTCGATCTGTCGACCTCGGGCAAGCCGTCGCCGGCCAGCATGCATCCGCGCGAGGTTGCGCGTCATCACCCCGACGGCGAGTCGGCCGTGTTCAGCAATGACCGCGGACGTGCGACGGAAGCGATGGGGCTCGCCTTCGAAGCTTTCGTGCGCACGCGTCGCGACATCGGCGGGGTCATTTCTGCAGGCGGCTCCGGCGGCACCTCGATGGCAACGCAAGGCATGCGCGCACTGCCGATCGGCTTGCCCAAGATGATGGTCTCGACCATGGCCAGCGGCGACACGCGCCCCTACGTCGGACCGAGCGACATCTGCATGATGTATTCGGTCACCGACGTGCAGGGCATCAATCGAATCAGCGAGAGCGTGCTGGCGAATGCAGCGAATGCGCTGGCCGGCATGGTCGCGCATCCGCCGGCAGTGTCCGCCATCACCCGGCCGGCCGTGGGACTCACCATGTTCGGGGTGACCACGCCCTGCGTGCAGGCCGTGACCAAGGCGCTCGAAGAAAGCTACGACTGCCTGGTATTCCACGCGACCGGCGTCGGTGGCCAGTCGATGGAAAAGCTCGCGGAGTCGGGCTTGCTGGCCGGCGTGATCGACGTCTCGACCACGGAAGTGGCGGACGAGATCGTCGGCGGCGTGCTGTCGGCGGGCCCGACCCGGCTCGACGTGTTCGCCCGCCAAACGCTGCCCTATGTCGGCTCGTGCGGCGCGCTCGATATGGTGAATTTTGGCGCGTGGGACACGGTGCCTGAGCGCTTCAAGGCGCGCAAACTGTACCGCCACAACACGACCGTGACGTTGATGCGCACCACGGTCGAGGACTGCCGCGCCATCGGCGAATTCATCGCGACCAAGCTCAACGCCATGCGCGGGCCCGTGCGCTTTCTGATTCCCGAAGGCGGCGTCTCCGCGATCGACAAGGCCGGCCAGCCATTTCACGATCCCGAGGCCGACCGCATGCTGTTCTCGACCATCGAAGCAGGGTTCCGCGCCGGGCCCGACCGGCGTCTGCAACGCTTGCCGCTGCACATCAACGACGAAGCTTTTTCTGCCGCGCTCGTGGCCGCATGGCACGAGGTGTCGCGCACGCCGGTCGACGCGCGACGCGCCTGAATCGAATAAGCCAGAACCAAAAACCAAGGGAGACCGAACACCATGCCACGCATCGCAAGATCGACATTGCTCGAACGCTTCCGCGCCAAGATCGAGTCGGGCAAGCCGCTCATCGGCGGGGGCGCCGGCACCGGCCTGTCGGCCAAGTGCGAAGAGGCCGGCGGCATCGACCTCATCGTCATCTACAACTCGGGGCGCTACCGCATGGCCGGCCGCGGCTCGCTGGCGGGGTTGATGGCCTATGGCAACGCCAACGAGATCGTGTGCGAGATGGCGCGCGAGGTGCTGCCGGTGGTCAAGCACACGCCGGTGCTGGCCGGCGTCAACGGCACCGATCCTTTCATGATCGCCGACGAGTTCCTGGGCCGGCTCATCACGCTCGGCTTCTCGGGCGTGCAGAACTTTCCGACGGTCGGACTCATCGACGGCACCTTTCGCGCCAACCTCGAAGAGACCGGCATGGGCTACGCGCTCGAAGTCGATCTCATCGCCCGCGCTCATGCGCTCGATCTGCTGACGACGCCCTATGTCTTCAACGAAGACGAAGCGCGCGCCATGGCCGGCGCCGGGGCCGACATCGTCGTGTGCCACCTCGGGCTCACCACCGGCGGCGCCATCGGGGCCGAGACGGCGCTGACACTGGCCGACTGCGTACCCCGCATCGACCGCTGGGCGGCAGCGGCACGCGAAGTCAACCCCGAGGCCATCGTGCTGTGCCACGGCGGCCCGATCGCCACGCCGAAAGATGCGCAGTACGTGCTTGCACAGTGCCGCGCATGCGACGGCTTCTACGGCGCCAGTTCGATGGAGCGCTTGCCGACGGAGACGGCGCTCACCGACACCACGCGACGCTTTGTCGAGATCACGCGATAACAGGAGACGATGTCCATGTCAGGTTCCCAATTCGGTAGTTTCATCCTCGGGCTGATCGTTGTCGCGATCGTCGTCGCCATCGCGGTCTGGCTGCTTCACTGGCTCTATTTGCGCAGCTCGAAAGAGCGCGCCTTCGTGCGCACCGGCTTGGGCGGGCAAAAGGTGGTGCTCGACGGCGGCGCCTTCGTGCTGCCGATCGTGCACGACGTGATACCGGTCAACATGAACACGCTGCGCATCGAGGTGAGCCGTGGCCGCGACAAGGCACTCATCACCAAGGACCGCATGCGTGTCGACGTGATCGCCGAGTTCTACGTGCGGGTGGCTGCCAATGCCGATTCGGTGGCAGTGGCCGCGCAGACGCTGGGCCTGCGCACTATGGAGCCCGATCAGCTCAAGGAGCTGGTCGAGGGCAAGTTCGTCGATGCACTGCGCACCGCGGCGGCAGAGATGACCATGGAAGAGCTACACGAAAAGCGCGGCGCTTACGTGAAGCGCGTGCGCGAAGCGGTGGCCGAAGATCTCACCAACAACGGCCTGGAGCTCGAAGCCGCTTCGCTCACGCAGCTCGACCAGACCGGCATGGAGTTCTTCAACCCGAGCAACGCTTTCGACGCCGAGGGTTTGACGCGGCTGACAGAGCAGATCGAGCACCGCAAGAAGCAGCGCAACGACGTCGAACAGGACACGTTGATCGCCATCCGCAACAAGAATCTCGAAGCCGAGAAGCTGTCGCTCGAAATCGATCGCGAGAGCGAACACGCGCGGCTGTCACAGCAGCGCGAAGTCGAGATGGCGCGCTCGCGTCAGCGCTCCGAAGTGGCGGTCGAACGGGCACAGCGGGAGCAACATGCAGAGAGCGCACAGATCGCCGCCAAGCAGAGCATCGACGCGGCGCGTATCCGCTCCGAACAGACGATCGAAGAAGGTCGCATCGGCAAGGAGCGCGCCATTCAGAGCGCCGAACTGGAGCGGCGCATGTCGCTGGAGCTGGCCGAACAACAGCGCTCGATCGCGGTCGCACGCGAAAGCAAGGCACAGAGCGAGGCCCAGGCAGAAGCCGAGCTGGCGCGGGCGCAAGCCGTTTCGGCAGAAGAGAAAGTGTTCACCGCGCGCGAGGTCGAGATGGCCGAGCGCAAGAAAGCCATCGAGCTGATCGCGGCTGCATTGATCTCGGAGCGAGATGCTTTGCGGCTCACGTCGGCGGCGCAAGCGGAGAGCGATGCCAGCGCCAACCGCGGCGCGTCGATCCGCGCGCAGGCCGAAGCGGATGCCGATGCCGACAAGATCCGATCGATGGCGTTGCGCATCCGTGCCGAGATCGAAGCTGAGGCGGCGCGCCTGATGAATGAAGCGCACAACATGCTCACGCCCGAGGCGCGCATGTCGGCGCTGCGCATGCGACTGGTCGAAAAAGCGGAGGGGATCATCCGCGAATCTGTGAGACCGATGGAGCGCATCGAGGGCATCAAGATCCTGCAGGTCGACGGCTTCGGCGGGTCGTCGAGCGGTGGTGGGCGCGATGGCGATGGCGTCGGCCTGGCCGATGGTTTGGTCAACTCTGCGCTGCGCTTCCGGGCGCAGGCACCGCTGGTCGACCAGTTGCTGCGCGAAATCGGCATCGAGGGCGGCGACATCCAGAAGCTGGTCGGCAATGTGAGCGGCTCGCATGCTGCGCTACCGTCGAACGCATCCAAGGCCAAGCAGGACTAAGAGGAGCAGCGCATGGTGAATGTCTACGTTTCCAGCGTGATCGATGCGAGCGCCGACAGTGTCTGGTCGCGCGTCCGTGATTTCAACGGCATGCCGCAGTGGCATCCGCTGATCGCGGACAGCCGGATCGAGAACGGCCAGCCGGCCGATCGTGTCGGCTGTATCCGGCACTTTCATTTGCGCGATGGCGGCGCGATCCGCGAGCGCCTGCTCGCCCTGTCCGACTATGACTACAGCTGCACCTACGAGATCCTCGAAAGCCCGATGGGCGTGACCGACTACACCGCCACGCTCAAGCTGACGCCGGTAACCGACGGCACGCGTTGCTTCGCCGAATGGAGCGCTGAATTCGACTGCGACGAGGACCGTGAGCGCGAGTTGACCGAGTCGATAGGCGGCGGTGTTTTTCAGGGCGGCTTCGATGCTTTGAAGCGCCACTTCGGTAGTCGCTGATGCTTCAGAAGGTCGTCCGCTCGACCGTCATCGATGCACCGATCGAGCGCGTGTGGGCCGTGCTGCGCGACTTCAACAGCCATGCCGAATGGCACGCCGTGGTTGAGTCGAGTCGCATCGAAGGCAACGATCGCGGCGACCAGGTAGGCTGCGTCAGGAGTTTCACGCTGAAAGACGGCAACCGAATCCGCGAGCAGTTGCTGACGCTGTCCGACAACGATCACAAGAGCACTTACTGCATCGTCGAGGCGACCTTGCCGTTGCAACGCTATGTGGCGACGCTCACCCTCAAGCCGGTGACCGACGGCCGCCGGACCTTCTGGCATTGGGAGTCGACCTTTGGCACGCCGCCAGGTCGCGAACGCGAGCTGCGCGAAACGGTGGCGCAAGGCGTGTACGAGGCCGGCTTCGTCAATCTGCGGCGATATCTTCAGCAGGGCGGTGACCTTCATCGAGGCGGCAACACGACGTCTTCGTTGCCTCGCGCTTTGCCCGTGTCGACGCGCCGTGTCGGCGTCTCGCACTACGGCGGCCCGGACGTGCTGCAGCCGCAAAGCGGCGAGGCCGCAGCACCGCGCGCCGGCGAAGTTCGCATCCAGCAGCGCGCCATCGGCATCAACTTCATCGACGTGTATTTGCGGCGCGGCTGGATTCCCTCCATGCTGCCGGTGTCCGGAGAGTCGCCCGGCGTGCCTGGCATGGAAGCCGCCGGTGGCGTGCTCGATGTCGGCGAGAACGTCCATGGCTTTTTTGCGGGCGACCGCGTCGCCTACCTCGGTCCGGTGCCTGGCGCCTACTGCGGCGTGCGCTCGGTGCCGGCGGAATGGGTGGTGCGCTTGCCGCCCGCCATCGAAGACGACGTCGCCGCAGCGCTGCTGCTCAAGGGCATCACTGCCGACTACTTGCTCCATGACTTGGGACGCGTGCAACGCGGCACGCGCATCCTCGTTCACGCTGCAGCGGGCGGCGTCGGGCTGTTGCTATGTGCATGGGCGCGTCACCTCGGCGCGACCGTGGTGGGCACGGTGTCGAGCGAGGCCAAGGCCCGCGTCGCGCGCGATCACGGCTGCGAGCATGTCATCGTCACGCGCGACTACCGCTTTGCGGATGCGGTGCAACATGCCTGCGGTGGCGTCGATCTATTGATCGACGGGCTCGGCGAAGCGGCGCGCGATGAGAACCTCGCATCGCTCGCGAGTCGCGGCCACTGGATCAGCCTGGGCCAAGCCAGCGGCGCGTTGACGGCGCTGTCGTCGGACACGCTCGGCGCCAAGTCGCTCAGCTTTTCGCGACCCGTGGTGTTCGACTACGTCTCAGCCCCCGGGCAGTTGGCCGATCGCGCGCAACGGGTGTGGAACGCATTGGCCGATGGCGTCATCAAAAGGCCGGTGATCGAGCGCTTTTCGCTTGAGTCAGCGGCGCAGGCGCACGCACGGCTGGAGTCGCGTGGCAGCGTTGGTGCACTGGTGCTCGTTACATAACCAACTGGAACGGAGACAAAGATGATCGTCGGAATGAACCATTTCACCGTGACCGCGGAGGACGAAGGGAAGACGCTGGACTTTTATTGCGGCCTGCTCGGTTTGCACGTCGGCCATCGGCCGGACCTCGGCTTTCCTGGCGCCTGGCTGTATGGCACCGGCGCACAGGCGGTACTGCACATGTACTTCGGCCGACCGGTGCCGGCGCAGCGCACAGGCGTGATCGATCACATGGCGTTCACGGCGGAAGGTCTAAGCGAGGTCAAGGCCCGCTTCGATCAGCGCGGATGGAAATACGAGCTGGGGCAACAAGTCGGGTCCGGCACCTGGCAGCTCTTTTGCCATGACCCGAACGGAGCCAAGGTCGAACTGGATTTCGATTCCAGTGAATCTCTTGCGGCGTCCTGATCAGTCGAGCGAATCCAATTGGCCCCGGGGACCGTATGAGTAAGCGCTGTCGCACATCTTTGCGACGGCCTACTTCGAGAGGATTCCTCCAATGCAACGCAATCTACACCGCTTCGCTTCCATCACCCTCGCCGTTGCCATGGCTGCCGGCGCAGTCTCCGCCATCGCCCAGGTGACCGTGGGTGGCGCGAAGATGTACCCGACCAAGGACATCATCGACAACGCGGTCAATTCCAAGGACCACACGACGCTCGTCGCGGCCGTCAAGGCAGCCGGTCTGGTCGACACGCTCAAAGGCCCAGGCCCGTTCACCGTTTTCGCACCGACCAACAAGGCTTTTGCCGCCCTGCCCGCCGGAACGGTCGACACGTTGCTCAAGCCTGAGAGCAAGGAAAAGCTGACCACTATCCTGACCTACCACGTCGTCGCCGGGAATATGGATTCGAAGATGCTGATGAAGGCCATCAAGGACGGCAAGGGAACGGCCTCGCTGAAGACCGTGTCGGGCGGCACGCTGACAGCCAAATCGAGTGGCAAGAAAGTCATGATCACCGACGAAAACGGCAGCACGGCAAACGTGACGATCGCCGACGTGAAGCAATCCAACGGCGTCATTCACGTCGTCGACAAAGTTCTTTTGCCTAAGTAACGACTCGCCAGCCGTCAAAATGTGGGGATTCGATCCGTCGCTTCTGTAAAAAGTAGCGGCAGATCCGGTTTCCTCATCGGCCCGGTGATCCGGGTCACGCACGGCTTTATGAATCCGCTCGTTCCTCTCGCCATCTTGACGGTACTTATAGGTGTGCCCGCATTTTTAATGACGCCCCGCGAGAAGAGGGCTGTGTTCGCGTTGCATCTCACGATGGTTACCGGGTTAACGGTTTATGTGGTGCTCGGGAACAGTCTCTAGCAGTCGTGCGGCAGACCTAGCGGCCGGCGGAATTCCGACTCAGCGCTTGCAGATGCCCAGCACCAGTTCTTGCTCGGTGCAGTTCTTGGACGCTGGCGTCGTCCCGCCAGCGGAAGCGAATCCGACGGTGCTGCGCTTCGCAATGCATGCGCGCATCCGCTTTTCCATTGGCGCGTAATAGCGCCACCCCTGGTTCAGTGGCGGAAGCTCCAGTCGCACCTGTTTCCATTTGGGGTGCCCGTTGGCCTGCAGCTTGTCGAAGTTGGCACAAAGTGACTCGGCGAAGCGATTCAGGTTAATGACTGTCGACTGCAGCCCGTAGTCGTAGGTGACGAGGTAAGCTTTGACGGTCAATGTGGGCACGTCTTCCTTGAGCCAGGTCGAGTAGCTCGCGGCTCGTATCACAGCGGGAAAGTAGGCTTTTTTTGCGCGTGCAGCCTCGGGTGCCGCATCGTCCAGCTTCAGAATCTTGATGTAATTGCGGGCTTCGGCTTTCATGTCGGTGAATAGCTTGGCCGGCTGCCCCGCGACAATGATGGCGACGTCGATCGACTTATCGACTGTGAGCTTGGCCAGCGCTTCTTCGTTGGTCAAATACTGCGTGTTGGCAGGCGGCAGTGGCTCCCCGAACATCAGCTGATACAGCGTTCTCGACGTGAGGGCGGTGCCGCTTCCCAAGGGCCCGACGGCGATCTTCTTGTTCTTGATTTCGTGAATGCTGTTGAGCGGCGAGTCGGCGCGCGCGACGAAATAGATCTCCTCGTCATAGAGCGGCATGATGAGGCGCAGAGGCTTGATGATGTCCACGGCGTCGGTGTTGCCGGCCTTGGCTTCGTCCAGGAAAGCCTGATAGACATCTGACTGCACCAGCGCCAGCTTGACTCCCCGCTCGAATCGCATTCTCTGAATGTTTTCTGCCGAGCCTTTCGACTCGAGAACTTCCAGCGCAATGTCGGCGGGTTCCGCGACCAGCGTCGCAAGGTCACGGCCAATCTGAATGTACGTGCCCGTTTTCGTCGCGGTGACGATCTTGTATTCCGCGCGAGGCGCCGCGGTCGCGCACAGAACGACAGAGATCCACAACAGGCCTGTTAGCAGCAATCTGATGGGCATGTGGTTCCCTCCGAGTGGCTATTCTTTTGGGCACAGTGCCAATGCGGCGAGCGCCACACTGCACTCTTTCTGCGAGGCTCGAAGCGGGCCGGTGGCTTGCTCGAGGGGGTCGGTAGTCGGTGCGTCCGGCGTCACAAGGGCGCCTGGCGCTGAGTCATCCGATACAGACGCGTTGGACGCCATGCGAGAAGTGGCATCCAGCAGTTCGCTGCGAGAGGTAGACCGCTCCTGAATGCGCAGATCGAGGGCGTCTCTGAGCGATTGGACAGCGAGGTCGTCCGGATGACTTGATTCGATCGCATCGAGAAGCTGGACGGCACTCCTCAGATCACCGCGATTCAAGGCTGTCTCCACTCGCTCGGTGCCGACCTTGAGGTCACTCCGGTTGTCGAAATAGCCTTGCCCCGAGCCAAAGAAAGCGACCGCCATCACTACCAGCGCCAAGGCGATTCCAGCCTTCAAATTTTTAGGCGGTAGCCGCGCCATCCAGTCCGTCTTACCCCCAACGCCCAACACTTCTGTCTGCCAGTAGTCGCTGGGCTGGGCCAGTGAGATCCCGGTGTCTCCTTTTGCGTTGAGCGCCTTGCCCGCCGGGCCGGAAAATGGGATGACTTCCGCCGCGCCCGGGTGGACGGTGTCCGCGAATTCCAGTCCGGTGGAGTCGTTCTCTTTACTGGACGCAGATATGTGGCGTGCAGACTCGGTTGCCGCTGCAGCATCTGTTTCTGCATCTCCATCGACCGGCGAGAACTGATCTTCCAGGCAAAACGGGCAAAACCGGTTCCACTCCTGCAACAGCCCGGCACATCGTTTACAGGGCACTGAGAACGATGGGTCCAACTCACGAGGGTTCGCAATGGTTCGATAACGGTCCATGCTAGCGGCGAAGGGGTTTTGTGTATTTTGGACCTACTTTGCTGCGCAACCAAGGGGTTCGAATACAACTCGGACGGTGTGCAGACGCAAAAAAGCCACCCGAAGGTGGCTTTTTTCATTGGGCAAATCCCAAAATACTGGCGGAGCGGACGGGACTCGAACCCGCGACCCCCGGCGTGACAGGCCGGTATTCTAACCAACTGAACTACCACTCCTGGTAGACAACGTTCACTCTGTGAAGAGCCAAGTGCTGACGACTTGCTTTGCCTCATCGACCGAAGCCGATTTGGCGACCCTACGGGGATTCGAACCCCGGTAGCCACCGTGAAAGGGTGGTGTCCTAGGCCTCTAGACGATAGGGTCAAAACCTTGGACTAATCCGATAACTTCCGATTCGACAACCTTGATGGTGGAGGTAAACGGGATCGAACCGATGACCTCTTGCATGCCATGCAAGCGCTCTCCCAGCTGAGCTATACCCCCTCGGGTGTCGAGCCTCGAATTATAGCTTGAAACTCAAGCCGCTCTCAACCTTGCGACAGCGGTTTCGCGAGTGAACAACGCAAGCACCGCATCGAGCGATGGTGTCTGAGCCGTTCCCATCGTTAAAACACGCACCGGCATGGCGAGCGCGGGCATCTTGATGCCATGTGAAACGAGCACTTCCTTGATGGCGGCGCCGATCGAAGGCTTGTCCCACGTCGCGTCAGAAAGCTTGTCGGCCAGCGCGAGGACGACCGGGCGGATCGCCTCGGTCACATGCTGCACCCGGTCGCCCTCGCCGGGTGTCACATCGGCATAGAACGCCGCAGCCCAGTTGGCCAACACGACCGTGGTGTCGCAGCGGTCTTTGAACAACGCGCAAATCGCAGGCAGCCGATCGTCGGCCACGATGCCGCGCTTTTGCAACTGCACCGCAACCAACGGGGCGAGCGCATCGTCGGGCTTCGCCTTGATGTATTGCGCGTTGACCCAGGCCAGCTTGGCCGCGTCCCACTGCGCCGGGCTTTTGGACAGATGCGAGCCATCGAACCAGCTCACCATTTGCTCGCGCGTGAAGAGCTCTTCGTCGCCGTGGCTCCAGCCCAACCTGGCCAGATAGTTGAGCATCGCCTCGGGCAGGTAGCCGTTCTCTTCGTACGCCGTCACGCTCACTGCGCCGCGCCGCTTCGACAGCTTCTGCCCATCGTCGCCGAGGATCACCGGCACGTGGCCGAATCGCGGCAGCGGCGCGCCGAGCGCGTTGAAGATGTTGATCTGCCACGGCGTGTTGTTGATGTGCTCGTCGCCGCGAAACACGTGGCTGATCGCCATGTCCCAATCGTCGACCACCACTGCGAAGTTGTATGTCGGCACACCATCGGGCCGCAGGATGATCAGGTCGTCGATCTCGCGGTTGTTGATGGTGATCTCGCCCTTGACGAGGTCGTCCCAGCTCACGTCGCCACTGGTCGGATTGCAGAAGCGCACCACGGGCGGCACGCCTTCCGGCACCGGTGGCAGCACCTTGCCCGCCGCGGGGCGCCAGCGACCGTCGTACAGCGTTTTCTCACCGCGCGCGCGTTGTGCTTCACGCACTTCTTCCAACTCGGCCGGGGTGCAATAGCAGCGGTACGCGGTGCCGGCCGCGAGCATCTGTGCAATGACTTCCTGGTAGCGCGCCAACCGCTGCATCTGATAGATCGGGCCTTCGTCGTAGTCCAGGCCGAGCCAGTGCATCGAGGCGAGGATCTGGTCGGTCGAATCCTGCGTGGAACGTGCGACGTCGGTGTCTTCGATCCGCAGCACGAACTCACCGCCGTGATGCCGCGCGTAGGCCCACGAATACAGCGCGGTGCGCGCGGTGCCGAGGTGCAGAAAACCCGTCGGGGAAGGAGCGATGCGGGTGCGAACTTTGCCGGTCATGAAGGCGATCAGGTACTGAGTGTGTCGAACCCGCGCAGCAGGTCGGTCTTGATGTCATCGATATGGTCGAGGCCGACCGCGAGGCGGATCAAGCCCTGCCCGATGCCGGCCGCCTGGCGCTGCGCTTCGGTCAGGCGACCATGCGAGGTCGTGCCGGGGTGCGTGATGATCGTCTTGGTATCGCCGAGGTTGGTCGCGATGCTGACGACGCGCGTGCTGTTGATGACATGGAATGCATTGGCACGCGCCGTTTCCGGATCGCCGCCGTGCACGTCGAACGACAGCACCGCGCCGCCTTGCCCCGACTGCTGGCGCATCGCCAACTCGTGCTGCGGATGCGACTTCAAGCCCGGGTAGTAGACGCGCGAAACAGCCGGCTGCGTTTCGAGCCATTCGGCTACAGCCAAAGCATTCGCGCACTGCGCCTGCATGCGGATGCCGAGCGTCTCCAGGCCCTTCAAAACGACCCACGCATTGAACGGCGCAAGCGCCATGCCTGCGGTACGCACCACCGGCCCGAACACATCGACGATCAACCGCGAGGGCCCGCAAATCGCGCCCGCCATGACGCGGCCCTGGCCGTCGAGGTACTTGGTGCCCGAGTGAATCACCAGATCGGCACCCAACTCGGTCGGCCGCTGCAACGCTGGCGAACAAAAGCAGTTGTCGACCGCGAGCAACGCGCCCACGCTGTGCGCAAGGTCTGCGAGCGCGCGGATGTCGCACACGTCGGTCAGTGGATTGGTCGGCGTTTCGGCGAACAGCAGCTTGGTGGTGGGACGCAACGCGTCACGCCATTCGGTCACATCGGTCTGCGAAACGAAGCTGGTTTCGACGCCGAACTTCGCGAACTCTTTGGCGAACAGATTGAGCGTAGAACCGAACATCGAACGCGAGCAGATCACGTGATCGCCCATCTTCAGCAGACCCATGCACATCATGAGGATCGCACCCATGCCGGTCGATGCGCCGATGGCCGCTTCGGTGCCTTCCAGCGCTGCGAGCCGCTGCTCGAAGCTGGTAACCGTCGGGTTCGACGTGCGCCCGTAGGTGAAGCCGTCTTCGGTGCCGGCGAACCGGCGCATCGATGTTTCTGCATCGGGCTGCACGAAGCCGCTGGTGAGGAACAAGGCTTCTGAGTTTTCGCCGTGCTGGCTGCGCGGCAACGCGGTGCGCACGGCCAGCGTGTCGCGGTGCAGTCCGGGTGGCAAGGATCGATCGGTCACGGATTCTTTCGCTTCTTCGCAGGTTATTCGGAGCACTATTCAGAGAAATTCGGTAACGCGAGCCGCGAGGAGTCTTCTTCCGTCTCCTCCATCCGCGGTCGGCTGCCGTTCATGCGGTTGATCGACTCGGTGTCGATGTCGCCGGTGACGTACACACCGTCGAAACACGAGGCATCGAAGCCGTCGAGCTTGGGATTGAGCGAACCGATGGCTCGCTTCATGGCATCCACGTCCTGATAGATCAACGCATCGCAGCCGATGAGTTCGCGGATCTCTTCGATAGTGCGGTCGTGTGCGACGAGTTCGTCCTTGGTCGGCATGTCGATGCCGTACACGTTGGGGTAGCGCACTGGCGGTGCCGCGCTGGCCAGATAGACCTTGCGTGCGCCGGCGTCGCGCGCCATCTGCACGATCTCTCGACTCGTCGTGCCGCGCACGATCGAGTCATCGACCAGCAGCACATTGCGCCCTTTGAATTCGCTGGCGATCACGTTGAGCTTTTGCCGGACCGATTTCTTGCGGATGCCCTGCCCCGGCATGATGAAAGTGCGACCGACGTAGCGGTTCTTGACGAAGCCTTCGCGGTACGGAATGCCGAGCAGATGCGCCAGCTGCGTGGCGCTCGGCCGGCTCGATTCCGGGATCGGGATGATCACGTCGATCTGGCTCGGCGGCACCGTCGACACCACGCGCTTGGCCAGCGCTTCGCCCAGGTTCAGGCGCGCCTGGTAGACCGAAATGCCATCGAGTGTCGAATCGGGCCGCGCCAGGTAGACGAACTCGAAAATACACGGCTTGAGGGTCGCCGCCTCGGCACACTGGCGCGAATGCACTTGGCCCTGCAGATCGATGAACACCGCCTCGCCCGGTGCGATGTCGCGCTCGAACTTGAAGCCCGAACCTTCGAGCGCGACCGACTCGCTCGCCACCATGATCACGCCATCGGCGTTGCGTCCCATGCACAACGGGCGGATGCCGTACGGATCGCGGAACGCCAGCAGGCCGTGTCCGGAGATCATCGACACCACGGCATACGAACCGCGTAGGCGTTTTTGCATGCTGGTGACGGAAGCGAAGACTTCTTCGGAGTGCAATGGCACGCCGCGCGTCGCGCGCTCGAGTTCGTGCGCGAGCACGTTGAGCAGCACTTCAGAGTCGCTCTCGGTGTTGGTGTGGCGGTGATCGGTCGAGAAAAGTTCAGCCCGCAGCGCATGCGCGTTGGTCAGATTGCCGTTGTGCACGAGCACGATGCCGAAGGGCGCGTTCACGTAGAACGGCTGCGCTTCTTCTTCGCTGTAGGCGTTGCCGGCGGTCGGGTAACGCACTTGGCCCAAGCCGATGTTGCCGGGCAGGGCCCGCATGTTGCGCGTGCGAAACACGTCTTTCACCATGCCCTTGGCCTTGTGCATGAAGAACTTGCGCTCCAGCAAGGTCACGATGCCGGCTGCGTCCTGACCGCGATGCTGCAGCAGCAGCAAGGCGTCGTAGAGCAATTGATTCACAGGAGCGTTGCTGACAACGCCGACGATTCCGCACATGGAGACAATCCTCTCAAGGAAGGTAACTGGCCAACTTTTCCGGCAAAACGGGCTTCACGCCCTGCAAGGCCGTATCAAGAACAATGGCGCCGCGCGACTCCTTCCACAAGGCTCCGCCGCTCAACGCCAACAAATGAACCACCACCGCCACCACCATCAACGCGACGGCGCCACGCACCAGACCGAAAGCGGCGCCGAGTGTGCGGTCCACCGGTCGCAACCCCACCGCGGTGATCATCCGGCGCGTCAATGAAGCCACCAGCCCCACAGCAAAAGCGACCGCGATGAACACCAGCACGAAGGCGACCGGGTAGCGCCACACGGCACCGGCCTCACCAATCGGCAACCAGTCCGCCACCGGCCCGGCAAACCACTGCGCGCACAAGAAGGCGGCAATCCAGCCCGCCAGCGAAATCACCTCGAACACCAGCCCGCGCATCAAGCCGAGCAACACCGACACCACGAGCACTGCAATACCGATCCAGTCGAGCAAGGCCACTGCAGCGTGGGCGATTACAGCGTGAGCACCGAAGCCGCCAACGACAGGCTCTTGACGCGGCTTGCTGCGCGATCGGCATCGGCGCGCGTGGCGAAGGGGCCGATGCGCACACGCGTGCGTTCGCCGTCGGCTGTCTTGGCCACATGGGTATAAGTTTTCAGACCGGCGCTTTCGAGCTTTTGCCGAACTTCGCGTGCCTTGGACGCATCTGCAAAGGCGCCGACCTGGACCACGAAACGGCCCGTCTCGTCGGAAGCCGCGGGCGACTTGGAAGTCGCAGCGGCGGTGGCCGTCGTGGCAGTGGCGCTGCTGGCCACCTTGCCTTCGAGCAAGGCGCGGGCGCGGGCGCCGTCCTCGCTGGAGGCCGCCTTCACTTCCGTCGGCTTGGGTTTTGGCTCTGCTTTGGCCTCTGGCTTCGGTTCAGGCTTCGACTTGGCTTCAGCTTTCACTTCAGGCTTGGGCTTGACTTCCGGCTTGTGCTCGGGCTTTGGTTCTGGCTTCGGCTCGGGCTTGGCTTCGGCCTTCACCTCGGGCTTGGAATCAGGCTTGGACTCAGGCTTGGGAGCTGGCGTAGTCGTCACCGGTTTGCTCGCCGAAATCTCGTTGCCATCGGCGGCCTCTGTGATCATGGCGCTCGATGACGATGCGGCAGCGATGCGTGTGCTGGCACTTCCTTTGCCGCCGTCCCCGTCCGGCGCAGCGGACGTAGGCGCCGGGGTGGTCGGCACGGTCAGTGGTTTGACCTTGTTGCGATCGGGAATTTCAATGGGAATATCTACCGAAACCGGCCGCGGTTGCGTGTCGAATAGCAGCGGAAAACCGATGACACCGACCAGCACCAGCACCGCGGCGCCGAGCAAGCGATGCCGGGCCCGGCGGCGCATGGCTTCGACGCTCTCGGCCGGCGGTGACGCGACGCTGGCGCTGCGCCCTTCGTTGCCTTGAGAACCGCGGTTGCGGAACTTGAAAAACGCCATGAAAGTCGGTCCCTGATGTGTGCAGCGAAAGAAAAGAAAAATGCGCCGCGGACTGCACTGTCGGCTTAGGCCGATCGGGCGCTTGACAACAGGTGTTTGGCTTGCAGACGAGGTGTTCCGTTCACCAGCACGCCGCCCACTGTGAAGAACGATCCGAAGACCACGATTCTATCAGCGGGGTCCGCGCGATCGATGGCCGCCTGGAGCGCTTCGAGCGGTGCCGCATGCACCGTGGCCGCGACGTCGGTACGGGTGTTTTGTGCTTGCCAGAGTGCCATCATGTCGACTGCTTTGGCGGCGCGAGGTGTCGGTAGGTCCGTGAAGTACCAGCGGTCGATCAGCGGCCCGATGCGCGCGAACATCGCTGCCAGGTCTTTGTCCACCATTACGCCGAAAACGGCATGCGTGGTCGGAAAGAAACCCATCGCGTCGAGGTTCTCGGCCAGCGCCGCGACGGCATGCGGGTTGTGCGCCACATCGAGTACCAGCGAGGGCTGGCCCGGCACGATCTGAAAGCGGCCCGGCAAGTCGACCATCGCGAGGCCGGTTCGCACGGCCTGCGCCGTGATCGGCAACAAGGGCCGCACCGCTTCGAGTGCGGCGAGAGCGCCTGCCGCATTGATCAACTGGTTGGCGCCGCGCAGGGCCGGGTATGCCATGCCGCTGTAGCGGCGGCCGCGACCCGACCAGCCCCACTGTTGAGGATCGCCAGAGACATTGAAGTCGCGGCCGAATAACCAAAGGTCGGCGCCGATCGCTTCGGCGTGATCGATCACGCTCTGCGGCGGCATCGGATCGCTCACGACGGCCGGCTTTCCGGTGCGCAGGATGCCGGCCTTTTCGAAACCGATGCTCTCCCGATCGGAACCCAGGAAATCCATGTGATCGAGATCGATGCTGGTGATGACCGAACAGTCGGCGTCGATGATGTTGACCGCATCGAGACGACCGCCGAGACCGACCTCGAGGATGACGATATCCGGCTTTTCAGCTGCGGCACACCGCATCAGCGCCAGCGTGGTGAGCTCAAAGTATGTGAGGCTGATTTCTTCCCGCGCCGTTTCGACTGCGGCGAAATGCGGCAACAGTTTGGCGGCTTCGACCTGCTCGCCCGCCAGCCGCAATCGCTCCTCGAAATGCACGAGATGCGGTGACGTGTAAACCGCGGTGCGATAGCCGGCGTGCGTCAGGATCGATTCGAGCATGGCGCAGGTCGAGCCCTTGCCATTGGTGCCGGCGACGGTGATGACGGGGCAATCGAACTTCAGACCCATGCGCGCGGCGACGCGGCGCACGCGGTCCAGGCCAAGATCGATGTTCTTTGCGTGCAGGCGCTCGGCGTGTGCGAGCCAATCGGCGAGGGTTTCCATGGAGCCATGGATTGTCGCCGACGCGCCGGAGCGGCATCATTCGCAGCAAATGATCACCCTCTTCGGCATCCCCAATTGCGACACCGTCAAACGCGCCAGAGCCTGGCTGGCCGACAAAGGCCTTGCCTGCCGCTTTCACGATTTCAAGAAGGACGGCGTGCCTGAAGTGCTGCTGGACCAGTGGCTCGACGATCCAGGATGGGAAACGCTGGTCAACCGTCGCGGCACCACCTGGCGACGGCTGGACGACGCGGCTCGCGCTTTGGTGGTCGATGCGGCGTCGGCCAAGGCGGTACTGCTTGCGAATCCCAGCCTGATCAAGCGGCCGGTAGTCGCATGGGAAGGCACGAACGGCGCCACCACCGTGGGGTTCGACGCTGGGCAATGGCAGCAAGAAGCATCGCAACTGCCCAAGTAGATTCAATAACGTCAGGTAAAGGCGAACGTGGCCGACCGGCGGGCACTGAACCTGACGCCGACAATCGCATCCAACAAGTTCAACGCGGGGAAGGCCCTCGCCATCAGGAGTAAAAAAATGGTTATCTCAACTCGCAACATCGCAGTTCTCACCCTGTTGGCGGCGCTCGGCTCGGGCGCACCGCTTGTGCATGCGCAGCCGGCATCGCACATCGAGCAGGCGCGTGTGGTTTCCAGCACCCAACTCGCAGACGGCGGCTACAACGTCACGTACGAGTACGCTGGCCGCCGCTACACGACGCGTACCGACATGGCGCCCGGCCGCACGATGCCGATTCAGATCAGCGCGATGGGGGTAACGACCAGCCCGGTGCTGTCATCGCAAATCGAACCGGCGGAAAGCGGTCAGCGCGCAAGTGATCCTGCTGCCTGGCAAAACGTGACGCCGGAGCCAGGCGTCGTTGTGTCCGGCAGTGGCGGCGCTCCCGTGTATCAGACCGCCTACCCGGCTCCGGTTTACGTGCAACCCGGTTATGCCGCTACTTATCCTGCCCCGATGTACGTACAGCCCGGCTACGCATACCCACAGCCGTACTACGCATCACCGATCGGCCTTTCGCTCAACCTCGGCTATTCACGAGGCTGGGGCGGCGGCGGGGGATGGCATCGCGGGGGTTGGCGTTGAGGTTTCAGAAGGTAACGTCTCTCGCGTTTTCTGTAGGACACTCACCAAGAAAGGTGTAGGAAAAAACACTGCGCGTTACACAGTTTTGGATTAGAAACGCATAACGGTTCTTAAAATCCGCTTGTTTTTCACCAAAAAGTTGACGAATACATGAGAGAACTTCAATGCCTCGAGGCGCCGTTCGAGGCAAAGAGTGGGCCCAGTCAGTCAATTCATCAGGGGACCGTTACGCCGGCTCCTCCGGCTTCGCCCATCGATGAAATCAAGGATATTGCCGCGATTGCCGCCCTTTCTGCGGGCGCTGCTGCGTTGTTGACGGCTTGCGGGGGCGGCGGCGGGGGTGGAGGTGGCGGCGGCAGCTTTGCCGGCCTGGCCGCCCCCAGCACTACAACGAAAACCGCGGATGCCGCGCAACCCACCATGGGTGTCACGATTCCCGACTCGCCGATCGTCGCAGGTGCGGCGACCACCACGTACACCACACCCGCAAATAACAAAGATGCGGCGCGTTTCCTCTCGCAGGCCTCGCCGGGCGCCACCAAGGCGCAGATCACCGCGATGCAGGCGATGAGCTATTCGGCCTGGATCGATGCACAGTTCGCCCTGCCCCGCAGCCAGACTAACGTCGACTGGCTCTCGTCCCAAGGCTACGGGTCAACCGCCTATCTCGGACACGCGGACGGCCTCGACAACACGGTATGGCGCAAGTTCATCTCGAGTCCCGACCTGCTGCGGCAACGCATCACTCTGGCGCTGTGCGAGATATTCGTCGTGTCCATCGACGGCCTCAACGCCTACTACCCACAGTTTTCGGTGGGCTACTTTCTGGACGTGCTGGAGGGCAACGCGTTCGGCAACTACCGCACCCTGTTGTACGACGTGTCGCGCAGCGCGGCCATGGGCACGTATCTGACCTATGTAGGGAACCAGTTGGGCGACCCGGCGACAGGAAGTGAACCCGACGAGAACTACGCGCGTGAAATCATGCAGCTGTTCACCATAGGTTTGTACAAGCTCAACAACGACGGCACGCAAGTGCTGGTCAACGGCGCTCCGGTCGAAACCTATTCGCAGGCCGACGTCAGCGGGCTGGCCCGTGTGTTCACCGGCTGGTTCAACGACACCAGCAGCGGGACGGAAACACCGGTGGCCTTCACCCGGCCGATGGTGCAGGTGAACTCGCTTTTTGAGGAAGGCGCGAAGACATTCCTTGGAACGACGATCCCGGCGGGCCCCAAGACGCTGGCTGGCGCCCTCGACAGCCTGAACCGCGCGCTCGACACGCTTTTCAATCACCCGAACATGCCGCCTTTTGTCTGCCGCCAGCTCATTCAGCGTCTGGTCACGAGCAACCCGAGCCCGGCCTATGTGAACCGCGTCGCCAATGCCTTCATCAACAACGGCAGCGGCGTTCGCGGCGACATGAAGGCGGTGATTCGTCAGATCCTCCTGGACGACGAGGCACGCAATCCGTTCATCAGTACGACGATCGCGTTCGGCAAGCTGCGCGAGCCGGTCGTGCGATTCCTGAATTGGGCGCGCGGCTGGGCCGCAACTTCGGCGAGCGGAGCGTGGAACATCGGCGACCTGTCGAGCGCGGCCGACGGCCTCGGCCAGAGCCCGATGCATTCCCCATCCGTCTTCAACTTTTTCAGGCCAGGCTACGTGCCGACCAACAGCGACCTCGGCAAATACAACCTCAACGGGCCGGAGTTCCAAATCACCAACGAGTCGACGGTGTCGGGCTACGTCAATTTCATGCAGCGCGCGGTCTCCGGCCAGATCCTCACTGACCTCAAACCCAACTACGGCACGCTGACCGCCATTGCCGCCAATTCAGGGGCGTTGCTCGACGAAATCAACCTGGTGCTAGCGGGCGGCGAGCTGTCTGCTGCCACGCTGGCCACGCTCAAGGCTGCCGTCGACACGATCTCGGCCGACAACGACACCGGCAAGCTGAACCGCGTCTATGCCGCCCTCACGCTCGTGCTGGCATCCCCCGAATACATCGTCCAGAAATAACGCGCCGCATGACAGATTCTTCTTTTCGATCCGGCCGCCCTCCTTCGTCGGCTCACTTCCCTGGCGTCCAGCCCGACAACGCATCGCGCCGTGAATTTTTGCGTCGCACCGGCGCGCTGTCGATTGCGGCGTCGGCCACGCCATGGGCGCTCAGCCTGGCTGCCATGGGCGAGGCGGCAGCCGCCACGGCCGGCGACTACAAGGCACTCGTCTGCATTTTTCTGTATGGCGGCAACGACTACGCCAACACACTGGTCGCCTATGACCAGCCCACTTACAACATGTACAACAGCCTGCGCAGCAACATCGCGATCGGCCGCGACCTGCTGGCGTCGACCGTACTCGCACCTGCCATCGCCTTGCCAAACGGCCGCCAGTACGCACTGGCGCCGACGCTCGCACCGCTGCTGCCGATCTTCAACACAGGTGCCCTTTCGATCGCGCTCAACGTAGGCACGCTGGTGCAGCCGACGACCAAGGCGCAGTACAACGCGCGCTCGGTTCCGCTGCCACCCAAGCTCTTCTCGCACAACGATCAATCCTCGTACTGGCAGGCCTCGGCGCCCGAGGGTGCATCGTCGGGTTGGGGCGGGCGCATGGGCGACCTGCTGGCCGGCGGCAACGGCAACGCGACCTTCACCTGCGTGTCGGTGGCTGGCAACGCGGTGTACCTGTCGGGCAACCAGATGTCGCAATACCAGGTGGCTTCGAGCGGACCAGTCGCGGTCGCTGGCATCAAGTCGGCGATGTTCGGATCAGCCGCTTGCTCGACCGCGCTCAACGGCTTGATGATGAACACGCGTACCCAGTTGCTGGAGAACAGCTACGCCGCGGTGTCACGTCGCGCGCTCACCGCGAACGACGAGCTCAGCAGCGCACTCGCCGGTGCCAATGTCGCGACGACTTTTCCCGCAGGCAACTCGCTGGCCGATCAGTTGAAGCTCGTCGCCAAAATGATTTCCGTCAGCAGCACGCTCGGCGCCAAGCGGCAGGTGTTCTTCGTCTCGATGGGGGGCTTCGACAACCACGATGGCCTGGGCGGTGCCGGTGGCACGCACGCCTTGCTGCTCGCGGGTGTGGCCAACGCCATGTCGGCCTTCTACCAGGCGACCAAAGACCTGGGTGTCTCGCAGCAAGTCACGACGTTCACCGCGTCGGACTTCGGCCGCACGCTCAACAGCAATTCGAGCGGCTCCGACCACGGCTGGGGCGGCGTGCAGTTCGTCATGGGCGATGCCGTTAAGGGCAAGTCGTTTATCGGCGCCGCGCCCACGCTGGCCAACGACGGGCCCGACGACGTGGGGCAAGGTCGGCTGGTGCCGACCACCGGCGTCGACCAGTTCGGAGCCACTCTAGCCAACTGGTTCGGCGTGTCGCCGAGCGACCAGATTTCTGTGCTTCCCAACCTGAAGAACTACAGCACGCGCAATCTCGGCTTCATGGGGTGATGTGAATCTTCAGGCGCTGCGGCAACTAAAATCGCGGCCCCTGAAAAGCGAGTTCGCAATGACCACTGAAACCTTCGCAGACGTGACCGTCACCACCAAGGCCAACGTCTACTTCGACGGCAAATGCGTGAGCCACGGCTTCACCCAAGCCGACGGCACCAAGAAGTCGATCGGCGTAATCCTGCCGTCGACCCTCACCTTCAGCACCGGCGCGCCGGAGATCATGGAGGGGGTGAGCGGCACTTGCGAATACCAGCTGGCCGGCACGACCGAGTGGAAGAAATCGGGCGCCGGCGAAAAATTCAGCGTGCCCGGCAATGCGTCGTTCCAGATCCGCGTGATCGGCGAGCCGTACAGCTACATCTGCCACTTCGGCTGAGCCGCCGGCAGAGGGCTTGAAGGCTGCGACGGGTCAGTCGCCGCCGCCTCCACCGCACCCGCCGCCGCAGCCCGATCCGCTGTCTCCGGACGAGCCTCCGTCGCTCGACGAGCCGCCATCGCCGCTGCCACTGCTCGTCGACTCGCTGCCGCCGAAGCCACCGGCATCACCCGAGCCGCTGTCGGAGCTGCTGAAGTCGCTACCGCATTGAGTAGTCGAACCGTCATGGCGTGCCGTCGCCTTGCAGTCGGGCACGTAGGTGAAGCCGCCGGCCACGCCGTACTTGGCGTCGAGCGCGAAGAGCAGCGGTAACCGGCTCGGCTTGCGCGGGTCGATGCTCTCTTCCTTGCAGGCCCAGTACCAGCTGCGGCGCAGCCCGTCGTTGCGGCGCGCGTCGCGACCCAGCACTTCGGCCGGACTGTGATGCAGCATGCCGCCGAACGCCGCCTCGCACCAGCGCTGGTAGCCCTGCGTGTGCAGGATGAACTCGTGCCACGCCGCATCGACCAGCTTCGATGGCATCGCGACGAACTTTCTGTCGCTGCGCAGGTGCGCCATGAAGAACTGGCGCAGGCCGCGCAGCACCAGCTCGGCATCCCTTTGGCCCATCGATGGATAAGCCTGGATGAGCTTGCCCACCAGGAACCGCGGCAACTCCGCTTCACGCACGAACTGGCGGCGCAAGCTGGTTTCCCGCGCCTTGAGCGCCTGTGCCAGCAGCAGGCACAACATGACCACGGCGATGAGCGTGCCGAATTGACGATTCAGCACAAAAAGCGACAGCACCGCGATCACCCACAAGCCGCGGCGCGCCCACATCAAGCCAGTGATGCGGTGCCGAAAATTCGGGTGCAGCAGGTCGACGACCGCCTTGGGAACGAGCGTCGATGCGACGCGCCCTGGTCGCTCTGCACGCATGCTCAGACCACGACCGGCTCGGGCTCCAGCCGGATACCGAAACGCTCGTACACGCTGGTCTGTATGGCCTTGGCCAACGTCATCACCTCACCGCCCGTCACCGGGTCGGCATTGCCGCCGCGGTTCACCAGCACCAGCGCCTGGCGCTCGTACACGCCGGCGTTGCCAACCGATTTGCCCTTCCAGCCGCAGGCGTCGATGAGCCAGCCGGCCGCCAGCTTGATGCTGCCGTCGTCCATCGGGTAGTGCACGATCTTGGGATCGCGCGCGATGATGTCGGCGCACTGCTCGGGCGTGACTGTCGGGTTCTTGAAGAAGCTGCCGGCATTGCCGAGCACCCGCCAGTCGGGCAACTTGGCACGGCGGATCGCGACGATCCAGTCGAAGATTTGCATGGCGGTCGGCTCGATGTTGGCTGCCTCGGCCATCTTCTTTTCAAGATCGACGTAGCCGAGCACCGGCTTCCACGGCCGTGGCAAGCGAAAGCGCACGCGGGTGATCAGTGCACGGCCCGCCAACCCGAAGTCGTTGGGGCCGGCCGGCACGTGCTTGAATACCGAATCGCGATAGCCGAAAGCGCACTGCGCGGCATCGAGCGTGAAGGTGCGGCCGGTGTCTATGTCGATCGCATCGAGCGATTCGAAGCGGTCTTGCAGCTCGACGCCATAGGCGCCGATGTTCTGCACCGGCGCACCGCCGACCGTGCCGGGAATGAGCGCCAGGTTCTCCAACCCCGGAAAGCCATTTTCCACGGTCCAGCGGACCACGTCGTGCCAGTTTTCGCCAGCGCCCGCCTCGACGATCCACGCGCGCGGCGTTTCTTCGACCAGCCGCAAACCCTTGATCTCGACCTTCAGCACCAGCTGCTTGACGTCGCCGGTGAGCACGATGTTGCTGCCGCCACCGAGCACGAAGCGCGGCGCATCGCGCCACTCGGCATCGTCGCGCAGTGCCTGCACATCCGCCTCGCCGGTGATGCGCGCCAGATGCTGCGCGCGCGCGACGATGCCAAAGCTGTTGTAAGGCTGCAGGGGGACGTTCGACTCCACGATCATGGGAGAATTGTCGCACTCAGTCCCCCAGAATCAGGAATGTCCATGCCGTCTTTCGACACCGTCTGCGAACCCAACTTGCCCGAGGTCAAAAACGCCGTCGAGAACACCGCCAAAGAAATCGGCACCCGCTTCGACTTCAAGGGCACGGCCGCTGCGGTCGAGCTCAAGGACAAGGAAATCACCATGATCGGCGACGCTGAATTCCAGCTCGTGCAGGTCGAAGACATCCTCCGCGCCAAGCTCACCAAGCGCAGCGTCGACGTGCGCTTTCTCGACAAGGGCGACGTGCAGAAGATCGGCGGCGACAAGGTCAAGCAGGTCATCAAGGTCAAGAGCGGCATCGAGAGCGAGCAGGCCAAGAAGATCACGCGCCTGTTGAAAGACAGCAAGATGAAAGTCACCTCCGCCATTCAGGGCGATGCGGTGCGCGTGACCGGCGCCAAGCGCGACGATCTGCAGGCGGCCATGGCACTCATCAAGAAGGACGTGCCCGACATGCCGCTGTCGTTCAACAACTTCAGGGATTGACGTGTTCGGCCTGCGGTTCGCAGCGGCGTTGATGCTCGCGAGTGCTTCCGTGCTCGCGCAGGCCGAAACCTCGGTGATGCTCACCGGCACCATAGGCAGCCGAGCCATCCTGATCGTCAACGGAGGCGCACCCAAGACTGTTGCCGTCGGTGAGACCTTCCAAGGCGTGAAGCTGGTCGCGCTGCAGGCCGAACAGGCCACAGTCGAGTCCGGCGGCAAGCGCATTGCCTTGCGAATGGACACGCCCGCCAGCATCGGTGGCGGCGGCCCGAGCGGCGGCGGCAACCGCATCGTGCTGCCGGCCGACAGCCGCGGCCACTTCATGTCGCAGGGCACCATCAACGGTCGCACGGTCAACTTCATGCTGGACACCGGCGCCACCACGGTTGCGATGTCGGCCGCCGATGCCACGCGCATCGGGCTCGACTACAGCAAGGGCACGCCAGTGCGCGTCAGCACGGCCAACGGTGTGACGGCGGGTTACCGGCTGCGACTCAATTCCGTGCGAGTCGGGGATGTCGAGGTGTACGACGTCGACGCCATCGTGTCTGAGCAGTCGATGCCATTCATCCTGCTCGGCAACAGCTTCATCAACCGCTTCTCGATGCGGCGCGACGCCGATCAGATGGTGCTGGAGAAACGCTTCTGAGGCGATGCTGAAGCGCCTGCGAAGGCGCGCGCTCAGAGCTGCGCGGCGGTGACGACGATCTCGATCTTGTAGGCCGCATTCGCCATCTTGGCCTGCACCGTGGCGCGCGGCGGCGTGTGGCCTGCCGGAATCCATGCGTCCCAGATCTCGTTCATCACCGTGATGTCTGCAATGTCATTCAAGAAAATTTGGGCCATCAGGATGCGCGACTTGTCGCTGCCCGCTTCCGCAAGCAATCGCTCAACCATGCCGAGCACTTCAGCGGTCTGGCCACGCATGTCCAGCGTGGTGTCGTCCGGCACCTGGCCCGCGAGGTACACGGTGCCGTTGTGCACGGCGGTCTCGGACAAGCGTGGGCCGACGTGGAAGCGGGTGATTTCGGGCATGGTCAGACTTTCTTTTTGGAGCCGAGCTTCGACTCGGTGCCGGCAGCGAGCCGACGGATATTTTCACGGTGCCGCCAGAACAGCAGCAAGCTCATGAGGATGAGCGCGACCAGTACGGTGCGATGCAAGGGCCAGGCGATGTTGCCGCCGATCAGGTAGTAGGACGGTGCGAAGAACGCAACCGCCAGCGAGGCCAGCGATGAGTACCGAAAAAACAGCGCGATGACGATCCAGGTCGCGCACGTCGCGAGCCCCAACAAAGGCGCGATGCCGACGATCACACCGATCGCTGTGGCAACACCCTTGCCGCCCTTGAACGAGAAGAACACCGGATACAAATGGCCGAGAAACGCTGCGAGCCCGGCCACCGCGGCGATGCCTTCGACGCCCGGACCTACGCCCCATTCCGCGCCGAAGTGCCGGATCAAAAAAACCGGTAACCAGCCCTTCGCTGCGTCCAGCAGCAAGGTCACCAGCGCCGCCGTTTTGTTACCCGAGCGCAGCACGTTGGTGGCGCCCGGATTGCCGCTGCCATAACTGCGCGGGTCCGCCATGCCAAAGGCCTTGCTCACGATCACCGCGAACGACAGCGAGCCGATCAGGTAGGCCGCGACGATGGCAATGATGGCGGCGGCAGGGAATGGCAGATATGAACTCAACGCAGGCTCCGGCCTCGACAAAAAAGGTCGCTCATTCTGCCAGCGCGCATTGCACCGGTGGGGCAGCGAGCAAGTCGATGCACGCCTTGTGAGTGATGCCCACCAGAGCCCGTCGCCGACCGCCGTCGATGATGAATCACATCGCCGGGTCGCGAATATCCCAGCGAATCTTGTCGATCTCGGCCAGCACCTCGGGCGACAACGTGGTGCCCCACGCATCCAGGTCTTCTTCGAGTTGCGCCACCGTCGTCACGCCGATGATGGTGCTGGCAACCTGCCATTTGGTGTAGCAGAAGGCGAGCGCCAGCTGCGTCGGCGTCATGCCGTTGTCGCGTGCGAGGCGGTTGTAGGCACGCGAGGCGCGCAATGCATCTGGGCGCCCCCAGCGTTGCTTGCGTACGGACTCGTAGCCCGAGATGCGCCCCTTGGGTGCATCGGGGCCTTCAGTGCCGCTCTCGTCGTACTTGCCGGTCAACAGGCCGAAAGCCAGCGGCGAATAGGCCAGCAACGACACGTCCAGCCGATGCATGGTTTCGTCCAGCCCGTTCTCCAGTGCGCGGCTGATCAGGCTGTACACGTTCTGCACCGTCGCGATGCGCGGCAGCGAATGCTGCTCGGCGAGACGGACAAATTCGTGCACGCCGTACGGCGTCTCGTTCGACAGACCGATGTAGCGGACCTTGCCCTCCTTCACGAGACCGCCAAGCGCTTCGAGCTGCTCGTGAATCGAAGTCTGCGTACGCTCCTTGGTCGGGTCGAAATAGATCTGTCCGAACAACGGCGTGTTGCGCTCGGGCCAGTGGATTTGATAGAGATCGATCACGTCGGTCTGCATGCGCTTCAGGCTGGCATTGCACGACGCCACGATGTCGGCCGCCGCCATGCCGGTGCCTTCGCGCACCCACGGCATGCCGCGCGACGGGCCGGCCACCTTGGTCGCCAGCGTCAGCTTTTGCCGCGCGCCGGGGTTGGCAGCAAACCAGCGACCGATGATGCTTTCGGTCACGCTGTAGGTCTCTTGCCGCGTCGGCACCGAATACATTTCGGCGGTATCGATGAAATCGATGCCACGTTCGAGCGAACGGCTCAGCACGGCATGCGAAGTGGGCTCGTCGACCTGCTCACCGAAGGTCATGGTGCCGAGGCAAATCGGCGTGACGCGCAGATCGCTCTGGCCCAGCCTGACTTTTTCGAATGGGATGTTTTTCATGGCCGGAATGCTACCGCCGCCAGCGCTGTCGCGTGCAGGCCCGCATTGGGGCTCGTGTGCGACAGCGCAGCGCCCGGTGCCTGCATATCATCGAGGGCATGTACCAAGCCCTCCGCGTCTCCCGCAGCGAATTCGTGCCCGTGCGAAACCTCGATTACCACGTGCGGCTCTGGGGCGAGCCATCGGCCACGCGGCCTCCGCTGGTGCTGCTGCACGGCTGGATGGACGTCGGCGCTTCATGGCAGTTCGTGGTCGATGCGCTGGCCGAGGAGCGCTTCGTTATCGCACCCGACTGGCGCGGTTTCGGCCTGACCGAAGGTGGCGGCGTCGACAACTACTGGATGCCAGATTACCTGGCCGATCTGGACTGGCTGCTCGACCATTACGTGGGTCAGGCAGGGGCCCCGGAGAGTGTGGCGGTCGACCTGGTCGGGCACAGCATGGGCGGCAACGTCGCGATGCACTACGCCGGCGTGCGGCCGCAGCGCATCCGCCGGCTCGTCAACCTCGAGGGCTTCGGCATGCCCGGCCTGGCGCCGAGCGAAGCGCCGCAGCGCTATGGCAAATGGATCGATGAACTCAAGCGCCTGCACCGCGGCGAAATGGCGCTGGCCGCCTACCCGGCCGCCGACGGCGTGGCGCGCCGCCTGATGAAGACCAACCCGAAGTTGACCCAGGACAAAGCGGACTGGCTGGCGAGTCACTGGGCCGGCACCAGCCTCAACGCCGATGGCAACGAGCGCTGGGAAATCCTGGGCGATGCGGCGCACAAGATCATCAACGCGCACATCTTTCGGGTCGACGAGGTGCTGGCCTTGTACGCCTGCATCACCGCACCGCTGCTGGCGGTCGAAGCGGCTGACGACAGCCTGAGCAAATGGTGGAAGGGCCGCTATTCATTGGATGAATACCACGCGCGCTTGAAGTCGGTCAAAGACGCACGGGTTGCGCGCATCGAGGATGCCGGTCACATGCTGCATCACGATCGGCCGGAACGCGTGGCCGAGTTGATCCAGGATTTTCTTGCAGGCTGACAGCCGCCTGGGCCAGTCCGCGCGCTTCCCTCGCACCGCGTGAGCGCAGCCGCGAACGCGCGGCTTTTTCCGACAGCGCCAGACGCCTTGGTCGGGCAGACTGCTACGGCTTTGCCCACCCCGCCCTCCGACCCATCTCCCATGAAAAGCTCCCGCGCGATCGATCAGCAATCCTTTCAGCGCGCGCTGAGTCGCAACGTCAAGCTGCCCCTTGCCGCCGGGCTGGCCGGCACGGTCATGTTCGTGGCCTTGATCCTCTATCTTTTGTCGGTGATCGGCTGGGTCGAGCACACCGACCAGGTCACCCGGAGCGCGACCGAGGCGCAGCGCCTCACCGTCGATCTCGAATCGGGCATGCGGGGCTTCCTCATC
Organism: Variovorax sp. PAMC28562; assembly: GCF_014303735.1. Classification (NCBI taxonomy): domain Bacteria; kingdom Pseudomonadati; phylum Pseudomonadota; class Betaproteobacteria; order Burkholderiales; family Comamonadaceae; genus Variovorax; species Variovorax sp. PAMC28562. Next base: position 2,459,104 of record NZ_CP060296.1, on the reverse strand, counting down.
ACCGGAGAGCCAAGTTTTCTCCAACCCTACGACGCCGCCCAATCACGCATCGGCCCCGAGTTGGCCGCACTGCGGCTGCTGGTCTCCGACAACGCGCAGCAGGTGTCGCGCGTCGACCGCATAGCGGCCACACAAAGGAGCTGGGACGCCTACGCATCCGAACTGATCGCGTTGCGGCGCGCCGGCCAGGACTACCGCACGGTCGTGACGGCCGGCCGTGGCAAGTCACTGAGCGATGCCATGCGCGCCGAGTACGGCGCCTTTATCGCCACAGAGCAGGCACTGCGGTTTCAACGCAACAACGAATCGCACCGCACCAGCATCGCGGTGGTGGTGGCGTATGTGCTGTTCAGCCTGATCTTCACCGGCTTCCTGGCGTACTTCGGACGCCGTCAGCTCAGCGAGCTGTCAGCTAACTACGGCGCCGCGCTCGACGAGCAAACCGCGCACGCCGAGGTGCTGCAACAGCAGGCCTGGCTGCGCAGTTCGCAGACAGAATTTGCGGCCGAAATTGTCGGCCAGCTCAGCGCGCAGGAGCTCGGTCGAAAGGCGCTCTCGTTCTTTGCGCGACAGCTCGGCAGCACCGTCGGTGCGCTCTATGTGCGCGAGCCGAACGGCAAGCTTCGCCGTGCCTCGAGCTACGGTTTTTCGGCCGAGGCCGAGGCCAGCTCGCAAACCTTCTCGTCGACTGAAAGCCTGCTCGGAGAGGTTGCCACCGAGCGCCGCACGATGCTGGTCGAACCCGTAACGGCCGACTACCTCAAGGTGAATACCGGCCTGGGCGCCATGTCGCCGCGCGCCGCGCTGTTGGTACCGATTGCCAACGATGGGTTCGTCAACGGCGTGCTCGAGCTGGGCCTGATGACCAAGCCCGACGCGCGTGCATCTGCGCTGCTCGATTCGGTGTCGGGCACGCTTGGCAGCGCCGTGGCCGCCGCGCGCTATCGCGAGCAGCTGCAAGACGTGCTGGCCGAAACGCAGCAACTCAACGAGGAGCTGCAAGTCCAGCAGGAAGAGTTGCGCACTGCCAACGAAGAACTGGAAGAGCAATCGCGCGTGCTGCGCCAATCGCAGGCCACGCTTGAAAACCAGCAGGCCGAGCTGGAGCAAACCAACAGCCAGTTGTCGGAACGCACCGAGGCTCTGGACCAGCGCAATCTGGCTCTGCGCCGCGTGCAGCGCGACCTCAACGAACGCGCCGAAGAACTGCAGCGCGCCAGCCGCTACAAGTCGGAATTTCTGGCCAACATGTCGCACGAGCTGCGCACGCCGCTCAACAGCGCGCTCATCCTCGCCAAGCTGCTGGGCGACAACCCGACGGGCAACCTGACAGCCGAGCAGGTCAAGTTCGCCGAGTCGATCTACGCCTCGGGCAACGACCTGCTGCTGTTGATCAACGACATCCTGGACATCGCCAAGGTCGAGGCCGGCAAGATGGAACTGGTGGCCGAAGACGTGCCGGTGTCCCGCCTGACCGACAGCCTCGCGATGACCTTCACGCCGCTCGCCAAGCAGAAAAGTCTGGGCTTCCGGCTCGACCTGCAGCCAGGCGCGCCGACGAGCCTCAACACCGACCGCCAGCGGCTCGAGCAGATCCTCAAGAACCTGTTGTCGAACGCGCTCAAGTTCACCGAACGCGGCGAGGTGGTGCTCGGTGTTTCGGCCGCACCCGACGGTGGCGTGGCGTTCTCCGTGAGCGACTCGGGCATCGGCATCCAGGCCGATCAGCAGGAGGTGGTCTTCGAAGCTTTTCGCCAGGCAGACGGCACCACCAGCCGGCGCTATGGCGGCACCGGCTTGGGCCTGTCGATTTCGCGTGACCTGACGCATTTGCTGGGTGGCACGCTGGAAGTGGAGAGCGAACCGGGTCAGGGAAGCACGTTCACGCTGAGGTTGCCCGCCGCATTGCCGTCGGAGCCGGCGGAATTGCCGGTGCGTAGCGCGCATTCGGGCGCCGGGCAGGTGCTTGCCTCCGCACCTTCACCTTCACCTTCGTCCTCACCTTCACCCTCACGTACGCGGGCAGCCAAGTCCACGGCGCGGGCGATGTCGACGCCGCTCACTCCCGGCCTCGCTGCGCCACCCCGCCCCGTACTGCCCACCTTCGCAGACGATCGCGCCTTGCCGCGTGACAAGGCACGCCGCGTGCTCGTGATCGAAGACGAGCCGCAGTTCGCGCACATCCTCTACGACTTGGCGCACGAGCTCGGCTACAGCTGCCTGGTGGCGCACGGCGCGGCCGATGGCTTCGCCCTCGCGACTCAGTTCGTGCCCGACGCCATCCTGCTCGACATGCGACTGCCCGACAGCAGCGGCCTCGGCGTACTGCAACACCTCAAGGACGACCCGCAGACGCGGCACATCCCGGTCCACGTGGTGTCGGCGCAAGACCAGTCGGAAGCCGCGCTGCACATGGGCGCAATCGGCTACGCGTTGAAGCCCACTTCGCGCGACCAGCTCAAGCAGGTGTTCAAGAAGATCGAAGACAAGCTGTCGCAAAAGGTCAAGCAGGTGCTGCTGGTGGAAGACGACGCACTGCAGCGCGAAAGCGTAATGAAGCTCATCGGCGACGACGACGTGGCGATCACTGCGGTCGCGTCCGGCGAAGAGGCGATGAAGCTGCTGCGCAACCGCGTGTTCGACTGCATGATCACCGACCTGCGCTTGCCCGACATGCAAGGCAGCGAGTTGCTCAAGCGCATGGCGACCGAGGAGATCTCGTCGTTTCCGCCGGTCATCGTCTACACCGGGCGCAACCTCACGCGCGACGAAGAAGCCGAGCTGCTGCGCTACTCGCGCTCCATCATCATCAAGGGTGCGCGCTCGCCGGAGCGGCTGCTCGACGAAGTCACGTTGTTCCTGCACAAGGTGGAATCGGAGCTGTCGAGCGAAAGGCAAACGATGCTCAAGACCGCCCGCGGCCGCGACCGCGTTTTCGAAGGCCGCCGCATCCTGCTGGTCGATGACGACGTGCGAAACATCTTCGCCCTGACCAGCGCACTGGAGCAACGCGGCGCCATCGTGGAGATCGGACGCAACGGCCTCGAAGCGCTCGCCAAGCTCGACAGCGTGCCCGACATCGACCTCGTGCTGATGGACGTGATGATGCCGGAGATGGACGGCCTCGAGGCCACACGGCGGATCCGCCAGGACAAGCGTTTCGACAATCTGCCGGTGATCGCCGTCACGGCCAAGGCGATGAAAGACGACCAGGAACAATGCCTGGCTGCAGGTGCAAACGACTACCTAGCAAAGCCCGTCGACCTCGATCGGCTCTTCTCGCTGCTGCGCGTGTGGATGCCCAAGATGGAACGGCTATGACCTCGCTGCCCCCGGCTTCCGCCCACCCTCCTCCCGCGCTCGTGCCACCGGGCAACGACGAGATCGACCTGCGCCTGCTGATGGAGGCCATCTACCTCAAGTACAGCTATGACTTTCGCGACTACACCGGCGCCTCGCAAAAGCGTCGCGTGACCTATGCGCTGACGCAGCTGGGCTTGTCCTCGGTTTCCGCGTTGCAGGAGCAGGTGCTGCGCGAGCCCACCACGTTCACGCGGCTGCTGCAGTACCTCACCATTCCGGTCAGCGAAATGTTTCGCGACCCGAGCTACTTCCTGGCACTGCGGCGGCAGGTGGTTCCGGTGCTGCACACCTACCCTTCCATCAAGGTGTGGGTCGCCGGGTGCAGCACCGGCGAAGAGGTGTATTCGCTCGCCATCCTGCTCCGTGAAGAGGGCCTGCTCGACCGCAGCCGGATCTATGCGACCGACATCAACTCGGCCTCTCTCGACAAGGCGCGGCAGGGCATCTTCGCGCTCGACACGCTGCAAAAGTACACGCTCAACTACCAACGCGCCGGCGGCACGCGAGCGTTCTCCGACTACTACGTCGCCGCCTACGATGCCGCCAGGTTCGACCCGTCGCTGTGCGCCAACGTCATCTTTGCCGACCACAGCCTGGCCACCGACAGCGTGTTCGCAGAGACCCAGCTGGTGTCGTGCCGCAACGTGTTGATCTACTTCAATCGCCAACTGCAAGACCGCGCGCTCGGTCTCTTTCACGAATCGCTGTGCCATCGCGGCTTTCTCGGCCTGGGTTCGAAGGAGAGCATCGATTTCTCCGGCTATGCGACGCGCTTCGATCCGCTGGTGCGGGCCGAGCGCCTGTTCCGGAAAGCCTCATGACGACACGACGGATCGATGCCGTGGTGATCGGCGCCTCGGCGGGCGGCATCGACGCGCTGCTCAACCTGCTTGTCGGTCTGCCGCAGACATGGCGGCTGCCGATCGTCACGGTGTTGCACTTGCCCGAAGGACGCGAAAGCCGTCTGGCCGAAGTCTTTGCGCCGCGTCTTTCGATTCCGGTCTGCGAGGCCGAAGACAAGCGTCCGCTCGCCCCCGGAACACTGCACTTCGCGCCGCCGGGCTACCACCTGTCGATCGAGCGGGATCGCTGTTTTTCCTTGAGCTGCGAACCCCCGGTACTTTTCTCCCGCCCGTCGATCGATGTGCTGATGAGTTCGGCCGCCGACGCCTACCAAAGTGCCCTGGCCGGGCTGCTGCTCACCGGCGCCAACGAAGACGGCGCGCGCGGCATGGCGCACATTCATTCTCTCGGCGGTTTCACCGCGGTGCAAGATCCGCTTGAAGCGCATGTGCCGACCATGCCGCTGGCCGCGCTGGCCCGCCACACGCCGGATGCCGTGCTGCCGTTGCTCGGATTGAGCTCGCTACTTCGTCGACTGGACCCCTTGGATTCGCCTCATGCTCACTGACGTCGAAAGCAAACTGCTGATCGTCGACGACCTTCCGGAAAACCTGATGGCGCTCGACGCGCTCGTTCGTGGTCCTCTGCGAACCGTGTACCAGGCGACCTCTGCCGATGCGGCGCTGGCGCTGATGCTCGAGCACGAGTTCGCGCTCGCCATCCTCGATGTGCAGATGCCCGGCATGAATGGCTTCGAGCTGGCCGAGATGATGCGTGGCACGGAGCGCACGCGGCACATCCCGATCATCTTCGTCAGTGCCGCGGGCAGCGAACTCAACTACGCTTTCAAGGGCTACGAAAGTGGCGCGGTCGACTTCTTGCAGAAGCCGCTCGATGGTCACGTGGTCATCAGCAAGGTCAACGTCTTCGTCGACCTGCACCGTCACCGCAAGGCACTGAAGCACGAGATGGACGCGCTGGCAGCGGCCCATCATCAAACGGAGCAACTGGTGCAGCAGCTACAGACTGCCCAGTGCGAACTGCAGCGCGCGGTACGCATGCGCGACGACTTCATGTCGATGGTGTCGCACGAACTGCGCACGCCGCTCAACACGCTGTATCTCGAAACGCAGGTGCGCAAGCTGCATCTCACCAAAGGCAATCTGGCGCCTTTCGAGCCCGCCAAGCTGCCGGCCATGATCGAGCGCGACCAGCGGCAGATCCAGAACATGGTGCGGTTGATCGACGACATGCTCGACGTCACGCGGCTGCGCAGCGGCGCCCTGTCGATCCAGCCCAGGCCCTTCGATCTGGCGGCGATGGCCGCGCGCGTGGTCGATAGCCTGGGGCAGCAGGCCGAGGCTGCGGGCTCGACCATCACGCTGCACGCCGCCGGGCCGGTGCAAGGCATATGGGACGAGTTCCGCGTCGAACAGGTGCTGACCAACCTCCTGACCAACGCGCTGCGCTACGGCGGCGGCAAACCGGTGCGGGTGGGGGTCGGTGTCGATGCCGCCAGCGCCGGTTTCGCGGCTGCAGCGCCGCAGGCTTTCATGACGGTGCGTGACGGCGGCATGGGCATTGCAACGGCGGATCAGGAGCGCATCTTCGAACAATTCGAACGCACCGCCGACAGCAAAAAGCACGCCGCTGGTCTCGGCCTGGGGCTCTACATCACACGTCAGATCGTGCGGGCCCACGGTGGCGAAATCAGCGTCGAAAGCAAACCCGGCGCCGGTGCGGTCTTTCGGGTCACTCTGCCTCTGGAGGTGGCCGCCGCCGTTTCATGAAGCCGTGAGAAAATACCCGGTTTCCCCGAACACCGTCAGGACACCCCATGGATGCAGAGCAAATCAACCAAATCAGCGCCAGCCTTGCCGACCTGAGCGTGCGCACGGTCGATTTACGGAGGTATCTTTGACTACGATGCCAAAGCCGAACGTCTGAGGACGGTCAACGCATCGCTCGAAGATCCCAAGGTCTGGAATGACCCCAAGAAAGCCCAGGAGCTGGGCCGCGAGAAAAAGGCGCTCGACGACGTGGTCGTCACGCTAGACAAGCTCACCAGCGGGCTGTCCGACAACACCGAGCTTTTCGACATGTCGAAGGAAGACGGCGACATGGATGGCCTGCAAGCCATCTCCGATGACGCCGCCAAGCTGGAAGCCGACATCAAGCAGCTCGAATTCCGCCGGATGTTCAACAACCCGGCCGACCCGCTCAATTGCTTCGTCGACATCCAGGCCGGCGCCGGCGGCACCGAAGCCTGCGACTGGGCCAGCATGCTGCTGCGCCAGTATTTGAAGTACGCCGAGCGCAAGGGTTTCAAGACGCAGATCGAAGACGAAACGCCGGGCGACACCGCCGGTATCAAGGGCGCGACCATCAAGGTCGAGGGCGACTACGCCTTCGGTTTGCTGCGCACCGAAACCGGCGTGCATCGCCTCGTGCGCAAGTCGCCTTTCGACTCGTCGGGCGGCCGCCACACCAGCTTCGCCAGCATCTTCGTGTACCCCGAAGTGGACGATTCGATCGAGATCGACATCAACCCGTCGGACGTGCGGGTCGACACCTTCCGGGCCAGCGGCGCGGGCGGGCAGCACATCAACAAGACCGACTCGGCGGTGCGGCTCACGCACATCCCGACCGGCATCGTGGTGCAGTGCCAGGACGGCCGAAGCCAGCACAGCAACCGCGACGTGGCCTGGAAGCGGCTGCGCTCGCGCCTGTACGACTTCGAGTTGCGAAAGCAGCAGGAAGCCCAGCAGAAGCTCGAAGACACCAAGACCGACGTCGGCTGGGGTCACCAGATTCGCAGCTACGTGCTGGACAACAGCCGCATCAAGGACCTGCGCACCAACGTCGAAGTGTCGGCCACGCAGAAGGTGCTCGACGGCGATCTCGATGTCTTCATCGAAGCGTCGTTGAAGCAAGGCGTCTGATGGCGGCCGATACGCTCTGGACAGGCCCCGTCGAAGCGCTCATCTTCGACATGGACGGCACCATGATCGACTCGATGCCCTGGCATGCCAAGGCATGGGTCGAGTACGCGCGCCGCCGCAAGATGACGATCGACGTGCCGGACCTGATGCGCCGCACCACCGGCCGCACCGCCGTCGAATGCGCGCGCGAGCTGATGCAGCGCGAGGTGACCGAGGTTGAGAGCGCGGAAATCACGCACGAGAAAGAGCTGATCTACCGCGAGCTCTTCGCGGCGGAGTTCCGCGAGGTAGGAGGCTTCGGCGCTTTCGCCAAGGCCGCTGTGGCACGCGGGCTGAAGATCGCCGTCGGCACAGCCGGCGACAAACACAACATCGAGTTCGCGATGTCGCGGCTCAGGATGGACCCGCTGCCGCTGGCCATCGTCGGTGGCGACGAAGGCTTTGCCGGCAAGCCGACCCCCGAGATCTTTCTAGAAGCTGCGCGCCGCATCGGCGTGGCACCTGCGCGCTGCATCGTTTTCGAAGATGCGCCTTTCGGCATCGAAGCCGCACGGCGTGGCGGCATGCGCGCCGTTGCCGTCTGCAGCACGCACACGCCTGCAGAGCTCGCCGGCCCGCACGTCATCGCCGCCGTGCACGACTACGACGAACTCGCCCATTCAAATTTTCTGGAGACTCTCGATGCTGTTGCGTGATGCACAAGGCCAACCGGTCGCCATTCGCCGCGAAGACTATGTCGCGCCCGCCTACTGGATCGACACGGTCGAACTGACCTTCGACCTCGACCCGAACAAAACCCGCGTGCTCAACCGCATGCGCATGCGCCGCAATCCAGCAGTGCCGGTGCAGCCCCTGCGCCTGGACGGCGACGAACTGAACCTGGCACGCGTGCTGGTCGACAACCACGGCGCATCGTTCCGCATCGAAGGCGACCAGCTGGTCATCGACGCCCTGCCCGATGCTTTCGAGCTCGAGATCTTCACGACCTGCTGCCCCATCAAGAACACCAAGCTGATGGGCCTGTTCGTGAGCGAGGACACCTTCTTCACGCAGTGCGAGGCCGAGGGCTTTCGCCGCATCACGTACTTCCTCGATCGACCCGACGTGATGGCCAGCTACACCGTCACGCTGCGCGCCAGCAAGTACGCCTACCCGGTGCTGCTGTCGAACGGCAACCTGGTCGAACACGGCGATCTGGAAGGGCCGGGCAACGAGGGACGCCACTTCGCCAAGTGGGTCGACCCGTTCAAGAAGCCGGCCTATCTGTTCGCGCTGGTTGCCGGCAAGCTGGTGGCACGCGAGCAGCGCATCACCGCGCGCAACGGCAAGGAGCATCTGCTGCAGGTCTATGTGCGTGCCGGCGATCTCGACAAGACCGAGCACGCGATGAACTCGCTGGTCAACTCCGTGCTGTGGGACGAAGCGCGCTTCGGCCTGCCGCTCGACCTCGACCGTTTCATGATCGTTGCGACAAGCGACTTCAACATGGGTGCGATGGAAAACAAGGGCCTGAACATCTTCAACACGAAGTACGTTCTGGCCAATCAGGCGACGGCTACCGACGCCGACTACAGCAACATCGAAAGCGTGGTCGGCCACGAGTACTTTCATAACTGGTCGGGCGACCGCGTGACCTGCCGCGACTGGTTCCAGCTGTCGCTGAAAGAAGGCCTTACCGTCTTCCGCGACCAGGAATTCAGCCAGGACCTGTGCGCCGACGCATCGGCCCGCGCGGTCAAGCGCATCGAAGACGTGCGCGTGTTGCGCACCGCGCAGTTCCCCGAAGATGCCGGCCCGATGGCGCACCCGGTGCGGCCCGACAGCTACATCGAGATCAGCAACTTCTACACCGTCACCATCTACGAAAAAGGTGCCGAAGTCGTTCGCATGATGCAGACGCTGGTGGGCCGCAAAGGCTTCGAACGCGGCATCACGCTCTACTTCGAGCGCTTCGACGGCCAGGCCGTGACCTGCGACGATTTTGCGCAGGCGATTGCCGATGCCAACCCCGATTCCGACCTTGCACGCCTGCTGCCGCAGTTCAAGCGCTGGTACGCGCAGGCTGGTACGCCGCGCCTCGCGGCACAAGGCAACTACGACGCGGCCCAGCGCAGCTACACATTGAGCTTCGCGCAGAGCTGCGCGTCGACGCCGGGCCAGCCCGTCAAAGAGGCGTTCGTGATTCCGGTCAACCTCGGCTTGCTGAGCGCCGACGGGCATGAGCTGCCGTTGCAACTCGAAGGCGAAAGCGAAGCGGTACACGGCACGCGCATGCTGGTGCTGACGCAAGAGCGCGAGCAGATCACTTTCATCAACCTCGACGCCGAACCCGTGCCGTCGATCCTGCGCGGCTTCAGCGCGCCGGTGATTCTGGACTTCGACTACAGCGACACGCAGTTGCTCACCTTGCTGGCTAACGACGTCGATCCGTTCAATCGCTGGGAAGCCGGCCAGCGCCTCGGTTTGCGCTCGGCCATCCAGGCAATCACCGGCGATGCCAACGCCACCGGTCCGGCTCTGAACGAAGCGTATGTCGACGCGATGCGCGGCGTGCTGCGCGACCCGAATCTCGACGCTGCTTTCAAGGAACTGGTGCTCGCGCTTCCATCAGAAACCTACATCTCAGAGCAGCTGGAAGTGGTCGATCCGCAGCGGGTGCATGCCGTGCGCGAAGCCATGCGCGTGCAATTGGCGACCGCCCTCTTCTCCGACTGGCAGCGTATCTACGAAGAGAACCAGGACACCGGCGCCTACAGCCCTGATCCGACATCGTCGGGCCGACGCGCGCTGGCTGGCATGGCGTTGACGTACCTCTGCATCGCTGCGCGCGAGTCGAACGACACCGTGTGGCCGGGTAAAACGCTGCAGCGCTTCAAGGACGCCGGCAACATGACCGATCGCTTCAACGCACTCAACGCACTGGTGTCGTCGGGCCATGCGCTGGCGGCTCAGGCGCTGGCGCGTTTTCATGCGATCTTCAAGGACGAGGCGCTGGTCATCGACAAGTGGTTCTCGCTCCAGGCTGGCGCGCCCGACCGCAACGGCGACATCCTGCCGCTGGTCAAGCAATTGATGAAGCACCCGGACTTCTCCATCAAGAACCCGAACCGCGCGCGCAGCGTGATCTTCAGCTATTGCAGTGGCAACCCCGGCGCATTCCACCGGCCCGATGCGGCCGGCTATGTGTTCTGGAGCGACCGCGTGATCGAGCTCGACGCCATCAACCCGCAGGTAGCGGCGCGCCTGGCACGCGGCCTCGACCGCTGGAGCAAGCTGGCCGAGCCATACCGAAGCGCAGCACGCGAGGCCATCGCCCGTGTCGCGGTCAAGCCCGACCTCAGCAAAGACACACACGAGGTCGTCACGCGCGCCCTGGCCGCGTAATGCACTGACGTACCAAGTTTTAAAGAAGCATTCATGGCACAGAACATTTCACTTACCCGCTATCTGGTCGAACAGCAGCGCGTCGACGGAAAGATTCCAGCGCAACTGCGGCTGCTGCTCGAAGTCGTGGCGCGCGCCTGCAAGAGCATCAGCTTGGCCGTCAACAAGGGCCAGCTCGGCGGTGAAAACAGCATCATGGGTTCGGCCGAAAGCGAGAACGTGCAAGGCGAGATCCAGAAGAAGCTGGACATCATCGCCAACGAAGTGCTGATCGAAGCCAACGAATGGGGCGGCCATCTGGCGGCCATGGCCAGTGAAGAGATGGACAGCATCTACGTGGTGCCCAATCGCTATCCGCAAGGCGAATACCTGCTGCTGTTCGACCCGCTCGACGGCTCCAGCAACATCGACGTCAACGTCAGCATCGGCACCATCTTCAGCGTGCTGAAAAAGCCCGAAGGCGAGCACGGCGTGCAGGAGTCCGACTTCTTGCAGCCGGGCGAGAACCAGGTGGCTGCGGGCTACTGCATCTACGGCCCACAGACCACGCTGGTGTTGACGGTCGGCGATGGCGTCGCGATGTTCACGCTCGACCGCGAGCAAGGCTCGTTCGTGCTCACGCAAGAGAACCTGCGCATCCCTGAAGACACCCAGGAGTTCTCGATCAACATGAGCAACATGCGCCACTGGGATGCCCCGGTCAAGCACTACATCGACGAGATGCTGGCCGGCACCGAAGGCCCACGCGGAAAAGATTTCAACATGCGTTGGATCGCCAGCATGGTGACCGACGTGCACCGCATCCTGATGCGCGGCGGCGTCTTCATGTACCCGTGGGACAAGCGCGAACCCGGCAAGCCCGGCAAGTTGCGCCTCATGTACGAGGCCAACCCAATGAGCTGGCTGGTCGAGCAGGCCGGCGGTGCCGCCACCAACGGCCGCGAGCGAATTCTCGGATTGCAGCCCACCAAACTGCACGAGCGCGTAGCTGTGGCCCTGGGTTCGAAAAACGAAGTCGAGCGCCTGACCCGCTACCACGACCCGCTATAATCGAAGGCTAAGCCGGTGTAGCTCAGTCGGTAGAGCAGCTCATTCGTAATGAGAAGGTCGGGTGTTCGATTCATCTCTCCGGCACCAATGCAGTCAAGGAAAGCCCGCTATCAATTTGGTAGCGGGCTTTTGCTTTTGCGGGCTCGTGTTGCCACCGTGTAGACAGCGGCACATCGTGATGCGTCGCAGCCGACGTCTAAGCGTCGAATCCTCCGCTCCCCGCCACGTTCACCAAAGCGACAGTTATTCGTGCTCGCGAATTTGGACGCGGCGCCACGGGCCTGCTACGCCTGAACGCAGGCACGGCCATGTGCGTTAGCGAACAGCGCAGCTAGATTAGGCGCCGGCGAAAACCACGCAGGCCGACGCCACCATCAACAATGCGCCGAAGCCCACCAATATGCCGATGAGAGGCAGTTGCATCGCAACCAGCAGCCCGTAGAGCCCGAGCATCAACAACGACGCCAGGCTCTCATAGAAATTTTGGGCTGCGATCGATTGGCCAGGTTGCATTAGCAGCAAGCCGCGGCTCTGCAGCACGGCATTCATTGGCACCAGCAGCAACCCAGCCAAGGCTCCGATCAGCAACAGCAATCCGAAAGCGACAGTGACGTCTGTCGCGAACGCCATGAGGGTGACCAGTGCCCCGAGCAGCACGCCGAGTGGCAGTGTGCGCATCGCTCGCTTCAGAGTTACGAAACGTGCCGCTCCAATGGCTCCAGCCACCATTCCGATCGCTACGGCGAGTTGCAACAAGGCGGCTCGTGAAAGGGGCAGTCCTAGTCGTTCGCCAGCCCAGCGCAACACCATGAATTGAAGTACTGCCGCCGCCGCCCAAAACAGGCTGGTGACGGCCAGCGAGGTGCGTGCTTGCCGGTCGTGCCACAGCAGGGCAAGTGCATCGACAAAACACAAAATCAGTTGGCGCGGATTTGCCAGCGCTGCGCGATTTCGGGCGTGGCTTCGCGGAATCAAGACCGTGACGATCGCGGAGGCCAGGAAAATTGCGGCGATGACCGGTAACGCGCTTGCCGTCTCGACCAGCACACCGCCCAGTGCCAGACCGGCCACGATCGATACGACCGTAGTCGCCTCGATCCAGCCATTCGCCGCAACCAGATCTTCAGGCAACAACAATTCAGGCAGGATGCCGTATTTGGCCGGTCCATAGCCGGCGGCCCCAAGGCCCACCAGCGCATAGCAAAGCAGCGGCTGTACGCCCCAAGCCAAAAGTCCGCAGCCACCGAGTTTGACCAGATTGGTGATCAGCATGACCTGGCCTTTTGGGGCGGCATCCGACACTGCGCCAGCAAAAGCCGCGAGCAACACATAAGAAGCATAGAAAGCTACGCGGAGCGCCGGTGTCATCCAGTCCGGTGCACTTCGCGAAATGAGTAGCGCAATGGCAACTGTCAGCAGTGCGTTGTCCGCGAGTGAGCTGAAAAATTGCGCCAGCAACACTGGCAGCAGCACCCGCTTTTTCACAAGGCCGCACTTGTAGTCATGTCGAAAAAGTGCCGGCGATACTTCGACGTCACGTCGTCCATTCGCAGGATCAGAGGCAGGTCCGCGGTATTGAACTTCACGTCGAACGCGGGAGGGCCGAGCAGACGGGCCCCGCATCTCAGATACCCTTTGATCAGTGGCGGCGCATCGCAGGGCGCGTCACTGTGATCGCCGTCGTTTGCAGCGGCAAGCGGCAAGGGAACGCGCGGCTGGACTCGCCATTGCTGCTCGACCAGATGGGTATGACACAGACGGCGCCACAGCCGGCTGGCCGTCGCGCCGTGATCATCGAGGCCAATGCTGGCGCAACCGATCATGGTGTCCAGTCCGCGCCTGACCATGTAGTGTCCCAGCGCAGTCCACAAGGCCATGATCACGGCTCCAGATCGCCAGGCCGGATGCACACACGAGCGGCCAAGTTCTACTGCGCGACTGCGCAGCGCTTGCAACGGTGCGAGGTCGAACTCAGTGTCAGTGTAGAAACCGCCGGCGCGTTCAGCGGCCATTGGCGTCAGCACGCGGTAGGTTCCGATGAGCAGCCCTGAGGCGTGGTCGGAACCAACTGCACGCACAAGCAGGTGGTCGCAGTAAGGATCGAATCGATCCGCGTCGACTCCGGACGGAGTGCCCGCGGGTGGTGTGAGGCGCGCGCCCATTTCCTGTGCAAACACCAGATACCGTAGGCGCTGAGCCTCGCGAACTTCGGCTTCGGAGTCGGCCCACTGTGTGATCAAGGTGGCGTGGGTCGGCACTCGGCACTCAATTAGAAGGCGGATAGAGCCTGATCAGTCGGATCTGGCGCCGGTTGAGTCTTGCAAGTTCCAACAGGCCGATCGGCCGTGTTCCGGCATTGCGCTGCGCAGCGCCAATCGCAAACAAAAGTCGTTGCTTCGCAAATATCATGCGAAACCCTTGCAGCACATCCGTGCCGGGGTCCCATGCCTCGATCGCTTCTGATCCTGCGCCGTTGATCTCCATGACGGTAAAACCACGCCCGGCAGAGAGTTCCTCCAAGTTGTCGAATCGCACGTCGAAGCGTCCGAAGTGAAATTCGGGCATGTCGCGGGCCACCGCATCGATGGCTTTCGTGAGTTGCTGCGTGATGTGCGCTGCACCGTCGCGATACAGTCCGCCCACACGAGTCGACCCGATGGTCGCCAGACGCACCTCTTCACCAGCGCATGGCACCGCCGTCAGCGGCACGGGACATACATGTCGCGGCGAAGATCTGACCCGTTGTGCACGTGGATCCGCCGCGATCAGCTCTGCCACAGTGCTGTACCCATCCCCAATCACACAAGGAAAATAACGCAGTGCCAAGCCGATCACGCGGCCGCTGTCACTGAGGGGATCGCGCGCATAAAAAATGCCTGCCTCGCCCTTTTGCGGCAAGTAGCGCTGAAGCACGGCGGTTTCTCCGATGGGAAATCGCGAAAGATAGGTCCTTAGCGCAGTCATGTCTTCAAGCAGCTGAACGCCATAACCACACAACCCAAGGTCCGGCTTGACCACGATCGGAAAGGCCAAGCCGGCTCTCTTCATTGCGATCGCCAACGACGACTCCGAGAGCGCACCGTCGTTGAACACCGCGCAGTGCGGGGCGATGACGGATCTCGCTAACGGCCCCATGCCTTTGAAGTACTCGAGCTTGCCTTCGCCGACCAGACCACCTGCGGTGATGTTCGGATTGGCGGCCGAGGGCAGCGTAGCGCTGCCGTACCGAAACGACAGCCAGAGCCACTGCGCAACGATAGGCACGCAGATAAGCCATTTGGGCATGCGCTCGAGCAAACTGCACTCCGACGTCCCAGCGACGCGCGCATCTCCGCCATTCATCGGCGCATGCTCAGTGGCAATTGCGCGCCTCAATTGGCCTGCTCGAACGGGCACGTGGCGACCAGGCCGACGGCCGCAACGCGGTCGATGTGCGCATAAATTGGTCGCTCGATTTCTTCGCCAAATACGTCGGGGTCGATTTCCTCGTAACGCCAGTCGCAGCGGGCCGCCGTGAGCAATGGAACCATCTCAGCCAGGAAGGGGTCCTCACCGTCGACCATGGCCACCCCGGTATAGAAGAGCAACTGCCCGCCAGGCGCCAACCGCTGCAGCGCGGCCGCCGCGATGCGCAGCCCGAGCGCGCGGCCAAGATTTGCGCCGCCATGACGGTAGCTTCGCTGTCCTTCGTCGTCCAGGTACGGCGGGTTGCACACGATCAGGTCGAAATTACCTTCAACCGCCGACAGCGCATCGCCGAGCGCCAGCGTCACCGCGACGCCGGCAACCTCTGCATTTGCGGCGGTGAGAGCCAATGCGGCCGGATTGATGTCGTTCATGGTCAACGTCGATGTCATGCCCGCTGCCGCCAACGCACGCGACACCACAATGCCCCCGGCACCGCTGCCACAACCAATGTCCAATACGCGCACGAGCGTGCCACGGCACATGGTCGCAACACGCTGACCCAGCGCCTGTTTCATGAAGCGGGCAAACCGGTAGGTGTCGGGGCCAAAGAACACAGCATCTGCCCCGACAGTGGGGTAAGCCGAGTGCAGGAACAAATCGTCGTCGATGCTGGCGATGCGGAGGGTACTGCGCCAGAGCGACCCCACCGGCTGCAGCAGGCCTGCGCGGGCCATCTCGCTGAAAAGCGCCGGAGGCAGCGCTCGCGCCGAGAACGGCGTGTTCCAACCGAAGACGTCCCGCAGGGTCTGGCCGGGATCCGCGCCACGTTTGTCTTTCACGCGTTGATGGGTGAGTGGTGTGACCGCGGTAAAACGGTAGCCTCTGTCCGCAACCAGACGCAGCACAGCCGCTGCGCTTATGGTGCTCAGCACAGGGCAAGCCCAACGGCAGGCGCGTGGCCAGCCTGCTTGTCACAACGCAAGTCTTCAAAATAGCGCTCGAAGCAACGCTCGCCGCACCGAAGCCGCATCAATCCACCCTCAGCCAGCGCCTGCGCGCACGCCGGGTTGGCCTCAACTAACGGACGGATGACTTCGCGAATCCACGCCTTTGCGTGCGAGATGTCCAGCGCTGCATGCAAATCGAAATAGGCGCGGGTGTGGCCGCTCAATCCGAGACGCCGCATGCCAGCTGCCACCTGCTTCACGCGACCCGGCGCAGTCAGTTCGATGACCCCGAGCGCGCCGAGCGCGTGGTACGCATAGCGGCGCGTGGTCGCAAGACCGACCATCGTGTTGGCCAGCGCAAGGGATTCCCAAACGGTCGTGGCAACGGCGGGTTGAAGACCGAGTTCGTTCACCATGTTGTCCAGCATTTGACTGTGCATGGCGCCTTGCTTGCCGTGGCCCATTTCATCCCAGAAGTTGCGGGCGCACTCCAGCTTGGCTCGAGGCGGCAGCTTCACCTGCGCGTAGGCAAGCAGGTCTTCGAATCCCGCCTCGCCAGACGCTTCCTGCGTGAGGAACCATCGCATTTGCGCAAGGTCGGCCTTTTCCGCAAGCCAGGCGAAAAGCGGATGTCCTTGCCCGGGACCTACGACAGCAAGATTCTCGAACCAACGAACAAAGTGGTCACTGTCACCTGCGGATTCGAAACCTAGCGGTTCGACTGCAAGGCGCAGTGTTTCAAGATCACGCCCTTCCGTGACGCGATGCGCGTATTCCCGATGGAGGTCGTCCTCCCAGTTCGATGACGGCAGACCCGGCTCCAATCGACTCACATTGAACGCTGCCAAATGACGATGGAGTCGCTCACTCGACATGCGATCGGATTCAACGTCCATTCTTTTTTCCTCTAAGTGTCGAAAACGGAGCGTGCTCTCTAACCTCCCTTGTCGTCGTGGGACAGGATGCTCTGTATCTGTCCGGCTGCTCGTTGTGGAAGCAGAGCATGGATGAGACACGGTGGGCAGATTAAGTGTTCCTTAAGCCGAAGCTTCCGACACTAATGTCTTCTCACGTCTGTCCCTTTTTTTGCTTTCAATGCGAGTCCTTGCGTTCCTGTGTCGAACTGGCCCCGTTTTAGACCGCACACCGATGCGACGCTGGCGCGGTGCCATTGCCGCGTGCGCGATCTGCGCCTTGGCTCTACCGGTTAGTGCCTCCGATGGGGCGCGTCTTTCGACCTTGCTGGGTTTGATGCGGGCCGACTTGGCCAGCTCGTCCTTTAAGCGGCCCATGCTGCTCAAGTCAAGCGACACGTCCAACGGACTCAAGGGCGACGTCTATGCGATCGTCGATCAGCCCTTGCCCATGCTCGCGCAGGCGCTTGGGACACCGTTTCAGTGGTGCGAAGCCATGCTGCTGCATATCAACAACCGCAAGTGCACTGTGTCAAACGGCGCCTCTGGCGACGAGATCACGCTGAGCGTCGTGCGGAAGTACGACCAGCCTGTAGAGAACTCATTTCACCTCCCGTTTGCGTTCAAGCTCATCGACAACACCTCGCAGCATCTGGAGGTGAGTCTCGGCGCATCGTCCGGACCTTTGGGCACGAGCAACTACCGCATCGTGGTGGAGGCCGTGCCCGCCGATGCGTCCCACAGCTTTCTGCATTTCTCGTATGCATACGAAGAGAACTTCATGGCCCACACTGCCCTGCAGGCCTACCTTGCGACGTTCGGGAGATCGAAGGTCGGCTTCACCGTCGTTGGACAGACACCTGAAGGCACACCAGACTATGTCCACGGCACGCACGGGCTCGTCGAGCGCAATGCGATGCGCTACTTTCTGGCGGTGGACGCGCACGTCAATGCAGGCAAGGACGCCCAAAGCGCGCGCAATGCATGGTTCTCAGCCACTGAGAAGTATCCGCGGCAGCTGCACGAGATCGATCGAGCGACCTACCTCGAACTCAAGGCGAACGACGCGCAACATTGAGGGCGCGACAAGCGGCTAACCGAACATGACCCGGACCTCGAGGCCCGGCGCCGCCTCCGGGCTGGAGTACAGACTCACGATGGCGCCATGGCGTTGCGCGATGGCATGCACGATGGCCAGGCCCAGGCCGCTGCCCGCGGGATCGCCTTTGCGCACATGCGATGCACTGCCGCGACGAAAGCGCTCGAAGACGTGGTCTCGGTCAGCCGCCGGAATACCAGGACCGTTGTCGATCACCCGCAGCACCGGCCGCCCCTCTTCGACGGCCGAGACGACATCGACACGGCTGCCGTCGGGTGAGTACCGCAAGGCGTTTCGCACCAGATTGTTGAGCAAGACTCTCAGCTGCATGGCGTCGCCATCCACAGAGATGCCTTCGGTCGTCGACGCGCCGAGGTCGATGCCGCGAGCCACGGCCTCACGATGGAATTCTGCGACGACGGAGCGCACCAGATCGCCGAGACTCAGACGCTCGACATGGTGCAGGTCCACATCGGGTTGGGCACGTGAAAGCTGCAGCAGTTGCTCGACCAGACGCTCGGAGCGTTCGATGCCCAGCCGGAGGTCAGCGGACGCGGCGAGGCGCCCCGCAGCATCGGCGGCGCGGTCCAGCAAGGTGAGCTGCAGCCGCAGCGCCGTGACGGGCGAGCGAAGTTCATGCGCAGCATCCGCCACGAAGCGACGCTGCATCGAAAAGGCATTGGACAGCCGCTGCATCAGTTCGTTGAACGCGGCGACCAACGGCTGCATCTCGCGTGGCATGTTTTCGCTGGCGATCGGCTCCAGACTGAGCGCGCTGCGACGCGCGATCTGGCCGGTGGCTTCGTCCAATGGACGCATGCCACGCCGCAGCGCGACAACGATGAGTCCGGCGAGCAAGATGATCAACGCAACCAACGGAATGAAGAGTTTCGACGCCGATTCAACGGCCATCTGGTGACGCGCGGTCGTACGCTGCGCCGCTTGCACCACGGTGTCGGTCAGCACCACGGTGTAGGTCCGCCATTCCTCGCCAGCGACCTCGAAACGACCCGGCCCTGGCACATCCGTGAAACGCAAGGCGAAGCGCGGATTGGAAGAAAAAACGGGTGTGCCGTCACGTTGCCAGACCAGGCTCACCAGGTCGCCGTCATCGTCGCTTTGGCCGCCTGGCATCGCGGGCCGCGGCTTGGCCGTCACCTGCGCGCTCGCGTGGTACTGCGCCACCGCCTCGGCGACCTCTCTCAGGTTCTCGTCCAGCACCTCGTTCATTTCGCCGAGCGTCACGACGTACGCGACCATCACGAGCACGAGCGAGCCGAAGCCCAATGCCCCGAGCAGCCACTTCATCAGGTCGCCACGCAGTGATCTCACCGAGCTACTCCGCCAACCTGTAGCCAACGCCACGCACGTTCACGATGGCCTGTGCGCCAAGCTTCTTGCGAAGGTTGTGCAGGTGCACCTCGATCGCGTTGCTGCCGATATCGTCGTCCCATCCGTAGATGGATTCCTCGAGTTTCTCGCGCGAGAGCACCGCTCCGGGCTGCTGCATCAGGACCTCGAGCAAAGCGAACTCCCGCACCGACAACGACACAGGAGCGCCCTCCTTCGTGACCGACTTTCGCACGGTGTCCAGACTCAAGGCACCTGCCGTCAAAAGCGACGAGCCGACGCCGGCGCGCCGCCGCAACAGCGCACGCACGCGAGCGATTAATTCATCCAGATCGAAAGGCTTCAACAGGTAGTCGTCGGCGCCCGCATTGAGTCCGGCAATGCGCTGATCCACGGCGTCCCTGGCCGTCACGATGATGACCGGAACATGGTTGCCAGAGCGACGGAGTTCTTCGAGCACCGTCATGCCGTCGCGCGCGGGGAGACCCAGATCGAGCACCACCAGGTCGTAGACACCGTTGGCCAGCGCGAGCTCCGCGATCCGCCCGTCCTCCGCCCAGTCGACCGCATAGCCGGCCGCGACGAGTCCCTGACGTATCGCTCGTCCAATCATCGGGTCGTCTTCAACAACGAGCAGTCGCATGGTCGCAGTATCGGGGATCGACCTTCAGGCGTGGCGCCAGGGAGTCAATGCAAGGGAGCGACGAACAAGCCGATGACAGGCCGGCCTGACCACAGCGCGCAGAGCCCACGTGACGAGCGCTCCGGCCGCGGCAGCCGGAAACGCGCTCAGCACGTCGAGCGGGAAGACCTGCCCCAGATACACCAGGCTCCAGCCCGCGCCGAGCCCGACCGTCAACAGCGGGAAACTCAGCCAGGCGAGCCGGCCGAACGGCACCAAGGCCAGCGCGACGCTCCACCAGAGCACGACCTGTGCGTTGGGAGATCCCGGGCCCATCCAGCATCCTGAGAAGGCGGTCCAGCTGGCGCTCGCCAACCCGGGCACACAAACGCTCGTGCGGATGACGAGAACCACTGCGTAGGCTATTGCTGCTGAAAGCAGCACACACAGCAAGTCGACGCGCAACCGTCTGTCCCCTCGCCGCCACGCAATCACTGCGGCGAGAGGCAAGCTCCAGTCCGCAAGACGCGCGAGCACAGAAGCCAAGGCGAGCGTGACCGCCGAGGCGTGCGAGCCCGCGGACATCAACTCGAAGACAGCCAGGTTGTCCAGCGTCATCCCGATCTTTGAAGAAGCATGGCGACGATGGTCCCGCACCAATCATTAAGGGCGCCTTAAGCTAGAAATCGCCGCCTTAAGGATTTCATAAGCACAGGTCGACGAAGCTGGGTGTTCCGCCCAGCCTTGGGCCGACCGCTCGCAAAGAACCATCCATGAACCAGCCTCCCCACATCGAACTCGGAAAAGTTGCCGAGGTCACCTTCTGGTTCTGGGTGGTGAAGATCGCCGCGACGACACTCGGGGAAACGGCTGGCGACGCCGTGACGATGTCGATGCACCTCGGCTACCTCATTGGGACGGCCATCTTCGCGACCGTCTTCATCGTCGCGGTGGCCGCCCAGATCAGGACGACGAAGTTTCATCCATTTCTTTTCTGGGGCGTGATCGTGGCCACCACGACCGTTGGAACCACCCTCGCTGATCTGCTCGACCGCTCGCTGGGAATCGGATACCTCGGCGGGTCTACGATTCTTTTGTTGCTGGTGATCGGGACCCTGGCGCTCTGGCAACGGACGCTCGGATCTGTATCCGTTTCGGCTATCACGACGCGCAAGGCCGAATTGTTCTATTGGGCAACCATCATGTTTTCACAGACGCTCGGCACCGCCCTCGGCGACTGGACAGCCGATCCGACTGCCGGACTGGGACTCGGCTACGAAGGGGGAGCCATCGTGTTTGCGGTCGGCTTGGCGCTCGTGGGAGCGGCCTACTTCTGGACGCGCATTTCGCGCACGGCCTTGTTTTGGGTGGCGTTCATCCTGACGCGGCCACTGGGCGCCACCGTGGGCGACCTGCTGGACAAGCCCCATGCGGCCGGTGGCCTCGAGATGAGCCGCTACACCGCCAGCGCTGCACTGGCTGCCTTCATCCTTGTTTGCGTCGTCCTGCTGCCGCAACGTGCGGAGCGCATCACGCGGTGAGCAAGAAGCTCATGCAGAGTGCGGCGAACCTGCCGTCAGTCGGTCATTTGGATTTTGTCGAAAGCTCTGGTCTTGCGGCCACCAACCCGTCGATCACTTCGCACAAGCGCTGCAACGTGATGCCCGCCTCGCGTGGATCGAGGCGATCCTCAGGAATGCGAAGTTCGAACTCGTCCTCCACCGCGAAGACGAATTCCATGAGTGCCAGCGAATCCAGGCCGAGTTCAGCAAGCGCAGTCGACGGCAGTACAAGCAGCGGGTCGGCATGGAAATCTTTTTCGAGAATGGATGCAATACGGACGAGGGTTGTCGAAGTCAAATCGGTTTCCTATGGCAAGCCAGCGCAGCTTTTGGGCAACTGCGATCTCGGCGAATCAGAATGTTCGCTGTGCTTTGCTTAAGGTTCACTGAAGTTGAGACGGAATGACTGACTTGCCTTTACCGCAGCTGAGCGTGCGCGGCTTGCGCTCGGCCCATGGCGGCCCTTTCGATCTGCACATCGAGCGCGGCGAATGTGTGTCGCTCATGGGCCCTTCAGGCGCGGGCAAAACTCTCTTCATGCGCCTGGTTGCCGATCTGGACCCGGGCGTCGGAGAGGTCCGGTTGAACGGCCGCGAACGCGACTCGTGGACTGCGCCGCAGTGGCGCAGCCAGGTGGTGTACCAAACCGCCGAGCCGGCCTGGTGGGCACCGAAGGTGGCTGCGCATTTTCCGCGGCCCATGCTCGACGCGATGCGCCTGCTGCAGCCCCTGCTTGGGCTTCCGAACGCAACGCTCGATGCCGATGTCGACCGGTTGTCAACCGGCGAACGTCAGCGCCTTGCGCTGCTCAGGTCGCTCGCGCGCGAGCCCAAAGTGCTGTTGCTCGATGAACCCACAGCGTCACTGGATGCGACTTCGACGATGGCAATGGAATCGTTACTGCAGAAGTATGTGAACCAGGGCTTGTCGGTGCTGTGGGTCACGCACTCACGGGACCAGGCCCATCGCGTGGCGCAACGGCACTATGCGGTCGTCGACCGGCAGCTGCGCGCGTCATGACCGCTGTCCATCTTGGGTTGACCGACGTGGCGCTCGCCGCCGTGTTGGTGCTGGCGAATGCAGTTGCTTCGATGGTTCTGCGGCTGCGCCTGCATCGACAGGTGCTGTGGGCGGCCGCGCGAATGGTCGTCCAGCTGCTTCTGGTGGGGCTGCTCTTGCGAGTCGTCTTTCGCCTGCAGTCGCCGACCGTCACTGTCGTCGTGGTGCTCCTGATGATCGGCGCAGCAGCGCGGGAAGTAGCGGTACGGCCAGAGCGCCGTCTGCAGCAACATGGCAACTACCGCATCGGCCTTGCTGTCGTCGGCATCTCGAGCGTGGCAACAGTTGTGATGGCGTTGATGACCGCCATCCGGCCAGAGCCTTGGTACGACCCGCGCTATGCCATTCCGTTGATGGGCATCGTGCTGGGCAGCGTTCTGAATTCGGCAACGCTCGGGCTCGACAGCTTCTTCGAAGGCGTCGTGAATCGCCGGCAATCCATCGAAGCGCAGCTGGCGTTAGGGACCACCCTGCGCGAGGCGCTGGGCGAACTGACACGATCGTCCATCCGACGCGGCATGATTCCGATCATCAACCAGATGTCGGCCGCTGGCATCATCACGCTGCCCGGAATCATGACCGGCCAACTGCTCGCCGGCATGGACCCGATCGAGGCCGTGAAGTACCAGATATTGCTGCTCTTTCTTCTGACCGGCGCGGGCGGACTGGCATCGGCCGGCGCCGTGTACCTGGCGGCGCGCGCAGTCACCGACAGTCGACAGCGGCTTCGCACCGATCGTATGGAAATGAAGCGGTGACATCGATTGGATCGACAGGCATCACGCTCGCTTGCGCCCAAGGCAAATCAGGCGCGACGTCTCGCGCCCTTCCTCTTCACACACTTTTCTCAGGACGGCTGGGAAGACGGGCCATGCTTTCGCGTTCGCAACGCCTCGTTAGATTCGTGCGCGCCTCGCGCCTTTCCACCCCTCATTTCAGGCTTCGAAATCCATGACCCTCAGAAACACCGCCCGACGCTACGGCTCACTATCGATCGCATTGCACTGGCTGATCGTGCTGCAGCTGATCGCGGTCTACGCCTGCATCAATCTCACTGACTTCTTCCCCGAAAACAGCGACCCGCGCCAAGCACTGCTGATGTGGCACTACATGCTGGGGCTTTCGGTCCTCGCCGTCGTAGTGCTGCGAGTCGCAAACCGTTTGTCGGGCCCTGTGCCCCAAGCGTTGCCGGGAATTCCTCGCTGGCAGAACGCCGTGGCGAGCGTGACGCATCTCGCGCTGTATGCATTGCTGCTCGCCATGCCCGTGCTCGGCTGGCTCACGCTCAGCGCATCGGGCCAACCGATCCCGTTCTTCGGCGTGACCCTTCCTCCGCTCATCGGACCCGACAAGACGCTGGCGCACCAGATCGAAAAAATCCACGAGACGCTGGGCGTCGTCGGCTACTACCTGATCGGTCTGCACGTCGCCGCGGCACTGTTTCATCACTACCTGCGACGCGACGGCACGTTGCAGCGGATGCTTCCGTTTCTGCGCTCCAAAGACAAGGTGGGCACATGAAAGCATTCACTCGACACCACGAACGGCATCGGAGCGAGCGCATAGGCTGGCTGCGTGCCGCAGTGCTCGGCGCCAACGACGGCATCGTCTCTACATCGAGCCTGATCCTCGGCGTTGCCGCAGCGCACGGAACGCCTCACAGCGTGTTGGTAGCCGGGCTCGCCGGCTTGGTCGCGGGCGCCATGTCGATGGCCGCCGGCGAATACGTTTCAGTGCACTCGCAGGCCGACACCGAAGCCGCCGACCTGCAAAAGGAAATGGCCGAGATCGATGCAGATTCGAGCGCCGAACACCGCGAACTCGCTGCAATCTATGTCGGGCGCGGACTCGACAGGCCACTCGCTGCAGAAGTCGCGCGCCAGCTGATGGCACACGATGCGCTCGGCGCTCACGCGCGCGACGAGCTGGGCATCTCGACCACTCTGAGCGCCCGGCCGGTCCAGGCTGCTCTCGCGTCGGCGGCGAGCTTTTCGATCGGTGCGGCGCTGCCGCTGCTGGTCGCCTGGCTCGCGTCGCCTGCGCTATTGATCGCGCTGGTGGTCCTGGCGTCGCTGGCGTTCTCTGCGCTGCTGGGCGTGGTGTCGGCGCGGGCCGGCGGGGCGCCGGTGCTGACTGCGGCATGGCGCGTGACCTTCTGGGCGGGTTTGGCGATGGCCATTACCTTCGGTATCGGCTCACTTTTCGGGGTCGCGGCATAACCGGCTCATCTAGCGCAACTGCCGCAGCTGAAGACGGCCCAAGCCGGCACCAGCAATCTCTGCAAAATTTATTTCCCAAGCTGACTAGCACGTTCAGGTACTAATTGGAAGTGCCTCATAGAATCTCTGCGTGCCCACCATTCTTCTTCGTCGCCTTGTCGCAACACACTTCGTGTGGTGGTGCCTGGCGGGTGTCGTACTGACCGTTCTGCAGCCCTTTCTCTTCACTCATTTCCGGCAAGACGGCTGGGAAGACGAGCCGGGTTTTCGCGTGCGCAACGTCGAAGCGATGGCGCTGTTTTCGCCGGACGATCGGGACGATCACAGCAAGGAGCTGGAGACCACGCTGTATGTCCCGGCCGCCGCGCACATCGATGTGCCCAATGCCTTTGCGCATGGACTCGATGTGTTGATGGCACTGGTGCTCTTGCTGCTGCCGCTTGCAGTCGCGCTGGTCCGGCTGCTCGTCCCCATCGAGCGCACGCTCGTCGAGCGCGTGCCCTACACCAGCGGCGCGCCGCCGCCCACTGTGCTCTGGCGGACCCAGCCGCCGCACACCGCCCCACCTGTGACGACCTGACAAGCGACGTCGCCTGACGTCGACTCCTGTCCGCGCGCGTGTGCAGGCAGATCCCTTGTTTTCGGTCGAAAGGTTTCGAGATGACGAATGCCATCAACACGGCGTTGTTGCAATGGATCGCCGCAGGTGACGATCCCAATTCATGGGCACTCCTTGCGGGAAGTGTCTTCGCGTTGTGGGGCAGTGCGCTGTGCGCCGCGGCCGTGCTGTGGGCCGGCTGGCATGCGCGCGCGGAGCGGCCGTACCTTGCAGCAGTGGTAGCCGGTGCGGCACCGGCTACCCTGCTCTCGCCTCTGATCGCGACCTGGCTCGCCGCGGCATCATGAGGCCGCCGATTCATGTCGGGCCAAGACTGGTCCGCGACGCCACCATCGACGCCATCGACGCGGCCACGTCGAAAACCGACGTAACGCCGGCTCCCCAACACATCGACGCAGCCGAAGCACGCAGCGTGTCGTGCGTTATCCCCTGCTTCAACGAGGCGGCCAATCTGCGCGTGCTGTTGCCCCGCCTCGAAGAGATCCTGTGGGCCACGCGTCTGCGCTGGGAGATCATCGTGGTCGACGATGGCAGCACCGACAACACCGCTTCGGTGGTTGCCGCATGGTGCGAGCTCGAAGGCTTTTGCTGTGTCTCGCTGTCACGCAACTTCGGCAAGGAGGCAGCGTTGACCGCAGGCCTTCAGGCAGCGCGGGGCGACGCCGTCATCCTGCTCGACGGTGATCTGCAGCATTCGCCATCGCTCATCGGCTCGATGATCGAGAAGTGGTCGGCCGGCGCCGATGTCGTCTACGCGGTGAGAGAAGCACGCACCGACGAGGCCGCTCTGAAGCGCTGGGGCAGCCAGCTCTTCTACAAGCTGGTCAACTCGTCCGGTCGCTTCGAACTGCCGGAGGATGCCGGCGATTTCCGGTTGATGGATCGCAAGGTGGTGGATGCGCTGCTGAGCCTGCCCGAGCGCAGCCGGTTCATGAAGGGCTTGTATGCATGGGTCGGCTTCAATGCGGTGCCGTTGCCCTACACGCCGGCGCCTCGGGCGCAAGGCGTCAGCACCTTCAACATGCTGCGCTTGGTACATCTGGCAGTCGATGGACTGACGTCTTTCACCACCTGGCCACTGCGGCTGGTCAGCATCTTCGGGCTGTTGATGGCTGTGCCTGCGTTCGCGTACGGCGTGTTCCTGATCATCGATCACTTCGTGGTCGGGGATGCTGTCTCGGGCTGGTCGACCATCATGGTGAGCCTGATGTTCTTCATCGGCGTGCAGATGATTTCGACCGGCATCGTCGGCGAGTACGTTGCCCGCGTTTTCGAGGAGGTGAAGGGTCGGCCGCTCTACGTGGTCAGGAGCGTCACGGGCACTGGTCTGGGAGGCAACAAGAAGTGATGAAGTCGCTTCGGAACTCGATCAGGCAGTCGAATCGGCGCAGCACTTTCATCTCCATTGCGATCATCTTTTTATGGCTTGCGGCGACGGCGGGCTTCCGACGCTTCACCGCCCCGGACGAAGGCCGCTACGCTGGCGTTGCGCTCGAAATGATTCGCTCCGGCGACTGGCTGGTGCCGCGGCTCGATGGTCTTCCGTTCTTTCACAAACCGCCGTTGTTCTACTGGATCGGTGCCGCGTCGATGTCGGTCTTCGGCGTGTCGGAATGGCCGGCGCGTTTGCCATCGGTGCTCGGCGCAACGCTGGCCGCCAGTGCGTTGCTCATGTTCGCGCGGCGCTGGGCCGACGGCGTGAGCGCATCGGTCGCCACGGTCGTGCTGTTGACGATGCCGTTCTTCTACGTCGGTGCGCAGTTCGCCAACCTCGACATGCTGGTGGCCGGCTGCATCGCCGCGACCGTGCTCGCCGCAGCACACGCGGCGCTCGCAAAAGAGCACGGTGGCGCCTGGCGCCGCGCACTCGCCCTGGCCTTTGCAACGGCAGCACTGGGCGTGCTGGCGAAAGGGCTGATCGGGTTCGTGCTTCCCGGCGCCATCTTTCTGGCGTGGTGCCTCGTGACCGGGCGGTTTCGCGCAGCATGGATGCTCGCCTGGTGGCCGGGCTGGTGTATTTTTCTGGCGATGGCGGCGCCCTGGTTTGTTGCCATGCAGGTGCGCTATCCCGCTTTCTACGACTACTTCGTCGTGACGCAGCACTTCAGACGCTTCGCGGCAGCGGGGTTCAACAACGCGCATCCGTTCTGGTTCTATGGGCCGGTGATCGTCGGGCTGACCTTGCCGTGGATCGGCTGGATAGGTTGGCAAGCCGTTGCGCGTCGGCACAGCGGCCACACCTCGGCCGCCACCACTGCAAGCGCCGCATTTTCCGATGTCGACTGGCTGATGCTCGTCTGGTTCATCGTGATCGTGGTGTTCTTCTCCCTGCCGAAATCCAAGCTCATCGGCTATGTGCTCCCAGCCCTGCCACCGCTCGCATGGTTCATCGCGAGAGCCTTGCGTGCCACGACACCGACGCGGTGGATGACGAGCCCTAAGCTGCAGTGGACGACCGGCGTTGCCGCCGTCATCTGCGTTGCTTCGGTGATCGTTGCAGACCGGCTGGGCACGCCGCCCGGCGCGCGGCTGTATCTGCCCGCCGAGGAGCGCATCGCAGCAGACGATCAGGTCGTGATGCTCGATGCCTACTACTACGAGATCCCGTTCTACTGGAAGCTGAAGCACACGGTCATGGTCGTGAGCGACTGGCAGGATCCTGCCTTGCCGCTGCACGACAACTGGCGCAACGAGTTGAGCGACGCGGGCCGATTCGAGCCCGCCAGGGCGGCCACCACGCTGGTAAATCGAGAAGATCTCCCGCGCGTGCTCTGCATGCCGAAGCGCACCTGGATCGTCGGCTCGTCGGCTTCGTTTCTCACGTCGCCCTGGCTCCTCGACCAGCGCTTTGTTCCGGTTGCGCACAACCAGGAGGCAGCCATCTGGCGCTTCGATGGCCCGCAGCGTCCAAGTGCGGGCTGCGTCGCATTCGGCAAGCCAGCACGCCCGTCGACTGGAGATGCGTCATGAGCGACGAACGCTTCTTGTGCATCTGTGCCGACGACTTCGGCCTGAGCGAGGGCATCGATGCGGCGGCACTCGAACTTGCCGAACTTGGCAAGATTTCCGCCATCGGCTGCATGGTGCGGCGCAAGTTCTGGCATGCCGGGTCGCCCGATTTGCGGCAGCTCGATGCCGAGCATGTCGACATTGGACTGCACCTCGACCTGGACTTTCCATCGGCGCCGGGCGGCCGCGACGGCAGCCTGGTGTCGCTCATCGCGATGGCCTATCTGGGTCTGCTGCAGGGCAACCGTTTGCGCGACGAGATCCGCTTTCAGTTGAACAGCTTCGAAGACCGGATGGGGCGCGCGCCTGCGTTCGTCGACGGGCATCGACACGTGCACCAACTGCCGGGTGTGCGCGATCTGCTCATTGCAGAACTGATGGGCCGGTACCGGGCGGCACCGCCGTGGTTGCGCAACACGGCGCCTGCCGAGCCAAGATGGCTGCCGCGCGGCAAGACCGACGCCAAGGCGAGAGTGATCCATGCGCTCGGCGGTGGCGCGCTGCAGCGTCTCGCGGAACAGCACGGCGTTCCGATGAGTCGGTGCTTGCTCGGCGTGTACCCCTTTCCGGCCACAGAGGGCGACTACCGGCACGCCTTTGCGCAATGGCTGCGGCAATGCCGCAGCGGCGACGTGCTGATGTGCCACCCGTCGCTCGGTGACGCACCGCATGGGTTGCAAGGCCAGTCCACGCCCCACGATGAATCGCGCAGGCGCGAGTACGCGACCCTGCGGGCGCTCGACCTCGATGCGCTGCACGCAACGACGGGCATCGTCGTGGCACCCCTGTCGCGCGTATTCGGCGACCCTGCCGCGCGCTCGCGAATGCCAGTCGACCTGACGGACTCCCTGCGCGGCGCGCCAGAAGAACTTCGATGGTGATACAGCCGAAAGTGCAGCCGATCGTGCGCCCGAACATGGCCTGAGCCTTGCACTCGCTACGATGAAGTTCACCATGTCGTCGGCTGCATGATCGATCTTCACGCGCCAACCGCTGTCGGCATCACCCGCGCGTGGCACGCCGGAACAGTCGGGACTCATGCTCACCGCCATGTACGACGCACGCTGGGTCGCGGCAGCGATGCATGTACCGGCTGCAACTCGCACTGTCCGGACGCAAGCCGACGCCGCCAGGGCAATGACGAATGAATTGGCGAATGATCGATACTGAGATTGAACTTCAAGGAGACGCATGCTGAAGACGAGGGCCGCATTGGCGTTGTCGACGATCCTGCTGACGGCGATGCTGGCCGTGTGCGGCAACGGCGCGCAAGCCCAGCAAATGAACGTGCAGGGCTTTGCCGTCAAAGGCTGCAACGAGTACCTGCAAGCGCGAGCTGCGCGCAAGGAAGATCCGTGGATCTACTGGGTGCAAGGCTACCTGTCGGGCGCCAACATGGCGCGACTCGACTTCATCATGACGAGTGCCGCGCTGCCGCCGCCAGAGTCGATGGCGCAGTCGATCGAAAGATACTGCCGCGCACACCCGCTCGGCACGATGCTCAACGCTACCGAAGCGCTCTACAAAGATCTGCTCGCGACCAGTCCGATGCAATTGCCCGCACCGAGCACGAGTCAGCGTCGCAGGCCCTGACCTAGCGAGCGCTTGCGCGCGGCCCGACGTCGGCGCCGCAGCAAAACCACAGGCAGCATCTAGCAATCCGCCGATGAGGCCCGCATGCAGAAAACCGGCGTACTGAAAGACGCTCGCGGTTTGAAGCGCAACGGCAATGCCATCGAAACCCGCATCCATTGTTGCCCGCACAGAAACACCGTGTCTCTGATTGGTCGAGCTCAAAAGGCCCTGACGCCCGGACACTTCATCGCACAGACCTGCAGTCAGCAAGGGCTGTCGAAGCGAACCCAATCAAACAACATCTTCCGAGGACCGTATGAACAAGCTACAGATCATCACCGCCGCAGCCGCACTTTCCCTGCTCGCCATCACCGGCGCACAGGCTGAAGGCTACAACGGTGTGCACACCCATGTTTCGTCGAAGAACCGCGCCGACGTCGATGCCGAAGCTGTCAGCACCGCGGCTGCGCCCAACCAGAACGTGGCGCGTGGCTCACGCGGTGCGGAAGCCTTCAAGCCGGTCGCTAACCCCGACGCGGTGTACGAAAGCGCTGTCGCAACCGCCCATGCACCCGATCAAAACGTGAGCGGTGGATCCAAGTACAACAGCCGCTTGCTTTCGACAATGGCGCGTCCTGCGCCGGCAGTGCAAGCGCAGCAAGCCACGCCTGCTACCGCGAAGTAACAGCGGCCCCGCTGCCGTACAGCGCGAGCTTGCGGCAGCCGGCAAAAATTGACTTGGGCGTGAGCCCGTAGACCTGCCGTATCGAATGGCTGAAATGCGTCGAGTCCGGGTAGCCGACATCGAGTGCGATGTTGGCGAGGTTCGCGCTTTGCGTCACGTAGTAGAGGACGCTGCGCGCACGCTGCCAGGTTCGGAAACTCCGAAACGGCGATCCCACTTCCGCCTTGAATAGATGCAGAAAGCGCGACACCGACAGGTGCGACGCCACTGCGCAATCTTCGGCCGAGGTGTGGCTGTTCGGGTCTCGCTTGATGCGGTCCAGCACAGCAAGAATGCGGCGATCGATCGGGCGTGAGGGCAAAGCGCATCCGAAGAAGCTGCGATCGAAATCTTCAGTTCGTTCGTACTGCCTGAGAGGGCAGCGCTTGAAGCGATCGAGCGCATCGCGCATGGCTTGCAGTGCCTCGGGTGCATCCACCGCACCGCGGCCAGTGCGAATGCAGTCTGGCAAGCTTTGCAGATCCACTGTTTCCGACTCGATCAGCACATTGCAAATCATGCGTTCACCGCACACGATGCGATGCGGCACGCCGGGCGGCACCACCGAAAATTCGGTCTCGCTCCACTCGCCGCCGTCGATGCAGATCTTGTGCGGAAGCTTCAGCGAAACATAGATCGATAACGCACCGAGTGTGCGCAGCGAGGGTTCACCATGAAGCCCGACGTACAGCACGCGATCGGCGTTGAGCCACATCACGCGCTCCGACGCAGACGATGAAGAAGCCGAAGTCCGCACGGCGGTAGGCGCGTCGATTCGAATCTGTTGCATGTTTGTCTCCTTCGGTTTGAGCGAAGATTAACGGTACTTGGCCAGTTCCAGTTTGCCGATCTGGTTACGGTGCACTTCATCGGGTCCGTCGGCCAGCCGCAACAGCCGCGCCGTCGCATAGGCCGACGCGATGCCTTCGTCGTTGTTCGTGCCGCCCCCGCCAAAGGCCTGAATGGTCCAGTCGATGACCTGGCAGGCCATTTGCGGCGCTGCCACCTTGATCATCGCGATGTCGGCCTTGGCGACCTTGTTGCCCACGGTGTCCATGCGGTGCGCCGCGTTGAGCGTGAGCAGTCGCGTCTGCTCGATGAGGATGCGCGACTGCGCGATGCGCTCGATGGTCACGCCCTGCTGCGCGATCGGCTTGCCAAAAGCCACGCGCGACAGGCTGCGCTTGCACATCTTCTCGAGCATGCGCTCGGCCAGGCCGACGAGGCGCATGCAATGGTGAATGCGACCAGGCCCGAGGCGGCCCTGTGCGATCTCGAAACCGCGGCCTTCGCCCAGCAACATGTTGGACGCCGGCACCCGCACGTTGTCGAAAGTGACCTCGGAAGCACGGTCGGGCACGCCGTAGAAACCGAAGACGGCAATGGCACGCACCACCGTGACGCCGGGGGTGTCGAGCGGCACGAGGATCATCGATTGCTGCTTGTGGCGATCGGTATTGTCCGGGTCGGACTTGCCCATGAAGATCGCAATCTTGCAGCGCGGGTCGGTCGCGTTGGTCGTGTACCACTTGTGGCCGTTGATGACGTAGTCGTCACCGTCGCGCACGATGCTCGACTCGATGTTGGTCGCATCGCTCGATGCAACATCGGGTTCGGTCATTGCAAAGCACGAGCGGATCTCGCCGGCCAGCAAAGGCTTCAGCCAGCGCTCCTGATGCTCGGGCGTGCCATAGCGAGCCAGCACTTCCATGTTGCCGGTGTCGGGTGCCGAACAGTTGAAGACTTCAGGCGCCAGATGCGATCGGCCCATGATTTCGCAAAGCGGCGCGTATTCGAAGTTGGTCAGGCCCGCGCCATGAGAAGACTCAGGCAAAAAAAGGTTCCAGAGTCCGGCATCGCGCGCCTTGGGTTTCAGCTCGTCGAGCAACGGCGCTACCTTCCACGGGCCGAGCTCTTCAGCCTCTTTGTAATAGCGCTTCTCGTTGGGATAGATGTGCTCTTCCATGAAAGCCGAAAGGCGCTTCTGGAGATCCTGGACCGTGGGGGAAAACTCGAACACGAGAACCTTTCGAAGGGTGTTGCAAACAACAACGTTGACTGAAGAACCTGATGCGCTTTCTATGGCGCGCCGCTAGCGCTCGCCGCGCGAAAAGTGCGCCTCGACTTGTCGCCAGGCCGCCTCCGCTATCGGCCGTGCCCGCGCTCCCGTTTCTATGGCTTCGGCGCTGGAGGCCGTGCCATCGCGCGCACGCTTCGAGATGCCATGAAGAATGGCGGCCAACCGGAACATGCTGTACGTCAGGTAGAACTCCCAATGCGCCGGGTCGATCGGCTCGCGTCCGACACGCTTGCAGTACGTCATCAGGTAGGTGGCTTCATCAGGGATACCGAGCGCCGCGTAGTCTGTGCCCGCCATGCCGCGAAACTCAGCTGCCGTGAGGCGCCACGGCAGTGCGTGGTACGCGAAGTCCGCAAGCGGATGGCCGAGCGTCGACAGCTCCCAGTCGAGCACCGCCAGCACACGCGGTTCGGTCTGGTGAAAGATCATGTTGTCGATGCGCAAGTCGCCATGAAAGATGCACGTCTCGTCTTGCGCACCGGGTGGAACATGTGACGGCAACCACTCGATGAGCCGCTCCATCGCGGGGATCGGATCGTCGGCCGCGGCCGCCTGGTATTGCTTTGTCCAACGGCCGATCTGCCGGTCGAAAAAGTTACCAGCGCGACCATAGTCCGCCAGGCCGACCGCCTTGTAGTCGACACGGTGCAAGGTGGCGACCACGCGGTTCATGCCGTCGTAGATCGCGGTGCGTTCGGCATTGCCCAGCCCCGGCAGCGCCGGGTCCCAGAGGATGCGGCCATCGACGAAGTCCATCACGTAGAACGGCGTGCCGATGACATTGGCATCGTCGCAATACCCACGTGCGCTGGCGACTGGCACATCGGTGCCACGCAGCGCATCGATCACGCGGAATTCGCGGTCGACCGCATGGGCCGAGGGCAACAGCTCGCCATCGGGCTTCTTTCGCAACACGTAGCGCTGGCCCGCCGCGTCGGTGACCAGGTAAGTCGGATTCGACTGACCGCCCTTGAATCGACTGAGCGTCAGCGGCGCCCGAAAGCCGTCGATGCGCTCGCGCATCCAGACCTCGAGCCGTGCGACATCGAAGTCACCAAAACCATTCATTGCGCATGACCTTGCATGCCAAAATGGTACGAAGAGATTGTCAGACAATCAACTAGGGTTTGTCCGACACCCGTGAGATATCCGCGGCATCTACCGAACGAGATGACCGGCGCAAAACGGGGGGCCTCAGCGCATCAATTGCCAGCCCATGCCGAGCAGCCCGGCGACCAAGATGACCTTGATGACACCGACCTTGAAACGGAACAGCGCGATCGCCGCCAGCACGCCGATCACTGCCGCCGCCCATTCGAAGCGCCCCGCCACTCCCAGCGGCCACAGCACATGGACCGCGAAGAACACCGCCAGGTTCACGATGACGCCCACCACGGCGGCGGTGATCGCCACGAGCGGCGCGGTGAACTTGATCTTTCCGTGCGTCGATTCGATGAAAGGCGCGCCGACGAAGATGAAAAAGAACGACGGCAAAAAAGTAAAGAACGTGACCACCGTCGCTGCCACTGTACCGGCCAGAAACGGCGAGCCCGCACCAAAGATCTCCTTGCTCCACCCGCCGACGAATCCGACGAATGCCACGACCATGATCAGTGGGCCCGGCGTGGTTTCGCCCAGCGCCAGCCCGTCGATCATCTGAGACGCCGTCAACCAGTGCTGCGTCTCGACCGCGCCCTGATAGACGTAAGGAAGAACCGCATAGGCACCGCCGAAGGTAAGCAGAGCGGCCTTGGTGAAGAACCACGCCATCTGCGTCAGCACCGCGTCCCATCCGTAGGCCACGGTCAGCGCGCCGATGGCGGCAGCCCAGAGGCCGAGCGATACCGCAGTGACCCGTCGAATGCGCGACCAACTGAAGAGGGCGTGCGGTGGCACCGGCGTGTCGTCATCGATCCATGCCGGCACCGACGAAACCGCGCCTTGCCCGTGGCCACCGCCGCTCGAAAACTTGCCCGGCGCCCTCCGCCCACCGACATAGCCGATCACGGCAGCCACCAAAACAATCAGCGGGAACGGCATGTTGAATGCGAAGATGGCGACGAACGCTGCGAGCGCGATGCCGTAAAGCCACGCGTTCTTCAGCGTACGGGAGCCGATGCGGTACGCCGCGAAGACGACGATGGCGGTTACCGCGGGCTTGATGCCATAGAGCACGCCGGCGATGGCTGGCACATGACCAAAGGCCATGTAGACCCACGACAGCCCGATGATCACGAACAAAGACGGCAGCACGAAAAGCCCACCTGCGATGACGCCACCCCACGTGCGATGCATCAGCCAGCCCATGTAGGTGGCCAGTTGCTGCGCCTCCGGCCCGGGCAGCAGCATGCAGTAGTTGAGCGCATGCAAAAAGCGCCCCTCCGAAATCCAGCGGCGCCGCTCGACCAGCTCTTGGTGCATCAGCGCGATTTGCCCGGCCGGTCCACCGAAGCTGATGAAGCCGAGCTTGAGCCAGTAAGCGAAGGCCTCGCGGAAAGTCAGCGGAGGCCGGGCTGGCGATGGGGCTGCGGTTTCATCGGTCATATGGAGCGCATTTTGGAGGGCGGCGTGTTGCAACGTCCCTAGTGCGTAGGCAGCCCCCGATGCTCAGTCTTGTGCCGACACGCTGCGACCCTGCCTTGATGCCCCCAGGGAAACACGCGGGACCGACCCGCGACGGCCGGACTGAACCGCACATCCGGCAGGGTTGAACCTGATTCCGCCTGTCACAACTGTCTGTAAACATTGCCAGACAATTAATTCTGTGGTCGCTGTGGCTTCCCCTGACGGAGCCGACGCGACAGACGCCCTCTTCTAGCGGCTGTCGCTGCCGGCCCGGCCCCCATTTTTTGCACTGCGCGAGCCCGAATGAAAGACACCCCAACAGCCCCCGTGACGCGTGCGGGCGCAGCAAAGGCCGTCAAAGCGTCGGCGCCGATTGCTGCGCAGCACCCGCGCAGCACGCCAGACCGCGTGGCCGACGCCATCAGCAAAGGCATCCTGATGCGCCGCTTTACCGTCGGGCAGCGGCTGGTCGAAGCCGACCTCACGCGCGACCTGGGTGTGAGCCGCAGCACAGTGCGCGAGGCCTTGCGCATCCTGGCTTCGAGCGGCGTGGTCGACCTCACGCCGCACCGCGGTGCCGTGATCCGGTCGCTCGACAGCGAAGATGCCGCCAGCCTGCTCGGCGTGCTCGAAGTGCTCACCGGCCTGGCCGCGCGCCTGGCCGCCGCCAACATACAGATCGGCAACAACGCCAAGCGCTTCGAGGCGGCAGCGCAAAAACTCATCGAGGCCAACACGCCGGAGGCGCTCGACCGTGTGCTCGACGAGCGCGCCAACTACTACAAGGTCATGTTCGACATTGCCAACAGCAGCGAGCTGAATCGCGTGCTGCCGCAAGCGCGCGCCCATCTTTTTAGGGCGCAGTTCTATCACTCGCTCACCACCGCCGACCTGCGTTCGATGGTGACCGAATACCGCGCCATCACCGAGGCGATTCTCGAAGGCGACCAGGCCAAGGCCGAGACGCGCACCCGCAAGCACTTGCAGAAGACCGGCGAGCGCACCCTGCCGCGCATGACCGCGTTCTCGTTGGCGTAAGTCGTCTTTGTCTCAAGCCCTCGAGTCGATGACGGCGGCATTGATCATGGTGCGCAATTCGCGGCGAATCGGATACAGGCTGGACGGAATCAGTTGCGTGAGGAACACGACGCAGAGGTCTTCCACCGGGTCGATCCAGAAAGCCGTCGAGGCCAGTCCACCCCACCAGTATTCGCCGACCGAGCCTGCCAGCCCGGTCTTTGCCACGTCGGTGGTCATCGCAAAACCGAGGCCGAATCCCACGCCGGCATAGGTCGCTTCGGAGAACATCGAAACTGCCATGTCGGCCAGTTCGCGGCCACCGGGCAGATGGTTGGAGCGCATCAGTTGCAGCGTCTTCGGACCCAGCAGACGCACGTCGCCCAAGGCACCGCCCTGGCGCAGCATCTCGCAGAAGCGCATGTAGTCGCTGGCCGTCGACACCAGTCCACCGCCGCCCGAAGGCGCTGCGGGAGGCTCGCGAAATGTGCGGCCGGGTGCCGGCGCCAGCGCACCCGCAGCAGACTTCACGTAGCACTGGGCAAGACGCGCAGCCTTGTCTTCGCCGACATGAAAAGCCGTGTCCACCATCCCGAGTGGTTCGAAGATGCGCTGACGCAAAAACTCATCGAACGGAACGCCGGAAATCTTGCCGATCAGGTAGCCCAGCACATCGGTAGCGACTGAATAGTTCCACGCCGAGCCCGGAGAAAATTCCAGCGGCAGCCGAGACAACTCGTCGATGAATCCATCCAGCCCTTCAGCCTGCTCGAAGGGCTCGACCCTGCCGCGCCGGTAGGCGGCGTCGACGCTGGTGCGCATCTGAAAGCCGTAAGTCAGACCGGACGTGTGCCGTAGCAGATCGACCATGCGCATTGGCGCAGCCGTCGGTCTCGTCTGGAAATTGCCGGGCAGTCCCGACTGATAGACACCCAGGTCGCGCCACGCCGGGATAAACCGATGCACCGGATCGTCGAGCGCCACCAAGCCCGCCTCGACCAACATCATGAAGGCGACGCTCGTGACCGGCTTGGTCATCGAATAGATGCGCACGATGCTGTCTTCGCGCAGCGGCGTGCCGCTTTCGAGCGAGGCATGGCCCTGCACCGACTGGTGCACCAGTTGTCCCCCGCGTGCAATCTGCAGCAAGGCACACGGCAGCTTGCCGGGCGTCACATACTGGTCGGCCAGGAACTTGTCGATGCGGGCCAGGCGCTTCGAGCACATGCCCAACGATTCAGGCGATGCGGTGTTTGTCATGTCAGCGGCTTTCAGGTCGTATCGCTGAAATGCTAACGCCCCTGCCAGACCGCCGCAGGTTTCTCCGCAAATGCCGCAGCGGCTTGCCAGTCGGAGATGCGCTGGCCGCTGTTCGCAAGACGCGCCAGCAACGGCGACACGGTCCAGTAGCCGAACGGATTGCCACGGACCTCGGCGTAGTGCGCCAGCCGCTCGGCGATGGTCGCGAGCCCGATGCGATCGGCCATCCACATCGGCCCGCCCTTGTGGTCCGGGAAACCATAGCCGGCGGTCCACACGATGTCGATGTCGCCGGGCCGGTAGGCGATGCCTTCCTCGAGAATCTTCGCGCCCTCGTTAATGAGCGGGTACAGCAGGCGCTCGACGATCTCCTGCTTGCCGATGTCGGCGCGCTGCACGATGCCGTGCGTGGCTGCCTGCTCTTTGGCGATGCGCGCGGTCTCCGGGTCCGTCACCGGCTTGCGGCCGTCGTAGCGGTAGTAGCCGGCTCCCGTCTTCTGCCCGAAGCGGCCGAGTTCGAACAGGGTGCGCACCACCGCGCGGTAGCTGTCGTCGGGCGGCAGGCCACCGGCCTTGCCGTACTCGATGACGGTCTTGGCGCCGACATCGATGCCGGCCATGTCGAGCATGCGGCACGGACCCATCGCCATGCCCAGCGCTTCGACCGCACCGTCGATCTCGACTGGACTGGCGCCTTCCATCATCAGGAATTCAGCCTCGCGCATGTAGACCTCGGCCATGCGGTTGCCGATGAAGCCGTAGCAAACGCCCGACACCACCGCGACCTTGCCGATCTTGCGGGCCACCTGCATGACCGTCGCGAGCACGTCGGGCGCCGTCTTTGCGCCGCGCACCACTTCAAGCAAACGCATCACGTTGGCCGGGCTGAAGAAGTGCATGCCGACCACGTCCGCCGGGCGACCCGTGGCTTCGGCCAGCACGTCGACATCGAGCGTGGAGGTGTTGGTCGCGATGATGGCGCCGGGCTTGCAGACCTTGCCGAGCCGCGCGCACACCTGCTTCTTCAGGTCCATGTTCTCGAACACCGCTTCGATCACGAGATCGCAGCCGGCCAGCGCCGAATCGTCGAGCGAGCCGCGCAGCAGCGACATGCGTTGTTCGACCTGCTCGCTCGTGAGCCGGCCCTTGGCAGCACTCGCTTCGTAGTTGGCGCGCACCAGTCCGAGCCCGCGGTCCAGCGCAGCCTGGGAGGCTTCGACCAGCACTGTCGGGATGCCGGCGTTGGCGAAGTTCATCGCGATGCCGCCGCCCATGGTGCCGGCGCCGAGGATGCCGACCGACGCGATGGGGCGCAGCGCGACATCCTTTGCGAGACCTGGAATCTTCGCGGTCTGACGCTCTGCGAAGAACAAGTGGCGCATCGCTTGGGATTCGGGCGAGACGCGCAGTTCTTCGAAGAGCCGCGCTTCGATCGCTTCGCCCTCGGCGAAGGGCAGCGTCGATGCCTGTACGGCGAGCACGATGTTGCGGGCAGACGGATAGAACGCCTTGCGGCTTGCGGCCTCCGCCAGTGCCTTGTCGAAGAAGTCGGCGGGTACGCTGTCGCGCGACACCGGTTGTGCGCTCAGACGCCGCGGTGCGGCCTTGCGTGCAACCAGCGCTTGCGCGTACGCGAGCCCGACGTCCAGCGGCTTGCCTTCATGCACCTCGTCGACGATGCCGGCCTTCAACGCCGCACCGGTGTCGATGCTGCGGCCGCTGGAGATGAGGTCGAGCGCCAGTTCGATGCCGGCGACCCGCGGCAGGCGCTGCGTGCCGAGCGAGCCTGGGAGGATGCCGAGCTTGACTTCGGGCAGGCCCAGCTTGGTGCTGGGCACCGCCACGCGGTAGTGGCACGCCAGCGCCAGTTCAAGGCCGCCGCCGAGCACGGTGCCGTGCAGGGCGGCCGCCACCGGACGGTCGAGCGCCTCGATGCGGCCGAGCGTGCCGTTGTAGAGCGCCGCCGAGAAGTTCGGGTCGTCGAAGGACGTGATGTCGCCGCCTGCGACGAAGGTGCGGCCTTCGCAATGCACCAGCAACGCGGCATAGGAGCGATCGGCCTCGAACCCGTCGACAGCAGCGGCCAGGCCTGCGACCACCTCGAGTGACAGCGCGTTGACTGGCGGGTTGGCGATGCGCAGCACGGCGATGTCGCCGTGGCGGACCAGGGACACCAGCGCGCCGGAAGCGGTCGTCGAGTTCACGTTTTCAGTCATTGGAAATCACCTAGAGCGCGCCGGAGAGGCGCTTGAAGAGGTTAGCAAACGCGATTTCGCGCCACCGGCCGCCAGCACCGCCGACGTGCGCTCGATGCGATCGATTAGCTCGCCGCAATTCCAAGTAGTGCCGTTGCAGGTCAGCGCGGGCTTGTGCGGTGCGCGCGCGGCACGGCGGGTGAGCCATTCGGCCAGGCCGACCGCGTGAGCGCTGCCGGTGGTGGCCGCATCGGCGATCTTTGCGGTGGTCGCGGTGGTCAGCGTCCGGTCCATACCGGCTTTCTCTTTTCGTTGAACGAGGCCAGGCCTTCTTTCGCGTCTTCGGTCATGGCGAGCAGCGCGATCTGGCTTTCGGTGAACGCGATGCCTTCGTCGAACGACATCGACGACAACACGCGCATCGCGTACTTGCCGCGGCGCAACGCGGTCGGCGATTTGTTGACGAGCCGGTCGATCAACCACTGCGTCTTGGCATCGAGCTCGGCCGTCGGCACGACATGGTTGAGCAGCCCGGCTTCCTTCGCCTCGTCGGCACCGAAAGGCTCGCCGGTCAGGCACCACTCGCGCACAGTGCGGCGCGGCACGATGGCTTGCAGCAGGCTCAGCACCTGCATCGGGAACAGGCCGATCTTGACTTCGGGCAAGCCGAACTGAACATGGTCGGCGGCAATCGCCATGTCGGTCATGCAGAGCAAGCCGATGCCGCCGGCCATGCAAACGCCGTTGATGCGCGCGATGCTGGGCAGGGTGGCGTTCTGCACTTCGCGCAGCATGTCGGCGTAGTCGATGTTCGGCTGCGACAGGTCGAACGCGAAGCCTGCGTCGGGCTGCAAATCGGCGCCGGCGCAAAACGCCTTTTCGCCCGCCGCGGTCAGCACGACGACGCGCACATTCTTGTCGGCATGCGCCTGCCGCCAGCCATCGCGGATGCCCGCGACCACGTCCTTGTTGATGGCGTTGCGCTTGTCGGGCCGGTTGATCGTGATCCACATCGCGTGGCCGCGCTTTTCGGTGAGCACGGCCGGCTCGGTTGGTTCCGGGTGAAGTGTCGTTTCGGTCATCGCTTGTCTGTCTCCTTCGATCTCGTTCGTCGCCGGCGCCGCCTCGCGTCTTCAGGCGGGCGCGGTGGCAGGCTCTTTCACCGTCGCTTCGATCTCCACCACCACGCGGCTCGCCGCCACCTGGTCACCGGTCTTCACATGCAGTGCGGTCACCTTGCCGGCCACCGGTGCGGCGTGGATGTGTTCCATCTTCATGGCCTCGAGCGTGACCATCGGCTGGCCAGCCTCGACCAAGTCGCCGACCGCCGTCATCACCGCGACCACGCGGCCGTTCATCGATGCGCGCAACTTGCCGTCGCCCGCCGCGTCGCCCTGCCTGGCGGACGCTGCGCGTGTCTTGTCTTCGATGCGCACCGGCACGCCGCGGTAGTGCAGGAGCAGGAGTGCGCCGTCGCGGCGGAAGGCCGCCTTCTCGAACAGGCCATCGCAGACGAAGTGCGCCTCGTTGTCGGTGACCTCGTCGAGCTCGACAACGGTGGTCTGCGCACCGATCGTCACGTCGAAATGCCGCTGACCTGTAAGCACGACGCCCGCGGTCGTCAGCTTGCCGCCGACCTCGAAGCGCAACGAGATCGGCAGGCTGTGCGACATGCGCCGACCTGGTACGCGGGTACGTCGGTCACCGGCCGTCTCGTACAACAGCACGGCGGAGATGGCGGCGGCGCGGCTTTGCAGATCGGTGTCGGCTGCCAGCAGCGCATCCTGGTTCTGCACGATGAAAGCGGTGGTGGCGCCGCCGGCCGCGAACACTTCATGACCGAGGCATCGATGCAAAAACGCCTGGTTGGTCGTCACGCCCAGGGCGACCGCGTCTTCGAGCCCCGCCATCAGTTTGCGGCGCGCCGCCTCGCGGTTGTCGCCATGGCTGATGAGCTTGGCGATCATCGAGTCGTAGTACGGCGGGATCTTCGCACCCGAACGCATCGCGTGCTCGACGCGCAACTGCGTCGGCATGTGCCACAGCGCCATGGTGCCGCTCTGTGGCATGAAGCCTTTGTCTGCGTCTTCGGCGCACAGGCGCACCTCGATCGCGTGGCCGGCGAAGGTGACTTGCTCCTGCGTGATGGGCAATGGCTCCCCCGCTGCCACGCGCAATTGCATTGCCACCA
The DNA here is from genome assembly GCF_014303735.1 of Variovorax sp. PAMC28562. Lineage (NCBI taxonomy): Bacteria > Pseudomonadati > Pseudomonadota > Betaproteobacteria > Burkholderiales > Comamonadaceae > Variovorax > Variovorax sp. PAMC28562. The sequence goes on along the minus strand of NZ_CP060296.1, from coordinate 2,417,107 downwards.
GATCGAGTCCGGTGATGGCTTCGGTCACCGGATGCTCGACCTGCAGCCGCGTGTTCATCTCCATGAAATAGAAGTTGCCCTCGCTGTCGAGCAGAAATTCGAGGGTGCCCGCGCCCTCGTAGCGAATCGCCTTGACCGCGGCCACGGCTGTGGCACCCATGCGGGCCCGCAGGTCGGCATCGACGGCCGGGGACGGTGCTTCCTCGATCAGCTTTTGATGGCGGCGCTGCACCGAACAATCGCGCTCACCCAGATGGATCGCATTGCCGTAACGGTCGGCGAACACCTGGATTTCGATGTGGCGCGGTTCGACGATGGCGCGCTCGAGGATCACTTCCGGATCGCCAAATGCGCTCTGCGCTTCGGAGCGTGCGCTGCGCAACAGCTCGCCGAACTCTTTGGCCGATGGCACGAGACGCATGCCGCGACCGCCACCGCCGGCGGTCGCCTTGATCATCACCGGGAAGCCGATGCGCGAGGCCTCTTTGGCAAGCCGCTCTTCGCTCTGGTCTTCGCCCTGGTAGCCCGGGATGCACGGCACGCCGGCCGCCATCATCAAGGTCTTGGCACCGGCCTTGTTGCCCATCGACACGATGGCCTCGGCCGACGGGCCGATGAAGACAAGTCCCGCGTCCTTGCAAGCCTGTGCGAAGCCTTCGTTCTCCGCCAGGAAGCCGTAGCCGGGATGCACCGCGTCCGCACCGCTCAATCGCGCGGCCTCGAGGATGGCGGGGATGCACAGGTACGACTGGGCCGGCAACGGCTCTCCGATGCACACCGCCTGGTCGGCCTCGCGCACGTGGCGCGCGTCGGCATCGGCCGTCGAGTAAACCGCCACCGTGCGATAGCCGAGCGCGCGGGCGCTGCGGATGATGCGCAGCGCGATCTCGCCGCGATTGGCGATGAGCACTTTCCGGAACGGTGTCAACGACAGCGCGGAAGATGATGACGCGTTCGCGGCGGTACTGAAATTCGTTGCGGTCATGGGCGTTCGTCTGACGATTTATACGGCGTTCGGGGCCGGAAAAGTGCCCATGAATTTGGCGAGGATCTGCAGCATCACTTCGTCGGCGCCACCGCCGATGGAGGTCAGCCTGCCGTCTCGGAAGATGCGCGAAATCGGGCTCTCGTCCATGTAGCCCATGCCGCCCCAGAACTGCAAGCAACCATCGGCCACTTCGCGGATGACACGGCCAGCTTTGAGCTTGGCCATGGTGGCGGTGCGCGTGGCATCGGTGCCGGCCACCACCTCTTCGACGCCTTGCCAGCAGATGGCTTTCAGGCAAGCGACCTCGGTCTGCAGCTCGGCCAGTTTGTAGTGCACCCACTGGTTGTCGAGGATCGAGCGGCCGAAGGCTTGTCGGTCGCGCGTGTAGGCGATGGTGGTGTCGATGGCGCGCCGCGCCATGCCGGCGCTGTTGAGTGCGCCCCACAGCCGTTCGATCTGGAACTGCTCCATCTGGTAGATGAACCCCATGCCCTCTTCGCCGATGCGATAGCGCTGCGGCACGCGCACATCGTCGAAGTGGATCTGCGCCGTGTCGGACGAGTGCATGCCCATCTTCTCGAGCTTGCGCGCAACCTTTACGCCCTTCGTCTTCATAGGCACCACGATGAGCGACTTGTTGCGATGCGACGAACCTTCAGAGGTGTTGGCCAACACGCAGCAGAAGTCGGCCTGCGTGCCATTGGTCGTCCACATCTTGCCGCCATTGATGACGTAGTCGCCATCGACCTTGCGCGCCGTGGTCTTGACCGAGGCCACGTCGGAACCGCTGCCGACCTCCGACACGCCAAGGCAGGCCACGTAGTCGCCGCTGATGGCCGGCGCAAGGAACTCGTCGCGCAACTCCTTGCTGCCACGGTGCGCGAGGGCCGGCGTCGCCATGTCGGTCTGCACGCCGATCGCCATCGGGATGCCGCCGCAGTTCATGTGCGCGAGCGCTTCGGCCATGACCGCGCCGTACGAGTAGTCGAGTCCCGATCCGCCGTTCTCGACCGGCTTGGTCAGGCCCAGAAAACCCAGTTCGCCGAGCCGCTTGAAGACCTGGTGCGCCGGAAATATTTCGGCCTTCTCCCACTCGTCGACGCAAGGATTGACCTCCTTGTCGATGAAGCGCTTGAGCGTGTCGCGCAGTGTGTCGTGTTCAGGGGTGAGTTGCATGACAGACTCCTTTTCGGTTCAGGGACGGGCCACCGAGAACTGCATCTTTTGCGGTTCTCGGGCTTCGGCGTCGCGGCAGATCGACAGCACTTTGACCAAGACTTCGCGTGTATCACGCGGGTCGATCACGCCGTCGTCGAGCAGGCGCGCACTCGTGGTGAACACGCTCATCTGGCTGTCGAAGTGATCGACGATGCGCTTTTCCATCGCGTCGAGCTTGGCCTGGTCGACCTCGCCTTTGCGCTTCATGGCGGCCTCGGTCACGATGACCATGGTCTTGGCCGCTTGCTCGCCGCCCATCACCGCGGTCTTGGCGTTGGGCCATGAGAAACAGAAGCGCGGGTGAAAGCCGCGGCCGCACATCCCGTAGTTGCCGGCACCAAAGGAGGCACCGCAATAGAGGGTGATTTGCGGCACGGTGGCGTTGGTCACGGCCTGGATCATCTTGGAGCCGTGCTTGATGATGCCGGCCTCTTCGTAGTCCTTGCCGACCATGAAACCGGTCGTGTTGTTGAGGTACAGGATGGGCGTCTTCGACTGGCAGCAGGCCTGGATGAAGTGCGTGGCCTTGGTCGCGCCAGCCGGGTCGATCGGGCCGTTGTTGGTCACCACGCCGAGCGGCATGCCTTCGATCTTGATGTGGCCGACCACGGTGGCGCCGCCGTAGTTCTCACCGAACTCCAGGAACTCGGAGTCGTCGGCGATGTGCGCGATGACCTGCTTCATGTCGACCGGCCGCTTGTGGTCCATCGGCATGATGCCGAGCAGGGATTCGGCGTCGTAGCGTGGCGGCTTGAAGGCGCGCGCCGGGGCGTTGGCGGCGTCGCGATTCCAGTCGATGTTGGCGAGGATCTCGCGTGCGATGCGGATGGCGTCGCGGTCGTCTTCGGCCATGTAATCGCCGAGGCCGGAGATCGACGTGTGCATCAGCGCGCCGCCGAGTTCTTCTTCGGTCGCGACCTCGCCGGTGGCGGCCTTCAACAACGGCGGCCCGGCCAGGAAGGCCCGCGAGCGGCCGCGAACCATCACGATGTAATCCGACAGGCCGGTCTGGTAGGCGCCTCCAGCCGTCGACGAGCCATGCGTCACCGTGACAACCGGCAAGCCCGCGGCAGAAATGCGCGCGATGTTGCGAAACAGGTTGCCGCCCGTGATGAACTCTTCGACCTTGTAGGTCATAAGGTTGGCGCCGGCACTCTCCACCAGTTGCACGTACGGCAGCTTGTTTTCGAGTGCCAGTTCTTGCATGCGCAACTGCTTGGGAATGCCCATCGGCTGCAGCGCGCCGGCGTCGATGCCGGAGTCCGATGCATTGATCATCACGCGCACGCCCGACACCCAGCCGATGCCACCGATCACGCCACCACCCGGCACGCTCTTTTCGAGGTCTTCGTTGTCGAGCCCGAGCCCTGCGAGCGAGCCGATTTCAAGGAACGAGGTACCCGGGTCGAGCAGCAGCGACACTCGCTCACGGGGCAGCAACTGGCCGCGCTTTTCGAAGCGCTCGCGCGATTTGGCCGAGGTGGCGATGCTGCGCCGTTCGTAGCCGCGCACGCGCTCCAGCAACGCCAGCATGCCGCTGCGATTGGCCTCGAAGGCGTCGCTGCCGGGAGAAACGGTCGTCTCGATGATTGCCATGTGTGGTTGCCTGGCCGGTGTACGGCACGATGCTGATGAGGCAGCTTAGGCAAAGGCAGGAGGCGGGTCTTGCGCGAACTGGCTGCGCAGGGGTGTCTGTCGACAAAGCACGAGCCGCCGGCGACTGCCGGTGGATTGGGGCCGGTTACACGGGGAGACCCGCCTTGACCGGCTCACTTGGACGTCGCGCCACGAGATCGATCTCGATGCGTGCGCCCTTGGCCAGACCCGTCACGCCGATACAGGTTCGGGCAGGTCGCCGCCCACTCGCGAAGTGGTCGGCGTAGACCGCGTTCATGGCTGCGTAGTCGGCATCGAAGTGGGTGAGGTAGATGCGCACCGACACCGCGTGCTCCAGGCCGAGGCCGCAACCGGCCAGCACGGCCTGCAGGTTCTTCAGCACCTGGCGTGTTTGCGCCTCGATGCCGTCGGGATAGGGTGAATCGAGCGAGGTGCCGACAAAGGGCATCTGCCCGGTGACGAACACCCAGCCATCGGCTTCGACGGCGTGGCTGAAGGGTGCGACCGGGTCGGGCGCACCGACAATCATGTGGAAGATCAGAGTCATCGCAAAAAGTGGTGTGAGTTGGACAGACCGCGTGGCAAGCCAGTTGCGTGCCAGTCGGGAGCATGGCATGTGGCACGTGTCTTGCGCGACATGGGCAGGCAACCAGGAAACCGCCGCCATGCGCTTGGAAAAATTCACGACCGACTCTTATCCGGTGCACCAGCGGCCTCATGCATGGCGCGAGGCTTTGCAGTTGCACAGCCTCCGGCCTGAAATGGCACCTGCAGCGGCGCCACTCTACGGCACGCTGACCGCGCGGCGCACGGCGCGCGGTGTCGAAATGGCGCGGATCACTTCTTCACCGCAGACGATTCAACGCCTGGGCGCCGGAGCCGATGCGGTCTGGCTCGCGCTCCACATGGGCGGCGATGCCGCGCTGCATCATGGTCAGCAGACCATCGAACTGGCACCGGGCGACATCGTCTTCGGGCCGGCGCATGCGCAGGCCGACCTGGACTTTCGGTCCAACTTCCGTCAGTTCATGGTGTCGATGCCTGGCGCGAGCCTTAAAACCCGGCTGCCCGGTGACCATGCTTTCGCGCTCGGGCACCTTCGAGGCAGCGCAGGCCTGGGCCGTATGTTCGCGGGCACACTGACCGCGCTGGCCGACGCCTTCGACACGCTGGATGACGACGACATCGCGCCCGTCGAGTCCGCTCTTTCCGAATTCATCGCGACCAGCATGGCGGCCCGGCGCGACCTTGCCTTGCCGGCCTCGTCCGCCATCAGCAGCACGCGCGCTGCCACGGTGCGCCGGCTGTGCCAGTACGTCGATGCGAACCTGAGCGATCCATTGCTGACGGTGGCCGGTGTGGCGGCCCACGAGCACCTGTCCGAGCGGCTGGTGCAAAAGCTGTTCGAAGGCCTCGGCCAGACCTTCACCGCCTACCTGCGCCAGAGCCGCCTCGAACGCTGCCGCGCCGACCTCGCCAATCGCCAGTACGGACACCTGTCGATCTCGGACATCTGCTTTCGCTGGGGCTTCAACGATCCAGCGCATTTCAGCCATTCGTTCCGCGACCGCTACGGCATGTCGCCACGACAGTACCGACAGCAGGCCAACGAGGTGAGCCAGCAGTCGCTGCGCAAGCGCATCAAGCGCGGCTGGCCATCGGGCTACTTCGAGACGCCGGCGGCGGACCCGGTTGCATCCAGTGCGGGCATCGACACGGTTGCTGCGAGAGGCGCGATCGACTCATCCTGCGTCGACGGGACCTCCACCAATGCCATCAGCACAGCCATCAGCACCGGCATCGGCGCCGGTCGCCACCACCACCTTCCGGCCAACGCGCAGACCATCCACTGGGGCTACTTCAGCCGCTCGATCCCGCCGGTGCTGACCATCGACTCCGGCGACATCGTGACCATCGAGACGCTGACCCAGCATGCCTACGACGACCACGAACGCATGATCAAGGGCGATTCGGGGGCCGAAAGCGTCTTCCACTGGACCGCCGAGCACAAGGCGGTGGACCGCCGCGGCGCGGGCCCGACTGACGCGTCGATCTACGGTCGCGGCAGCGGCGAGGGCTTTGGCGTGCACATCTGCACCGGCCCCATTTTTGTGAAGGACGCGCAGCCGGGCGATGTGCTGGAGGTGCGCATCCTCGATCTCGCGCCGCGCCTCGCGGCCAGTGCCAGGTACGAGGGCCGGGCGTTCGGCAGCAACGCCGCAGCATGGTGGGGCTTTCACTACGACGACCTGATCGAGGAGCCGAAGCAGCGCGAGGTGGTGACGATCTACGAAGTCGATTGCAGTCAGGACCAGCCCTGCGCTCACGCGGTCTACAACTTTCGCTGGACCCCCCAGTGCGATCCGAACGGCGTGCTGCACCCGACCATCGACTACCCCGGCATCCCGATCGACCGGGCGTCGATCGTGGAAAACCACGGCGTGCTGCAAGGCGTGACGATCCCCGTGCGCCCGCACTTCGGCGTGATCGCCGTGGCGCCTGCCGAGACTGGTCTGGTCGACTCGATCCCGCCCTCGTGCTTCGGCGGCAACCTGGACAACTGGCGCATCGCCAAGGGGGCCACGTTGTACCTGCGGGTGGGAGTCGACGGTGCCTTGCTGTCGGTGGGTGACCCGCACGCCTCGCAGGGCGACAGCGAGTTGTGCGGCACGGCCATCGAATGCTCATTGACGGGCGTCTTCCAGATCGTGCTGCACAAGGCCGCGAACCTGCGCGACGAGCCCTTTGCCGACATCGACTACCCGCTGGTCGAGACGGCCGACGAGTGGGTGATCCACGGCTTCAGCCACCCGGATTATTTGAAGGAGTTCGGCGACAAGGCACGCAGTGCGATCTACGAAAAGTCGTCGCTCGACCCGGCCATGCGCGATGCTTTCCGCAAGACCCGGCGCTTCCTGATGACCGCGATGGGGCTGACCGAGGACGAGGCGATTTCGCTGATGTCGGTGGCCGTCGACTTCGGGGTCACGCAGGTGGTCGACGGCAACTGGGGCGTGCACGCGGTGATCCGCAAATCGATGTTCGCGGGTCGCGTGCGGGCACCGGGCGGGCAGGCCGTCAACAGCCCGCTCAGCAGTCCTTGAAGATGCTCTTCTGAATCGACCCGTGGATGCCCCAGTTGGCGTCCACGACCTGGGTGACCCCGAAGTTCGCCGCGACCGACAACAGGGCAATCGCTTCGTCCTCGCTCAGCCGGTGCACCGTCATCAGGAAGCGGCGCAACTTGCGAAAGGCGTCGCGCATGGCGGGGTCCAGCGACGAGTGCCCGGCCACCAGCGTCTGGGCATCGGGGCCGAGGGCCTCCAGGTAATTCGGGTAGGTGAAGCCGTAGACCGACCACTGCTCGTCGGTCTCCAGCAGCGGGTGGTCCAGGCCTTCGAGGATCGTGCCGCCCAACTCGTTGCGCTTGTGCAGGATGAACTCGAAGTCGCCGGTCAGCGAGGTCTCGATGGCGGTGCCGCCGAGTTCGCTGTCGCCCTGCGCCGCATGCGGGTCGCCGACCGAGAAGAAGGCACCAGGGACTGCCACTGGGTAGTACATGGTGGCGCCCTTGCCGATGCGCCAGTCGTCGATGTTGCCGCCGGTGTAGCTGGGCGGGATGGAGCTGACGAAGTCGGACTCCGACGGCGCCAGGCCCATCGTGCCGAAGTGCAGGCGGGCCGGCACTTTGACGTTGCGCAGGATGTTCTCGCGCTTGCGCACCAGCGTGTGGTCGACGCGCACGCCGGGGTAGTCGATGTTGGTGTGCACCACGCCGTCGGGATCGGTTTGCGGCGTCCACACGTAGTTGTAGACCGCGCGGGCGAAGGGTTCACCGGAAGTGTCCAGCTCGAAGATCGTCACCACCTCGCGGGGCTTGGGCTCCTCGATCAAGTCGCGGTAGTGGAAGCCCCAGGACGCGGCCGCGTTCGAGCCGAAGCAGCGGCCCGCGTAGCAATGGCTGCAGCTCGGCCTCGGGCGCACGTCGAGGATGCGCACCTCCAGCACGTCGCCGGGCTCGGCGCCCTCGATGACCACCGGTCCCGTCAGCAGGTGCACGCCCACCCCTTCGCCCTCGCCGAGCTTGAAGGGCCCCGTGACCGGGCCGGCACCGCGCCGCGACACGGCCTTGTGCTCGCGTGTCCAGGCGAACACCGACTCGGCGCCGGGATCGCCGGCGACCATGCGCTCGTAGTCGTCGTTGGCATGGTGGGTCAGCGTCTCGATGGTGACCCTGTCCCCCGACTTCACGACGAGCGAGGGCGCGACGGCCTTGCTGAAATAGCCCCAGTGAACTGTCTGCGGGGAAACGCTCAGGGTGTGGTGCTTCATGGTGGGTCGTTGGCAGGCGAAGGGGTGGACGGCAGCACGTCGGCGGCCATCACGCGAAGGAAACGGGCGAGCGCCGGGGCGCGCGGATTCTGCAGAACGTCCAGCGCCGGGCCGCTTTCGACGACACGGCCCCCGGCGAGGAAGACCACGCGGTCGGCCACCTCGGCGGCAAAGCGCAGTTGATGGGTCGAGATGATCATCGTCAGCCCGTCCTCGACGGCCAGGCGGCGGATCACGTCCAGCACCTCGTTGACCAGTTCGGGGTCGAGCGCCGAGGTGGGCTCGTCCAGCAGCAGCACGCTCGGTCCCGGCGCCAGTGCCCGGGCGATGGCGACGCGCTGTTGCTGCCCGCCGGACAGATGGCGCGGCAACGCTTCGACGCGGTGCGCCAGCCCGACCCGGCTCAGCAATTCCAGTGCGCGCCGGTCCGCGGCCTCGGCAGTCCAGCCGTGTACCCAGCGCAGCGGGCCGGCCACGTTTTCACGTGCTGTCAGGTGTGCGAACAAGTTGAACTGTTGAAACAGCATGCCCACACCCAGTCGAGCGCGCTCGCGAGCAAGGTCGCTGGGGGTCATGAGTTGACCGTCGGGCCGGTAGCCCAGGCGGTAACCGTCGACATGGATCTGGCCCGCATCCCAGCTTTCGAGGTGGTTGATGCAGCGCAGCAGCGTGCTCTTGCCCGAGCCGCTCGGGCCCAGCAGCGCGACCACCTCGCCGGCCTGCACGTTGAGACTCAGATCATTGAGTACATCCTGCTGGCCGTAAGCCTTGGACACGCCGTTGATGCGTAAGGCGACCGGCGCACCGGCCAGGCGGGTGGCGCGGACTGCGCGGCTGACGGCCGACACCGCCAGCGTGGCGGGTGCCGCGGGCTCGGGTTCGCATTCAGGCTCGGGCCCAGACGCAGACGCAGACGCAGGCGCAGGCCCAGGCTCAGGCTCAGGCGCTCCAAGTGCCAGCCCACGCGGCTTTGCTTGCCGGTCCAGATTGAAACGTGCTTCAAGCGCCAACTGCACCAGGCTGATCGCTCCGGTTAACCCGAGATACAGCAGACCGGACGCGAAAAAGATCGAGAAGAAGTCGAAGGTCGACGACGCAAGCTGTGTGCTGCGCAACGTCAGCTCCGGCACCGCAATGATCGAGGCGAGCGAGGAGTTCTTCAGCGTACTGACCGCCTCATTGCCCATCGCGGGGATCATCGAGCGCAACGCCTGCGGCGCGATGATGCGGCGCATCAGCACGCGCGGTGTCATGCCCAGGGCTTGGCCGGCCAGCACCTGGCCGCGGTCCACGCCGAGCACACCGGAGCGGAACATCTCGGCGATGAAGGTGGCCTCGTTGAACGCCAGTGCCACCCCGGCGGCCAGCAGTCCCGGCAGCTTGATGCCGACATGGGGCAGCGCGTCGTAGACGAACACGAACTGCAGGATGAGCGGCGTGCCGCGAAAGATCACCGCATAGCCGCGCGCGAACGCGGCCAGCGGCTTGAAGCGGCTGAGTTGCATCGCCGCCAGCAGCAGTCCCACCACCACCCCGCCCGCCAGCCCGATGCCGGTGGCCCCGAGTGTGAAAACGATGCCCTGGATCAGGTAGGGCAAGGTGAGGTAGTGGAGGAACAACTCCATGTCAATTCGCCACGAGCAGACGCGGAGCCTCGAGGTTTTCGACGGGCATGCCGTGCTTCTTCAGCAACTCGGTGTGGATGCCGGCCTTCTGCAAGGTCACCAGCGCCGCCATCACCGCATCACGGAAGTCCGTCTTGCCCTTGGGCACTGCAATGCCGACCGAGTAGGGGATCGACACCGCAAGCGCCTTTTCCAACTTGTCCGGATAGGCCTTGACGGCGCTGTCGACCGTGTTGACATCGTTGACGTAGGTGTCGGCACGTCCGGCCAGGATGGCCTGTATGCAGTTCTGGTTGTTGTCGTAGAGCTGGATTTCCGGCTCGGGCTTGCCCGCCGCCTTGCACGCGGGGGCCAGCGCCTGGATCAGCGGCACCTCGACGTAGCCGGTGTTCTCGGCGGCAATCGCACCGCACATCGAGGCGTTGATGCCGGTGATCTTCTTCGGGTTGCCCTTGGCCACCAGCACGCCGTCGAAGACCTTCGAGTAGGTGATGAAGTCGGCCGCCTTGGCGCGTTCTTCAGTGGCGTAGATGTCGGAGATGACGATGTCGGCTTGGCCGGATTGCAGCGTGGTCAGCAGGGCCGAAAACGTCACCGCCTTGTAGGTCACCTTGAAGCCCAGGCAGGCGCCGAGCGTCTCGCCCAGATCGATGTCGAATCCGATGTACTTGTCCGGATTGTTCGGGTCGATGGTCTCGTAGCCGGGGGTGTGCGGATTGATCGCGTTGACCAGTGTCTTGCCCTTGAACTGCGGGTACTTGGCTTGCAGCGCGCTGCATTCGGCCGGGACCTTGGCGATCTCGGCATGAACCGAGGTGGCAGTCATCGCGAGGGCCGACAGGCTCAGGGCCGCGACGGCCACGCCGCGCAGACGGGCCAGCGCGGGAAGGCGCCGGACAGAGCGTCCGGACGGGAGAGAGAGGTTTTGCATAGTCCGAGACTCCTGGAAAAACGACGCAAGCGGCTGGCACCATGCCAGCTTTGCTGCAGCGCACCATGAGAGCGTAGGCGAGGGGCCGGGACAGCACTTGTGTGTAGGCGCACGACTGCTTGTGCAGGCGTCCCCGTCCAGTCAGCCTGTCGAAACAGGGCTGCTATGCGAGGCGCTAAGGCGCTGGCTCAGACTTATTAGCGTGGTCCAGCAACGCAACACGCCATTTGGGCAGCAATGCGGCCGGCTGATACGACCGCTTGCTGCGCCTGAACCCCGGCAGACCCATGTCTTGCTCGAAGTTCAGCCACGCCACCGCGCGCGGAAAGCTGCGGCAGAAATGCTGGAACATGTATGGATAAATTCCGACATGACTGTCGAGCCCCTTCGCGAATCGCATCGCGAAGACGCCCGGCTGCAGCTCCTGCGCCAGCACGAAACCAATCGGCAGGTCGCCGACGAAGTGAACGAAGCCTTCGAGCCCGAAGCGTGCGGCGTTGTCGATCGCTTCGAGGCAGGCAGTGTCGTCGGCCTCGCCCCGCGCTTTGCCTTTGTGCGTGAACCAGCCTTGCAGCACGCTGCGCGTGGCGTCGGCCAGCTCGGGCCCGAACGGCCGACAAGACGGTTTGTGCGCCGCCAGAAACTGGCGTACCTGATTGCGCTTTTTTGCCAGAGGTCGGCCGGCATAGTCGACGAACGTTTCGACGTCGTACAGGTAGTCCGCATCGTCCGGGGACGCGGTCGCGACGAAGACGTTGTCCGGCAGCTCGGCGGCATCGCGCGCGGCTACCGGATAAAGGGAGCCGTACGCTTCGATCAGTTCCGACAGCACGTCCAGCGGTGCGCATCGAGGCGTGAACAGCGGCATGAAGTGGGGTGTGCCGTCATACGCGCGGCCGGCAATGCCCGGCCATGCACCATCGATAAACCGGTAGTCGTGCGCCGCCCTGAAAAGGTACAGATTCGAAAAGGCGTAATCCGACAGGCACTGCTCATCGCTGCCCGCACGCAACGCAGCCAGCGCCGCATCGATGCGCGGCTGCAGGCCGAGTTCGATCGGCACGCCGTGCATCAAGCGGTGGCCGCCACCTTCCGCACGCCGGGCTCGGGCGCGTCGGCGGGCGGCCCGGCAAAGCATTGGGCGATCTGCAGCCAATCGCGCGCCGATCCCTCGCTGTAGCGCAGCGCTGTGTCGGCCAGGTTGCGACGCTGCGTCACGAGCAAGCAGAAGTCATCGGCCGGCCCGCGGATGGTTTCCGACGAGGCCGCATCGCCCCACGTCCATACGCCGCCTTGGGGTGCATCGAGCTCGATGTAGGGCACGACAGCCGGCACCGGCAGCTTGCGGTTCACGAAGCTCCAGCCGAAGGTCGTGACGCCGATGTGGGCGATATGGCGCAGCCGGTCGGTAGCCGGACGGCGGCGGCCGACGACGTCCCACACGTCTTGTCCGTGCGCCCAGGTTTCCATGAGACGCGCGGTTGCGAACGACCGTGCGCTCATGGTCGGGCCGTACCACGATAGCCGGGCTTTCGGGTCGAGCGCTGCCAGCGCATCGACGAGTTGCGTCGAAATGGGCTCCCAGTACGCGAGCAATTGCGCGCCGTCGAGGTGGCCGTACTTCTCCCGCGCGATGGCGCTGATTTCCTTGCCCGTGGCGAGCGTGGCGTTCAACGTCGCGGTGTCGGCGGCGAACGCGTGGGAGTCGGTGGCCGATAGCAGGCCGGTCTCGTCGAAGAAGCACAGGTGGGCGATTTCGTCCCAAGGCGTCCAGCCGTAGAAGTCGCTGCGCAGCCGCCATTGCGCAGGCGTCAGCGTCCCCACCAGATCGGCCAGGTCGCGGTATTCGTTGCGGAGGTCGTCACTCGTTTTCTTCATCTTGAGTCTGTGCGCGTCGTGCCGCGCTTGTCGTGGTTGCGTTGTCTGATCGCGTTGTGTTTTATACGCCGAGCTGCCGTACATTGACGAAGAGCGTGATCTCGCGCGCCACGAAGTCGCGGATGCTGGCGCGGAACGAAATTCCATGCAGGTCTCCGTTGTTTCGAAGAGGCTAGCGTGGGTGCGCGCCAAGGTCTTGCGCGAAGTGGCTGCGGTCAGCGACTCGGCGCAAGCGTTGCAGGCGGTGCGTCGCTAGGCTGGCCGGATGCTTTCATCGAGGAGACCACCCCCGTGACAGACAACGTAACGAACAAAGTCGTCCGCATCGGCGGCGCCTCGGGCTTTTGGGGCGACAGCATGGTGGCAGCGCCGCAGCTGGTGAATCTCGGCCGGCTCGACTACCTGGTGTTCGACTATCTGGCGGAGACAACGATGTCGATCCTGGCTTCGGCGCGGGCCAAGAAGCCCGAAATGGGCTACGCGACCGACTTCGTCGACATCGCGATGAAGTCGGTGCTGGGCGAAGTCAAACGGCAAGGCATCAAAGTGGTGAGCAACGCCGGCGGCATCAATCCGCACGGCTGTGCGGCCGCGTTGCAGGCACTGGCAGCGGCCGCGGGCATTTCGTTGCGCATCGCGGTGGTCGAAGGCGACGACGTCGCCGCGCACATGCCAGACCTGCGCGCACGCGGCGTGCAGGACATGTTCACCGGCGAGTCGCTGCCCGACAAAGTACTGAGCGCCAACGCCTACCTCGGCGCGACACCGATCGCCGCTGCGCTCGCCGCCGGCGCCGAGGTGGTGATCACGGGGCGTTGTGTCGACAGCGCGGTAACGCTGGGCCCGCTGATGCACGAGTTCGGTTGGACGGATGCCGACTACGACCTGCTGGCCTCCGGCAGCCTGGCGGGCCACATCATCGAGTGCGGCTGCCAGGCGACCGGCGGCCTGCACACCGACTGGGAAGACATCCCCGACTGGGCCCACATGGGCTACCCGGTGATCGAATGCCATGCGGACGGCAGCTTTGTCGTGACCAAGCCCGAAGGTACGGGGGGCAAGGTGATTCGCGCCAACGTCGCCGAGCAGATGCTCTACGAGATCGGCGATCCGGGCGCCTATCTGCTGCCCGACGTGTCGTGCGATTTTCGCGATGTGACGATCGAACAGCAGGGCGATAACCGCGTGTTGGTGAGTGCCGCCAAAGGACGCGCACCAACGCCGTTCTACAAGGTCTCGGCCACCCAACTCGACGGCTTCCGGTGCGCGGGCAGCATGGTCATCATCGGCATCGACGCCGACAAGAAAGCGCGCCGCACCGCCGAGGCGATCATCGAGCGCGTGAGCGACATCCTGCGCGAGGGCGGCATGCCGCCGTTCACTTCGACGTACATCGAAGTCATCGGATCGGAGTCTTCCTACGGCGCGCAATCACGCATGCGGCCGTCGCGCGAAGTGATGATGCGCGTGGTCGCGAACCATCCGCTGAAGGCCGCGCTGGCGATCTTCGCGCGAGAGATTTCACCGTCGGGCACCTCGTGGGCGCCAGGCACTACCAGCCCCGGTGGCGGTCGGCCGGCGGTGTCGCCGCTGATCAAGCCCTTCTCGTTTCTGTTCGACAAGCAGGCCTTGCCGGTGGCTTTCGTGATCGATGGCGAGCGGCAAACGGTATCGATCGGCAAAGGTGCCGGGGACGGTGCGACGCCCGACGTCGGCGCGCCTGAAGCGTGGAAAGAATCCGGTGGCGCTTCACGCGAAGTGCGGCTGATCGACCTGGCCTATGCACGCAGCGGCGACAAGGGCAACCTCTCGAACATCGGTGTCATTGCGCGCCGACCCGAATGGCTGCCGTTGCTGTGGAACCGGTTGAGCGACAAGGCCGTGGGCGACTACTTCGCGAACATGGTGCATGGCCGCATCGAACGCTTCTACCTGCCCGGCATCGCGTCGCTCAATCTGCTGCTGCACGATGCGCTCGATGGCGGCGGACCCTCGTCGATGCGGATGGACCCGCTCGGCAAGGGCATGGCGCAGATGCTGCTGGACATCGTCATCGAGGTGCCGGCATCCGTGGCCGACAGCTTGCCGGCACCGCGCGGCTGAACTAAACCGTCTTCTGCTGCAGTCCGCAGATGCTGCGGGACGACTCAGCGCCGGCTGCTGCTTTCCGCGGTCTTGTCGACACGCGCGAGCACCTTGTCGATGCGCCGTCCGTCGAGCTCCAACACCTCGAAACTCCATCCCGCGCACTCGATGATCTCGTGCACCTTCGGTAGCTGGCCCGACACCGACATCAGCAAGCCCGCGACCGTGTTGTAGCGGCCGCGGTCTTCGTCGGGCAACTCGCGAATGGCGAGGCGCGCACGCAGCTCCGACACCGGCATCAGGCCGTCGAGCTCCCACACACCGGCTTCGCGCGCAGTGGCCCACGCGTCGGTCTGCATGCCGGGCTGCAGCTCGCCGGTGATGGCCTCGAGCAAGTCGCGCGGCGTCATCAACCCCTGCACCACGCCATATTCATCGACCACGAAAACGAGGCGGCCGGCGCGCTCGCGAAACTGCTCCAGCAGCTCCATGCCGGTCAGGGTTTCGGGCACGAACGAGGCTGGCTGGGCGACGCTTTCTATCGAGCCTTCGTAGGTGGGGCCGAGCCGCAGCAAGTGTGCGACGCTGATGACGCCGACCACATCGTCCAGCGAGTTGCGGCACACCGGATACCACGAGTGCACGAGGTTGAGCGCACCGGCGGCAGCCACGTTTTGCAGGCTCGACGCCACGGTGCCGGAGGCTTCGAGCCATTCGATGTCACCGCGCGGAATCATCAACGACGACAGGCGCCGGTCGTCCAGATGGAACACGTTGCGCACCATCTGGTGCTCGTGCTGCTCGATGAGGCCCGCATCGACGCCTTCTTCGAGGCTGGCCGAGATTTCTTCTTCTGTCACCACGCGGGCCGAGTTGGTGTCGATCTTCAGCAGCTTGAGAATGCCTGCGGTCGCACCCGAAAGCAGCAGCACGAAAGGCTTGGCACCCTTGGCGAGCCAGCGCATCGGCCGCGCCACGAAGCGCGCGACCGGCTCGGGGTAGAGCTGGCCGATGCGCTTGGGGACCAGCTCGCCGAAGATGATGGTGAAGAAGGTGATGCAGGCAACCACCACCGCGGTCGACGCGACGCTGGCGGTCCCTGAGCGCAGGCCCAGGTGTTCCATCCAGACCGACAGGGGCGCCGCGAAGGCAGCCTCTCCGACGATGCCGCTCAGCATGCCGATCGAGGTGATGCCGATCTGCACGCTCGACAAAAACTGGGTGGGGTCTTCCATGAGCTTGAGCGCCGCGGCGGCGCCGGCATCACCCGATTCGGCCATGGCCGCAAGCCGTGCGCGCCGGCTGGTCGACAGCGCCATTTCGGACATGGAGAACAACGCGTTGAGCGTGGTCAACAAGGCCAGCAGAAGAACATCCATGGACGCGGGTGAGAATAGGAAGCATGGCACTCTACCTTATCGGTGACGTGCAGGGCTGCGACGAAGCGTTGCAGCGCCTGCTCGACAAGATCGACTTTTCTGCGAGCCGCGACAGCGTGGTTCTGCTCGGCGACCTGGTCAATCGCGGGCCCGAATCGGCCGCCGTGTTGCGCCGCGTGCATGCGCTCGACAATGCCGCCAACGCGCTGCTTGGCAACCACGATCTGCATTTGCTCGGCATCGCGCACGGCGCACGCAAAGCCGGCCGCAAGGACACGCTGGCGCCGCTGCTCGCCGCGGCCGACAGCGAAGCCATGCTCGACTGGCTGCGCCATCAATCGATGGCACTGCATCGCACCATCGGCGGCAAGGATTTGCTCATGGTGCACGCCGGTGTGCTGCCGCAATGGAACGTGGCCGATACGCTCACGCTGGCCGCCGAGGTCGAGTCGGTGCTGCGCGGTCCGGCGCTCAACGAGTTCGTCATGAGCATGTACGGCAACGAGCCGGCGCAGTGGAACGATTCGCTCACCGGCAGTGCGCGGCTGCGCGTCATCGTCAACGCACTGACGCGGCTGCGCTTCTGTTCGGCGACAGGCGAGATGGATTTCGACGCGAAAGACAGTGCCGATACGGCGCCGGCCGGCTGCATGCCGTGGTTCGACGTACCCGGCCGCAAGACCGCTGCGGCGACGCTGGCGTTCGGACACTGGTCGACGCTGGGCTACGTCTCGCGGCCCGACCTGTTGTCGACCGACACCGGCTGCGTTTGGGGCGGCTGCCTGAGCGCGGTGCGCATCGGCGCCACGCTGGACGAGCGGGAGTTGATTCAGGTGCAGTGCGCAGAAGCGCAAAAGCCGGGCGTCTAGCCCGGCTTTTGCGATCGCTGCAGATTTGCCCGGGTCGGCCGACCCGTTTGCTGCGCGTTCAGGTCGTCGGTTCGCTGGTCTTGAACAGCGCAGCGACCTTGCGCTTGGTCTTGATGTTGCTCGAGATGCCGCGCGAAGGCGCAGCCTTGGCGGCGGCTTCCCACGCCGGCGTTGCGTCGGGCTGACCCGGTTCGTACGGCTTGTCGAAGAATGGGTCACGCGACATGGCGGGGCCCCGGTGCGGGCGCCCGCCGCCACGCATCGGCGGCCGAGCTTCGCTGAAACGCTCGTTGCTGCGCTCACCGCCACGATCACTGTGATCGCGCGACTCGAAGTTGCTGCCGCTATCACCGTCAGTCCTTGCGCGCGGCTGGTCGAGCACATCGCGTGCATCGCCGGCCTCGCCCTCTTCGCGCCAATGACGGCGACCGTCGTTGATGCGACCGCGGGGAGCGTCTTCTTCGAACTCGATCGCTTCGAGCTCGATCTTGGTCTTGATCAGCTTTTCGATGTCAGCGACAAGCCGTGCATCGTTACCGCCGCTGGCAAAGCTGACCGCCAGACCCGACGCGCCGGCACGACCGGTGCGGCCGATGCGGTGCACGTAGTCTTCGGCGTTGAACGGGATGTCGAAGTTGAAAACCGCAGGTACGTCCTTGATGTCGAGACCACGTGCCGCCACGTCGGTGCACACCAGCAGATCGACTTCGCCCTTCTTGAACGATTCGAGCGCCTTCAGCCGCTCGTCCTGGCTTTTGTCGCCGTGCAATGCGGTGGTCTTGAGGCCTTCGCGCTCGAGCGACCGGGCGAGCCGGGCGCAACCCAGCTTGCTGTTGACGAAGACGAAGGCCTGCGTGATGCCGCGTTGCTTGACGATCTGCTTGAGCGCGCGGCGCTTGTCGTCGTCGCTCACGCTGTAGAAGTGCTGCTCGACGGTCGATGCCGTTTCGTTGGGCCGGGCCACTTCGATGAGCACCGGGTTCTGCAGATAGCTGCCGGCGAGCCGCTTGATTTCGGGCGAGAAAGTGGCCGAAAACAGAAGCGTGATTCGCTGCTTGGGCAGGTAGCTCAGGATGCGCTGCAGGTCGGGCAAGAAGCCGATGTCCAGCATGCGGTCGGCCTCGTCGAGCACGACATACTCGACCTGGTTGAGCACCGCGTTCTTGGCTTCGATGTGGTCGAGCAGCCGGCCGGGCGTTGCCACCAGCACTTCGACGCCTTTTTTGAGCTCGAGCGTCTGCGGCTTCATGTCCATGCCGCCGAAAACGACCGCACTGCGCAGATTGGTGTACTTGGCGTAGAGCTCGACCTGCTGCGCGACCTGCACGGCGAGTTCACGCGTCGGCAAGAGCACCAATGCACGCACCGGATGCCGAGCGGGCGAGGTCGATGAGTTTTCGTGCTTGAGCATGCGCTGCAGCAAGGGCAGCGCAAACGCTGCGGTCTTGCCGGTGCCGGTCTGGGCGGCACCCATCACGTCTTGACCTGAAAGCACGACCGGAATGGCCTGCTCCTGGATCGGTGTCATGGTCTCGTAGCCCATTTCGGCTACGGCGCGCGCCAGCGGTTCAGCCAGCGAAAGATTGGAAAAGGAGCTTGTCATTAAGCCCTCTATTGTCGCACCGCCGCAAAAAACACTGATGACAGCGCTGAGACACGGCTTTTTGCGGTTAAGGGGGCGGCCTCATCGCGGCGTCCATCGAAGCGTTTTCGAAGACGTCAAAGACTCTTTGAATTAAACGTGTCGCACGACTGGATGCTGCCGCTCTGGTAGCCGGCACCGAACCATTTTTGCCGCTGCGCACTCGATCCATGCGTGAAGCTGTCGGGCACCACGGCACGGCCAGCCGACCGCTGCAGCGCGTCGTCGCCGATCTTTTGCGCGGCGTTCATCGCCGACTCGATGTCGCCCGGGTCGAGCCAGTTCTTCGACTGCTGCGACTTGTTCGCCCAGATGCCGGCGAAGCAATCGGCCTGCAATTCGACGCGCACGCTCAGCGCGTTGTTCTGCGTCTGGCTCAGCCGGCTGCGCATTCCGTCGACCTTGCCCGTGATGCCGAGTTCGTCTTGAACGTGATGGCCGACCTCGTGCGCGATGACATACGCCTGCGCGAACTCGCCCGGCGCGCCGAGTTGGTTCTTCAGGGTGTCGTAAAAGCCGAGGTCGATGTAGACCTTCTGATCGCCGGGGCAATAAAACGGGCCCATCGCCGACTGGCCGGTGCCGCAAGCCGTCGGCGTGACGCCGCGAAACAGCACGAGCTTGGGTGCGTGGTAGGTGCCGCCGTTCTTCTGGAAGACATCCGTCCAGACGACTTCGGTGTTCTTCAGCACGGTCGAGACGAACGAGGCTTCGCGATCACTGGACGGCGGCGCCTTGGCCGGACCTTGCTGTTGCTGTTGCTGGACCTGGGGAGCCTGGCCCCCACCCGTCAGCAAACCGAGCACGGTGAGCGGATTGATGCCGAAAATCCAGCCTGCGATCAGCGCCACCGCCACAGTGCCGATTCCGACACTGCGACCGCCGATCGGAAATCCACCGCCGCCCCCGCCGCCGCCCCCGCCATCGCGGCGGTCTTCGACGTTGTCCGACTGCTCGTTGCCTTCCCACTTCATGAGACTCTCCTCACCGGCAACGGCCGGCTTTCACGTGATGGTACCGGCTTAACGGGGTGCGACGTAACCGACCGACATCGTGCGAGCCTTAGCCGCCAAATTGGAGTCCAGGCGCGTTGCAACGACTCCGCGATTGGAAGCCTCCGCAGCTTCGCGCATCTCGGCCTTTTGCACTTGCGAGCGCACCAGCATGGTCATGGCGACAGCCTGTGCGCAAACTATGGCGACCAATGCGGCCATCAGCAATTTACGCAGCGGCGAGAGTTCGGCGATCCATTGAGTCATATCGATTCCTGGTCGTGCTGGCTGCACGAGTCTGGGACGGATAGTGGGGAACGCCCAGGAAACAAGGTGGGGGAGCCGGGCGCGATGCGGTGTAGGACCGGACCGAAGTAACGACATCGGCTCCATGACATCGGCCAGAGGCGCAAGCCGCCCTGCTCTGCGCCCTTGAGGCTTCAGGCTTTAGGCTTTAGGCAGAGTGACGCCGCGCTGCCCCTGGTACTTCCCGCCGCGGTCCTTGTAGCTGGTCTCGCAAACTTCGTCGCTCTCGAAGAACAGCACCTGCGCGCAGCCTTCGCCCGCGTAGATCTTGGCCGGCAACGGTGTCGTGTTGCTGAACTCGAGCGTCACATAGCCTTCCCATTCCGGCTCGAAAGGCGTCACGTTGACGATGATTCCGCAGCGTGCATAGGTGCTCTTGCCAAGGCAGATGGTGAGCACGTTGCGCGGGATGCGAAAGTATTCGACGGTACGCGCCAGGGCGAAGCTGTTCGGCGGAATGATGCAGAAGTCGCCGTCCATGTCGACAAAGCTTTTCTCATCGAAATTCTTGGGGTCGACCACCGTGCTGTGGATGTTCGTGAACACCTTGAACTCGGGCGCGCAGCGAATGTCGTAGCCGTAACTCGACGTGCCGTAGCTGATGATCTTGTTGCCTTCGCGCTCGCGCACCTGGCCGGGCTCGAAGGGCTCGATCATGCCGGTCTGCTCGGCCATGCGCCGAATCCATTTGTCGCTCTTGATGGTCATCTCAGGGGGTCCTTGCTCGGAGAGTCATTCTAAGGAGCCGGCCTGCGACATCCTCGAAGCGAGACGCGTCAGCTGCCGCTCGCCTGCGAGATCACCGTCCGCTCGATGAGACGGTCGTCGCCGAGCACGATCATCGAAAAAAGCAGCTCTTCGAGATTCGCCGCCAAACCGCTTTTGCGCGCCAGCAACGGCGTCGCCTTGGGGTTCAGCACGATGAAGTCGGCCTCGCACCCTGGCTGCAGATTGCCCGCGACGCCATCGAGCCCGAGCGCGAGTGCCGCGCCACCGGTATGGCGCCACCACAATTCCGACGGTGCGATGCTGATGCCAGGCTTGGTCTGCCCTTCGCGCCCGACGTAGTAAGCCGCCATCATGGTGTGGAACGGGCTGAAGCTGGTGCCGCCACCAACGTCGCTGGCCAGCCCGTAGTGGTAGTCGATGCGGTCGGCACCCTCGAAGTCGAAGAAGCCGCTGCCGAGGAACAAATTGCTGGTCGGGCTCACCGCCGTGGCCGCGCCGGTCTCGCGCATGAGGCGGCGGTCGTCGTCGTCGAAGTGGATGCAGTGCGCATACACCGCGCGCTCGCGCATCAGCCCGAAGCCGGTGTACACGTCGAGGTACGAGCGCGCCTTGGGAAACAGCTCGCGCGCCCACTTCACCTCGTCCTTGTTCTCGGCGACGTGTGAGTGAATCCAGGTGTCGGGGTACTTTGCGGCCAGTTCGCCGGCACCACGCAGTTGCGCGTCGGTGCTGGTCGGTGCAAAACGCGGGGTGATCGCGTAACCCAGCCGGTCGACGTTGTGCCATTTGCGAATGAGCGATTCGGTGTCGATCAGACTCTGCTCGGTGTCGTCGCGCACGCCGTCGGGCGAGTGACGGTCTTGCAGCACCTTGCCGGTAATCATGCGCAGGCTGCGCCGCTGTGCCGCTTCGAAAAACGAATCGACCGACTGCACGTGCGAGGTCGCGAACGTCAGCGAGGTGGTCACGCCGTTGCGCAGCATCTCGTCGAGAAAAAACTCGGCCACTTCGATTGAATGTGCCGGGTCTACAAAGCGCGCCTCTGCCGGGAAGGTGTAGTTCTCGAGCCAGGGCAACAGGCCCTCCGACGGCGCGCCGATGATGTCGGTCTGCGGAAAATGCACGTGCATGTCGATGAAGCCCGGCGCGATGATGCGGCCCGACCAGTGCGTTACCGGCACATCGGCGTACTGCGAATGGATCGAATTGAAGGCACCTGCCGCCACGACGATCTGCCGGCCGCGTGGATCGGGGCCGACGACCAGCAGGCCGTCTTCGTCGAAGAGTGGCTTGCCGGTGGGGTCGAATCGCAGAAGGGAGGCTCGGTACGCGTGCATGGGCTTGAGGGTAAGGCCCGGAGGGCACGCCGCAATTTCCGTGCACGTATGGGGGCTATACGAGCGCCAACCCAGCGCGCTCAGACCAGAGCGCTCAAACCAGAGCGACCCGCGTCTTGATCGGCAGCCGGCCCAGCGCCTCCTGCAGTTGCGCCTGCAACGCGTCCGCATGCGCGGCGGCGGCCGACGCATCGATCAGCACCGCAACGCCGGTTTCACCTTCGATGCGCACCGTCGGACGCGCCATCGCGCCGAGCCCCAGTCCGGTGCAGACCACGTCCACCAACGCACTTGCAACCTGCTGCCCTGCCAAGCCACGCAGTTCCGGCTTGTAGATCTTGCCGACGTTGGTCATCGGCATGTGTTCGATGATAGTCACCGACTTGGGCCGCGCAGGCGCTTCGTCGACGCCGGCCGAAGTGAAAGCCAGCAGTTCCGCCTCGGTCACCTGCGCGCCCGGCACCAACGTCGCATAGGCCACCGGCAGCTCGCCCGCATACGCGTCGGGCGCGCCCACTGCCGCACACAACTGCACCGCGGGATGAGCGCCCAGCGCGTCTTCGATGGTCTTCGGATCGATGTTGTGGCCGCTGCGGATGATCAGGTCTTTCGAGCGGCCGGTGAGGTTGAGCCGGCCCTGATCGTCGAGCCAGCCGAGGTCGCCGGTCGCCAGCCAGCCGTCGCCGGTGAAAGCCTTGGCCGTGTCGGCCGGATCGAGGAAGCCCGAGAACAGATTCGGCGACTTGAACAGCACCATGCCGTGCTCGCCCGGCGCCACGTCACGGTCGCTGGCACCGCCTTGATCGTCGAGCGCCACGATACGCATCTGCGAATAGGGCAGCCTGAAGCCAACGCAGCCGGCCTGCCCTTCGACGCCCGGCGGCGTGATGGTCGAGATGCCGGCCATTTCCGTCATGCCGAGGCTCTCGTGCACATGCAGGCCGAACAGCCGCTTGAAGCGCGCCGCCAGTTCCGGCGCCAGCACGGCGGCACCGGTTCGGCAGTAGCGAATCGACGAAAGATCGGCACCGTTCAACGGCACGTTGGCGAGCGCGGCCAGCACCGTCGGCACCGCCGACAGCGAAGTCGGCCGGTACTTGTCGACAAGCCGCCAGTAGTTGGCCAGCACCGTCTTGTTGCGCAACAACGAGGTCGTCGGAATGATCGACTCGACGCCCGCCGACAGCGACGCCAGCGAGGCCGGCAGCACGCCCGCGACATGGAACAGTGGGTAGCCGTTGATGGTGACGTCGGTGTGCGTGACACCGGTCAGCTGGACGCAGGCCCACGCGGTGAAGACCTGCGCGCCGTGGCTGTGCCGCGCGAGCTTGGGCGCGCCGGTGGTGCCGCCGGTGTGGAAGTACGCGGCGATGTCTTCGGGTGCGATGTCGCGCCCGCTCACCAGCCGATCGTCGGGCTGCTGCGCGCGCAGCGAACTGAAATCGCCGACGCCTTCCGGCAAGTCGATCACCGGATCCGCAGGCTCATCGTGCGGCGCCACGCGCAACACCATCGTCAGCGTCGGCACCTGACTGCGCAGCCGCATCGCCTTCGACCACATGCCCGACTCATCGTCCGAGCCGTAAGCGATCAGCACCTTGGCACCGGCCGCCCGCATCAGCGACACCAGCTTTTCGTCGGTCAGCAGCGGGTTCAGCGGCTGCACGATGCCGGCCGCCTCGCCGCCCCACAACGCGAGGTGATAGTCGAGGCAACCGGGCAGCAACACGGCGACCGCATCCTGCGGACCGACGCCCAGCGTGTGC
Organism: Variovorax sp. PAMC28562; assembly: GCF_014303735.1. NCBI lineage: Bacteria > Pseudomonadati > Pseudomonadota > Betaproteobacteria > Burkholderiales > Comamonadaceae > Variovorax > Variovorax sp. PAMC28562. The sequence goes on along the minus strand of NZ_CP060296.1, from coordinate 2,393,413 downwards.
AGCAGATTGGCCGTTTGATGGATGCCGCGCAACAGCTCGGCGTAGGTCCAACGGATGGGTTCGTCTTCCGGGTCGCCGGTGCGCAGAAAGGTGAGCGCCGGGCGGTCGCCATGGGCGCGCGCGACGTTGCAGAAAAGCTCGTAGGTGCTGCGAACGGTGAGCGCCTTTTCAAGCGGCGTTTCTTCGAGCCGTCGGACATCGTCGAGCGAACGAATCGGGAACTCGGCGGTGAACGCCTGGGGTGCTGTGGCGGGTGCAGCAGGTGGCACGGCTGACATGGTTCTATCTCCTGAAAACGCTTTCAGGCGATCGTACGCGCGCCGTCTGCGATCCTCTGTCGCAGCCGTCTCGCCGCTGCCCTTCTGCCCACGCTCAGTGCGTGGCCCGACCCTGCACGCCCTCGACCAGCCACTTCATCTGAAGGATCTGCGCATCGCTCAGGCTCGTGCCCTTTGCGATGACGACGTTGCCTTCGTTGTCGCGCACGTCGGCGACCGCGCGGAAAGGCACCAGCTTTCCGGAGGCGATGTCGCGCTGCCGTGCCAGCACCTCGTCCTGCACGGCCTTGGGCACCTTGGAGCCGAAGTCGCCGACGTGGACCATGCCCTCCTCCACGCCGCCCCAGACATCGCCGCTTTTCCAGCTGCCGTCGATCACCGCGCGGGCGCGCTGCGTGTAGTAGCCGCCCCATTCGTGCGTCACCGCGACGAGTTGGGCGTCGGGCCCGACCTTGCGCATGTCGGAGTGGTAGCCGATGGCCAGCTTGCCGCGCTCCTGCGCCGCCGCCATCACGGCGGACGAGCCGGTGTGGAATGCGATCACGTCGACATCCTGGTTGAACAGCGTCATGGCCGCATCGCGTTCCTTCGACGGATCGAACCAGACGTCGAGCCACACGACCTTGACACGCGCCTGCCGGTCGACCGAGCGCATGCCGAGCGTGAAGGCGTTGATGCCCTGCAGCACCTCGGGAATCGGAAAGCCCGCCACGTAGCCGGCCACATGCGTCTTCGTCATCCGTCCGGCCGCGATGCCCGCCAGGTAGCGGCCCTCGTAGTAGCGCGCGTTGGCGGTCGCTACGTTGGGCGCGGTCTTGTAGCCGGTGATCGACTCGAACTTGACGTCGGGGAAGTCTTTGGCGACCTTCAGCGTCGGCTCCATGTAGCCGAAGCTCGGGGTGAAGATGAGCTTGTTGCCTTGCTGCGCCAGGTCGCGAATCACGCGCTCGGCATCGGCGCCTTCGGCCACATTTTCGACGTAGGTTGTCTTGACTTTGCTGCCGAGCGAGATCTCCATCGCTCTGCGGCCCTGGTCGTGCTGATGGACCCAGCCAGTGTCGGTGAGCGGCGCGACGTAGACGAAGGCGACCTTGAGCGGATCGCTCGACGCAGCGGGCTTGGCCGTCTGGGCCAACGCGGGAGAAAAGACGGGAGATAAAAAGCAACAGGCAGCCGCGAGCGCAGCCACAAGGTTTTTGTACATGGTGTTCCTCAACATGGCCCCGGAATAAAAGAGTGCGCGGCCTGGAGCAACGGCTGTGCAGACGGATTGTCCCATCCGCCGGCAAAGCATCGGCCAGCCCGAGGGCCACCGAAAGATCACGACCTCAGGCGAAGCGCGCGAAAACCTCGTTGAGCCGATCGATGTGGCGCGCCTTCGCGCTGTCATCGATGAAGCTGCCTTCGAAGCTGTTTGCCGCCAGCTGCCACGCCTGCTGCGCGGTGAGCCCGGTCGCAGCGAAGGTCTGCAAAAAGTTTTCGTTCATGTAGCCGCCGAAGTACGCCGGGTCGTCGGAGTTGACGGTCGCGACCAGGCCGGCGTCGAGCAGCGCGCCGAGGTTGTGGTCGGCCAGAACGGGGAACACGCAGAGCTTGAGATTCGACAGCGGGCACACGGTGAGCGGGATGCGATCTTGAGCGAGTCGCGCCATCAGCGCCGGGTCTTTTGCGCTCTGCACGCCATGGTCGACGCGCTCGACCTTCAGCACATCGAGCGCACTCCACACGTACTCCGGCGGGCCTTCTTCGCCGGCATGCGCGACCAGGTGAAAGCCCAACTCGCGGCAGCGCGCGAACACCCGTGCGAACTTCTCGGGCGGATTGCCGACTTCACCGGAGTCGAGCCCGACACCGATGAACTGGTCGCGATATGGCAGTGCTTGCGAAAGCGTTTCGAACGCGTCTTCTTCGCTCAGGTGGCGCAAAAAGCAAAGGATGAGCGATGCGCTGACATCGAGCTGTGCTTGGGCGTCGACACAGGCGCGATGCAGCCCGTCGATGACCGTCTTGACGTGAATGCCGCGCGCAGTGTGCGTCTGCGGATCGAAGAACATCTCCGTGTGCACCACGTTGTCGGCCGCGGCGCGCTGCAGGTAGGCCCATGCCATGTCGTAGAAGTCCTGCTCGGTGATGAGGACGCTCGCGCCGGCGTAGTAGATGTCCAGAAAACTCTGCAGATTGGTGAAGGCATAGGCGCGCCGCAAAGCCTCGACATCGGCATACGGAATCGACACCTTGTTGCGCTGCGCCAGCGCGAAGATCAGCTCGGGTTCGAGCGAGCCTTCAATGTGCATGTGCAGCTCCGCCTTGGGCATCGCACAAAGCAATTCGGGCAGGCGGTCGGATGCGATTTTGGAGAAGTCGATCGTGGTCGTGGGTGTCATCGGGGCACTCCTGAAATGATTCTTCGGCAAGTGTGCCGCACCGCGGTTACCAACGGCGGGTCAAGGCAGCGGCGATGAGCACTGAAATCGCCACCCCCGCCATCAGCGCGACCCATCCCGCGTGCTGCCACAGCGCGCCACCAGCGTAGCCGAGCACCCCTGAGCCGAGGTAATACGCGCACAAATACAGGGACGCGGCTTGTGCCTTTGCGCTGTGCGCGCGCTGACCGATCTGGCCACTGGCCACCGCATGCGCGGCAAAAAATCCAACCGTGAGCAAAGCAAGCCCGACCACCACGACCGGCAGCCACGGTGTCGCCAGCGCGCCGATTCCGAGCAGCATCAAACCGATGCCGATCTGCACCACGCGGCGCGCCCCGATGCGGTCCACCATCGACCCCGCCTTGCTCGCGCTGTAGCTGCCGAGCAGGTAGACGGTAAAGAGCAGACCGATGACCGTGGACGACAGGCCGAACGGCGGCAATGCCAGGCGAAAGCCGATGTAGTTGAAGACCGCGACGAAGCTGCCCATCAACAGAAAAGCCAGCGCGAAGGCGGTGCGCAGCGCCGGTGTTTTGAGATGCATCGCGAAGTTGCCGGTCAGCCCACGCAGCGACAACGGTTGCGGCCTGAAGTGGCGTGAAGGCGGCAGCAGCCACGCGAAGATAACCAGCGATGCCAGGCTCAGCGTCGCGATCCCGCCCATCGCCAACGGCCAGCCACCGAGGTCGGCGAGTCCGCCCGAGAGCAACCGCCCGGCCAGCCCGCCGAGCACGTTGCCGCTGATGTAGAGCCCCATCGCCGACGACAGCGACGACGGATCGAACTCTTCCCCCACGTAGGCCATCGCCAAAGCAGGCAGCCCGCTCAACGCAACGCCGACCAGCGCACGCAACACGAGCAGCAGCAGCCACGAATCGACGAAAGCACAGGCCAGCCCGAGCACGCCCGACACCCCGAGCGCGACCAGCATCACCGGCTTTCGCCCCAGTGCTTCGGCCAGCGAACCCGCAACCAGCATGCACAGCGCAAGACACAAAGTGGTCAGCGACAGCGTCAGGCTGCTGTTGGCCGCCGACACGCCGAAGTGGCTCGCGAACAGCGGCAGCAAAGGCTGCACGCAATAGATCGAAGCGAAGGTCGACAGGCCGGCGCAGAAGATCGCGAAGGTCGCTCGACGATAAGCAGGCGTTCCGCGCTTCAGGAAAGCCGTGGCGTCTTCGGAAACAGGGGGATGAAACAAACGAAACCGCAAAAAAGAAAAAGGGCCACCCAAGGCGACCCTTCATTCTGAAGCACCCCGCGGCCCTTCCGGGGACACCGTGGAACCGGCTTCGCCGGGCCACTGGTGTCGCCCCCGGTCAGGGGGTGGGCGCTGCGACACGAAGTGCGCAGCAACCTGGGGGCGAGCTCTCGTTCTACTTCTTATCGCCCGGCACCTTGCCGTCCACGCCCTTGACGTAGAAGTTCACGCCCGACAAGAACTTGTCGTCGGCTACCGCGCCGGCAGCGATCAGTTCCTTGCCGTCCTGGCCGACGATCGGGCCCTTCCAGATCGAATAGCTGCCGTCCTTCAGGCCGGCCTTCACGGTCTCGACCTTGGTCTTGATGTCGGCCGGCACGTCGTCGGCGATCGACACGATGTCGATGGCGCCTTCCTTCACGCCCCACCAGCTCTGGCCGGTCGCCCACTTGCCATCCAGCGCGTCCTTGGTCGCCTTGATGTAGTACGGACCCCAGTTGATGACGGCCGATGCCAGGTGGGCCTTGGGGCCGTAGGCGGTCATGTCCGAATCCCAGCCGAAGGCGCGCTTGCCTTTTTCCTGCGCGGTCTTCAGCACGGCGGGCGAGTCGGTGTTCTGGAACAACACGTCGGCGCCGCCGTTGATGAGCGCGGTGGCGGCTTCGGTCTCCTTCGGCGGGCTGAACCATTCGTTGACCCACACCACCTTGGTCGTGATCTTCGGGTTGACCGACTGCGCACCCAGCGTGAAGCTGTTGATGTTGCGCAGCACTTCAGGAATCGGCACCGAGCCGACCACGCCGAGCTGGTTGGTCTTGGTCATGCCGCCGGCGATGATGCCGGCCATGTAGGCGCCTTCGTAGGTGCGGCTGTCGTAGGTGCGCATGTTCTCGGCCGTCTTGTAGCCGGTGGCATGCTCGAACTTCACTTCCTTGTTGTCGGCGGCGACCTTCAGCATCGGCTCCATGTAGCCGAAGGTGGTGCCGAAGATCAGCTTGTTGCCCTGCCCGACCATGTCGCGGAACACGCGCTCGGCATCGGCCGATTCAGGCACGCTCTCGACGAAGGTCGTCTTGATCTTGTCGCCGTATTCCTTCTCCAGGGCCTTGCGTCCGTTGTCGTGCGCGAAAGACCAGCCCCCGTCACCAACCGGGCCGACATAGGCAAAGGCGATGTTGAGCGGCGCGGCAGGTGCTGCCGCCGGTGCTGCAGCGGTCGGTGCCGGCGCAGCAGGTGCAGCGGCAGCGGGCGCTTCTTCTTTCTTGCCGCAGCCGATGAGGGCGGCCGAAGCCACCGCCGTGACAGCAGCGAGCTTGAGCAGGGAGCGCTTGTTCAGATCATTCATTTGGATAAATCCTCAAAGGACAGGTTGGCAAAAACTAAAGACAGAAACGACCGACGGGAAACACGAAAAAACGCGATTATGAGCCGGGGTAAAACGGCTTTCCGATCGACGCCGGCATGTTGATACGGATGAACGCCGGGTTGCGCGAGATGATGGCCAGCACCACGATCGGCGCGATGTATTGCAGCATGCTCAGGAACTGGCTCGGCACGTCGATGCCGATGCTCTGGAAATGGAATCCGAGCATCGAGACACCACCGAAAAGATAGGCGCCGAGCAGCACCCGAATCGGCCGCCACGTGGCGAAGGTGGTGAGCGCCAGCGCGATCCAGCCCTTGCCCGCCACCATCCCTTCGACCCACAAACCCGTGTAGACGATCGACAGGTAGGCGCCCGCCAGCCCGCACAACGCGCCGCCGACGACCACCGCCGCGAAACGGATGCGGCGGACCGGATAGCCCAGCGCATGCGACGACTCCGGCGACTCGCCGACGGAGCGCAGCACCAGGCCCGAGCGCGTGCGATACAGAAACCAGATCAACCCGAAAGTCAGCGCGATCGCGAAGTACACCAGCGGGTGATGACGGAACAGCGCAGGCCCGATCAGCGGGATGTCGCCAAGCACCGGGATCGCGTAAGAAATGGTCTCGGGCAGCTTGGCCTGCACGAAGCCGATGCCGGCAAAGGCCGAGAACCCCACGCCGAAAAGGCTCAACGCCAGACCGGTCGCGTACTGGTTGGTGTTCAGCCAGATCACCAGCACGCCGAAGATCGCCGCCAGCACGGCGCCGGCCGCCATGCCCGCCAGAAACCCCAGCCACGCGTTGCCGGTGGTCACCGTCGCAGCGAAGCCGGCGATGGCCGCGCACAGCATCATTCCCTCGGCGCCGAGGTTGACGATGCCCGCTTTCTCGTTGATGAGCAGCCCCAGCGCAGCGAGCGCGAGGATGGTGCCGGCGCTGAGCGTGGAGCCCAGCAGCAATGCATACGATTCCATCAGATCGCTCCTTCCGGCGTGGCTTGCGGCATCTGCGCGGTAAGGGGCGTGCTGGCTTGCAGCGACGAAGTGCCCGCACTCGTCGGCCGGACAGCCACCGCCTTGACTGCCAGTTTGCGACGGATGCGATACGCGATGAGCGTGTCGCAAGCCAGCAGCGTGAACAGAAGCAAGCCCTGGAACACGCCGGTCAATGACTTGGGCAAACCGAGCCGTGACTGCGCCAGTTCGCCGCCGATATAGAACATGCTCATCAGCAGCGCCGAGAACACCATACCGACCGGATGCAGCCGCCCGACGAAGGCCACGATGATGGCGGCGAATCCATAGCCGGCCGGCACGTAAGGCGTGAGCTGGCCGATCGGGCCCGCGACTTCGAGCGCGCCAGCGAGCCCGGCGGCACCACCGGACGTCAGCAGCGCAATCCACACCGCGCGCCGAGCCGAGAAGCCCGCATAGCGCGCAGCGGCCGGCGCCAAGCCACCGACCTGCTGTGCAAAGCCGGCCCGCGTGCGAAACAGGAACACCCACAGCACGCCGACACCGACCAGCGCGATGATCAGGCCGATGCTGACGCGCGAACCCTTCATCAGCCGCGGAATCTGCGTCACCGCCTCGAAGGTCTTGCTCTGCGGAAAGTTGTAGCCGCCCGGGTCCTTCCACGGGCCGGCCACCATGTAGCCGAGCAGCAGCACGGCCACGTAAACCAGCATCAGGCTCACCAGGATTTCGTTGGCGTTGAACTTGTCTCGCAGCCACGCGACGATGGCGGCCCAGAACATGCCACCGAGCACGCCCGCGACCAGGATGGCCGGCACGATCCACGGGCCGGTTGTCTTGTCGGCCAGCAAGGCCATGCCTCCTGCAGCCACCGCACCGAACACGAACTGCCCTTCAGCGCCGATGTTCCATACGTTGGCGCGAAAGCACACGGCAAGACCGAGCGCGATGATGAGCAGCGGCGTCGCCTTGACCATCAACTCGCCGATGGCGTACCAGCTCTTGACGGGCTCGTAGAAAAATACCAGCAGCCCCTTGACCGGGTCTTTGCCGAGCGCTGCGAACAGCACCATGCCGATGAGCACCGTGATGAGCAGCGCGAGGATGGGCGAGCCGTAGCTCCAGAAGCGCGAGAGCTGCGGGCGCGGTTCCAGCTTAAACATGGGCCATCTCCTTGGCAGCGGTATCGGCGCTGGCGGCGTTCTCGTTGGTGTTCCACAGTCCGCTCATCCATTCGCCGATGCGCGGCACCGTGGCCGCAGCACGGTCGACCGAGGGCGACAGCTTGCCCTTGGCAATCACGTACAAACGATCGCTGATCTCGAACAGCTCGTCGAGCTCTTCGCTCACCACCAGCACAGCGCAGCCGGCATCGCGCAGCGCCAGGATCTCGCCGCGAATCAACGCGGCGGCGCCGACATCGACACCCCATGTCGGTTGCGACACGATGAAGATTTTCGGGTTGGCATCGATCTCGCGGCCGACGATGAACTTCTGCAGGTTGCCGCCCGACAGCGACTTGGCCGCGGAGCTCGGCCCGCCCGCCTTCACGTTGAAGCGCTTGATGATTTCTGCCGCGTGACGCTCGAGCGTCTTGGTGTGAATCCATCCTGTCTTGCCGACCGCGTTGCTGCGCGTCAACAGCAGGTTGTGCGCGAGGCCGAGCGTCGGCACGGCGCCGCGGCCCAACCGCTCTTCGGGCACGAAATGCAGGCCGAGTGCACGGCGCTTGCGGGGCCGCATGTGGGCGGCGGGCTGGCCGAATACCTGGATCATCGAGGCCTCGGCGCGCACGTCTTCGCCCGACAGCGCATAGAGCAATTCGCGTTGCCCGTTGCCCGATACGCCGGCGATGCCGACCACCTCACCGGCACGTACTTCGAGCGACACCGCATCGAGGTCGACACCGAACTGGTCTTCGCGCGCCAGCGTCAGCGCCGCGACCATGAGCGCCACTGCGCCGGTCTTCACCGCGCGATGCTGCAACGGCGGCGGTTCGGCGCCGATCATCAGGCGCGAGAGCGACTCATTGGTTTCGTTCTGCGGGTTGCACACGCCCGTGACCTTGCCGCCGCGCAGCACCGTGCAGGCGGTGCACAGCTCGCGAATCTCGTGCAGCTTGTGGCTGATGTACAGGATGCTGCAGCCTTCTGACGCGAGCTTTTTGAGCACGACGAAGAGCTTGACCACCGCCTGCGGCGTCAGCACCGAGGTCGGCTCGTCGAGGATCAGCAGCTTGGGGTCGGTCAGCAATGCGCGGATGATTTCGACGCGCTGCATTTCGCCGACCGAGAGCGTGTGCACCGGCCGCACCGGATCGATATCCAAGCCGTATTCGCTCGTCTTGGCGGTGATGCGCTGGGTCACTTCGGCCAGCCTCAGGCTTTTGTCCAGACCCAGCCACACGTTCTCCGCCACGGTCAGCGTGTCGAACAAACTGAAGTGCTGGAACACCATGCTGATGCCGAGCGCCCTCGCCTCCTGCGGGTTGCGCACGTTCACCATCTGGCCATTGAACATGACGGTGCCTTCGTCGGGCTTGACCGAGCCGTAGATGATCTTCATCAGGGTCGATTTGCCGGCGCCGTTTTCACCCAGCACCGCATGGGTTTCGCCGGGCTGCACCACCAGCGACACGTCGCTATTGGCCACCACCGCCGGGTAGCGCTTGGTGATGTGCGCAAGTTGGAGTCTGGAGGTCGTCATACCTTGGTGGGGCTCGTGGGGGTTGTCGAAGGATTCTTTTTGTCGGCTGCGACGACACCGGAACCAGGCGGCGGCCGCAACGACGCGGCGACCGACTTGGTGGTCTCGCGCAGCCAGCGCGCCGAGCTCGACGAGTGCGTGCGCTCGTGCCACAGCTGGTAGTACATGAGGCGCGGCAGCGTCACCGGGCACTCGACGATCTGCAACGGCAAGCGCGGGATGAAACGTTCGCAATACTGGCGTCCGGTGGTCAGTACGAGCAAGCTGGATGCCACCATGTCGGGGATCAGGCTGAAGTGGGCGCAGCGCGCGGTGATGTTGCGCTCCAGCTTCAACGCATCGAGCATCTGGTCGATGATGCCCCGCGCGCCGGGGTGCGTCGGCGTCGGCGCGATGTGCTCGGCAGCAAGCCAGGTGTCGACGTCCCAGCCGCGCCGCGCGGCAGGGTGATCCTTGTTGATGAGCGAGACGATCTCATCGCCGAAGAGCCGCGCCATGTGCAGGTCTTCCGGCGGCTTCAGCCAGTTGCCGATGACCAGGTCGACGTGGCCGAGCGACAGGTGGCCGTGGTAGTTGGAGTCCGGCGACAGCGGATGGATCTCGATGCGGCACATCGGCGCCTGGCTCTTGATCTGCGCCACCAGCATCGGCAGAAAAAGCGGGTCGAGGTAGTCGCTGGCGGCGATGCGAAAGGTGCTCGTGGCGGTGCGCGGATCAAAGCCACGTGCATCGGTGAACAGCACCTCGGCGGCGCGCAGGATGGCGGCGGCGGGCTCGATCATCCGCAGGCCCGCATCGGTCGGCACCATGCCGGAGCCAGAGCGCACCAGCAGCGGATCGCCCGACAGGTCGCGCAGTCGCTTGAGGGCTGCGGAGACGGCCGGCTGGTACATGCCAAGGCGAATGGCGGCCCGTGAAACGCTGCGGTCGGTCAACACGGTATGAAGCACGCGGATCAAGTGAAGATCGATCTTGTCGAAAAGCGCCTGGTCACGCATGACGGCTCGCCTCCACAGCAAAAAGAGGCGTTGATTCGAGCATGGGCATCGGTGCGAACATGCTGCGAAGTCTACGGCTGCCTATGCTTGAACGGCAGTGATCGCGGCCAGGATCGCCTCGCTGGTGGCGGGCGACCGCAGCGGCGGATCGACCTTGTGGTCGGCCACCGCCGACACCGCATCGCGAATCGCGAAGAACACCGAAAAAGGCAGCAGCAACGGCGGCTCGCCGACCGCTTTGCTGCGGTGGATCGAGTCTTCGAAGTTGTCGCCTTCGAACAGCTTGACGTTGAAGACCGGCGGGCAATCGTTGGCCGTCGGGATCTTGTAGGTGCTGGGGGCGTGCGTGGTCAGCTTGCCGCTCTGCGGGTGCCATACCAGTTCTTCGGTGGTGAGCCAGCCCATGCCCTGGATGAAGGCGCCCTCGATCTGGCCGATGTCGATGGCCGGGTTGAGCGACCTGCCGGCGTCGTGCAGGATGTCGGCGCGCAGCAGCTTCCATTCGCCGGTCAGCGTGTCGACGATCACCTCACTCACAGCCGCACCGTAGGCGAAATAGAAAAACGGCCGGCCTTCCATCTTTTCCTTGTCCCAGCTGAGGCCGGGCGTGGCGTAGAAGCCGTCGGACCACAACTGCACGCGGTCCAGGTACGCCTCGCCGACGACGGTCGCAAAAGACAGCGTACGGCCGTTGACCTCGACCTTGTCGTTGGCAAAGCGCACGTCCTTGGCATCGCCTCCGTGGCGCGCCGCAGCGCAAACCGCCAGCCGTTCGCGAATTTGCCGTGCCGCGTCTTGTGCCGCCTTGCCGTTCAGGTCGGCGCCGGTCGATGCGGCGGTGGCCGACGTGTTGGCGACCTTGGTGGTGTCGGTCGCGGTGGCCCGCACGCTCTCGCAGTTGACGCCCAGTTCGTGTGCGACCACCTGCGCGACCTTGGTGTTCAGGCCCTGGCCCATCTCGGTGCCGCCGTGGTTCACCAGGATCGATCCGTCGGTGTACACATGGACCAGCGCGCCGGCCTGGTTGAAGTGCTTCACGTTGAACGAGATGCCGAACTTCAGCGGCGCCAATGCGATGCCGCGCTTCAAGACTTCGCTCTTCAGATTGAAGCCTGCGATCTCGGCGCGGCGGGCACGGTAGTCGCTGCTTTCTTCGAGCTGCGCGACCAGCTCGTGAATGATGTTGTCGGTCACCACCTGCTTGTAGGGCGTGACGTTGTTTTCGGTCTTGCCGTAGAAATTGATGCGCCGCACATCAAGCGGATCGCGCTCCAGCTTGCGCGCTACCGTGTCGAGGATGTTCTCGATCGCGATGGCGCCTTGCGGCCCGCCGAAGCCGCGAAAGGCCGTGTTGCTCTGCGTGTTGGTCTTGCCGGAGAAGCCGTGCATGGCCACGTCGGGCAACCAGTAGGCGTTGTCGAAGTGGCACAGCGCACGCGTCATCACCGGGCCCGACAGATCGGCGGAGTGGCCGGCACGCGACACCATCGTGATCTCGACGCCGAGCACTCGGCCTTCGTCGTCGTAGCCGACTTCGTACTCGTACCAGAAGCAGTGGCGTCGACCGGTGATCATGAAGTCGTCGTCGCGGTCAAGCCGCAATTTGACCGGCCTCTGCAGCTTGTGCGCCGCAACCGACGCCACGCACGCGAAGATGGCCGACTGCGATTCCTTGCCGCCGAAACCGCCGCCCATGCGCCGGCACTCGACATGCACTTCATTTGCATGCAGATGCAACGCGTGCGCCACCAGGTGCTGCATTTCGCTCGGGTGCTGCGTCGAGCAGTACACATGCATCGCGCCGCCCTCTTTGGGGATGGCGTAGCTGATCTGCCCTTCCAGATAGAACTGCTCCTGCCCGCCGACGTCGAGCGTCGCCTTGAGCTTGTGTGGCGCGCGGTCGATGGCGCCGCGTGCGCCACCGTCGTTCGTTTCGCGGATGACGTGTATCGGCGGCACGACGTACTGGCCCCTGGCGTGCGCGTCTTGCGGCGTGAGCACGGGCGGCACGGCTTCGATGATCAGCGCGTCTTTCGCGCGCGCGGCGGCACGGCGCGCCGCATCCCGCGTTTCGGCGATGACCGCGAACACCGGCTGGCCGATGTAGCGGATGTCGCCCCACGAAGATCCATCGTCGTGCTTTTCGATGGCGCAGAGGATCGGGTCGTCGTGAACGATCGAGCCGCAATCGTTGGTGCCCGGGATGTCGTTGGCCGTCAGAACGTCCACCACGCCGGGCATGGCTCGGATGGCGTCGAGCGACACGGAGGTCAGCCGGCCATTGGCGACCGGGGACAGGCCCAGCGCGCAATGCAGCGTGCCGGCCAGTTCCGGAATGTCGTCGATGTAGGTTGCCTCGCCCGCCACATGCAGATGAGCCGACTCGTGCGGCCGGCTGATGCCGACGCGGGCGCCGTCTTCCTGCGCCTTGGCTTCTGCGACTTTGTCGATGCGGGCCGCTGTGTTCTTGAGGTAGTCGGTAAAGGCCTCGGCCGGCTGCAGGAGCGCGGCGTCGATGGGCTTGTTCATGCGACGGCTCCTGGAACAGCGGTGACTGCGGCGACGGCTGTAATGTGCGGCATCACGCTCCACACGCTGGTCGCCTCGGCAGGCAACGCATTCTGCGTCCGGGTTTCGAGCCACAGCCGCTGGATCAGGTTTTGCGCGACTTGCAGGCGGTATGCGGCCGAAGCCCGCATGTCCGACAGCGGCTTGAAGTCTTGCGCCAAGGCGAGCTTTGCCGCTTTGACGCTGACCTGCGACCACGGCTTGCCGACGAGGGCAGCTTCTGCCTGCGCCGCGCGTTTCACCGTCGCGGCCATGCCGCCGAAAGCAAGCCGCACTTCCTTGACGATGTCCCCATCGAGCTCGATCGCGAAGCCGGCACACAAGGCAGAGATGTCGCAATCGAAGCGCTTGCTGATCTTGTAGACGCGCACCTGCCGACGCATCGCAACCAGGGGCACGACCAGGCCCTGCACGAATTCGCCCGGTTGCATGTGGCTCTTCATGTAGTCGATGTAGAACTCGGAGAGTGGCATCCAGCGGACGTGTTCACCGCGGCGCAATTCGATGTCGGCATCGAGCGCCATCAGCACCGGCGGCGAGTCGCCGATGGGCGAGCCATTGGCCACGTTGCCGCCCATGGTGCCGGCATGGCGGATCGGCGGCGACGCGAAGCGCAGCCACACGTCGGTGAGCGCGGGCACGCGTTGCGCGAGTGCGCCGTAGGCCGATTCGAGCGAGGCGCCAGCGCCGATGTACAGGGTGTCGCCGCGCTCCTCGACGACCTTCATCGCACCGACATCGCCGACGTAGATGATGTCGCCCAGGTCGCGAAACTGCTTGTTGACCCACAGGCCGACGTCGGTCGAGCCGGCGAGCAATTGCGCCTTCGGGTTCTGCTCGCGCAGAGTCGCCAGTTCATCGAGCGTTTTGGGGGCGTGGTAGCGGTCGATGCGCGGGAGCGTCGTGCCGGAAGCGGTCGCGGCGCCCGCCAGGTTGCCTGTCCACGGCGCTGCGTAAGTGAAGGTGGTTTCGCGCTGCAGGCCCGTCAACGCGGCGACGGCCGGAGCCGTATCGAGCCGGACCGCCGGCAAGTCGAACATGCGCTGGCCGGCATCGAGAATCGGCCGGTAGCCGGTGCAGCGGCACAGGTTGCCCGACAGGTCGTCGGCCAGTTGCTGGCGCGTCGGCTGGGTGCCGCCAGCCTGGTGGTGTTCATACGTCGACCAAAGCGACATCACGAAGCCGGGCGTACAAAAGCCGCATTGCGAACCGTGGCAGTCGACCATCGCCTGCTGCACCGGGTGCAACTGCCGCACCGCGTGCTTTTCATGCTGCGCCGGGTCGCGCTGCATCTCGCACTGGGACTTCAAATCTTCGACCGTGAAGAGCGCCTTGCCGTGCAGCGTCGGCAGGAACTGGATGCAGGCGTTGACGGTCTGCAAGTTCAGGCCGCCCACCGCGCCCTCGCCCGACACATTCCCCGCGCCGGCCAGCTCGCCGATCACCACGGTGCATGCACCGCAATCGCCTTCGTTGCAGCCTTCTTTGGTGCCGGTGCAGCGGGCGTCTTCGCGCAGCCAGTCGAGCACCGATCGCGTCGGATGCGTGCCGCGCACTTCGACGACTTTGCCGCGGTGAAAGAACCGGATCGGTTGGGTGGAACTCTGGATGCTCATGCTCGTTGGCAGCTCGCTGTGCGTGTGACGTGGGGACCAACGCCGGAAGTTACCGGCCTCTGCCGCGCAACTTATATCGTCTCGACCATATTCGGTATGTGCTCAACGGTATTGGGCCTGCGGGGAAACCCTGAGGTTTACGTTGAGCAACGAGCAATTGTTGCGCCAAGGCGGCGGGGGGTTCGGACAGAGCTCGAAAAAGTTTGAGGCTAGCGGCCTGTCCGCGCCTTCACGATTTCGCGGCAGTGTCCCGGTCAATCAACGCCGACCGTACTCGGTCCAGCCTCTGGCGCACCTCGCGTGCGACGCGGCCAATCTCGGGATCAGTGGCCATTTGCAGCACCGCGACGGGGTCCATGAACCCGACGACAAAACCGCCATCTTCCGCTTCGCGCACGACCACGTTACACGGCAGCAGCAAGCCGATGTCGGGCTCGGCGAGAAGTGCGCGATGCGCCAGCGGCGGATTGCAGGCGCCGAGAATCCGGTATGGCCGCCCGTCTATTCCGAGCTTGGCCTTCATCGTGGCCTGCACATCGATGTCGGTCAGGATGCCGAAGCCTTCTCCCTTCAGCGCGTCGGTCACTGTCGCGATTGCCTGCGGAAAGGTCAGACCTTCGGAGAGACCGAGACCGGTGGTGGGTGATTCATGGGCGGTTCACTGCTTCATGGACGCCGGCGGCATCCGGTCCATCATCATTTCCATCATCATTTGCATCGTGGTCATGCGCTGTTCCATCGTCTTGTGATGTTTGGCCATGTCGGCCGGCATGCCCTTGGTATCGGCCATCGCGCCCATGCCCTCCATGGACCCTTTGCCATCCATAGCGCTCATGCCCTTCATCATGCTCATGCCGCCCTGCATGGCCTTCATGTGATCGGCCATCAGCGCGCTGCGCTCCTCGGGGGTCTTGGCGTTCATCATCTTCTGGTGCATCTCCTGCATCGCCTTCATGCGGGGTTCCATCGGGGTCATGGATGCGGCCGCGCCGGTGTCCGCCACGTTGGACGAAGGCGGCGGTGCATTGACCGAGCCAGGGCTTGCGCAGGCGCTTGCGAGTACGGCAGCGGACAGTGCAACGAGGGTACGAACGGGGGTCATGTTGAACTCCTGGGGTGTGGGTCCTGTTCGGACCGAATGAGCGAGGGACGAATTGGATTTTTGGCGGGTCAGCGAGACCGCTGCATGAGGAACGTAAATAATTTCAAAAATTCTATGAAACGACTGCGAGGGGGCACTTGAGCAGGATCAAGAAGTTGCGCGATGACATCTCAATACGTGGACACGAAGTCTCGATACAGGGGCGATGGGTCATTGCCGTCTTGTCGGATGTGGCGGGGTCTGGCCAGAAGCAGCTCTTCGTCTCGCGAGAATCGCTACATGACACCTGAGAAAACATCATGATTCGATGTGAACGGATGACCGCAGACCTGGAAGGTGACTTCGTTGTGTTCATGATCGGCGTGCGGATCAATGCACCTCTTAAGATTCACAAGTGGCTCCCGGTGATCCGCGCGATGCCTCGCATGCTCGTCGAGCTTCATCGTCAGCCGGAGCTCGGCTTTATCCATGCCGAGATGTGGTTCGCGCGCACGACGATCATGGTCCAGTACTGGCGGTCGATGGAACAGCTAATGGCCTATGCGAAGTTGCGAACCGCCGAGCATCTCCCTGCGTGGAAAGCCTTCAACAAGACGATCGGAACGGATGGATCGGTCGGAATTTGGCATGAAACCTACTCTGCGACTTCGGGAAGCTACGAAAACGTATACGTCAACATGCCAGCTTTCGGCCTAGGTCGCGCAGGCAATCTAAGGGCGGCGACAGGGGGAAGACAGACAGCCTCTGGCAGACTGAATGCTGCGGGGAAAGACGTTTGACGGGCCAGAAGCAAACATTCCGAACCACTCCACGAAATACGACAAGAAGATTGTTGGCGCGGTCACCATTTACGTTGCTCTCAACGCCGGCTTGGCTTGGCTTGTGGTCCTGCCGCGCTTGTCGACGACCTTTGTCGAGTGAGCTTTGATGTTCGTTGGCGCTTTGCCGGCAAGCTGCTCAGCGGGCGTCGCCTCCACGGTGAAGGCGCAGCCGACGCGTGGCACCATCAATGCACCAGATCCCACCCCATCATCAACGCTGCAAACCCCATCAACGCGGTCCCACCCCACCCCAACCAGCGCGTCTTGCGACCTGAAGTGAATCGACCCATGACGTCGGCGCGTGTCGTCAGCACCATCATCGCCGCCATGATCGGCACCGCCACCACACCGTTGATGACTGCGCTCCAGTAGAGCGCCTTCATCGGATCGATCGGCGTGAAGCCGAGGGCCGTGCCGACCAGCGTCGCCACGGTGATGATCGCGTAGAACTGCTTGGCCTCGCGCCAGTGCCGCTCCAGCCCCTCTTCCCATCCAAACGCCTCGGCGACGGCGTAGGCAGCTGATGACGCGAGCACCGGCACCGCCAGCAAGCCGGTAGCGATAATGCCGCCGGCAAAAAGCCAGAAGGCGAAGTCGCCGGCCAGCGGGCGCAATGCCTCCGCGGCTTGCGCGGCCGAAGTGATGTCGTGCACCCCGCCGGCATACAGCACCGACGCACCCACCACCATCACGAAGAACGCGATGATGTTGGAGAAGGTCATGCCGATCCAGGTGTCCTGCTTGACGCGGGCCAGGTCGCGCTTCACTGCATCGTCGGTGCCGCGCTCACCTCCTTTGAGCCGTAGTTCTTCGACCTCCTGCGAGGCCTGCCAGAAGAACAGATAGGGCGAAATCGTGGTCCCGAGCAGCGCGACGATCATCATCCAGTAGCCGCCGTCGAACTGCAGCTTGGGCACCACCAGGTCATACAAGACCCGGCCCCAGTCCACGTGCACCGCCAACACTGTGGCGACGTAGGCGAAGAGCGTCAACGTCAGCCACTTGAGTACATGCGCCAGCTTTCTGTAAGGCACGAAGACTTGCAGCAGCACCGTGATCACCCCGAACATCAGCGAATGAAAGTGCGCCGAGCCGCCGATGACGAGCTTGAGCGACTCGCCCATCGCCGCGATGTCGGCCGCGATGTTGATGGTGTTAGCCACCACCAGCAAGCCGACCAGTCCCAGCAGCAATGGCGCTGGCAGGTGCTGCCGCAAATTGGCCGCGACGCCCTTGCCGGTGACGCGGCCGATGCGGGCCGACACCAGCTGGATGGCGATCATGAAAGGCAGCGACAAGAACACCGTCCACAGCAGCCCGGTGCCGAACTGCGCACCCGCCTGCGTGTACGTCGCGATGCCCGACGGGTCGTCGTCGGCCGCACCCGTGACGACACCCGGGCCGACGTGGCGCAAGAACGAGGGGATGTACTTTTTCACCGGCGGATCATGGCACCGGGGCCCTGACCGGGCGATGACCAGCGGACAGTCCGCGCTCAGCGCGTGCAGACCATGCACATGCATGTGGGCGACGCCAGCCGGCAGCGCATGGCGGCGCGAGGCTTTGCAGGGGAACAAGAAGGCGTTCAGCCTGGCACGCCTTTACGAAACAGAGAGCCGGCGGCGGGCGAACGCGAAAGGTGGCACGGGCTTCGGCACACTGGACGCCTTGCTGGTGCCGTTCTGGCGGCGCATGCTGTTCTGGCGTGCCCCAACGGGTGGCGAATTGACCCCTCACAACTGCGATGACAACAACGACGCCAAGTGCTCCCACGCCTTTTCCCGCAACGGTCGGTCGCGCCAGGCCTGGAGCGTGACGCGCTTCGAATGCGTCAGGTCCGCCTCGAATTGAGTCGTCTGCGCTGCGGCGAAGGCTGTGTCGTAGATATTGAGATTGGCCTCGTCGTTGAGCCTGAAAGAGCGGTTGTCGAAGTTCGTCGAGCCGACCGAA
This sequence comes from Variovorax sp. PAMC28562, assembly GCF_014303735.1. Classification (NCBI taxonomy): domain Bacteria; kingdom Pseudomonadati; phylum Pseudomonadota; class Betaproteobacteria; order Burkholderiales; family Comamonadaceae; genus Variovorax; species Variovorax sp. PAMC28562. The sequence continues at coordinate 2,375,405 of NZ_CP060296.1, read as the reverse complement.
GACAGCAGGCCGTCCACGGTGAACACCTTGACGTGGAACATCGTCGGCTGGTACTCGCTGATTTCGGCCCCGGCTTCGAGCAGAGGACCCCAGCTCGCACGCGATGCCCCGCGCGCGGCCTGCGAATCGATGATCGGCCCCGGCACGATGATGCGCACGCGAACGCCGCGTTGCATCGCGGCGACCAGCGCGCCGACGGTGAGGTCGTCCGGCACGAAGTACGCGCTGGACAGGTCGATGTTCTTCGCTGCCGCCGCGATCGACAACAGGTACATGAGGTGCATGCTTTCGCTGCCGCCCGAGGGCGAACTGCTGAACACCTGCGCACGTCCGGTGCCCGCCGGCACTGCAGGCCCCAGGGGGGCGAGCGCAGGGAAGTAAGTTTCCCCATGGAGCACGTCGCCTGACGCCTTGATCCAGTTGTCCATGAACACTGCCTGCATCTGCGCGACAACCGGACCTTCGACCTTGAAATGCGAGTCGCGCCAATGTTCCGCGTCTTGCGCGTTGCCGGTCCATGCAGGAGCGATGCCGACGCCGCCCGTAAAACCTGTGCGGCCATCGACCACCAGCAACTTGCGGTGCGTCCGGTTGTTCAGGCGTGCGATGTCGTACCAGCTCGGCTGATGGAACTTGCGGATCTGCACGCCAGCCGCCTCCATGTCCTTAAGGAAACTCTCGTCGATCTTTGCACTGCCGACCCAGTCGAGCAACACATGAACCTTGATGCCCGCCCTGGCACGTTCGGTGAGTGCATCGGCGAAGGCTTTGCCGATGTCGCCCGACCAGTAGATGTAGGTCTCGAAGGTGATGCTTTTCTGCGCGCTGTGTATGGCCTGCAGCATGGGCGGAAAGATGCGGTCACCGTTGTAGAGCGCCTCGAAGCGGTTGCCATCGAGAATCGGCGGGCCGAGCAGCACGCCGAGCGCACGCTGATATTGCGCATCGTGTAGCGAGTACTCCCGCTTGATCTGCTCGTCGAGCTTTTTCTCGCCGCTGGTGAAATTGAGTGCCAGCAGCATTGCAGCCACTGTCAGAACGACTGTCGACGCGATGGTGCCGACACGCGAGAACGAAAGCTTCATCGACGGCAGTGCACAAATTTATCGGTGATGTTCACGGCGTGGCTCCTTCGTTTTAGCTCTAAGGCCGGTAGCGTGCCGCGCCCTGAAATTGCGCTGGAAGGCAGTCTGCGCATTCAGTTGCAGGACGAATCCGAATCCTCGCTACAGACAGTCGCAAGACGGCGCCTCGCCCTACGGCCGACGTAAGCGGTGCGCGCTTTCGCGGAGTCGCAGTGCTTGCAAGGATCACAACATGACTTCTTATTTTCTGCGCCGCCCCGCGACGGCTGCCGTCCTCGCTTTGTCCCTGCTCGCCGGATGTGCAACCTCACCCCAGCAGGAAGCCCAATGGATCGACCCCGCAATAGGCTCGCAATCCAGGATGCTTCAAGGCGCGAAGGTGCTGGTGGTCTGCGATGCCTACGACGTGGCAGTGCGCCGAATTTGCCAGGACCAGCTTCTTCGCGAGGTGGCGGCCAAGGGCGCCACGCCGATCACCTTGCCTCCGGGCACCGTCTTGCTGAACGACCGCGATCTCGACGGACAACTGGTTGAAAGCGCATCCGCTCTCGACGCCACGGCCATCTTCACGATGACGCTGACACCCGCGACCAGCAACTCAGGGTCCGGCGTCACGCTGGGCATCGGCGGCTTCAGCTTTGGCAGAGGCGGTGGTGGCGGAGTGGGCTTGAGCGCACCCATCGGCGGTGGCGGTGGCAGCGCGGGATTCGCCGCCAGTGGTCGCGTCACCGATGTGCGCAACAACCGCATGGTGTGGACGGCCACCTTGGTCGCTTCGCCTTCGGCAGACCTCTACGGAAAGTTGAGGGACTTGTCGCGCTCGATGCTCGACAACGCGCAGAGCGCAGGACTGTTCTGACCCCACCCTGGCGACATGCGGCGGCCGTGTCGGCCAATCGGAAGCACTCGGACGCACTCGGGCGGGCGGACTACCAACGGTCGCGTGGCTGGACGACTCCGCCTTACATCACGTCGCTAGACAGTGCTCGCTTCAGAAACTGAAGGCGCGCAGTGAGCACTCAAGACTTCGCAGGAAGCCATCGTGAAGAAGGCGCCGCTTCGGGCTTGTCGCCGCTGGCGACTTCCGGCAGCGCACCGTCGACGTTGGCGACGGTGATCCCTGAACTCAAATTGATGATCGGCCTCGTTACCGGAGCCATGATCATCGCCGCGCTGTACTTCGGCCGCGAAATCCTGATTCCGCTGGCGCTCGCGTTCCTGCTCGGCTTCGTGCTCGACCCCCTCGTCATGCGGCTGAAACGTTGGGGCATGCCTCGTGCGGCTGCAGTCATCGTCGTCGTGATCTTTGCCCTGGGCATGGTCGGTCTGGCCGGCGTGTTTCTCGGAAGCCAGGTGAGCACGCTGAGTGCAGAGCTGCCGACATACCAAAGCAACATCAAGACGAAGCTGCACGATCTTCGCGAAAGCGCCAACCGCCCCGGCATGTTCGACGGTGTGGTCAAGACCTTCAACACCTTCAAGAACGAGGTGGATCAGGCTTCTCCCGTTGCACCGTCCGGTACATCGGCCAGCCCGGCGCCGGGTAGCGCGCCGACGAAGGGCAGTGCGACGCCGCCGCAGCCGCAGCCGCAGCGCGTGCAGCTGACGGAACGACCGCCCTCCGCCTTTCAGCAGGCGCTCAACTGGCTGGAGGTCGCCAGCGGTCCGCTTGCGAATGCCGGCATCGTCCTGGTCTTCGTCGTGTTGATCTTGCTGGACCGCCTCGACTTGAGAGACAGGTTGTTGCGGCTCTGGGGCGGCAGCCTGCACCGGTCGACCGATGCGATGGACGAGGCCGGCCAGCGCATCAGCAAGTACCTCACCATGCAGCTTGTCGTCAACCTGAGTTATGGCGTGCCGATGGCTGTCGGGCTCTGGTTTATCGGTGTACCCGGCGCGATGCTCTGGGGCGCCGTGGCGGCGGTGATGCGCTTCGTGCCCTACATCGGCCCGATGATCTCGGCAGTGTTCCCGCTGACGCTGGCTTTCGCGGTCGACCCAGGTTGGAGCATGGTGCTCTGGACCATCGGACTCATCGCCGCGCTGGAGATGCTCAGCAACAACGTGATCGAACCCTGGCTCTACGGCGCGAGCACCGGGTTGTCGGCAATGTCGCTGATGGTGTCGGCCACCTTCTGGACTGCGTTGTGGGGCCCGGTCGGGCTGATCATGTCGACGCCGCTCACCGTGTGCCTGCTGGTGATCGGGCGGCACCTTCCGCGCTTGCGTTTTCTCGATGTGCTGCTGGGCAGCCAGCCGGCCCTGGACACGCCCACCCGCATCTATCAGCGGCTCATTGCCGGCGATGTCGAGGAAGCCAGCGAACTGGCTAACGAGCAGGTGGTCGACGGCAACGTGATCGGCTTCTACGGCGAAGTCGGCCTGCCTGTCTTGCGCATGGCGTCGAGCGACCACGCGAGCGTTGCCACGGCCGAGCATCGGCACCGCGTCGTGATGGGCATGGACGCCGTCATCGACGACCTGCTCGAGCAGCAGCCGGCGCCGGAAGCGGCCGATGGTGCGCGGCTGGTTTGCATCGGTGGCAAGTGGGAAGTCGATAGCCTGGCCGCGCGCATGCTCGCCCACGCGCTGTCGCTTGAAAATTACCCCGCCGCCCACCGCCCCGCAGGGACGGTCAACGCAGACTACATCGCTGCCCTGGCGCTCGATGGGGTGCAGGTCGTCTGCCTGTCTTATCTGAGTCCCGAACCGGCGGTGCAGGCCAGACACTTTTGCAGACGCCTCAAGCGGCGCTGGCCCGACGTGCAGATCGTGCTCGGCCTGTGGAACGCCCCGGCCGAGCTGCTCGGCGAAGAAGCGTGCAAGTCGCTCGGCGCCGATGCCGTGGTCACATCGATCGGGGAGGCGGCGGTGCGCATCACCGCATTGATGGGGGCGCAACTCAGCGAAGGTTTCATGGAGGCGGTCGTGCCCGAAGCAGACGCACAGCGGGTCGTGGCATTGCATGCGAGCGGCGCGCTGGACGTACGGGCGCAGCCCCTCTTCGATGCAGCCTCCAAGCGCGCGGCCGATATTTTTGATGTGCCGATGGCGATGGTGTCGTTCATCGACGATGACTCGCAACAGGTCAGGGGTTCATTCGGCAGTCTGCGCAGCGCCGAAGCCGCTGCACTGGTGCGTGCCGACGACATGCACATGCCCCGCTCATCCTCGATGTGCGGCCACGTCGTCGCCAACGCACAAACACTGGTCGTGCCAGACGTTGCCAGAGACCTGCGCTTTGCCGGCAATCCGGCGCTGCAATCGAACGGGCTTCGCTTTTACGCCGGTGCGCCGCTGCGTGACATCGGAGGCCAAGTGCTCGGCACTCTCTGCCTGCTGGACACCGAGCCGCATGCGCTCAACCAGCGCGAGGTTCGCCTGCTCGAGGCAATGGCAGATGACTTGATGGACGCGCTGCGCGCAAGCGTCGTGCAATGGGGCGATGCGGTGCCGCCGTCAACGCCAGCACAGGGCGCTTTGGGCGCGACTTTGGGACAACCGATTCCAGCGGCATAGCGCGCAAGGCCAAGAAACGGTGCACCCGCAAATGCGCCGTTGATCGCCGCTGATCGCCATCGATCGCCTTCACGCCTCGACAGCAAGACGACATATGGTGCATGCGCCGACCTACAACAACAGCGTGTGGCGTGAATAGATTGCGTATTCCCGATACGTGAGCGCCATACCGCGCCGCGTTCCCTCAGGCGATATCCAAAATAACATGCCTACTTTGAAGAATCACGCTTCGGATCCATCCGTGCGCGCGCCGGTGCCCGATCAACGTCTGCCCATCCTCGTGGCAGCACGCAACGCCAAGATGGCGCGTTCCGCGCATGCCTATGTTCGCGGCAATACCGCGCGGTTCTACGACTGGCTCGACTCCGTCGAACGCGTCGCCCTGCCTGAAGGTCCCTCGATCTGGATTTGCGGGGACTGCCATATCGGCAATCTCGGACCGGTGGCCGACGTCCGTGGCGAGCTCGCCATCGAGATCCGCGACTTCGATCAGACGGTCGTCGGCAATCCGGCACACGACCTCGTTCGGCTGGGACTTTCATTGGCCTCTGCAGCGCGTGGCTCGGATCTGCCGGGCGTCATCACGGCGCGAATGATCGAGCAGCTGAGCCTCGGGTACACAGATGCCTTTGCGCCGCGCAAGGTATCCCGACCTCTGCTCAAACCAATGACCGTGGCGCAGGCAATGCGCGAAGCAAAGCAGCGCACCTGGCGTCACCTCGCCAGGGAACGCATCGAAGGCGCGACCCGAAAGATTCCGCTCGGCAAGCGCTTCTGGCCAGTTTCCGAAGCGGAGCGAGAAAGCGTTCAGCGGCTGGTCCATGGTACAGAGGTCCACAGCCTCGTCACGCGCCTCAGTCATCGTGACAATGCAGCAGAGGTGCGCATGCTCGACGTTGCGTACTGGATGAAAGGGTGCAGCTCGCTCGGTCGACTTCGCTATGCCGTGCTCGTCGACGTTGGACGCGACACCGCCCAAGGCCGCGACTTTTGTCTACTGGACATCAAGGAAGCGATCACTGCAGTCGCTCCGCATGACCGGGATGAAGGTCTTATGCCCCCTGACAATGCAAACCGTGTTGTAGCGGGCGCCAAGGCGATGTCACCGTTTCTCGGGAGTCGCATGCACGCGGATCGCGTAGTGCGCCGTTCGGTGTTCGTGCGCGAACTGCTGCCACAAGACCTGAAGCTTGAATTTTCCCAGCTGAGTGTGGATGAAGCCATGACGGCGGCGTATTACCTTGCTCGCGTCGTCGGTGCCTCACACGCCAGGCAGATGGACGAAGCCACGCGAAAGGCGTGGCGCAAGGAGCTTGTGTCGAGTCACTCGAAGGTGATTGACGCGCCACCTTGGCTATGGACCAGCGTGGTGGAGCTTGTCGCGTCACATGAAAAAGGTTATCTCGACCATTGCCGACGATATGCCCTTGCAACGTCGACTGCGGCGCCGCGCTGAAGGTCTGCGCGGACAGCCGGGTTGCCATTCATAAGCAACCCGGCCATGGCTTCAGGCACGCGCGCGCGCCGCATTCCTCAGATCACGAATCTGATCATGGTTGCGCTGGGCGCCGTCTGCCTGCTTCTGAACGACCGCGCGAACATCCGCAGGCAGGCTTTGCTTGAGTGCCTTCCTGTAACGCGCAATGCCTGAGTCTTCGCCGCGCTCGCAAGACTCGAGGATCGACAGTTCGCTGTCGGCACCCATGCTGCCCTTGATCTGGACCCAGCCGCGATGCAGGGCACCGGCGGCCGTACCACCCGATGCCGGCTCGCCGCCATAGGCGCGAATCAGCGCGACGAGTTCGTCACCCGCCTGGCGGCAACCTTCGGCGCGGCTCGCAAAAAGTTGCTTCGCATTGGCTGTTTCCACCTGCTCTGCGCAAGTGCGAAAACCATACTCGCCATCGCGTGCGTTCTCGAGCAGATCGTTGAGCACATCGACCACGTCGTCGTTGGACAAATCTTCGTGATTGACGATGTCGCTGCCGTTGGCCTGCTTGCCGTAATAGGTGTCGTCTGCACGGTCCCACGCGGCCTGCACGGCAGGTCGTGCCGACGGCCAGTCGAGGCTCGACCGGCCAGCACGCGTCGCCGCCCACTCGGTCGCCATCGCCGGCTCGACAGCGTCGAAGTCGGCTCCACGTTGCGCCCTTCCAGACCAGCCCATCTCGTAAGCCGGGCCGTAGTCGTCATAGCTGCGGCCTGCCGTGTAGTAGCTTTCCTTTTCGTAGTTCTCGCGCCAGTACGCATCTTCTTGCGTCGGGTTCACGCCTTCGGCCACGGCCTTGCCGCCGAGGCCACCCACGACCGCACCGGCCACCAGGCCGATCACTGTCCCGACAGGGCCGGCGAGCGAGCCGGCTGCAGCGCCTGCCAGTGCACCGCCCGTTGCGCCCACGCCAGTGCCGACCGGGTGCGCGCCGGGTGCGCCGGTGATCGGATCTCGATTGGGTTCACCCACACCGATTTCGCCATTGTCTGTTGCCATTTCATCTCCTTCAGCGCCTGCTTTGCAAGCTGGGTTGGACCTCTTCGAATGAAGAGGCAAGAGGCAAATATTCATGGGCAAGGGACCGGCGGATGTCATCGGATTCAGACCGATGTCGTAGGCCCGCCGATGCTGCTCGCGCCGGTTAGCAAGCACATGCCGTTCAGGCGATCACTGCCGCCTTCGGTGGATCGTTCTCCCGTGCGTACTGCCGTGGTGAGCCCACTGCAGTGATGAACTCCGCGATCGCGGAATCGGCACTGCCCACATCCGCGAGCAGAAGACCCGCGTCCGCTGATCCGTCGGGCAGGGTCATCGGAATTTGTGCCTCCGCGAGCAAAGCATCGGATGCACCAAAGGCAAGGATCGGCTTGCAGTGCCAATAGGTAGCACGCACGAACTCGAGCGTATGCGCATCAGCGTCCAGGGCTTCTACTGCCGCCGCGCCGTCCGGAAGCACGAGTGCGTCGAACAGGAAGCCGGGCGAATTTTCCATTGTCGCGTCGGCAGCGAACTTCTCCCCGCCGATGCCGACATAGGTACCGAGTCGCCTCGCGACCAAACGCGGAACCGCGCCTGCTGCGACCAGTGCCGAGACCAGCTTGCCGAGCGAGGCGCCTTCGACTCCGTTGGCTACCAGGATCGCGATCTTGCGTGTGCGAATGCCACCGTCACCGGGGCGTGCCATGAGCGACAGCGCCGGGGAGGTTTCGACTTCAGGCACCGCGGGCGCTTCCAATGCCTTGGGCAGTGGCGCAGGCAACTCCATGCCCAGATCCTGTGCAATGCGCGCCGCGAGATCGGGCGCCGCATTGAGCAGGCTGGCGACCACGCGTTCGCGAATGGCCGGCACTGTCACTTTGGACAACTCGAATCGGAATGCATTGCCGATGTGCGCCTTTTCCGCTTCGGTCTGGCTTTCGAAGAACAGCTTCGCCTGCGTGTAGTGGTCGGCAAACTTCTCGGGCTTGATGCGGACCTTGTCTGCGCTCTCTTTGGCATCGAGTCGTCGGGCCACGCTGGTGAATCCTTGGGCTGCACCGGCCTGAAACGGGCATCCGCCGGCCAGCGAGTTGGGTTCATACGCCACGCGGCCGCGGTTGATCGCCTGGCGGTGCATGCCGTCCCGCTGGTTGTTATGCACCTGAGCAATCGGCGCGTTGATGGGCAACTCATGAAAGTTCGGCCCACCCAGTCGGCTGATTTGCGTATCGACATAGGAGTGGATACGACCGGCCAACAATGGATCATTGGTGAAGTCGAGTCCGGGCACGATATGAGCCGTGCAGAACGCAACCTGCTCAGTCTCGGCGAAGAAGTTGTCCGGGTTGCGGTTGAGCACCATCCGGCCGACCAATTGAACCGGCACCAACTCTTCGGGGATGAGCTTGGTCGCATCGAGGATGTCGAAGCTGAACTGTTCTGCCTGCTCTTCCGTGAAGATCTGCAGACCCAATTCCCACTCCGGATACTCGCCGGCCTCGATGGCTTCCCACAGGTCACGGCGATGGAAGTCCGGGTCTGCGCCAGAGATCTTTACGGCCTCTTCCCAGACCATCGAATGTGTTCCGAGCTTGGGATGCCAATGGAATTTCACGAGCACAGACTCGCCCGCTTCATTGACCAGCCGAAAGGTATGCACGCCGAACCCCTGCATCATCCGATAGCTGCGTGGGATTGCGCGGTCGGACATCTGCCACATCAGCATGTGGGTCGATTCGGGCATCAGAGACACGAAATCCCAAAAAGTGTCGTGTGCACTGGCGGCCTGAGGCATCTGGTTGTGCGGCTCCGGCTTCACGGCATGAACCAAGTCGGGGAACTTGATCGCATCCTGGATAAAGAAAACCGGCATGTTGTTGCCAACCAAGTCCCAGTTGCCTTCGTCGGTATAGAACTTGACCGCGAAGCCGCGGACATCGCGTGCCGTGTCCTTGGAGCCGCGCTCGCCGGCGACGGTCGAGAAACGGACGAAGACCGGCGTCACTTTGCCGGCTTCCTTGAACGGTGCGGCTTTGGTGTACTTGGTCAGGGGTTCATAGCATTCGAAAAAGCCATGTGCGCCCGAACCACGTGCATGCACGATCCGCTCTGGAATGCGCTCGTGATCGAAGTGCGTGATCTTCTCGCGAAGGATGAAGTCTTCCAGCAAGGCGGGGCCACGCGCGCCGGCTTTGAGCGAGTTCTGGTTGTCTGCGACCGGGACGCCCTGGTTGGTCGTCAACCTCTGACCGCTCGAGTCGACGCGCACGCGATCGAGCGTGTCGATGGTTGCATTGACACCCTCACGCGCTGCGGTGCCGACCTTGTCGGAAAAGTTTTTCTCACTCAGCGTACTGGCTGTTGGAAGACGCGAGGGCGGCTCCACCGTCGCACCTGCCGGCGTGTCGAGCGCATTCACCTCGCCGTACTCCGATGACTTGTTCGGATTGGAGGGCATGGCGCTTGCCATCGCCTGCGTGTCGATCGCCTTTTGCGTCGGCAAATCGCCCTTGCCTGCGGCGGGCGCTGCGGGCTGGGCGGGACCGCTGTCTGTGTTGCGAGCAGCCGCGTGCGTGGCGTCGCGTTCTGCGGGAGGAATGCTGGGTTTTTTGGGCATGGCAGTCAGCCGGGCGCGGCAGTAAGTTGAATTGGGAACGTCAAGCTACGACCCGCTTCTTCTCACTTTTGTAGTCCTCGGGCTTGTCCCGACCTGTCAGGAATTCCCGGCAGTTTCAAGCACACGCAGTCCCGGCGGCTTGCCAAGGCTATGCCGAACTCTTCTGAATTTACGCCTGCGCGGCGTCTTTGCGCAGAGTCGGAATGCCGACACCCGATGCCTCGAAACCGCCATCGACGGCGATGACCTGACCGTTGACGTAGCTCGCCGCGGGGCTGCAAAGAAAGCCGGTGACCGCGGCGATCTCTTCCATCGTTCCATAGCGACCGAGCGGAATGGCATCGTGATAGTCGGCGCGAATCGCTGGCGTGTGGACCAGTTTGGCCATTTCGGTTTCGACCGGTCCGGGTGCGACGGCGTTGGCGCGGATGCCGACTGTTCCGAGCTCGGCCGCCTGCTGTTTGGTGAGGTGGATGAGCGCTGCCTTGCTCGTGCCATAGGCCGCACGCAAGGTGCTCGCCCGCAGACCCGAAATCGATGCGATGTTGACGATCGCGCCGCCGCCCGTCTTGAGCATCACCGGCACGCAAGCCTGCGAGCACAGGAACGCGCCATCGAGATTCGTCGCCATGACGGTGCGCCAATCCTTGAAGGTGTGTTCGCCGATCGGTTTGAATGCCGCCACGCCGGCGTTGTTGACCAGTGCATCGATGCGGCCGAAGCGCGCGACGACCTTGTCGATGGCCGCCTGAACCTGGTCCGGATCGGAGACATCGCAATTCAATGCGAGCACATGCGCGTCGTTCGCGAGTCCGGCCTCGGCAGCTGCGAGCGTCGCGTTATCGATATCGAGCAGCGCGACCCGATGGCCCTGGGCAAGAAACCAGTTGGTAACGGCAAGGCCGATGCCGCGTGCTGCGCCGGTCACGACAGCGACCGGGGCTGTGGACGGTGAAGAGGTGGAAGTTTCGATTGCAGACAAGTTGTGCTCCAGTTTCAGTTGACACGGCAACAGGTTACCCAAGCGGGCGACCCAAGGAAAACGTGAATAGGCGGCGCCGCACAGTTCTTATAAAACATAACTGAATTCGATCCGCACACCCCCAGATTCCGACATCCAAGGAGACAAAGAAATGAAGACCTCCCGCATTGGCTTCCCCGCGGCCCTGCTCGCGCTGGCCGCAGCATTGACCGCCGCCCTGCCCGCGCACGCGCAAGACAAGCCGGTCAACCTGAAGATGTCGAGCTGGGTGCCGGCGCAGCATCCGCTCAACCCTTCCTTGCAGGCTTGGGCCGACGACATCAAGAAGGCGTCCAACGGCAGCATCACCGCGACGCTCTTCCCCTCGGAGCAACTGGGCAAGGCGTTCGACCACTACGACATGGCGCGAGACGGCATCGCCGACTTCGCCTACATCAACCCCGGCTACCAGCCCGGCCGCTTCCCGTTGATGGCCGGCGCCTCGCTGCCCTTCATGTTCGCCAACGGCAAGAGTGGCTCGGCCGCCATCGACGAGTGGTACCGGCCGTACGCCGCCAAGGAGATGAAGGACATCAAGTTCTGCTTCGCCTTCGTGCACGATCCCGGCACTTTTCATGCGCGCAAGAAGATCACCCTGCCCACCGACATCAAGGGCATGAAGATTCGGCCCGCCACCAGCACCATCGGCCAGATGGTGACGGCCCTCGGCGGTACCAACGTGCAGGCGTCTGCGCCCGAGTCGCGCGACATGCTGGAGCGCGGCGTGGCCGACGCCATCACCTTTCCTTGGGGCTCGGTCGGCCTGTTCGGGATCGACAAGGTGGTCAGCTTTCACATGGATGTGCCGCTCTACGTCACACCCTTCGTCTGGGGGATGAACAAGGACAAGTACGACAGCATGTCGACCGCCCAGAAGAAGGTCATCGACGACCACTGCACCAGCGAATGGGCCGAGCGTGTCGCTTCGCCGTGGGCCGACTTCGAGTTTGCCGGACACGCCAAGATCGCGGCGCAAGCCGGCCACGAGATCTACAAGCTGACGCCAGAGCAACTCGATGCATGGCGCAAGGCGACGGCGCCGGGCGAAGTGCAGTGGGGCGAGGCCGTCAAGAAGGCCGGCCAGGACCCGAAAGCGGTGATGGACGGCCTCAAGGCCAGCCTCGCAAAGAACAAGGCGGCGCTGTAGTCGATGGATTCGGTGTCTCCTGTGGCCGGCCAGAAGCGCCGGGTCGGCGTGATGGACCGGATGATCAACGGCATCGAGTGGCTGGCAGCGATCTTCGTCGGCCTGGTTGCGCTGAACATCTTCATCGCGGTGGTGTTGCGCAAGTTCTTCAACACCTCGATTCCCGATGCCTACGACTTCGGCCGGATGTTTCTCGGCATCCTGATCTTCTGGGGCATCGCAGCGACCAGCTACCGCGGCAGCCACATCACGGTCGACCTGGTGTGGTCGACCGCCGGGCCGCGCATGAAGCGCGCGATCGACGTCTTCGCGACGCTGGTCTTGCTGTTCGTGGTGGCGGTGCAGACCGCCATGCTGTTCGACAAGGTGCGCGGCACTTACGTCGACAACGTGCAGACCTACGACATGAACATCCCGACCTGGCCGTTCTATGCGGTCGCATGGTTCGGCGATGTCTGCGCGGTGCTGCTGATCGGCATCCGCACCTATCGCCTTATCTTTCACCCCGAGCAGCTCGACGAAGTCAAGCCTGAACAGAGAGCAGACGAATGAGCGCCGATGCGATCGCGGTATTGGGTTTCGTCGCGCTCTTCGCGCTGATGCTGTTGCGGGTGCCGGTCGGCATGGCGATGGGGCTGGTCGGCGTCACCGGCTATGCGTGGATCGTCGGGCCGATGCCCGCGCTCAAGCTGGTCGGCCAGACCTCGATGCGCACCGTCACCGACTACACCTTCGGCGTCATCCCCATGTTCATGCTGATGGGGGCGCTGGTGTCGGTGTCGGGCGTGAGCCGCGAACTCTTCAAGGCAGCCAACTCGATGATCGGCCATCTGCGGGGCGGACTCGGCGTGGCCACCGTGCTGGCCTGCGGCGGCTTCGCGGCCATCTGCGGCTCGTCGGTCGCCACTGCGGCGACTTTCTCTGCCGTGGCCTATCCGGAGATGCGGCGCTTCAATTACCCGCAGTCGTTTTCGACCGGGGTGATCGCCGCGGGCGGCACGCTCGGCGCCATCCTGCCGCCGTCGACGGTGCTCGCGGTCTACGCCATCCTGACGCAGCAAGACATCGGCAAGCTCTTCATGGCCGGCATCATCCCCGGCCTGCTGGCGATGCTGATGTACGTCATCACCATCGCGATCATCGTCAAGGTACGGCCCGACTGGCTGCCGGCCGGCGAAAACAAGCCCTGGTCGGAACGCCTGGTCGACCTGAAGAACGTGTGGGCGCCGCTGGTGCTTTTCATCTTCGTGATCGGCGGGCTCTACGGTGGCTTCTTCACGCCGACCGAAGCGGGCGGCGTGGGCGCGAGCGGCGCCTTCATCCTCGGCCTGGTACGCGGCAAGCTCGACGGGCCGAAGATTCGCGAGGCCTTGCTCTCGGCCACGCGGACCTCGGCAGCGGTGTTCACCGTGCTGATCGGCGCACTGCTCTTCGGCTACTTCCTGACCATCACGCAGAGCCCGCAAAAGCTGACCGAGTTTCTTACCGGGCTGGGCATCGGCCGCTATGGGGTGCTGGCGCTCATCATGCTGATGTACCTCGTACTCGGCTGCCTGATGGACGCCATGGCGATGATCATCCTGACGGTGCCGATCATCTATCCGGTGATCGTGCACCTGGGCTTCGATCCGATATGGTTCGGCGTCATCATCGTCATGACGGTCGAGCTGGGGTTGATTCATCCCCCGGTGGGCATGAATGTCTTCGTCATCAAGAGTGTCGTGAAGGAGGTGAGCTTCACGACGATTTTCAAGGGCGTGCTGCCGTTCATCGTGACCGACATGCTGCGGCTGGTGATCCTCATCGCGTTCCCGATCATCGCGCTCTGGCTGCCCACGCGCATGGGCTGACGGGGCTTCTACGGCTGGACGGGGCCGCGTTGTGCTGCAGCGCGGTTCAGGACGCTCAGGTTCAGGACGCTAGTGCGGGGCCGGCTGATTCCACCAGCCACCGCCGAGCGCCTGCAGCAGCGCGACGGTATCTGCATAGCGACTCGCGCGCGCCTGCACCGCCGTGCTCCTGGCCTGGCTCTCGATCAACTGGGCACCGAGCACTTCGAACAGGCCGGTGTCACCCGTATTGAAGCGGTGTTGCGCCGCCCGCAGCGACCGCGCGGCAGCAGCCTCGCCCTGCGCGGCCGCCTCGACCATCCGCGTGTCGTGGTCGAGTGCCTGCAGTGCATCGGCAACGCTCTGGAAGGCGCCGATCACCACACCCCGGTATTGCGCCCTGGCCTCTTCGTAAGTGGCCTCGGCGGCGCGTTGCCGGTGCAGCAAGGTGCCGCCATCGAACAGCGGTTGCGTCAGACCCGCGCCGAGTGCCCAGAACCCGGTGCCCGGCCCGAACAGACTGCCCACGGTCAGCGCGGTCGAGCCGGCGCCGGCGGTGAGCGTGACGGCCGGCAAACGGGCGGCCACGGCGACCCCGATCTGCGCACTGGCCGACTGCAGTTGCGCCAGTGCCGCGCGTACATCCGGGCGCTGGTCGGCCAGTTGCGACGGCAGGCTCAAAGGCAGCGCCTTTGGGAGCACGAGGTCGGCCAGCTCGAAGCGCTCTGCCAATGCCTCGTCGGGCCGCTGACCGAGCAGGGTCGACAACTGGTTGCGTTGCAACGCGAGCTGCTTTTCGAGCATCAGCAATGCGCCCTGGGTCTGGGCCAGCAGACTTTCCTGGGCGGCGGTGTCTCCGGCACCGATGGCACCCAGCTTCGCTTGCCGCTGCAGCAGCAGGAGCTGGCGCTGTTGCAATCGCAACGTGTCGTTCGCGGCTGTGATCTGTCCGCGGATCGAGGCCTCGGTCACTGCCGCCAAAACGACGTTGGCGGCCAGCGTCAGGCGCGTTGCCTCGTACAGAAATCGCTGCGCTTCGGCCTGTGCCCGCTGCGATTCCAGCAGTCGCCGATTGCCACCGAAGACATCGGGCGTGTAGGCGACGTTCAGCTGCGGCGTGTGCAGGTTGAAGATGTAGCGACTGTCATTCAGCGGCGATGAAAGCGTGGTCGATGTGGACTGCCGGCTCGATGAGGTCGTCGCGCTGACCTGCGGAAAGAAGGCGCCGCGCTGCGCCTCGGCGTTTTCGCGCGCGGCATTCAATGCGGCCTGGGCGGACTCGACACCCGGATTGTTCGACAGCGCGCGCGCCACCAGCCGGCTCAACGCGGGCGACTGGAAAAGCTCCCACCACAGCGCGGGAATGTCGGTGCCGCTGGTGACCACCGCGACCGGCGCGGCGGTGTAGCCCGGCGGCGCCGGTGTTGGAGGCGCAACGAAGTCGGGGCCGACAGCGCAACCGGCGACCAACACCAACGAGACCGCTGCAAACCCATCTCGAAGGAACATCATGGTGTGCCCGGAATAACGGGAGCCGGAGCAGGAACGACAGCGGGTTCGAAATCCTCTTGCCGCTTCTGCTTGCCACCCGCGAAGATCGGATAGAGCAATGGCAGCAACAGCAGCGTGAACAGCGTGGCCGACACCACGCCGCCGACGATCACCACGGCGAACGGGCGCTGCGTCTCGGAGCCGATGCCATGCGACAACGCCGCCGGCAACAGGCCCAGGCCGGCCATCAGCGCCGTCATCAGAATCGGGCGCAACCGGGCGACGGCGCCTGTCACCGCATTCTCGAAAAGCGAGACCGACGCATCGAGGTTGTCGGCAATGTGCTCCACCATGATCACGCCGTTCTGCACCGAAATCCCCGCCACCGCGATGAAGCCCACCGCTGCCGACACCGAGAAGTGGAGCCCCGCGATGGCCAGGCCGGCAATGCCGCCGATCAGCGTGAACGGCACCAGCACCAGCACCAGGCAGGCGTACCGGACCGAGCCGAAGGCCCAGAACAGCAGCGAGAAAATCAGCAGTGCGCTGATCGGCACGATCACGGCGAGCCGCTTGACGGCGCGCTGCTGGTTCTCGAACTGGCCGCCCCAGGTGATGCGGTAGCCCGGTGGCAACACGACCTGAGCTGCTACCGCCTGCTGCGCCTCGTCGATGAAGCTGCCTTGGTCACGCCCCAGCAGGTTGGCTTTGACCGACGCATTGCGCTCGCCGCCTTCGCGGCTCACCCGCGAGGCGCCCTGCCGCAATGCGATATGCGCGACCTGATCGAGTGAGACGGTGCCCGCGCCGTCCGGCAAATTGACCTGCAACGCACCGATGTCGTCGATCGAACTTCGCGCGCCTTTGGCAACTTGCATCGTCACGTCGAAGCGCCGGTCGCCCTCGTAGAAGCTGTTCACCGCCACGTCGCCCAGCGCGCTGGCGATGACCGTGTTGACGTCCGCCACGCTGATGCCCAGCCGCGCCAGACGCCGCCGGTCGACCTGGATGTCGACTTCGCTCTGGCCGCCGATCCGGATCGCCGCCACGTCGGCCGCGCCGCGCAAGCCGCGCAACACGGCGGCGATCTGCTCGCTCTTCTTTTCCAGCACCTGCAGGTCGGGGCCGTAGATCTTGACGGCGATCTCGCCCTTCACACCAGACAACGACTCCTCGACGTTGTCTTCGATCACTTGCGAAAAATTGGTCGGCACGCCAGGCAGCGCTTTGAGGCGGCGAGTCATGTCTTCCACCAGCGCCTGCTTGTCGGCAAAGTTCCACTGGCTGCGTGGCTGCAGGTCGGCCAGGATCTCCAGGTTGTTCGGCCCCTTGGCATCGGTGCCGTCGTCGGGCCGCCCGACCTGCGTGATGACCCGGCGCACTTCCGGATAGCTGCGCAGCACGGCACGCACCTTGCGCTCGACCTGCTTGGTGGTGTCGATGGCGGTCGAGGTCGGCAAGGTGATGGTCAGCCAGATGTTGCCTTCGTCCAGCTTGGGCAAGAACTCGCTGCCGAGCAGCGGCGCCAGCAACAGCGTCGCGCCCAGCACCACCAGCGACAGGGTGAAGACGATGACGCGCCGCACACCACCCCACAAGAGCAGGCGCTGGTAGCCCGACTGCAGGTTTTCCATCCACTGGCTGCGGCGCTCGGCCATGTTGGCGCCGCGCATCGCAAAACGCAGCAGCGTCGGTACCAGCGTGACGGTCAGCACGAGCGCGCCGAGCAACGCGAAGGTCAGCGTGAAAGCCACGGGCGCGAAGATCTTTCCTTCGACCCGCTGGAAGGTGAAGATCGGCAGGAACGCGATGATGATGATCCCCTTGGAGAAGAGGATCGGCCGGCCCAGGTCCACCACGGTTTCGCGCAACACCCGCAGCCGCGAATGAAAGGTGAGCGCCTTCTGGTGGGCGGCGCCGGGCCTCGGAGACGTTTGCGCTGGCGCGGTCACCGAGAGGCTCCGGTCAAGGGCGAGCCGGACCATCAACGCCTCCACCAGCACGACGGCGCTGTCGATGATGATGCCGAAGTCGACCGCCCCAAGCGAGATCAGGTTGGCCGGTATGCCGCGCAGGTCGAGCATGATGAAAGCGAACAGCAGCGACAGTGGAATCACCGTGGCGACGATGACCGCGGCACGCCAGTTGCGCAGGAACACGACCAGGATGACGATCACCAGCAAGGCGCCGGTGACCAGGTTCTCGACCACCGTGTCGACCGTCTGGTGGATCAGGTCGGTGCGCTTGTAGACCACCGGCAACGCGGCGCCCGGCGGCAGGCGCAGTGCCAGCGCTGCCATGGCCTTTTCGACGCCAGCCACCACCACCGCGGCGTTCTGACCCTTGGTCATGCTCACGACGCCTTCGACCACGCTGTCGTGATCGTCGTAGGCGACGATGCCCGACCTCGGCTTGTGGCCGAGTTCCACCTGGGCGATGTCCGACACCAGCACGGTGCGGCCTTGCTTGGCCTGCACGATCACCTGGCCGATGCTGGCGAGCGAATCGACCAATCCGATACTGCGCACGACCAGCGCCTCGTCGCCTCGGCGCAGCACCCCGCCACCGACGTTCGCGCTGTTGTTCGTCAGTGCCAGCGCGACCTGGTCCAGGGTCACGCCGAAACGCTTGAGCCGTGCCGGGTCCACCAGCACCTGGTACTCCTTGACTGTGCCGCCGAAGCTCGCCACATCGGCCACGCCCGGCACCATGCGCAGGGCCGGGCGCACCACCCAATCCTGCAGCGCACGCACGTCGTTCTCGGCCATGTCCGGCGGCGCCTGAACGACGTAGCGCACCACTTCGCCGACGGCGGTGGTGAGGGGTGCGAGCGTCGGCTGCACGCCCGTGGGCAGCGTCACGTTGCCCAGATGTTCCAGCACCTGCGAGCGCGCGAAGTAGTTGTCGGTGCCATCTGCGAAGGTCAGCGTGACCACCGACAGACCGGTCATGGAGACCGAGCGCAACTGGGTCTCGCCCGGCACGCCGGTCATCTCGCGCTCGATCGGCAGCGTCAATGTCCGCTCGACCTCTTCCGGCGCGGAGCCCGGGCTCAGGGTAATGATCTGGACCTGTACGTCCTGCACGTCGGGAAACGCCTCGATCGGCAGGTGCATGACCGCGTTGATGCCGAAGGCCGCCAGCGCCACCGTCATCACCAGCACGAAAACCGGCTGGGCCAATACGAAACGAACGAACTTATTGAGCACGGGCAGGAAACTCGGAAGCCAGCAAGAGAGCGCCTTCGGACACGATTCGCTCGCCGGCCTGCAGGCCCGCCGACAGATAGCTGGTGTCCGGCCCGCTCCATCGGAGCTGTACCGGCCGCCGCGCAAAAACGCCCGGCTCCTGCTCCACGATGACGAAGTTCTGCATGCCGTTCAACACCAGGCTGCCGTTCGGTACCCGGATCGCCGTTGCCTGCGTGTCGGAGAGAAAGGCCACGCGCGAGAACATCTCTGCTCGGAGCCGGCCGTCGGCGTTGGCGATCTCGCAACGCACCTGCAGGCGACGCGATGCGGCATCGAGCGCGGCGCCCACGTGGCGCACCACGCCGGCAAAACGCTGGCCGGGCCAGGCATCGACCTCCAGCTCCACCGGCTGCCCCGCGTGCACCGCATTCAAGGCCGTTTCGGACACGTCTGCCAAGGCCCAGAGTTTTGCCGTGTCGGTGATGACGAACAGCGGATTGGCCAGATCGGGGCGCACTTCCATGCCGGCGTTGATCTGCCGGTCGACCACCACGCCGTCGATAGGCGCCCGGAGCACGAAGCGACCTGAACCGCTGACCGTTGCCGTTGCCGTTGCCAGGTTGTGCATCCGCTGTGCAGCGCGAAGGGTCTCGGCGATGGCCTGCTGCAGATCGGCCTCGGCCGCCTCGTTGTCCTTGCGCGAACCGGTTTCGGTTTCGGCCAGCGCCCGGGTGCGCTCGACGCTCTGTCGCTTGTGCGCCTCGTCGGCTTTCGCCTTGGCCAGGTCGGACTGGGCAGACGCCAGGTCGGGCGAGTCGAGTTCGGCCAGCGCGGCCCCACGCCGCACGCGGTCACCGGCCTGGACCAGCAGGCGAACCACGCGACCCGCGACCGGCGAGCTGACCCTGGCCGTCACGTCTTCGTCATAGGCCAGGTGGGCATTGGCCGGCGGCAGCGCCGGCAGTGGCACAGCCTCGACCGGCGTGATGCGGATCGATGCGAGCTCGGGTGCATCGCGGGCATAGCGCAGCAAACCGGCGCCGGCCACCGGGGGGCTCGCGGCCGCTGCGACGGTAGCGCCTGGTGCAGCCGATGTGGCTGCAGTCACGGCCGCCGCGTGCCGCGCGATCTTCGTCCCGATGCCGATGCCCGCAGCCAGCACGAGCAAAAGGACGGTCAGCGTCCGCCAGCCGGAATGCGCAGATCGACGCGAGATTTTCATTGGGAAGCGCTGCCACGAAGCCAGAGAGGGGCGCAGCCTAAGGGTCGTGGTTTAAAAATAGATAACAGGCGCATCGCCTAGAGTCGCGCAGTGGACGCCCTGATTCTTATCGTCGAAGACGACCTTCAAATTGCGGAGTTGCTTGGCCGCGAGCTGCAGCATCGCGGCTACCGGGTGCTGAAGGCGCACAACGGCGCGCAAGCGCTCGTGAGCATGCGGCGCGACCTGCCGGCCTTGGTACTGCTCGACATGGGGTTGCCGGACATGGACGGCAGCGACGTGCTGCGGCAGATCCGCGAAGCCGGCAACTCGCTGCCTGTCATCGTGCTGACCGCGCGCGACGAGCAGCATCAGCGCGTCGGCGGGCTGCGTGCCGGCGCAGACGACTATGTCGTCAAGCCTTTCGACATGGCCGAACTCGACGCACGCATCCAGGCCGTGCTGCGGCGCGGCGGCCATCCGCAGGCGCAGCGGTTGTCCGCCGGCGCGTTGTGCCTGATGTCCGATGCCGCACGCATCAGCCTGGACGGCGTACCGCTGAGCCTCACGCCGCGCGAGTTCCAGCTGCTGCAGCGCCTGATGGGCAACGTCGATCGCGTGGTCACCAAAGCCCAGCTGACTGAAACGCTGATGGCTTTTCATGGCGACGTGGCCGGCAAGACCATCGAGGTCTACCTGCACCGCATCCGCCAGAAGATCGCCGGCCACGATGTCGAGATCGTGACGGTGCGTGGCTTCGGCTACCTGCTGCGCCGTTTGGCGAGCGTGTCGTGAGGGCGCCCACCCGAAGCCCCGACGACAGCCTGCAGCGGCGCCTGGAAACACGTCTGCTTTGGCGCATGGCGGTGCTCTTCCTGCTCAGCGGCGCGCTGTCTTACGGCATCACGCGCTACTACGTGCACGAGGTGTTCGACCGCTGGCTCTACGACTCGGCCAACAGCCTGGCACAGGCGGTGCGACAGATCGGCCCGCGCGCCGGACTCGACCTGCCGCGCTCTGCCGAGGCCATGTTCCAGTGGGACGACGAAGACCAGACCGTGTATCGCGTGGTCGGTTCGCGCAGTGGCTATATCGCCGGAGTTTCAGAAGCGCCGCGGGAGCCTGAGGCGCCGGAAGTGTTTCGCAATGCGCGCCTGTTCGATGCGGACCTCGGCGGCCACGCCATGCGCTGGGCCATCGTCGACGTGCCGCTCGCCAGTGCGGGCGAACAGGTCTCGGTGATGGTCGGGGAAACCACACGTAAACGTCGCCATCTTGCGGGCGAGATTCTGCTGGCCGTGTGGATTCCGCAGTTGGTGTTGCTGTTGCTCGCAGGCTGGGTACTGCACCGCGTGATCTTTTTTCAGACCCGCAACATCCTGTCGCTCGGCAACGCATTGCGCGACATGAGCCACCGCAGCTTGCAACCGGTGCCCGAGAACGGTCTCCCGGCCGAACTGCGCCCTTTGATCGAGGCATTGAATGCGGTGATCGGTCGCCTCGAACTGGCAGGCCAGGCACAGCGCGCGTTCATCGCCAACGCCGCGCACCAGCTTCGAACCCCTCTGACTGCGCTGAAATTGCAGGCCGAGCAGGCCTTGCGCAGCGAGAGTCTTCCGGTGATGCGGATATCGGTCGTCGAACTGCAGCAGTCGGCGCAACGCGCGGTGCGACTGGCCAATCAATTGCTGCTGCTTTCTCGCGCAGAGCCGGAAGCGCAAAGCGACGCGAGCCGGGACCGCGTCGACCTGAGAGTGCTGGCTTTCGAGGCGTCGCGCGAGTGGGTCTTCCGCGCGTTGTCGGCGGGACTCGACTTCGGCTTCGACGACGCATCGGACCACGCCTGGGTGATGGTCGATGCCGCGCTCGTCCGCGAGGCCGTCAACAACCTTCTGGACAACGCGCTCAAGTACTGCGTGTCCGGCGCCCGCGTGAACGTCAGCGTGTCCGTTGGCGCAGGCCACGCGTTCATCGCGGTGGACGACAGCGGGCCTGGCATCGAGCCCGCCGATCGCGAACGCATCACTCAACGATTCCAGCGTGGCAACAGCGTCGAGGCCGAAGGCAGCGGCCTTGGCCTGGCGATCGTTCGCGAGATCGCGAAAGCCCATGCCGGGCGCCTGGTGGTGCAGAGCTCGGCGCTGGGCGGTGCCCGGTTCGAGTTGCACTTTCCGACTCATTCCCTCCACGGCTTTTCTTCAGCGCGATGAAACTTCGACACAACCGCATTTACCGGCAATTGCGGGCCCGGCCCCGCCTGCTCGTCGCCACGCTCACCGCAATCCTGGTGGGTGTGCTGTTCCCCGCCCGGCTCGAAGCGCATCTGGTCACCCGACTGCTGATCGCATGGAACACGGGTGCGATGCTCTATGTCTTTCTTGCGGTCGGCATGATGACCCGGTCGTCCCGCGAACACATGCGCTACCGCGCAAGGGCACAGGACGAAGGGCAGTTCGTGATCCTGACCCTGGTCGTGATCTCTGCCATTGCGAGTCTTGCTGCCATCGGCGGCGAACTCACGGTGGTCAAGGACATGCACGGTACAGCGAAGGTCGCGCATATCGGACTCGCGGCACTGACGGTCGTGTCTTCCTGGACCTTCACCCAGATCATGTTCGCGCTGCACTATGCGCACGACTATTACGCGGCGCAATCCGACGGACGCAAACCAGGCTTGAGCTTTCCAGACGACGACGAGCCGGACTATGGCGACTTCTTCTACTTTGCCGCCGTCATCGGCACGTCGGGCCAGACGGCCGACGTGTCTTTCGTCTCCAAGATGATGCGTCGCATCGGCTCGGTGCATTGCATCCTGGCCTATCTGTTCAATACGACAGTGCTCGCCCTTTTGATCAACATCGGCGCGAGTCTGTTCTGAACTTTTACGGCACCGGGCGCCTCGGCAACGTTCAGGTGAATCGCCCGAACCAGAGCATGGACAGCGCAGCGGCTGCGATCGCAATTACCTCAGGTCGCGGTGCTGTGCACCGTGCCTCGCACCGCCCAGGCGCGCGCAACCAATGCGATCGAACCGTCCGCCGCCGTGGGCAGCGTTGAGCGAAGCCGCTCCCGCAACGCCAAGCGGGCCTCTCCGCCCAGCGACATCGCATAGGCTGGCGCTGGAAAGTTTCCGGCCAGGAACGGACTCCAGTAGTCGTCGAAGTCGCGGAACACGGTTGGTACGTCGAGCGCGCGCACGTCGACGTCAACCAGCCCCGCATCGGCGAACAGCGCCTGCAACGGACCCGGTTGGCACAGCGGGAAGCGCAATCCCTCGTCGAGTACGCCGGCGGCTGGGTCGAGGGCGATCGCGGCATCCCAGAAGTACCGCATGAGCTCCATTTGCCCCCGGTAGTCCCACACGTAGGCCGCGACCCGCCCGCCGGGATGGACCCTGCCCGCCATCGCCCGCACCGCAAGGCCGGGCTCCGGCAAGAAATTGAGAACCAGCGCGGACACCGCCGCATCGAACCGCGGCCCTTGAAGCGCCAGGATTTGTGCATTGCCGACTTGGAATGTGGCGAGCGGGCTGGCGACGTGGGCGCGTGCATACGCGATGAAGTCCGGTGACAGATCGACGCCCACCACCGCAGCCGGGTGCGAATGCGCGAGGATGGTTTCGGTGAGTGCGCCGGTGCCGCATCCGACGTCGAGCCAGCGCGAGCTTGCGGGCACGTCGAGCCAGGGCAGGAACGCCTGCGCTACCGCGCGGCTCCATCGGCCGACGTAGCTTTCGTAGAGGTCGCCTGCGGCCCATGTCTCACCGGACTTGACTGTCGTGATCGCCATATCGGTTCCTCGGTTTGTGGTGACGTTGCATGATTCTCCGCAGTGGGCGGACGGGCGCAAGGACCGCGCCGCAAGCAGGCGACGCAACGCGTACAGCGCTAACCGGCAGCACCCCCGTCGGCCAAATGGCGCAGCCGCGCCAACAACCCGTCGACGCCCTCCTCGATCATGTCGAAGGCTTCAATGAACGCGGCCTGGTCGCCGTACCAGGGGTCGGGCACGTCGCGGTCTTGCGCCCCTGCAAAGTCCATCATCAAAGCCACCTTGCTGGCGTGCACCGGCGCAATGCGGCGCAGCGCCGCAGCGTGCGCGCGCGTCATGCCGACAACGTGATCGAAACTGTCGAAGTCTTTTGCAGTGATCTGCCGCGCACGGTGATCGGGCATCGCGATGCCGCGGCGTTTGGCTTCGGCAACGGAGCGTCGGTCGGCCGGATTGCCGCGCTCTTCGTCTGAGACGGCGGCGCTGTCGACGCGCACCGCAAAACCGGCTTCCTGCGCCTTGTGCACAAGCAGCGCATGCGCGGTCGGCGAGCGGCAGATGTTGCCGGTGCACACGAACAGCACCGATGGCGACGTTTCGGTCGTCACAGGATCAGCAGCGCCCTGAAGTCATTGACGTTGGTGTGCGTCGGCCCGGTGACGAGCAGATCGCCGATGGCGTCGAAGTAACCGTAGGCATCGTTGCGGTCGAGATGCGGTGCCAGCTTGAGACCCCTTGCCTCCGCACGCGCCAGCGTGTCGGGCGTGACGAAGGCACCGGCGTTGTCTTCGACGCCGTCGATGCCGTCGGTGTCGGCGGCCAGTGCCCACACGTTGGCCTGGCCCATCAACGCACCGGCCAGGCCCATGCAGAACTCGCCGGCGCGGCCGCCACGGCCTTTGGGTTGACCGGGCTGGCGCGGCCGGATGGTGACGGTGGTTTCACCGCCCGACAAGATCACGCACGGCTTGGCGAACGGCTGGCCGCGCTGCGCTACGGCACGCGCCAGCGCCCCGTGCACCTTGCCGACCTCGCGCGATTCACCTTCCATTTCATCGCTCAGGATATGGGCCTCGATGCCGGCGGCACGCGCCGCGGCGGCTGCGGCTTCGAGCGATTGCTGCGGCGTGGCGATGAGGTGCGCGGTGTGGCCTTTGAACACGGCATCGCCCGGCTTGGGCGTTTCGAGCGCACCGCTTTCGAGGCCGGCGCGTACCGCCGGGGGAATGTCGATCTTGTAGCGGTCGAGGATGGCAAGCGCCTGCGCGCAGGTCGTTGCATCAGGCACCGTCGGACCGCTGGCGATGATGCCCATGTCGTCGCCGGGCACGTCGCTGATGGTCAGCGTGACGACCCGTGCCGGCGCGCAGGCTGCGGCGAGCCGCCCGCCTTTCACGCGCGACAGGTGCTTGCGTACGCAATTCATCTCGCCAATGTGAGCGCCGCTGTCGAGCAGTTGCTGGTTCACGCGCTGCTTGTCGGCCAGCGTCATGCCTTCGGCCGGCAACGTGAGCACCGACGATCCACCGCCGGAGATCAGGCAAAGCACCAAGTCGTCGGCGGTCAACCCTTCGGTCAGCGCGAGGATGCGTTCGGCGGCCTTCATGCCGGCCTCGTCCGGCACCGGATGCGACGCCTCGACCAGTTCGATGCGCTGCTTCAATCCTTCGGGCCGCGGTGGCACGTGGCCGTAGCGCGTGACGACCAGGCCCGACATGGGCGCGTCTGCCGGCCACAGCGCTTCGAGCGCCTGCGCCATCGAGCCACCGGCCTTGCCGGCACCGATGACCAGCGTGCGGCCCTTGGCGGGATCGGGCGGCTTGGGCAGGTAAGCGCCCATGCTGGCCAGCGGCAAGGCGCGCTGCACGGCAATGCGATAAAGCTGTTCGAGAAAGCGACGCGGTTCCATCTGCGGATCGGCCAGTTCAGCGAGAGGTTTCGATGCGATCATTTGTGTTGTCTCCACCCTCCATTCTCGCCCGCCATGACCACTCTGTTGATCCGAAATGCCGACTGCGTGGCCACCTTCGACGACGCAAGAAAGGAATGGCGCAACGCCTCGGTGCTGCTGCGCGACAACCTCGTCGAAGCGATCGGCCCGGCCGACCAGCTGCCGCAATCGGCGGACGAAGTGATCGACGCGCGCGGCCATCTGGTGGTGCCGGGACTGGTCAACACGCACCACCACATGGTCCAGTCGCTGACCCGCGCCATCCCCTCCGTGCAGGACGCCGAACTGTTTTCGTGGCTGCGCGGTCTGTATCCGATCTGGGCCGGTCTCACGCCGGAGATGGTGCGGGTGTCGACGCAGATCGCCATGGCGGAGTTGCTGCTTTCAGGCTGCACCACCAGCAGCGACCATCTCTACATCTACCCCAACGGCGTGCGGCTTGACGACAGCATCGAGGCGGCGCGCGAGATCGGCATGCGCTTCGTCGCCACGCGCGGCAGCATGAGCGTCGGCGCGTCGCAAGGTGGCTTGCCGCCCGACAGCGTGGTCGAGCGCGAAGCCGATATCCTGAAAGACACGCAGCGGCTGATCGAAACGTGGCACGACGCATCGCACGGCGCGATGACCAACGTGGCCGTGGCACCTTGCTCGCCCTTCAGCGTGAGCCGCGACCTGATGCGCGAATCGGCACTGCTCGCGCGCTCCTTCAAGGGCCAGGGCGTGCGGCTGCACACGCACCTCGCCGAGAACGACCACGACATCGCCTACAGCCGCGAGAAGTTCAACTGCACGCCCGCCGAGTACGCGCAGGATCTGGGATGGCTCGGCCACGATGTATGGCACGCGCACTGCGTGAAACTCGATGCACCCGGCATCGCGCTGTTCGCGAAGACGAAGACCGGCGTGGCGCACTGCCCGTGCAGCAACATGCGGTTGGCATCCGGCATCGCACCTGTCCGCCGCATGCTGGATGCAGGCGTGCCGGTCGGCCTGGGTGTCGACGGCAGCGCCAGCAACGACGGCGCACACATGGTCAACGAGGCACGCCAGGCGCTGCTGCTGGCCCGCGTCGGGCGCTCGCTGGAGCCGTTCGGCTGCGATCACGGTCCGGCCGAAATGACGGCGCGCGATGCGCTCGCCATCGCCACCCGCGGCGGCGCCGAAGTGCTGGGGCGCCCGGACATCGGTCATCTCGCTCCGGGCATGTGTGCGGACCTGGCGCTGTTCGACCTGAACACCGTCGCCTTCGCCGGTGGCGCGGTGCACGACCCGGTCGCCAGCCTGCTGTTGTGCACGAGTCCGCAAGCCGCGTACACGGTGGTGAACGGACGTGTGGTGGTGCGTGAAGGGCAGTTGGTGACAGTGGACGCAGGACCGCTGGTCGAGCGGCACAACCGGCTGGCGATGGTGCTTGCGCTGGCGGGCGGATGACGGAGCGTCTCGGGGTTTGGAAGTTGTCCCTCGATCCGGTGCCCGCTTCGAAGTGTTTGAGCCGTTGTGATGCCGATAAGCGTTGTTGATGAAAGACGGCTTTGGCCCGTTGCCGGATGGTGCACACCTTGAAGACAGGCACAGGTATTGCCGGAGCGCCGGAACGCCAGCAAGAGCGGTCGCTTTCCTCAGAACTCTTTAGCTGAGGGAGCCTATCGGGTTATCGTTCGGCCTCGACCACTGCCCGCTGAAACACCTTACGAGGCTCCAGAGGCCATCCAGGATGACGAGAGACGAAGTTGCGTCGGAGACGATCAATACCACGCGACTGCCTGCAGGCATTTGGGCGCTCGGTTTCGTCAGCCTCTTGGCTGACATCTCTTCGGAAATGGTGCACAGCCTGCTGCCGTTATTCATGGTGTCTGCCCTTGGCGCAAGTGCCTTCATGGTCGGCTTGGTGGAGGGCTTGGGCGAGGCGACAGCCTTGATGGTGAAGGTTTTTTCGGGCGTGCTTTGCGACTACTTCGGCCGGCGCAAGCCTTTCGCCATTGCCGGCTACGCGTTGGGCGCTTGTTCTAAGCCTTTATTTGCGATAGCCCAGAGCACAGGCATGGTCCTGACGGCGCGACTGGTGGACCGGGTTGGCAAGGGGGTGCGAGGCGCCCCGCGAGATGCCTTGGTCGCCGATATCGCGCCGCCACAACTTCGAGGCGCGGCCTTCGGTCTGCGCCAATCACTCGATACGGTCGGCGCATTCATCGGACCCCTTGTCGCAGTGGGGCTGATGATCGCCTGGTCAAACGACTTCCGGGCGGTGTTCTGGGTTGCCGTCATACCTGCGATAGCGTCCGTCGCATTGCTGGGCGCCGGCGTTCGGGAGCCTGCGCGTGAAGCCGGCTTGAAACGGGCGAATCCTCTGCGTCGAGACAACCTGCGCCAGCTCGACCGCGCTTACTGGTGGGTCGTTGCAGTGGGCGCGGTCTTCACTCTCGCCCGTTTTAGCGAGGCATTTCTGGTCCTACGGGCGCAACAGAGCGGGATCCGGCTGGCCTGGGTGCCGCTCGTCATGGTTGTGATGAGCCTGGTCTACTCCCTGTCAGCCTATCCGTTCGGCAAGCTCTCCGACCGTATGAGCCACCGAGCGTTACTTTCGATGGGTCTGTTGATACTCATTGCTGCCGACCTGGTGCTTGCGTCGAACTCGCACTGGGTCAGTGTCCTGTTGGGCGTGTCGCTTTGGGGCCTGCACATGGGCATGACGCAGGGCCTGCTCGCGACGATGGTTGCCGACGCGGCACCGAATCATCTGCGCGGCACGGCGTTTGGCTTCTTTAACCTGATGAGCGGGTTGGCTGTGCTTGTAGCCAGCGTTCTCGCCGGCTTGCTGTGGGACGGTTTGGGTGCTCCAGCAACATTCATCGCCGGAGCGG
Source organism: Variovorax sp. PAMC28562 (assembly GCF_014303735.1). NCBI lineage: Bacteria > Pseudomonadati > Pseudomonadota > Betaproteobacteria > Burkholderiales > Comamonadaceae > Variovorax > Variovorax sp. PAMC28562. The sequence goes on along the minus strand of NZ_CP060296.1, from coordinate 2,347,251 downwards.
CGTTCTGCGTGTTGACGCTGCTCGGCCTGCGGTTCGCCCCGCTTCGTTTGCGGTGATCGACTGGATCAAACACCGACTCGCGTCGCCGCATGTTGCCGCCGCCATACGGCGTTTCGCGCCGCAACTGGATTTCGCTCGTGCCCGCCTGTCCCCCAGCAGCGAAGTGGGGCTGAGGCTGACCTTGAGCGTTCTGCTGTTCATCGGCGCGACGTGGCTCTTCGCAGGGGTGGCCGAAGACGTCGTCACCGGCGATCCGCTCGTCAAGGTCGATCAAATGATCACGCACTGGTTTCAGCGGCACTCGGCAGCCGGCGTCACGCGCTGGATGTTGCTTGTCACTGACGCTCATAACGCCATCCCCATCAGCGCCATCGGCCTTGCGTTCGCGGTTTACTTAGGGTGGCGACGAGAGGGGTACTGGCTCCTCACCTTGCTTCTGGTGCTGCCGGGTGGCATGTTGTTAAACCTGGTGCTCAAGCAGATCTTTCAACGCGGGCGCCCCATGCTCGACACGCCATTGCTGGGCCTTTCCAGCTATAGCTTTCCGAGCGGCCATGTGACGGCAGCAACGTTGCTGTACGGCGTGCTGGCCGTCTTTCTCGCGACGCGAACGCCCAAGCTAGGCTGGCGGGTGACGCTTTACGCGACGGCCTGCCTGGCAGTTCTGTTGGTGGCAACGACGCGCATCTACCTCGGCGCCCACTATTTCAGCGACGTGGTCGCCGCAGCGGCCTGGGGCACGGCTTGGCTAGTTCTGTGCTCAGTGCTCGTGCGCGAACTCCGGCGACGAGCCGCTCTTCGCCGGAGTGCGCAATCGCACTAGGGATCCACCTGGTGATAACGGAGTACGAATGAAGATGTTGAACACGACGACCAAAACGGAGCTGGCTGTACACCTCAGAGCCCACGCGGATGGCCCAGACCTGCTCATCGCAAGTGGTGCTATCGAGGGATTGGGTGACCTTGGAGGGAAAGCAGCCATAGGTCATCTCGAGAAACTGATGGACGAGGCGAGCCTTTCGCAATAATTACTCATAATTATGGGTAATTACCAAGAGTCATCAGCGACTTGCCCTGCTACCGTTCCTTCTCGGGCGAGCCGAACTTTTCGGTCGCCCGCCCCACCGAAACTAACCCGTCATGCGCCTCGTCCAGAGCTCTCTTCACGAAGAAGTCGCCAGCACCTTGCGCGAGCAGATCTTTGCGGGCACGCTGGCGCCCGGCAGCTTTCTCGATGAAGTCGCACTGTGCGAAAGGCTGGACATTTCCCGCACGCCGTTGCGCGAAGCGTTGAAAGTGCTGACCTCGGAAGGGCTGCTTCGGCACGAGCCGCGTCGCGGCTGTTTTGTCAGTGAAGTCACCGAGCAGGACCTTGACGAGATATTCCCAGTCATCGCGCTGCTGGAAGGTCGCTGCGCTTACGAGGCGGCCCGCAATGCCAGCGATGCCGATCTGGTCGACCTCGCTGTGCTGCACGAGCGGCTGAGCGAGCATGCGCAGGCCGGTCGCATACAGGACTACTACGCGACCAACTTCGCCATTCACGAGGCGATCATCGCGCTGGCCGACAACCGATGGCTGGCGCAAGCCATCGCCGATCTGCGCAAGATCCTCAAGCTGTCGCGCCTTCAATCATTGGGCGCACCGGGCCGGATGGCGCAGAGTTTGTCGGAACATATGACCGTGTTCGCAGCGCTTAAAAGCCGCGACAGCGAAGGTGCGGATGCCGCCATGCGAACCCACCTGACGCGGCAACGCGACGCACTGCGTGAGCTGGCCCGCAGCCAACGATCGAGGTTTGCATCGTGACCGCAGCGGACTGGCTCAACCGCAACGTGTCGCGCCTTGGCGGTGACAAGAAGACAGCGAAAACGCCGACGGCCGCTGCAGATGCGGCGATGCCGGCACCGGCTCCGGCCCGCAGTACGCGTGAACGCCTGGCGGCCACCTTGCGACAGAAAGAAGAGGCGCTGTCGCCGCGCGTGTTGCGCCGCACGCTGCAGGAGTTGAAGGCCATCGTCGATCCGCAAGTCAGCGAAGTCGAGGGCGGACGCCGCGCCCACGGCGTGGCCGGCTGGTACGCCGGCGCCACGCAGGACGAGCGACGCGACATGTGGCTGCTGATGAGCGAGCAGTTCGTCGCCGACGCGCAGAAAACGCAGCTGGCCCAGGCGCAGTTCGCCCGTGCAGTCGGCACGCCCGACGAGGCTGTCGCAGAAGTGCGCTATCGCCGTGCCACCGTGTCACCGCGCCGGCGTCTGCTGCAGCGCTTCAGCGTGTTTCCGGAAGGCATCCGTTTTCTGGTCGACCTGCGCGCCGACCTGTTGCCGCACCTCAAGTCCGACAAGCGGCTGCAGGCGCTGGATGTCGAGATGGAATACATGTTCTCGACCTGGTTCGACGTGGGCTTTCTGGAGCTGCGCCGTATCAGTTGGGACTCGCCGGCGTCGCTGATCGAAAAGCTGATCCGCTACGAGGCGGTGCACGACATCAAGAGCTGGGCCGACGTCAAGAACCGGCTCGACTCGGACCGCCGGTGCTACGGATTTTTTCATCCGCGCCTGCCGGACGATCCGCTGATTTTTGTCGAAGTGGCATTGGTCGACCGCATGACCGACAGCATCACGCCGCTGCTGGACGAGTCGGCCGACACCACCGATCTGAGCAAGGCCACCACCGCTATTTTTTATTCGATCAGCAACACGCAGGCAGGCCTGCGCGGCGTGAGTTTTGGCGACTCGCTGATCAAGCGGGTGGCGGAGACGCTGAAGGAAGAGTTCCCCAAGCTGAAGGCGTTCGCCACGCTGTCGCCCATTCCCGGTTTTCGCAGCTGGCTGGCCAAAAATGCCGGCGCCATGATCGAAAAGCTGGATGTAAAAACACGGGCGACACTCGGCCGCGCTGTGGGTTTCGAGCCGCCGTTGGCGAATCACTTCCTGGCCGCCGCTGACGCTGCGCCGGCACTGGACGCTCGTTCTCCGGTGCGCCAGATGCTGCTGCGGTGTGCCGCCGAATACCTCGGTCGCGCGGTGCTCGATGGCAAGCCGCTGGACGCAGTGGCCCGGTTCCACCTGGGCAACGGCGCACGCGTCGAACGCCTGAACTGGGCCGGCGATCCGTCGGTCAAAGGCATGAAGCAGTCGTACGGACTGATGGTGAATTACCTCTACGACCTGAAACGCCTGGACAAGCACCGCGCCATGCTCGCTCAGGGTCAAATCCCGGCTTCCAGCGAGGTCGAAGGTTTGTATATGTGACGCGCGCTTGGTTTATTCCACATTGAGACAGGAGACAAAAATGACTTTCACACGACGCGACTTTCTGAATACCGCTGGTGCCACGGCACTGGGCGCAATGGCCGGCAACTCGTTTGCACAGGCAGGTGGCAGCAGCCTGAAAATCTCGCACCAGTTTCCGGGCGGCACCTTGACGGAGGGCGACTTTCGCGACCGGCTCTGTCGCCGCTTTGCGGCTGAAGTCGAGAAGCGGACCAATGGTGCATTGAAGTCATCGGTCTATGCCGGCTCGTCGCTGATGAAGACCAATGCCCAGTTCTCTTCCATGCGCAAGGGCGCACTCGACATGAGCCTGGTTCCGCTGTCGTACGCCGGTGGCGAGGTGGCCGAGACCAACATCGGCTTGATGCCGGCGCTGGTGCCGAGCTACGAGCAGGCGGCCGCGTGGAAGAACGCCGAGGTCGGCAAGCTGCTGGCAAAGGTGCTGGACGACAAGGGCATCCTCATCGTCAGCTGGATCTGGCAAGCCGGCGGCGTCGCCAGTCGCACCCGCGCACTGCTCACGCCCGACGATGCCAAGGGCCTGAAGGTGCGCGGCGGCAGCCGCGAGATGGACATGATGCTCAAGCAAGCCGGCGCCTCGGTCATCACCTTGCCCTCCAATGAAATCTACGCGTCGATGCAGACCGGCGCGATGGACGCGGCCATGACGTCGAGCACCAGCTTCATCTCGTTCAAGCTCGAAGAGATCGCCAAGCACCTGACGTCGGGCCGCGACAAGACCTACTGGTTCATGCTGGAGCCACTGATGATTTCGAAAGAGGTCTTCGGCAAGCTGCCCAAGGCGCAACAGGACGTGGTGATGGCGGTCGGCGCCGAAATGGAAATCTTCGGACGCGACGCGGCCCGTGCCGACGACAAGATCGCGGCCGATGTCTACGCCAAGGCCGGCGCGGCGGTGGTCGACATGGACGAAGCCACGCTGAAGAAATGGCAGACCATCGCGCGCGCCACCGCCTGGAAGGATTTCAGCGACAGAAACGAGTCCTGCGCGGCGCTGCTCAAGGCAGCGCAGAAACTGGCATGAGCCACGAGTTCATTCCGCCTGCCGTCGACGGCACGGCATTGCCACGTGTCGCTGTTCAGATCGATCCGTTCACGCCGCGTGCGTTGCAGCCGTTGGCTCGCGCGCTGCTGTGGGTCAATCGCGCCATGGTCATCCTGGGCATGGTGACCCTGCTGCTGGCCGCGCTGGTACTGACCTACAGCGTGGTCTCGCGCTATGTCATGCAGGCTTCGACCGACTGGCAGGACGAGGCGGCGGTGTTCTGCCTGGTTGCAGCCACTTTTCTTTGCGCGGCCTATGTGCAGTCGCTGCGTGGCCATATCGGCATCGAAGCCGTGGCCGGCTGGCTACCCCAATCCCTCGACAAGTGGCGCCTGATGCTGGTCGATTTGATGAGCCTGCTTTTCTGTGCGTTTTTTTCCTGGAAGTCCTGGGCGCTGTTCCATGAGGCTTGGGTCGAGCAACAGACCACGTCCTCGTCCTGGGCGCCCCCGCTGACGATTCCCTACGGCATCATGGCCGCGGGCATGACCCTGCTCGGCCTGCAACTGCTGGTGCAGTTCAGTGCCCGACTCAATGCGCTGACCAAATCGTCCGACGGAGTGAGGTCATGAGCATGCTCGGAATAGGTCTTTTTTTCGGCGGCATGACGCTGCTGTTCATGTTCTCCGGTGCGCCGATTTCTTTCGCGCTGGGCAGCGTCGCCGTGCTGTTCATGTACCTGTTCATGCCTGCGTCGGCCCTCAATACGGTCACGCAAAACGTCTATGAAGAAATGGCCAGCGTCACGTTGCTGTCGATTCCGCTGTTCATCCTGAAGGGCGCCGCCATCGGCAGATCGCGCGCAGGCCAGGACCTGTATGCCGCGATGCATGTCTGGATGGGCCGCATCCCCGGCGGGCTGGGCATTGCCAACGTGTTCGCCTGTGCGCTGTTCGCAGCGATGGCCGGCTCCAGCCCGGCGACCTGCTCGGCCATCGGCAGCGCGGGCATTCCGGAAATGCGCCGGCGCGGTTATTCGCCCGGCTTCGCCGCCGGCATCATCGCGGCGGGCGGCACGTTGGGCATCCTCTTGCCGCCTTCGGTGACGATGATTCTCTACGCCGTGGCGGCCGAACAATCGCTGGGTCGACTGTTCCTGGCGGGCATCTTTCCGGGCGTGCTGCTGGTGGCTTTGTTCGCCGTTTACGCCGTGCTGCGTTACCGCAAGGAGTACCGGCTGGCAGAGGCCGAGTACACGCGCTCGGGCACGGCGTCGGCGCTGCTGGAGCACGAGACCTTCAGCACGCGGCAGAAGTTCGAGATGCTTCCGCGCGTCGTCCCTTTCGTGCTCCTGCTGATTGGCGTGATGGTCGCCCTGTACGGCGGCTTCGCCACGCCGAGCGAGACAGCCGGGCTGGGGGCTGTGCTGGCGCTGCTGCTGATCGCCGTGATCTACGGCGTCTGGCGGCCGCGCGACGTGGCACCGATCCTCACCGCCACGCTCAAGGAGTCGTCGATGCTGATGCTGATCATCGGCATGTCGCTGCTGTTCTCTTACGTGATGAGCTATCTGCACATCAGCCAGTCGACGGCCGAGTGGGTGGTCGGCATGCACCTGTCGCGCTGGGTGCTGCTGGCCACCGTCCTCGTGATGGTGATCTTGCTGGGTTTCTTTTTGCCGCCGGTCAGCATCATCCTGATGACGGCGCCGATCATCCTGCCGCCGCTGAGAGCTGCCGGCTTCGACTTGATCTGGTTCGGCGTGCTGATGACCATCGTGATGGAGACCGGGCTGATTCATCCGCCGGTAGGCCTGAACATCTTTGTCATCAAGAACATCGCGCCCGATATTCCCCTGAATGAAATCATCTGGGGCGTGCTGCCATTCGTGCTGTTGATGCTGCTGGCCGTGGTGCTGATCTGCGTGTTCCCCGGCATCGCCACCGCGCTACCGGATGCCGTGATGGGCGCCATCGCGGCCAAGTCCTGATTGCCTTCCCAATGATTCGAGCCATGCAAAACGACAATCTTTTTTCTGCCCTGCGCGCGGCATTTCCAGCTGACCTTGCCGGCGTTGCCATCGAGACCGAGCACGCGCTGAACTACACGTGGCAGGACATCGAAAGGGCCACCGCGATGATGGCCAACCTGCTGGTGTCGCTCAAGCTGCCGAAGGGCGCACGCGTTGCGGTACAGGTCGAAAAATCCGTTGAAGCGGCATTGCTCTACCTGGCAACGCTGCGCGCCGGCTATGTCTTCCTGCCACTGAACACGGCCTACCAGCGCGGAGAAATGGCGTATTTCATCGGCAATGCCGAGCCGAGTGTCGTGGTGTGCAGCCCGCAGAATATCGGCTGGGTCGGCGAGCTCGCCGCCGAGGCCGGTGTGCCGCACGTCTTCACGCTGGGTGACGACCGCAGCGGCACCTGGCTGGAGCGCGCCGCGCACTGCAGCGACCGGCACCAGGTCGCAGTCAAGACGACCGATGACCTGGCCGCGATCCTCTACACCAGCGGCACCACGGGCCGCAGCAAGGGCGCGATGCTGTCGCACGGCAACCTGCTGAGCAACGCGCAGGTGCTGAAAAAATACTGGGGCTGGAAGCCCGGCGACGTGCTGATTCACGCGCTGCCGATCTTTCACGTCCATGGGCTTTTCGTGGCATTGCATGGCGCGCTGATCAACGGCAGCAAGATGATCTGGCTGGCGAAGTTCGACCCCAAGCGGGTCGTCAGCAAGCTGCCCGAAGCGACGGTCTTCATGGGCGTCCCCACGTTGTATGTGCGTCTGCTGGCCGAGCCCGGCCTGACACGCGAGGCCTGCAGAAACATGCGGCTCTTCATCGCCGGTTCGGCACCGCTGCTGATCGAGACCTTCAACGAGTGGAACGAACGCACCGGCCACACGATCCTGGAGCGCTACGGCATGAGCGAGACCGCCATGCTGACGTCCAACCCGTATGAAGAACCGCACGGCGATGAGCGGCGCGGCGGCACGGTCGGCTTCCCCTTGCCCGGTGTGTCGCTGCGAGTACGCGGCGAGGGTCAAGAGTCGCTGCCGGTGGGAGAGATCGGCGGCATCGAGGTCCAGGGCCCGAACGTCTTCGCCGGCTACTGGCGCATGCCCGAGAAAACCAAAGAGGAGTTCACCGAGGACGGGTTCTTCAAGACCGGCGACGTCGGCGTGGTGGATGCGCGTGGCTACGTAACCATCGTCGGCCGCAGCAAGGATTTGATCATCAGCGGCGGCTACAACGTGTATCCGGCCGAGATCGAGGGCAGCATCAACGAGATGCCCGGCGTGGCCGAAAGCGCCGTGGTCGGCGTGCCCCACAAGGACTTCGGCGAAGTGGGTGTGGCACTGGTGATTGCCAAGCCGGGCACGGCGCCCGATCCGCAAAAGATCCTGGCCGAGTTGAAGTCGAAGCTGGCCAACTTCAAGATACCGAAGCAGTGCTTCGTCGTCGGCGAATTGCCACGCAATGCGATGGGCAAGGTGCAGAAGAAGCTGCTGCGGGAACAGTACGCCGCACTGTTTGCCTGAAGCAACGGGGGCGCGGATCGTATCTGGCGGCTGGGTGGCCGCGCTAGCGCAATACCGCAATACCGCGCGGTTGCATTACCGCGCTGCTGCGCTGCTCGATCCGACCGGGACTCGCCGGGCCAGGCCTTACTGGGTTTTGGCCCCCGCCTCGAACCAGCGCCCGATCAGCGCCCGCTCCGCATCGGTGATGCCGGTCGCGTTGTTCATCGGCATGATCTTCGTCACCACGACCTGCTGGTAGACGTTTTGCGCATGCTGCGCTACGAGCTCGGGTGAATCCAGACGCACGTTCTTCATTTGCATGGCGGCACCGTGACATGCATAGCAGCGCTGCTCCAGCACCTTCTGGACTTCGCCGAAGGCGACGACTTGCGTTGCCGCGCCCGCCACCGGAGCAGCCACCGGCTCCGGCTTCATCCAGACGATCGTCAGGCCGAGCACCACGACGCCGACCATCGCATACCCGATCGGATTGCGCGCATTGCCCAGCTTGAAACGATGCCGCACCACGAAGAACTGGCGAATGGCCGCGCCGCCCAGCATGATGAGCAGCAGCACGATCCAGTTGTACTTGTGCGTGTAGGTGAAGCTGTAGTGGTTGCTCAGCATCGCGAACAGCACCGGCAACGTGAAGTAGGTGTTGTGCACGCTGCGCTGTTTGCCACGCACACCGTGCGCGGGGTCGATAGGCCTACCTTCGCGCAGCGCCGCAACGTTCTTGCGCTGGCCCGGAATGATCCAGAAGAACACGTTGCCGCTCATCGTCGTGGCCATCATGGCGCCGACCAGCAAAAACGCCGCGCGGCCCGCGAACCAATGGCATGCCAACCACGTAGCAAAAGCGATGAAGACCGCGATCAGCAAGCCGACGGCCGTGTCGCCGTGCTTGCCCTTGCCGAACAACTGGCAGATGCCGTCGTAGACCATCCAGAACACGACGAAGAAGGCCAGCGCCACTGCAATGGCGGCACCGGGCTGCCAGTCCATCTTGCTCTTGTCGATGAGGTACGTGCTGGCATTCCAGAGGTACGACATGGTGAAGAGCGCGAAGCCCGTGAGCCAAGTCGAGTAGCTCTCCCAGTACGACCAGTGCAGATGGTCGGGCAGCACCTTGGGTGCGAGGCCGTACTTCTGCATGTTGTAGAAGCCGCCGCCGTGCACCGCCCACTGCTCGCCGCTCACGCCCTTGGCGAGCGACTCGTTGTCTTGCGGCTTTTCTAGGCTGTTGTCCAGCATCACGAAGTAGAACGAGGCACCGATCCATGCGACGGCGGTGATGACGTGGACCCAACGCAGCAGCAGGTTGGCCCAGTCGAGGTAATAACTTTCCATTTGCGCTCAACCCCGGAATGGTTCTGGCCTGCTCACCACCGCGGGGACTGTAAGCAGAGAGAGTGCCGCGAACGCAGTTCCGTGGAGGAAACTCGCTCCGCTGCGGCTTGTTGTGAACTGAAGTGTATACACGTTTAAGACGCCATTGGCGTTGTTTTTGAGGCCCCTCCTCCGGCGTCAGCCCATGGATTGCAACAACTGTGCCGCCACCGCCACAGCGATCACCTCAGGCTCCTTGCCGTGAATGCCGGGCGTGCCGATCGGGCAGGTGATGCGGTCCATCTCCGCATCGGTGAAACCGCGCGCTTCGAGCCGGTGCCTGAAGGTCGCCCACTTCGTCTTGCTGCCGATCAGGCCGACGTACGGCAGATCGTTGCGCTCCCGCACGCGCTTCAGGCACGCGATGACGATGTCGAGGTCTTCGGCATGGCTGAAGCTCATGATGAGGACGCGCGAGTTGGGCGCCAGCTGGGCCACGGCGTCTTGCACGGGCTCGGAATGTTCGGCATCGATCTGCGCGGGCAGCGCCGCTGGAAACACGCCGTCCCGGCTGTCGATCCAGCGCACCGAAAACGGCAGCGTCGCGAGCAACCGCCCGAGCGCGGCACCGACGTGGCCGCCACCGAACAATGCGACCGGCGGTAAATGCGCGACCAGCTCGCGCCTGAGCGCCGGCGCATCGTCGACGCCAATCACCTGGTAGCTCAGGAACATCACGCCCCCACAGCACTGCCCCAGGCTCGGACCGAGCGGGTAGCGCCGCACGCCGTCGATGGGTGGCGCGCCGGCCAGCACGGCGCGCGCTTCTTCGGTCGCCTGGAACTCGAGTTGCCCGCCGCCGATGGTGCCGGTGAGGCCATTTGCCCACACCGCCATCCAGGTGCCGGCCTCGCGAGGGGCCGACCCTTGCGTCGATGTCACGCGCACCAGCACAGCGTTTTCGTGCGCGAGGCGCGCCAGCAGTTCGTCGACGGCGCCGATCAAAACGGAAACCTCCGGTTGCCAATGCGCAGCGCGCCCGACGGGTTCGTGCTGCCGTCCACGGTATAAATCCGCCGATGAACTTCCAGTCCCTCTCGCCTCCCGGCTCGCCCACTTTTCTGCGTCGGGCGATGTCCCGCAATCTTGGTTTCGCAACTGCCCTCGTCGGAACCATCTGGCTGGTCGGCTGCGGCAGCACGAACCCGACCGCACCCATCACTTCGCCGGTGCCGGGCCAACTCAGTCGCGCCGCTGCGGACAGCACGGCAGGAAAGATCCCTCGCCCTTCGGCCGCCGCGACGCCGCGCGACTATCGGAAGGACGCCGCGCGTCACATCTACGACGGCAACAAGGACCGCATCTACGACGGCAAGCTGCCGCCGATGCTCTACGCGGTCGGCACCTTGCAGGTCAACCTCGATGTCAACGGCAAGGTCATTTCGATGCACTGGATGCGTGCGCCGACCCATGCGCCCGAAGTCATCGCCGAGATCGAACGCACCGTGCTCGAGGCCTCGCCTTTTCCGGCCGCCGCACGCATGGGCAAGGTCACATGGACCGACACCTGGCTGTGGGACCGCGGCGGCCATTTCCAGCTCGACACGCTCACCGAAGGACAGCTCTAGACGCCACAGGCGCATCGGCGTCATCGATCAGGAACCGCGGTAGGTCGAGTAGCCCCAGGGGCTGACCAGCAGCGGCACGTGGTAGTGCTGATCGGTATGCGCCACGCCGAAGTCGAGCGACACGCGGTTCAGGAAGTTGGGCTCGGGCAGCTTCACCCCGAGCGTTTTGAAGTAGCCCGCCACGTCGAACACCAGCCGGTAGGTGCCGACCTTGATGGTGTCGTTGTCGTAGAGCGGGCCATCGCTGCGGCCATCGGCATTGAGGGTGAAGCGCCGCACCAGCGTGGCGGTGTCGCCCTCGGTGGTGTACAGCGCGACCGACATGCCGGCGGCAGGGCTGCCATGCATCGTGTCCAGTACGTGTGTGCTCAAGCCCATGAGTGCCCCTTCATTTGTGTCGCTTCATTCGGTGGACAAAAGTGTATACAGTTACTGGCTTTGGGTCTATCATCAAAAACATGGATGCTGCCCCCGCCACCCTGTCGAGCACTCGCGCCATCGTCGATGCGCTTACCAAAGCCATAGTGGAGCACCGTCTGCAGCCCGGCAGCAAGTTGGCCGAACAAAAACTGGCCGACCACTTCGGCGTTTCGCGCACGCTGGTGAGGCAGGCTTTGTTCCAGCTTTCGCAGAATCGGCTGATCCGGCTCGAACCGGCACGCGGCGCCTTCGTCGCAGCGCCGGCGGTCGACGAAGCGCGCCAGGTTTTCGCAGTGCGCCGCATGCTGGAGACCGCGATGACGCGCGAGTTCGTGCAGAACGTGACCCCCGCCAAGATCAAGGCGCTGCGCGAGCACGTCGCGCTTGAAAAGGCAGCAGTCGCGGGCGAAGACATCTCCGACCGCACCGAGCTGCTCGGCGACTTTCATGTGCGCATGGCCGAGCTCATGGGCAACAAGGTGCTGGCGCAGATGCTCGGCGAGCTGATCTCGCGCTGCGCGCTCATTACGCTGATGTACCAGACCACCAGCGCTGCCGAGCACTCCAACGACGAGCACGCCGATATCGTGAAGGCGTTGGCCGCCAAGGACGAAGAGCGTGCCGTCCGCCTCATGGCCGAACACCTAGAGCATGTCGAGGCCCATCTCGTTTTCGACCGGAAAGTCCCGACCCACGACATCACTCTGGCGCTGTCCTGAGACCCCGCCACCGGAGCCACACATGACCCCCACCCAAGACAAACGCCAGGACAACGAACAAGACCGCCAGCCCGCGGTCTACCCGCGCGACATGGTCGGCTATGGCCGCAACCCGCCGCACGCGCAATGGCCGGGCCAGGCCAAGATCGCATTGCAGTTCGTCTTGAACTACGAAGAAGGCGGCGAGAACAATCCGCTGCACGGCGACGCGACCTCGGAGACGTTTCTGTCGGAACTGGTCACCGCGCAGGCCTACGAAAACCGCCACATGACGATGGAGTCGATGTACGAGTACGGCTCGCGCGCCGGTGTCTGGCGCATCCTGCGCGAGTTCGAATCGCGTGGCCTGCCGATGACGGTGTTCGGCGTCGGCATGGCGCTGCAGCGCTACCCCGAGCTGCTCGACGCCTTCATGAAGAACGGCTACGAAATCGCCAACCACGGACTGCGCTGGATTCATTACCAGAACCTGCCGATCGCCACAGAGAAGCGTCACATCGACATCGGAACCCAGGTGATCCGCGACATGACGGGCGGGCAATGGCCGGTCGGCTGGTACACCGGCCGCGACAGCCCCAACACGCGCCGTCTTGTCGTCGACCAGGGCAGCTACGAGTACGACAGCGACTACTACGGAGACGACCTGCCGTTCTATACGCAGATGACCAAAACCGACGGCAGCGTGGTGCCACACCTGGTGGTGCCTTATTCGCTCGACTGCAACGACATGCGCTTCGTGCAGGCGCAGGGCTTCAACACCGGCGACCACTTCTTCAACTACCTGAAAGACAGCTTCGATGCGCTCTATGCCGAAGGCGAGGAAGCACCGAAGATGATGAGCATCGGCATGCATTGCCGCGTGCTCGGCAAGCCCGGCCGCATCGGCTCGCTCAAGCGTTTTCTCGACTACGTGCAAGGTCACGAGCGCGTATGGATTTGCCGACGCGTCGACATCGCGCGGCACTGGAAGCAGGTGCATCCCTTCGTTCCCATGGCCACCGGAGCCTGACATGGCCCTCACCATCGACCAGTTGAACGCGGCCACGCCGGCACAAGCCGTCGCGTTGCTCGACGGCATCTACGAACACTCGCCCTGGGTGGCAGAGAAGGCATTGCAAGCGCGGCCCTTCCGCTCGTTGCAGCACCTGAAGCACGCGATGGCGCAGGCCGTGACCAACGCTACCGCGGACCAGCAGCTCGCATTGATCCGCGCGCACCCCGAACTCGCCGGCAAGCAGATGGAGCGCAACACGCTCACCGCCGAATCGACCAACGAACAGGGCAAGGCCGGGCTCACCAACTGCACGGCCGAAGAGCTGGCGCACATCCGCCGACTCAACGCCAGCTACGGGCAGAAGTTCGGCTTTCCCTTCATCCTTGCCGTGCGAGGACCGCGCGGCACGGGCCTCTCCAAGCGCGAGATCATCGACACCTTCGAGCGCCGCGTGCATCACCATCCGTCGTTCGAGCAAGGCGAGGCGCTGCGCAACATCCATCGCATCGCCGAGATTCGGCTCGGCGACAAGTTCGCCCACATACCGACGCTCGGCAACGAGGTGTGGGACTGGCAGGAGGCGCTGTCGGTGCACACCGATCCGGGCTATGCCGAACTCGGCCAGCTCACCGTCACCTACCTCACCGACGCGCACCGCGCCTGCGCCGCGCAGCTCGCGCAGGGCATGCGCGATTGCGGCTTCGACACCGTCGGGATCGACGCGGTCGGCAACGTGGTCGGCCGCTACGAGGCGACGACACCCGATGCGAAAGCGCTGCTCACAGGCTCGCACTACGACACCGTGCGCAATGGCGGAAAGTACGACGGACGGCTCGGCATCTTCGTGCCGATGGCCTGCGTGCGCGAACTCAAGAAGCTGAACCGCCGCCTGCCCTTCGCCTTCGAAGTCGTCGGCTTTGCCGAAGAAGAAGGCCAGCGCTACAAGGCGACCTTTCTGGGATCGGGCGCGCTCATCGGGCACTTCAATCCAGCCTGGCTCAATCAGCAGGACGCCGATGGCGTGACCATGCGCAATGCGATGGCGCACGCCGGACTCGAGCCTGAAGACATCCCGAAGATCCAGCGCGACCCCAAGAAATACCTGGGCTTCGTCGAGGTCCACATCGAGCAAGGCCCGGTGCTGAACGAGCTCGACCTGCCGCTGGGCATCGTGACCTCGATCAACGGCAGCGTGCGCTATGTGGGCGAGGTCATCGGCATGGCGAGCCACGCCGGCACCACGCCGATGGACCGGCGCCGCGACGCTGGCGCAGCGGTGTCGGAACTCATCCTGTTCGCCGAGCAACGTGCCGGCAAAGATGGCGATTCGGTGGCCACGGTCGGCATGCTGCAGGTGCCTAACGGCTCCATCAATGTCGTACCCGGCAGCTGCAAGTTCAGCCTCGACATTCGCGCGCCGAACAACATGCAGCGCGATGCCGTGGTCGGCGATGTGCTGGCCGCGCTGGCGGACATCTGCGAGCGCCGCAGCGTGCGCTACACGCTCGAAGAAACGATGCGTGCCGCCGCGGCGCCGAGCGATGCCGCATGGCAGCAGCGCTGGGAGAAGGCGGTCGACGCGCTCGGCATTCCACTTTTTCGCATGCCCAGCGGCGCTGGCCACGATGCGATGAAGCTGCACGAAGTCATGCCGCAGGCGATGCTCTTCGTGCGCGGGATCAACTCGGGCATCAGCCACAACCCGCTCGAATCGAGCACCAACGACGACATCCAGCTGGCGGTCGAAGCCTTCTCGCTTCTGCTCGACAACCTGGCGCTGGAACAGACGCACTGAACCCCGACAACCTCATGACCGACTACGCAAGGCTCGACGCCTGGATCGATGCGCACTTCGACGACGAAGTGAAGTTCCTGCAGAAGCTGGTGCGCGTGCCGACCGACACGCCACCGGGCAACAACGCGCCGCATGCAGACCGCACGGCGGAGCTGTTGAAGGACTTCGGTTTCGAAGCCGAGAAGCATCCGGTGCCGGCGCAGGAGGTCGCGGACTACGGACTCGAATCGATCACCAACCTGATCGTGCGGCGACACTACGGCGCGGCAGGCGAAGGCCTCACCGTCGCGCTAAATGCGCACGGCGACGTGGTGCCGCCCGGCGAAGGCTGGACGCACGACCCCTACGGCGGCGAGATCGACGACGGCAGCCTCTACGGCCGCGCGACGGCGGTGAGCAAGAGCGACTTCGCCAGCTTCACCTTCGCAACGCGCGCGCTCGAAGCCGTCGCCAGGCCGACCAAGGGCACCGTCGAATTGCACTTCACCTACGACGAGGAATTCGGCGGCCTTCTCGGCCCGGGCTGGCTGTTGAAGAACGGCCTGACCAAGCCCGACCTGATGATCGCCGCTGGCTTCAGCTACGAAGTGGTCACCGCGCACAACGGCTGCCTGCAGATGGAAGTAACGGTGCACGGCAAGATGGCACACGCCGCGATTCCTGACACCGGCATCGACGCATTGCAGGGCGCGACCAAAATCCTGAATGCCCTCTATGCGCAGAATGCGCTCTATAAAAAGGTGACGTCCAAGGTCGAGGGCATCGCGCACCCTTACCTCAACGTCGGCCGCATCGAAGGCGGCACCAACACCAACGTGGTGCCCGGCAAGGTCGTGTTCAAGCTCGACCGCCGCATGATCCCGGAAGAGAACCCGGTCGAGGTCGAGGCCGCCATCCGCAAAGTAATTGCCGATGCCGCAGCTGAATCCACTGGAATCACGGTCGACATCAAACGCCTGCTGCTCGCGAATTCGATGCGCCCGCTGCCCGGCAGCAAGCCGCTGGTCGACGCGATCCAGAAGCACGGCGCAACCATCTTCGGCGAACCGATCAAGGCGATGGGAACGCCTCTCTACACCGACGTACGGCTCTACGCCGAGGCCGGCATTCCGGGCGTGATCTACGGCGCCGGCCCGCGCACCGTGCTCGAGTCGCACGCCAAGCGCAACGACGAGCGCGTGCTGCTCGAAGACCTGCGCCGGGCCACCAAGGTGATCGCGCGGACGCTGGCAGATTTGCTGGCCTGAAGGGCAGACGTGCGCCCACGCCGTGGAAACTTCTCGCGGTAGTTCGCGGAGAGGACGAGCTCCTGCTGAGCCTGGCCAGTTATCCCAACGTTTCGCCGTTCGCCTGGGCGAGGTAACTGGTCACCTGCCTTGAGGAATGCCCGACAGCATGGACCGCCGCTTCGAGCTCCGACCTCGTGCATCCCAGCTGCGTGATCCAGGACTGGGCAGTCACCGGATCGTCCAGCGCCACCCACTTGCGCTCTACATCGGCAAGCTCGAAAGAAAGAAGCCCGAGTTCAGGTACGCGTGGGCCTGCACCCTGCATTGAGGCGGCCAGCGACTGGAATTGTTCCATCAGGCGAGCTTTGTCCGGGATGTCCATGGGATGCCTTGAGACTGTGTGTCCCCGGTCTACGGACCCGGGCAGTCTTCGGATCACGATGGCATCGTGGCCTGGCGCCAAGTCCTACGGCAGCCCCGCTGCCACCGGCTGGCGTGAAGCTTGCAACCCCGCCTCGGCGACGCCGCAAAACGAGCCCGACACCGCAGAGCGTGCGGGTTTCTCGCTATTCAGCAAGCCCGATGCTTTGTATACAGTTTCGCGTACAACTTGGTGAACAGGAAACATCGGCATGACGGATTCACTTTCGCAAGCGGCTCACCCGGCCGTTCATCCCGTGGACCAGCACCTGCCAGCGGGCAAGCTCGCTGCCCTGGGCCTGCAGCACGTTCTGGTCATGTATGCAGGCGCCGTCGCGGTGCCGCTCATCGTCGGCCGCGCGCTCAAGCTGAGCCCGGACGAGGTCGCACTGCTGATCTCTGCCGACCTGTTTTGCTGCGGCATCGCCACGCTGATCCAGTCGCTCGGCGCGACGCAATGGTTCGGCGTCAAGCTGCCGGTCATGATGGGCGTGACCTTTGCGTCGGTGGCACCGATGGTCGCCATCGCCAGTGCCAACCCGGGCCAGTCCGGTGCGCAGTTGCTGTTCGGCTCGATCATCGGCGCCGGCATCATCTCCATCCTGATCGCCCCGCTGGTGAGCCGAATGCTGAGGTTCTTTCCGCCGGTGGTCACCGGCACCATCATCGCGGTCATCGGCATCAGCTTGATGCGCGTCGGCATCAACTGGATCTTCGGCAATCCGTTCGGGCCCACTGCGCCCAACGTGGTCGACCCGGCCTACGCCAAGTGGCTTGCCGACGTGACTTCACCCGGCTCGGCGATTCCGCCGCTGCCCAAGGGCCTGGCCATCCTGCCGACGGTGCCCAACCCCAAGTACGCCGACCTCACGGGCGTCGGCATCGCGGCGCTGGTGCTGGTGTCGATCTTGCTGATCGTCAAGTTCGCCAAGGGCTTCGTCGCCAACATCTCGGTGCTGCTCGGCATCGTGATCGGCGCCGTGGTTGCGACGGCCCTGGGCATCATGACTTTCGAGAAAGTCGGCAAGGCGGCGTGGGTCGACGTGGTGCTGCCGTTCCACTTCGGCATGCCGCAGTTCGATCCGTTTTTGATCTTCACCATGACGCTCGTGATGATCGTGGTGATGATCGAATCGACCGGCATGTTCCTGGCGCTGGGCGAAATGACCAACCGCAAGATCAGCCAGCAAGACCTGGCGCGTGGCCTGCGCACCGATGGCCTGGGCACGCTGATCGGCGGCATCTTCAACACCTTTCCGTACACCAGCTTTTCGCAGAACGTCGGGCTGGTCGCGGTCACCGGCGTGAAGAGCCGCTTCGTCTGCGTGGCGGGCGGCGTGATCCTTGTCGTGCTGGGACTGTTGCCCAAGATGGCGGCGCTGGTGGAGTCGTTGCCCACTGTGGTGCTCGGCGGCGCCGGGCTCGTGATGTTCGGCATGGTCGCTGCCACCGGCATCCGCATTCTGTCGGGCGTCGACTTCAAGACCAACCGGCACAACGCGATGATCGTCGCGGTGTCGATCGGCGTCGGCATGATCCCGCTCATTGCGCCCAACTTCAAGCAGTGGATGCCGCACAGCATTCACTCGCTGATCGAGTCAGGCATCCTGCTGACGTCGATCGCGGCGGTGTTGCTGAACCTGTTTCTGAACGGGACCACGCACGACGAAGAGGCGATCGTCAACGCGGCGCGGCAGGCCGAGGCGCACTAGCGCACCAGCGCTCAGACCACCTTCACCTTGATGTCGTAGAGCCCGTCGATGTGCCCCGTCATCACATCGCCGACGACGACCGGGCCGACGTTCTCCGGCGTGCCCGAATAGATGATGTCGCCGGGAAACAGCTCGTTGTAGGTCGACAGGTTGGCGATCTGTTCGGCCACGCTCCAGATCATTTTCGACAGGTCACTCGACTGCTTGACCTCCCCATTCACCTTCAGCGAAATCGCGCCCTCGGTGAAGTGCCCGGTCTGGCTCACCGGATGCAGATGGCTGACCACGGCCGAGTGGTCGAACGACTTGCCGATCTCCCACGGCTTCTTTTCTGCGGCCATGGCGTTCTGCAAATCGCGGCGAGTCATATCGAGCCCCACGGCATAGGCATAGACGCAATCGAGCGCCTGCTCCGGCCGGATGTTGCGGCCGCCTTTGTGCAGCGCCGCTACGAGTTCGACCTCGTAGTGGTAGTTCTTCGTGACTGGCGGATACGGGTGATCGACAGTCACACCACGCGGCACCAATTGCACCGAGTCGTTCGGTTTTTGAAAAAAGAACGGCGGCTCGCGGGTCGGGTCGGAACCGCGTTCGATCGCATGCGCAGCATAGTTGCGGCCGATGCAGTAGACGCGCCGCACCGGAAACACCTCGTCGCTGCCCATGATCGGGATGGTGCTGCCCATCACCTGGAACTTGGGGATGCCGCCGGCCGTTGGATTGCCGGACGTCCCCGATGTAGTCGAAGTGGCGCAGCCTGCAAGGGCACCGGCACCGACCGCGGTTCCAAGTTGCAGCAATGCCCTGCGGCGTGAGGGTTGGGCTTTTTCCTGTGTCATGTCTTTGGTTGTCTTTCAGGTCATCGAGATCGATGTCAGCCTACGACGGTGCACCCCAACTGGAATCGGTATTGGCCCGGAGTGCCAGCAGAGCGCATCAGCCGACAAGTACCGTCCTGCCGCTCGGCTACAGTCCGAGCCATATGAATTCCCCTCAACTCCAGCGCGGCGTGTTTCTGGCGCTTTTGTTCGCCGTCACCGCCGCCTTCGTCTGGGTGTTGATGCCTTTTTTCGGTGCGGTGATGTGGGGCGTGGCCCTGGCCATCCTGTTCACGCCGCTCTACAACCTGCTGCTGAAAAAGATGCCGAAGCGCAGGACACTGGCCGCGATGGCCACCCTCGCGATCTGTCTCGTCATCGTGATCCTGCCGCTGGCGCTGGTTGGCGTTTCGCTGGTGCAGGAGGTGGCCTTGGTGGCGCAAAACATCCGTTCGGGGCAGATCAACTTCGCCAACTACTTTCAGCAAATCCTGGCCGCATTGCCTCGCTGGTTGCTGAATCTCCTCGAGCGCTTCAACCTCGGCGATATGGCTGCATGGGAGGCGCGCATCACCGCCGGCGCCGCAGAAGGCAGTCAATTGGTCGCGGGCAAGGCGCTGACCATCGGGCAGAACACCTTCGACTTCCTGGTGAGCTTTTTCGTGATGCTCTACCTGCTGTTCTTCCTGCTGCGCGACGGTGCACCTTTGTCCAAGAAGATTCGCGACGCCTTGCCGCTCGCGAAACCGCACACGCACTACCTGCTCAACAAGTTCACCACCGTCATCCGCGCGACCATCAAAGGCAACGTGGCAGTGGCGATTGCGCAGGGCACGATCGGAGGCCTCTCCTTTTTCTTTCTCGGCGTGCAGGGCGCGCTGCTCTGGGCCGTGCTGATGGCGTTTCTGTCGCTGCTGCCGGCAGTGGGCGCAGCGCTGATCTGGGGACCGGTCGCCATCTACTTTCTGGCGACCGGGCACTTCTGGCAAGGCGGCGTGCTGATCTTCGTCGGCGTGTTCGTCATCGGGCTGGTCGACAACATCCTGCGGCCGCTGCTGGTCGGCAAAGACACGCAGATGCCCGACTACATCGTGCTGATGTCGACCATCGGCGGCATCGCGGTTTTCGGCATCAACGGCTTCGTGATCGGACCGCTGATCGCGGCGCTCTTCATGGCGGCGTGGGATCTTTTTGCCATCTCGAACGAAAACGACGAGAAGACGACCGGGACGCACTAGCTCGGCGTGCGTGCAACTCGTCTGCGCCGACTTTGTCGACCATGGCCCAGCACAGGCACAGTCCTTGCTCGCCATTGAAGCCCGACCCTCACCGCATGCGCAGTCTCGTACGCCACCGCGCCAGGCCCATTTTTGTCTTTCCCCGCAGCCCATGACCCACTCCTTCTTTCAACCACCCGCGACATCGCGCTATGCCCTGCGCCAACTCAGCGCACCGGGTTGCCTGGTCGAGGGCGACTTTCCGGCGCGCCGCTCCGAAGGCCTCGTCGGCATCGATCTGCTGGTCGAGAACGGTCGCATCGCCGCCATCGAGCCGGCCGGCACGCTGCCCGCAGAACTGGGCCCCGATCTCGATGCGTCGATGGTGTTGCCGGGCATGGTCGACTGCCACACCCACCTCGACAAGGGACACATCTGGCCGCGTCAGCCCAACACCACCGGCGATGGTGCGGGCGCCGCAAAGGCCACGATGGCCGACCGCTCGGCGCACTGGAGCGCTGAAGACGTGCGGCGTCGCATGGAGTTCGGACTTTCGACCGCCTATGCCAAGGGCGTGGTCGCGATCCGCACGCACCTCGACTCGCTGGCACCGCAGTCTTCGATCTCGTTTCCGGTGCTGCGCGAAATGCGCGAGCGCTGGGCCGGCCGCATCGATCTGCAGGTGTCGTCGATCGCACCGATGGACATTTTCCTGACCGACGAAGGCCGCCAACTGGCCGACATCGTGGCCGAGAGTGGGGGCAACCTGGGTTGCGTCACGCGCTTCGGCAAGTACCCCGACGATCCGATGCCGGCGGAACTCGACGAGGCGCTGGCCAACGTGTTCACCCTGGCGATGGAACGCGGACTCGACATGGACCTGCATGTCGACGAGTCGACCGACCCGCGCTCGCGAACGCTGATTCGCGTGGCACGCACTGCGCTGCAAAAAGACTTTGCCGGCCGCATCCTGTGCGGGCATTGCACCGCGCTGGCCTTGCAGACCGATGAGTTCATCGAAGAGACGATCGCGGCCTGCCGCGATGCCGGCATCGACATCGTCAGCCTGCCGACAGTCAACATGTACCTGCAAGACCGCAGCCCGACGGCGCGCACGCCGCGTTGGCGCGGCGTCACCACGCTGCACGAAATGAAGGCGACCGGCTTGCGCGTGGCGGTGGCCGGCGACAACTGCCGCGACCCGTACTATGCCTACGGCGATCACGACATGCTCGACACCTTCACGCAGGCCGTGAAGATCCTGCATCTGGACCATCCGCTGGACGACTGGATCAAGGCCGCCACGGCCACCCCGGCCGCCATCATGGGCATCGACCGCGGCACGCTCGCGGTGGGCATGCCGGCCGACCTGATCGTGCTCAAGGCGCGCAACTATTCCGAGATGCTGGCGCGTACGCAGTTCGACCGCACCGTGATCCGCGACGGCAAGGCAATCGACACCTCGCTGCCCGACTACCGGCTTCTCGACGACATCGTGCACCTCTGAAGCCGGAGTTGGCGCCGGCTTGAAGGTATTTCCACTACACATGGAAACCATGCTTTGCAGTAGCCTGTTTCTTTCGCCCAAAGAACCAGGAGACACTTCATGGCAGCCGACCTTTCCCCCGCAGAACAAGCACTGCGCGACGCCGCACGCGAGTACCACCGCAGCCCTGTGCGCGGCAAGATCTCGATCACGCCGACCAAGCCGCTGCTGAACCAGCGCGACCTGTCGCTGGCCTACTCCCCCGGCGTGGCATACCCATGCCTCGACATCCAGGCCGACCCGTCGCTGGCGGCGGTCTACACATCGCGCGGCAACCTGGTCGGCGTGGTGACCAACGGCACCGCGGTACTGGGACTGGGCAACATCGGTCCGCTCGCCAGCAAGCCGGTGATGGAAGGCAAGGCCTGCCTGTTCAAGAAGTTCGCGGGCATCGACGTGTTCGACATCGAGCTGGCCGAGAACGACCCCGACAAACTGGTCGACATCATCGCGGCACTGGAGCCGACGCTGGGTGGCATCAACCTCGAGGACATCAAGGCGCCCGAGTGCTTCTACATCGAGCGCAAGCTGCGCGAGCGCATGAACATTCCGGTGTTCCACGACGACCAGCATGGCACCGCCATCATCTCCGCTGCGGCGCTCATCAACGGGCTCGAACTCGTCGGCAAGAAGATCGAAGACGTGAAGATCGCCGTGTCGGGTGCGGGTGCGGCAGCCATCGCCTGCCTCGACGTGATGGTCGGCCTGGGTGCCAAGCACAGCAACATCTACGCGGTCGATTCGAAGGGCCTGATCTTCATGGGCCGTGCCGGTGGTTTCGACGATTCGAAGTCGCGCTATGCACAAAAAGACACCGGAGCCCGCACGCTGGCCGACGTCATGAAAAACGCCGACGTGTTCCTCGGCTGCTCGGCGCCCGGCGTGGTCACGCAGGACATGGTCAAGAGCATGGGCAGCCAGCCCATCATCCTGGCGCTGGCCAACCCGGAGCCTGAGATCCGCCCCGAGCTGGCAAAGGCGGTGCGGCCCGACTGCATCATCGCGACGGGCCGCTCGGACTATCCGAACCAGGTCAACAACGTGCTGTGCTTTCCGTATATCTTTCGCGGCGCGCTCGACTGTGGCGCCAGCAAGATCACCGAAGAAATGAAGCTCGCCTGTGTGCGCGAAATCGCCGACTTGACCAAGGCCGACATCAGCGAAGAAGTTGCGACCGCCTATGCGGGGCAGGAGCTGGTGTTCGGGCCCGACTACATCATTCCGAAACCGTTCGATTCGCGGTTGATCCTGCGCATCGCACCGGCCGTCGCCAAGGCCGCAGCCGACTCGGGCGTGGCGCTACGGCCCATCGAAGACCTGGAAGCGTATCGCCAGCACCTCACGCAGTTCGTCTACCAGACCGGCATGTTCATGCGGCCGGTGTTCAGTGCAGCCAAGCTGGCGAAGGCCAAGCGCGTGGCCTATGCAGAAGGCGAAGACGACCGCGTGCTCCGCGCGGCGCAATTGGCAGTCGACGAAGGCCTGGCGCGGCCGGTGCTGATCGGCCGGCCGGCGGTCATCGAGGCGCGTGTCAAGAAGGCCGGGCTGCATCTGAACCTGGAGAAGGACGTCGACATCGTCGACCCCGAAAACGACCCGCGCTTTCGCACCTATTGGGAGGCGTATCACAAGCTCATGGGCCGCCGCGGCATCTCTCCGGAGGCCTCGAAGGCGATGGTGCGCCGCTCCAACACGACCATCGCGGCGTTGATGGTGCATCTGGGCGATGCCGACGCGATGTTGTGCGGCCTGGTCGGTCGCTTCGACAGCCACTTGAAGATCCTCGGCCAGCTGCTCGGAACGCAGCGCGGTGGCCCCGGCTTCGCTACGCTGAACGCGCTGACCCTGGAAAAGCACACCCTCTTCATCGCCGACACCAACGTGCATGAAGATCCGAGCGCCGAGACACTGGCGCAGATCGCCATGATGGCCGCCGAAGAAGTGCGCCGCTTCGGGCTGCCGCCCAAGGTGGCCTTCTTGTCGCATTCGAACTTCGGCACGTCCGAGCGCGGCTCGGCTCGCAAGATGCGCATCGCCCGCGACCTGTTTGCCAAGATGGCGCCCGACATCGAGTGCGACGGCGAGATGCACGGCGACGCCGCCCTGTCTGAAGAAGTGCGCTTTCAGTCGATGCCCGACAGCACCCTCACCGGTTCGGCCAACCTGCTGATCTGCCCGAACCTCGACGCCGCGAACATCCTGTTCAACGTGTTGAAGATGACCGGCGGCAACGGCATCACGGTCGGCCCGATCCTGCTCGGTGCAACCCGCTCGGCGCATGTACTGACGCCGTCGGCGACGGTGCGACGGGTCGTCAACATGACCGCGCTGGCCGTCGCAAACGCCAATATCCAGAAGTAGCCGCGCCACGCAAAAGACGCGAGCGGGTTCGCACCAAGTGCGTGCGGGCACCGTTTTTGCTTGAATCCGGTGCATCACTCACCGGATTCCAGAATGAACAAACGCCAACTGCTCCAGACCTTCCTCTCCGCCTCGGCGCTCAGCTTCGGCCTTGCCGCCGGCGCACAGACGATGACGCCGCTCAAGTTCCAGCTCGACTGGCGCTTCGAGGGCCCGGCGGCGCTCTTTCTTCATCCTGCGGCCAAAGGCTATTTCAAGGCCGCGGGACTTGACGTGGCGGTCGATGCGGGCAACGGCTCGGGCGGCACGGTCACTCGCGTTGCATCGGGTGCTTACGACATGGGCTTTGCCGACATGGCGGCGCTGATGGAGTTTCACGCCAACAACCCCGACGCACCGAACAAACCCATCGCCGTGATGATGGTCTACAACAACACGCCGGCGTCGGTCATGGCGCTCAAGAAAAGCGGCATCACCAAGCCGGCCGACCTGACGGGCAAGAAGCTCGGCGCGCCGGTGTTCGACGCCGGTCGTCGCGCCTTTCCGATCTTCGCCAAGGCCAACAACATCGGCGCGGTGCAATGGACCACCATGGACCCGGCGCTGCGCGAGACCATGCTCATGCGCGGCGACATCGATGCGATCACCGGCTTCACCTTCACCTCGCTGCTCAACCTCGAAGCGCGCGGCGCCAAGGCGGCCGACGTGGTGGTGCTGCCCTATCCCGACTACGGGGTGAAGCTCTATGGCAATGCCATCGTCGTATCCCCAAAGCTGCTGAAAGAAAACCCGGCGGCGGTGAAGGCGTTTCTCGCGGCCTTTGCCAAGGGCATGAAGGAAGTGATCGCGAGCCCGACCGTCGCAATCGAATCGGTGAAGGCGCGTGACGGCATCATTGACAGCAAACTCGAAACGCGTCGCCTGCAGCTCGCCATCGACACCGTCATCAACACGCCCGACGCGCGCACCGAAGGCTTCGGCAACGTGAACCCCGGCCGCATGGCGCTGATGGCATCGCAGGTGTCGGACGCCTTCGCCACCAAGACCCGTGTCAGCCCCGATGCCGTGTGGAACGGGACCATGCTGCCGAGCGCGGCCGAGCTCAACGTCCTGAAGAAGTGATGGCCGGGACTGCGGGTCCGACCGACCAACCGGACGCCCCTTTCGTCGACTTCCAGGACGTCTGGCTCGCCTACAACGAAGAGTTGCTGCGCGCCAATCACTTTGCAGTCGAAGCGATCGACCTCAAGGTGAAGCGCGGCGAGTTCATCGCCATCGTCGGACCTTCGGGCTGCGGCAAGTCGACCTTCATGAAGCTCACGACCGGGCTGCGCATGCCGTCGATGGGCCGCATCCGCATCGACGGTGCGCCGGTGACCGGGCCACTCAAGATTTCGGGCATGGCGTTTCAGGCGCCGTCGCTGCTGCCCTGGCGCACCACGGTCGACAACGTGCTGCTGCCGCTGGAGATCGTCGAGCCCTATCGCTCGTCGTTCAAGCGCAATCGCAAGGAGTACGTCGAGCGCGCCCGCAAGCTGCTGCAAAAGGTCGGCCTCGCGGGCTACGAAGACAAGTTTCCGTGGCAGCTGTCGGGCGGCATGCAGCAACGCGCCAGCATCTGCCGCGCGCTCATTCATGAGCCCAAGATGCTGTTGCTCGACGAACCTTTCGGCGCGCTCGATGCCTTCACCCGCGAAGAACTCTGGTGCATCCTGCGCGACCTCTGGACCGAGCAGCAGTTCAACGTGATCCTGGTGACGCACGACCTGCGCGAGTCGGCTTTTCTGGCCGACACGGTGTATGTGATGAGCAAGAGCCCCGGCCGCTTCGTCGTCAAACGAGAGATCGAATTGCCGCGCCCACGCGAACTCGAACTCACCTACACCAAGGAGTTCACCGACATCGTGCTGGAGCTGCGCAGCCACATCGGCGCCATCCGGAATACAAGCATCAGCGCTGCGGCAACTTCGGCGGCGGTATCGACATGATGATGATGAAAAACAGCAAGCAGATCGAACGCTGGTCGCCGTGGCTTTTGTTGGTGGCGGTGCTGGTGCTGTGGCAAATCATCTGCGACGGCTTCGGCGTTTCCGAGTTCATCTTTCCGAGCCCGTGGCGCATCTGGACGCAATTCTGGGAGTTCAAACTCATCATCGCTGGCCATGCGTGGCGCACTTACTGGGTGACGATGGCGGGCTTCGGGCTGGCGATCGTGGTGGGCGTGCTGCTCGGCTTCGTGGTCGGCAGCTCGCGACTGGCGTATGCGGCGATGTACCCGCTCATGACGGCCTTCAACGCGCTGCCCAAGGCGGCCTTCGTGCCGATCCTTGTCGTGTGGTTCGGCATCGGCGCCGGGCCGGCCATCCTCACCGCGTTCTTGATCAGCTTCTTCCCGATCATGGTCAACATCGCGACCGGCCTCGCCACGCTGGAGCCCGAGCTGGAAGACGTGCTGCGCGTGCTCGGCGCCAAGCGCTGGGACGTGCTGATCAAGATCGGGCTGCCGCGTTCGATGCCGTACTTCTACGCATCGCTCAAGGTGGCAATCACGCTGGCCTTCGTCGGCACCACGGTGTCGGAAATGACGGCTGCCAACGAAGGTATCGGCTACCTGCTGATCTCCGCCGGCTCGGCCATGCAGATGGGCCTGGCTTTCGCCGGGCTGATGGTGGTGGGCGCGATGGCGATGGCGATGTACGAGCTCTTCAGCGTGATTGAAAAGCACACGACCGGCTGGGCGCACCGAGGCTCGCAGGGTGAGTGATCCACGCGTGATCCACGCGTGATCAACGAATGACCGATGAACAGATAGCGCAAGCGTTGCGCCGGGCAGACGCAGTCGCGCGACGCGCCATGGCGATGGGCCGACACCCGTTCGGGGCAGTGCTCATCGCACCCGACGGCGAGACGGTGCTGGCCGAGCAGGGCAACATCGACACGGTCCATCATGCAGAGGCGACGCTGGCGCGCCACGCGGCACGGAACTGGCCCGCGGACTACCTGTGGCAGTGCACGCTGGTCACGACCTTCGAGCCCTGCGCGATGTGTGCGGGCACCGCGTACTGGGCGAACATCGGTCGCATCGTCTACGGCGCCGAAGAAGCCGACCTGCTCGCGCTCACCGGCGACCATCCCGAGAACCCGACCTTGAGCCTGCCGTGCCGCGAGGTGTTCGCACGCGGGCAGAAGGCGGTCGAGGTGATCGGCCCGGTGCCGGCGTTGACCGGCGAGATGATTGCGACGCACCGCGGCTTCTGGGAAACACGCTGACAAGGCGCGCTGGTCGATCAGTCCAGCATGGCCTCGATCTCGGTCCTTCTTTCAAGCGGATCGGAGGCACCCGTGTGTGCTGCCCAGGTGTTTTGGTGTGCGTTTTCCTCGTCGGCACCTTGGGCGAGCCTTGCGTGATGTGCGCGGGCGCCATCGTCTGGTCGGGCATCGGGCCTGCGCTGATCCACGACGCCGCTGCGGCACACGAGGGCCTCGAGTCGGCCCCTTAGACTCGCCGCATGCCGTGGCACGCCCGACTTCATCTCGACTACCAGAACGAACAAAACCGCAGCGTCGCCCGCTTCAGGCACGACGGTCCACTGCGCATCCTGCAGAGCCTGTATCCCGAAGGCGATGCGGTGTGCCATAACGTGCTGGTCCACCCACCCGGCGGACTGGTCGGCGGCGACACGCTCGACATCGACGTCAAGGTCGCAGGCGGCAGTCACGGCCTGATCACGACGCCCGGCGCATCGCGCTTCTATCGCTCCGACGGCGAGTTGGCTTTGCAACGAACGCACCTCTCACTGGCACCGGAGGCACGCCTCGAATGGTTGCCGCTGGAGGCGATCTGCTACAGCGGCTGCCGCGCCGAGAACCACATCACCATCGATGCCGCACCGGGCGCCGAACTCATCGGCTGGGACGTGACCGCCCTCGGCCTGCCGCACGCCAACCTGCCCTTCGACCGCGGCACGCTGCTGCAGCACATCGAAGTGCCGGGCAAGTGGCTGGAGCGCGGGCGCATCGACGCGGCCGACCGGCGGTTGCTCCAGAGCCCCATCGGATTGGCTGGCAACCGCTGCATGGCGTCGCTATTTTTCATCAGTGGTTCACCCATGCCGAAGGCACGGCGCGATACCTTGCTCGACATTGCGCGCGCCTTGAGCGATGCGCACAGCCTCTGCGAATCGGTCGGCACGACCAGTCCGCAGCCGGAGGTGATCGTGCTGCGCGTGCTGGCGCCGGTTGTGGAGCCGGCCATGCAGTTGCTGCGTCAGGTGTGGCTCGCGTGGCGCGCGGAAGTGTGGGCACTGCGAGCGGCGGCGCCCCGGATCTGGGCGATGTAGATAGCTGCGATATTTGCACTGTGGCCATATCCGCTTTTGTCTTGAAGGTGCCGGCCGGCGGGAAGAGTTCAATGTCTTTCATTTGCCATGCGCACCGCCAACGCCCATCGGCAACTGACAAGTCCCGGATTCCGGGCATACGATCATTGGTGCGTCGTTCCGCCAGACTTGCTCTTCCTCCAGCCGTGACGCGATCGAGGGCTCGATGTCGAAGTCGACTCCCAATGCGCGCGCGACATCGATGTTTTCGATTGGAAGTTCCCATGTCAGGAAGACTTGAGTGCAATCCAGATCGGATGCGAAATCGGCTGCATTGAAGCCGCCGCGGTCGCGCCTGATCACCGCGTGCGGCTGGCCCGTATCGAATACCAGCACCGTGCCCCTGACCAGCGGAATGCGATGTCCGCTCACCGGGAAGTGCACGTCGAGCCCCTTGTCCTCGCTCAGGAAGAGATTGCAGAAAGCGGCACCGCCGTACTGCGCGCCGTCGTGGTGGTACCTCGCGCCGCGGCACGCCATCAGCGCGATGTCACTGGTGGCGATGACCTCTTCGAGTCCGATCGCGCGCGTCCAGTCCGATGCCGCCTTAACGCAGTGCTTGTAGTCCGGCCAGCGCGCACGTGCGCGCGTCAAGGGCAAAGGCTCGACATCACCGGGTTCGAGGCCCAGGCGCACAGAGATCTCTCTTTCCCAGTCGGCCATCAACCTCCCTGAAAGCGCAGGCACATCGAGGACGGCCGACAACACGATGTCGCTCACGCTTCGGCTGCGCATCACAAAGCCACCCCGGAAATAGGAAGTAAGGCGAGTTGGATCGCGATGCAAGTGGGTGGCTCGACGCATGGGGTTCAGTGTAGTGAGCGCAGCAAAAGTCAAAAGGCACACCAGATGCACAGGCTCTCTGTGAAACCGTCGACAAAGGCACGTGACTATGGGCAAAAGCAGGTGTGTGCTGTGTAGAGTCCCCGGCTCATACAAAAAGATTCAGGAGGAATTTCATGACGATCATGTCGGTTTCACCACGCGCGTCCGCCGCGCGGCTTTGTGTCTGCCTCGCCTGTGGCGCGGCGACTCTTGCCCTCACCCTTTCTCTCGCTGCCTGCAAGCCCGACGTCGTGCCCAAACTCGCCGGCCTCGTGGTGCCGGAAAAGCAAGAGACCGAGAAACTCAACGCCTATGTGGTCGCCTACAACAAGTTGCTGCCATGGCACGACTTCGGCAACATCCTCAAAGACTATCGCCAGTCCAACCCGAAGATGAATGCCAAGGGCAATCCGCCGCTCGACAGTTACCGGGTGAATGGCAACGATGTCGACGCGCCATTGCAGGCCTTCGACCGGGCGACGGCGATCAGCGAATCACTGCCGGAACTCGACGAACCAGCCACGGCGCTCAAGGCCGCGCTCGAAAGACTGAACCCGCTGCTGAAAGAAGCCGACACCTACGAGAAGACCAAGGAATACCTGAGCGACAAGGGCGTCAAAGCGCGGGCGATGGACGGTCCGTTCGTGGTAGCGCTCATCGCTGCCGGCAAGGCGACCAGCGTGTTCGGCACCGCCCTTTCAAAGCAAACGCTCAAACGCGACGAGGCCGAGTTGGCCTCGCTCCCGCCCGGCACGGTGCGCTTCCACAAGCTCAAGGTGTCGCTCGAAGTGCGCAAGCTCACGATCGCGGTGAAAGCCGGTCTGTCCGACAAGGCGCAAGTCGCAGCCATCGCAGCGCCGCTGCAGGCACTGAGCCTCGCCAACGCAGAACTCGGCACGATGAAGCGCGACCCCAAGGCCAAGCCTGCGTGGGACCCGGTGTGCGAAATGTACAAGTCGTCGGTCGATTCGCTCATGGGTGCGACCCGCACGTTAGCGGGACTCGTCGAGGCCGGCGACGGTCAGGCAATCGCCTCAGCCGCCACTGCATGGTCCAACGCGCGCAACAAGACGGTTGAAGCGTCCAACCAATGCGGGCATTGACCAACATGCCAAATACGCTCTCCCTTCTCTTCTCCCTGGCGATGATCGCCGTCGTTGTCGCCTTGTTCGTCCGAGTCAAAAAGAAACCGGGCAACGCGGAGTCGCCCAGCCCGAAGCCAACAAAGAAGCCAAGCTTTCTCAGCATCGACGACAGCGGCGGCTTCAAGGGAATGCGAACCTGGCCGGATATCGGGCGATGGGCCGCGGTGCTTCCGTTCGCGTTGCTTGGCTTGCTCGCTCTAACCTGGCTTTTGCGGGCCTTCATCGGCGTCTTCCACATCGGGGATGAGGATATGGCGTTCGTGTACTTGCTCCAGCCATTGGGTTCACTCCTGAGCCACCTCGGCTTCGTGCTGGGTGGCTGGGCTGCGGCACCGCGCTGGCGTGTCGCGGTGGCGTGCGTTCTGGGCAGCGGCTTGATCGCACTCGACCTTTTCTTACTGACCAAAGGGCTGTCCGTCCAGGCGCTCACCGGGAGCGTTGCCGGAATCGGGATGGCCGTTTACCAAGCTCGCAAGGCACAGTCGGGCGCTCAAAGAAACATGGCGACATAAGCCCCAGAGGCCGAGCGTCGGCCACTTGCTGCAAGATCGTGCCGTTCGCAATACCTAGGACAAGTCAGCATGCAAGACATCCCCGCTTTCGCGCTCACGGCTCCGGACATCACGCCTTGGCGCGTCGGCAACACCGGCGTCGAAGGCGTCTGGCGCTTCGACAGTGGTGCGCCGGGGCGGCACGTGATGATCTCGGCGCTGGTGCATGGCAACGAACTTTGCGGCGCCTGGGCGCTGAAAGGGCTGCTCGAGGCCGGCGTGCGTCCGCGCCGCGGCCAGCTGACACTGGCGTTGTGCAACCTCGCAGCCTTCGATCGCTTCGACGCAGCGAACCACGACGCATCGCGCTTCGTGGACGAAGACCTGAACCGCCAATGGTCGTCGGAGCGCCTGGCGGAGCCTGTGACCATTGAGCGACGTAGGGCCGCAGCGCTCGAGCCTTTCGTGCGCGAAGCCGACTGGTTGCTCGACCTCCATTCGATGCATGAACCTGGACCGCCATTGACGCTGAGCGGCCTTCAGCCCGCGAACATCGACCTTGCGGTGCAGATGAAAGCCGCCGAGCACATCGTGGTCGACGCAGGGCACAAAGACGGTATTCGCATGCGCGACTATGGCCGCTTCGGCAGTGCTGACGGCGTGGCCGCCGGTGCCCGTTCGCTGTTGGTGGAATGCGGTTTTCATGGCGACCTGCGAAGCCGCGACGTGGCGCAGGATCAGTGCCTGCGCTTTCTGCTGGCATCGGGCATCGTCGACGAAGCCGATGCACAAAATGTGCTGCCGACATGGCGACTGCCCGACGTGGCCAAGCCGTGGATTTTGGAGGTTACCGGTGGCGTCGTCGCACGCGCCGGGGGGGTCGAGTTCGTCAGGCCTTTGAAGGGGCTGGAGGTGATCCCCGCAGCGGGCACCGTGATCGGCATCAACGGTGGCGAGCCAATCTTGACGCCGTATGACGATTGCGTGTTGGTCATGCCTTCGCTGCGGCAGGCACGGGCCGGCGTCACGGTAGTTCGCTTTGCGCATCGGCGACGCATCGCGGCGCAGGACCCGCCCGCTATCACTGGCATTAGGTAGTCCTATTCGCTTCTGCCCAGTTTCTGCGACAGAATTTGCTCCCCACCCGTACTGAAAACCACAGGAGCATCCCCATGAGTGAAAAGAGCGAAGCGAAGTGTCCCTTCAACCAGGCCACCGGCGCCGGCACGACGACCCGTGAATGGTGGCCGAATCAATTGCGCGTGGATCTGCTGCATCAGCACTCGTCAAAGTCAGACCCGCTGGGACCCGACTTCAACTACGCCGAAGAATTCAAGAAGCTGGACCTGACCGCACTGAAGTCGGACCTCACTGCTCTGATGACCGATTCGCAGGACTGGTGGCCAGCCGACTTCGGTCATTACGGCGGCCTCTTCATCCGCATGGCATGGCACAGCGCCGGCACTTACCGCATCGGCGATGGTCGTGGCGGTGCAGCCCGCGGTCAGCAACGTTTCTCGCCCATCAACAGCTGGCCGGACAACGCCAATCTGGACAAGGCGCGCCGCCTGCTCTGGCCTATAAAGCAGAAATACGGCAACCAGATCTCCTGGGCCGATCTGATGATCCTCACGGGCAACGTCGCGTTGGAGAGCATGGGGTTCAAGACCTTCGGTTTCGCCGGTGGCCGCGTGGACGTGTGGGAACCCGATCAGGACGTGTATTGGGGCCGTGAAACCAAGTGGCTGGGTGGCGACATCCGCTATGCACAGGGCTCGCCGGGCGTCGAAAAGACGCACGGTGTCCTGCCCGCAGACGACAACAGCGAAGTACCGCACTCGCGCGTGCTCGAGCAGCCGCTCGGCGCGGTGCAGATGGGCTTGATCTACGTCAACCCCGAAGGCCCGGACGGCAATCCCGACCCGGCCGCCTCTGCCCATGACATCCGCGAAACGTTCAGCCGCATGGCAATGAACGACGAGGAAACCGTGGCATTGAACGCCGGCGGCCACACTTTCGGCAAGACCCATGGTGCAGGCCCCACGGAGCACGTCGGGTTTGAGCCCGAGGGCTCCCACGTCGACGAACAAGGACTCGGCTGGAAGAGCAGCTTTCGCACCGGCAAGGGCGTCGATGCGATCAGCAGCGGCCTCGAAGTCACCTGGTCGACAACGCCGACGAAGTGGAGCAACAGCTACTTCGAAAACCTGTTCGCATACGACTGGGAATTGACGAAGAGCCCTGCAGGTGCGCACCAGTGGACGCCGAAGAACGGCGCCGGTGCCGGCACGATCCCGCACGCGTTCGACTCTTCAAAGCGCCTGTCTCCGATGATGTTGACCACAGACATCGCGATGCGCGCAGACCCGGCCTACGAAAAGATTTCGCGTCGCTTCCTCGCGAACCCCGACCAGTTTGCCGACGCGTTCGCCCGCGCCTGGTTCAAGCTGACGCACCGCGACATGGGACCACGCGTTCGCTACCTCGGTTCCGACGTGCCGGCTGAAGTCTTGATCTGGCAGGACCCGATCCCTGCGCTCGACCACGCCGTGGTCGATGCACAAGACATCGAAACCCTGAAGAAGAAGATCGCGTCGTCGGGCTTGACCAACGCGCAGCTGGTCTCGACCGCCTGGGCGTCGGCTTCGACTTTCCGCGGCTCCGACAAACGCGGCGGTGCGAACGGTGCACGGATTCGGCTGGCCCCGCAGAAGGATTGGGCTGTCAACCAGCCAGACCAGCTGTCGAAGGTTCTGAAAACGCTCGAAGGCATCCAGAGCGAATTCAACGGCGCCCAAAACGGCGGCAAGAAGGTCTCTGTGGCCGACCTGATCGTGCTGGCCGGCGGTGTCGGCGTGGAACAAGCGGCAGACGGCGGCGTCGTCGTGCCCTTCACGCCGGGGCGCATGGACACCACGCAAGAGCAAACCGATGTGGATTCGTTCGCTCAGTTGGAACCGGTAGCCGATGGCTTTCGCAATTACATGAAGGCAGGCTGGGGCGTAAGCGCTGAAGCCATGTTGATCGACCGGTCGCAGTTGCTGATGCTTACGGCGCCCGAAATGACGGTGCTCGTTGGTGGCCTGCGGGTACTCGGCGCCAATACCGGGAACTCGAAGCATGGTGTTCTCACCAGCAAGCCGGGCACGTTGAGCAATGACTTCTTTGTCAACCTGCTCGACATGGGCACGGAGTGGAAATCTGTCGCCGGTGCCGGTGAGCAGTTCGAAGGGCGCGACCGCAAGTCGAGCGAAGTCAAGTGGACCGGCACGCGCGCGGATCTGGTGTTCGGCTCGAACGCGCAGCTGCGCGCTGTCGCCGAAGTCTACGGAAGCTCGGACGGAAAGCAGAAGTTCGTCGCTGACTTCGTGGCGGCATGGACCAAGGTGATGAACCTGGATCGCTTCGACATCGCCTGAGTTCAGCCGCGCAATCGCGTTACCAGAAGCGCCACCACGGAGCCCGCCGTGGCCGCGCGAACGCGAGCGGCGCGCCCAGTGTGCTGACGATGCCCGCGCGACGGCGCAGTTCGCTCTCCAACTCCTGCGCGCGCTCCAGCGCGTAGAAATTACCTTGCGCGGCCTTGCGTCGCTCCATGAACGCGGCCTCTGCCAGGGCGGAGTCGGTCAGGGTTGCAACATCGTTCGAGCGCGGGTCCATGTGCGCATTCTGAAGCACCTCCTCGGTCTCACGCGAGCACGAAGACCAGCAGCAGATTGTTCGCGGGCATCTCGTGCCGCTCACGCAACACGAGGCCGTGGCGCTGGGCCTCTGCCGCGACATCCTTCAAGCGTCGGATTCCCCAGAGCGGATTGCGGGCACGCAAGCTTTCATCGAACGCTCGGTTGCTCGGCGCCGGCGGGCTTTCGTCGAAGTACGGGCCGTACGTGATGAGCATTCCGCCGGAAAGCAGATGCCGCGCTGCCCCTCGCATGAGGCCGGCGCACGCGGCGGGCGGCGCGATGTGCAACATGTTGGCGCAATAGATCGCGTCGAAGCTTTTGGTCAGAGCTGAGCCATGAGACGGCCACTGAGGCGCCGTCACGTCGAGCAGAAGCGGCGGTCGCAGATTGGGCAGCCCGGCGTCCTCGATGCGGCTCGCCAGCGCGGGCAACATGCTGGCGTCGACATCGGTGGGCTGCCACACCCATTCGCGCAGAGCCGACGCGAATGCGGCGACATGCTGGCCCGTTCCGGAAGCAATCTCCAATGCATTGCCGCGCGCTCCCAAGACCCGACTCAGCGCATCGAGGATGGGTTGCTTGTTGCGGTCGGCGGCGGGGCTGTGGGGAAGTTCGATCATGTGCGGCATCTTGCAGCACGGGTTCTGCCTAGGCATTGCCGCTGCCGTTTGCCGATAACGTCGCGCCGGTAAACCCAGAAACTGTCGAGGAGAAGCCCATGCCGCTGTATCTCACGCAAGGACTGCACCGTGCGGTGCAGCAGCATCCCCGGCGGACCGCAACGATCTGCGGACCACGCCAACACAGTTACGCGCAGTACGCAGATCGCGTCGCCAAACTGGCGGGTGCACTGCAGGTACTGGGCATGGCACGCGGCGATCGCGTCGGCATGTTGAGTCTCAACTCCGATCGCTATCTGGAGTTCTACTTCGGTACCTGGTGGGGTGGCGGTGCGGTCAATCCGGTCAACATCCGATGGAGCGCAGCCGAGATCGCCTATTCGCTGGACGATTGCGAAACCCGCATCCTGCTGGTCGACGAGCAGTTCAAAGCGGTGGGGCTCGATCTGCGCAGTAGAAGCAAGGTGCTGCAGACGCTGGTCTACGTCGGCGATGGCGAGACGCCCGAAGGCATGCTCGACTACGAAGCCATCGTGGCGGCCGCAGCCCCTGTTCCCGACGCCGCTCGCAGTGGCCAGGATCTCGCCGGCGTGATGTACACCGGGGGCACCACCGGATTTCCCAAAGGCGTGATGCTCACGCACGACAGCCTGTGTGCCAACGCGTTGTCGGCACTCGGCGAAGGTCTCACCGAAGCGAGCGGCCGCGCTTTGCTGATCGCGCCCATGTTCCACATCGCCTGTGCGGCGCTGATGCTCGCCCATGCGGCCGCCGGCGGCACCTTCATCATCGCCCCGATGTTCACTCCGCTGGGCACGCTGCAGGTCATCCAGGCGCAACGCGTGACGCACCTGATGCTCGTGCCCACCATGATCCAGCTGGCCACCGACCATCCGGACGCGGCGCAGTACGACCTGAGCACTGTGAAGGTGATGAGCTATGGCGGGTCGGTCATCAGCGAAGGCGTGCTGCAGCGGGCAATGAAGCGCTTTCCCGGTGCCGACTTCGTCCAGGCCTATGGCATGACCGAGCTGTCGCCCTGCGCGACGTATCTCAGCTTTGCGGATCACAAGAGCGAAGCGGCACAGACCGGCCTGCTGCGATCGGCCGGCCGCGCGTCACTCACGACCGAGGTGCGCGTGGTCGACCCGCTGGGCGTCGAGGTGCCGCGCGGCACTGTCGGCGAGGTGGCGGTGCGTGGTGCCAACGTGATGCTCGGCTACTGGAACAAACCGGAGCAAACCGCCGCCGCGTTGCGCGATGGCTGGATGCATACCGGCGACGGTGGCCGCATGGACGACGACGGCTACCTCTACATCGTCGACCGCATGAAGGACATGATCGTGAGCGGCGGCGAGAACGTGTATTCGGCCGAGGTCGAGAACGCCCTCAGCCAGCACCCCGCTGTGGCCGCATGCGCCGTGATCGGCATTCCCAGCGACGAGTGGGGCGAGTCGGTGCACGCGGTGGTGGTGTGCAAACCGGGCGCCAGCGCGACGACAAAGCAACTGGCGGACCATTGCCGCCAACTGATCGCCGGCTACAAGTGCCCGCGCAGCACGGAGTTTCGCGATGCGCTGCCGATGACGGGCGCTGGGAAGATTCTGAAGACAGAGCTACGGAAGCCCTATTGGGAAGGCCGGACTCGCGAAGTCAATTGACGTCGCCGTCGTCGGTACCTTCTGTGCCGGCTCGTAGCGATCGTGGTGCCGCACCCATTCCATCTTGTAGGGCACGTCACGCTCGGCTCGGCCCAGCGGCATGAGATCGAGCATGTGGTAGGTGCCCATCATGACTTCCACCCCGCGGCCATACGTCGAATAGGTGCGAAAGACCTGACCGGAATCGTCTTTGTAGAAGGCACTGATGCCGGGCGCTTCTGCGCCTGGAAACGAAGTCATGTGGAAGTTGTAGTCGACCTCGCCCCTGGCCAGCGCGTCGGGCCTGAAGCTGACACCGAAGTCGTAGTTGAAGTCACTGCCGTTGGACGACACCCACTTGAACTTCCAGCCCATGCGCTCACGAAAGCGTTCGATCTGGGAGAGCGGTGCGCGTGACACAGCGACCATCGTGACGTCGCGGTGCGCCAGGTGCAGGGTCATGCCGTCGGTGTGGTCTGCCATGAAGGAGCAGCTCGGGCAGCCTTGCTCCCAACCGGGACCCAACATGAAGTGCTGCACCAGCAACTGGCTGCGGCTCTCGAACAGTTCAGACAGCGTGCGACGGCCTTCGGACGCATCGAACACGTAGTTGTTTTCGACGCGTTGCCACGGCAGCGAACGGCGGTCACGCGCGAGTTGGTCCTGCATCCGCATCAACTCCTTTTCGCGCACGAGCAGCGCCTGGCGCGCGCTTAGCCAGCGCTCGTTCGACACGACGGAATGGTTCAGGCCCTTCGCTTCATCGACGGCGGTGTTCATGATGTGCTCCTTGATTGATTGAATCGTTTCGATCGTCGGCCCGATCAG
This sequence comes from Variovorax sp. PAMC28562, assembly GCF_014303735.1. Classification (NCBI taxonomy): domain Bacteria; kingdom Pseudomonadati; phylum Pseudomonadota; class Betaproteobacteria; order Burkholderiales; family Comamonadaceae; genus Variovorax; species Variovorax sp. PAMC28562. The sequence goes on along the minus strand of NZ_CP060296.1, from coordinate 2,309,643 downwards.
GCCCGTTGCTTCGGGCGTCGCACGGCGCGGACCTTTCCGCTGTCTCCGCCGCCGCAATAGAAGAGGTCGGCGCCATCGGACTCGAGTCCGCTGACACCGGTGCCGCTCGGCATCGCGAGCCGATCCAGCACGGTGCCGCTTTGCGGATCGATGCGGCGCAGTTCGCTCTCTTCGGCTTCCCAGGTGCCGTGCCAGAGTTCGCCGTCGACCCAGGTCACGCCGGTGACGAAGCGGTTCGACTCGATCGATCGGATCACTGCGCCCGTTTCCGGATTGATCTGATGGATCTTGCGGTCGCGGTATTGGCCGACCCACAAGCTGCCTTCGGCCCAGGTGAGCCCTGAATCACTGCCGCTGCCGGGCGCCGGGATCGACGCCACGACCGCGCCCGTCTTCGGGTCGATCTTGTCGATGCGCGTCTCGGCGATTTGATAGAGATGCGTGCCGTCGAACGCGGTGCCGGCGTCGCAGGGGCGGTCGAGCGTGCGTGCAATGGCACCGTTCGACGGGTCGAAGGCGACCAGCAAGGCGCCGGTGGCGGCCCACACGTTGTGGCCGTCGTGGGTCACGCCGTGCACCTTGTCGGAACCGACGAACGGCCCGTACTCACCGACGATTTCTGCCGGGCGAACCTTGGCCGCCGGTCTCTCTTTGCTCACATTGCTATTCATCTCTGACTCCTTTCAGCGCGCTGAAATCGGCGCCGTGGAGACAACTTTATTGAATCCGCAGCGCAGCGGGGAGTAACAAGATCGTCGTGAATCCGGTCAGCGGCGGCGCCAGCCAGCGGCGCGCCCGCGCCTGGCCGATGGCGCGCACCCTGCCCTCGGCTTCGAGCTCGGCCAGCGCGCGCTGCACGGTGCGCTGGCTGGCGCCTAAAGCCAGCGCAAGTGCTGACGTCGACCATGCCGCGCCATCGGACAGCAACGCCACCAGCGACGCCTGGTCGCCATCGATGGGCGGTGCCAGCACGGCAACCTCGCGCGCGCCCTGTGGTCGAAGCGCGAAGCCGCGCGCCGTGGCCTCGATCTGCGTCGATGCGCTCACCAGCGCGCGCAGACGGCCGATCTCGACCCGCAACCGCGCGCGGTGCGTCTCGTCGGGGCGCCGAATGCGAAACGCGCTGGCGATCAGAGCTTCGCGGTTCACCTCGCCGGGCCATGCTTCAGCCAGCGCACGCAGCAGCACGAACAGCACCGGCCGGCTGGCCAGTGGCAGCCACGCATCGCCCGCCTGCAGTCCGCGGCGGCAGGCGTCGACCACCAGGGCGTTCGAGGCGAACAGCGCTGCGACCTGGTCGAGCCGCAGTGTCAGTTCGATGCCGGCGACAACGCGCCGCGCGGCCGGACGGTCGAACCCAGCTTGCGCCTCCGCGACCTCGGCCATCAGCGCAGGCACGCGGGCACGCGCGGCCGCTTCTTGCGCGCGCCCGAGCGCCGCATGCGCCTGCGCCACCCGCAGCGAACGCAGCGCCAGCTCGGCCGCTGTCAGTTCTGCCACCGCTGCGACAGCCGCAAAAGGCGACGGCAAAGCGCGCACGTCGAGCTGTGCCAACGCGTCCGCAGCCTCGTCGAGACGACCGAGCAACAGCAATCTGCGCGCCACGATCAAGCGTGCCTGCAGCGCGTTGCCAAGATCGGTCGTATCGGCGCGATCGGCTCTCGCCTCCAGGGTGGTCGCCGCCGCAGCCAGCGAGCGCAAAGACGGGAAAGAGCTGCCAAGGTCGCGCATCGCCAGCGCCACCTCCGCCTCGGCGACGATGCAACGAGCGCGTGCCGCTTCTTCATGCGTGCCGAAGCCACGCGCCGCGCGTCGCAACAGTTCGCGGGCGCGGGGGTAATCGCCGAGTTGTGCCATCGCGATGCCGCGCAGCGCCAATGCCGGCGGATCGTCGCGCAGGGCCACCCGCTTGAGGGCGCCGAGCGCGTCACCGGCAGCGAGCGAGCGCGCAGAGGCGGCTATGAGGGAGTCCATACCAACCGTTATCCGACATACGCAAAAACGGCGAAATCGAGTCCGTTCAAGCCGAACCTGCCGACCTCTCGCATGCCCATTTTTTCGTGAGAACGAAGCGACGCGACATTGTCGCCACGAATGAACAGAACGCCTTCGCGCCCCGGCTCCAGGCGTCGCAGCTCAGAGAACATCGCTGCCGCGAGGCCCTTGCCGCGCTCTTCCTGCGCCACGCAGACCGGACCGTAGACATACGCATTTGCCGCACCCGGATAGGCATTGAACATTGCCTGTACGACCGGCAGATCGGCATTGATCTCGCGCGGTGCCGCCATGAGAAAGCCGGTGATGCGGTGCGCGCACCGCACGACGATCATCGGCATGCTTTGCATCATCGCCTCGATGCGGGAGCGCGCAATTTCAGCCGACAACATGCCACCGAGCGAGGTTTGATTGGACGCCTGCAACGCCACGATTCCATCGAGGTCTGCCGCTGTCGCTGTGCCGATTCGCATTGCGATTTCAGTCATGCGTCGCGGACGAATGGGGAAATCGACGGTTCCGGCGTTTGGCCGACAAACGGGACCCGCTTCATATCGTGCGCTCCAGTGATCAGGACGGCGTCAGTATGACGCTCAGATCAAGCCGCCGCCAGCATCCGACGACTGCGAAATTCGGTCGCATACAGCAGCGCCGCCGCAAAGATGAAGCCGCCACCCAGAAGACACAGCGCCGTCCATCCGTGAAAGGCGTACACCGCTGCTGCGAGGCCCGACGCCACGGCGGCGCAAAGGAAAATGAACGTCATGAAGAGGCCGTTCAAACGGCCGCGCAGTTCCGGCGCCAGCATGAAGATGCTCCGGATGCTGAGCACCTGGCAAAGCTGCACCGCACCGTCGAGCAACACGGCAGACGCCACCAGTCCTGCGAGCGAGTGGTAGTGCACCGACACGGCGCCGATCATGAAGGACAGCAGCCCCACCGCGATGGCCCAGCCAGTGGCAGGACGCATCAAGCCGCGGTCGGCCAGACGGCCCGACCAGGGGGCGGCCAATGCACCTGCGGCACCGGCAAGTGCGAAGGCGGCGATGCCGCCCTGCCCCATGCCGAACTCATGCACCAGGGCCAGCGGCACGGCAGTCCAGAAGGTCTGGAAAGCCGCGAACATCATCCCCTGGTAGAACGCCCGGCGCCGCAGCAACGGCGTGCGCCACACGATCCCAGGCAAGGACGCCATGGTGCGCCTGTATCCGACCGACCCATGCGGATGGCGTTCCGGCAACGCACGCCACAGCACGACGATGAGCGCGGCCATGACCACAGCGGAAATCCAGAACACAGCGCGCCAACCGAAGCCCGCCGCGACCAGGCTGGAGAACGGCCGCGCCAGCATGATGCCGGCCAGCAACCCCGCCATGATGTTGCCGACCACCTTGCCACGCGTGGCCTCCGGCGCCAGGTGGGAAGCGAATGGAACGAGCACCTGCGCTGCCACGGCGCATAGGCCGACCACGAAAGATCCCGCCAGGAAAGTAACGGCCGAATTGGACAACGCGATGCCGCCCAAGCCGACCACCACTACCGAAAGCATGCAGCAGATGAGGCGCCGGTTCTCGATGACGTCGGCCAGCGGCACCAGCAGCAACAGGCCGCTGCCGAAGCCGAGTTGGATCAACGTCATGATCAGCCCGGCCAGGCCCGCGTGCAGGCCGAGGCTGGCGGAGATCGGACCGAGCAACGGCTGCGCGTAGTAGATGTTGGCAACGCACAAACCGCAGGCGACGGCAAAGACGAAGGTCAGGCCGGTGGTGAGTCCTTGGGGTGGGGACGAATCGACGACCGACGGTTTGGCGAGCGGGGCTGTCGGTAAGGGCACGAGCGAGTGTCTTGGAGCGATTCAGAGATTGACGCCGGGCAGGACAGTGGCGTCTGCAATGGCGTTTGCAATGGCGCCCGCGGTGGCGTCCGGCGCACCGGCCTTGCGTTCCACCGTCGCTATCGCGTGCAACGACGTCGGCCGGCCCGCCGCCACCCACGCATCGAGTCCTCCCGCCAGTGGCCGGGCGCGCGGCACGCCTTGCGCGGCCAGCGCGCCCGCTGCCAGGGCAGCCGAAACGTCATTCGGACAATCGCAATAGAGAACCACATCGCGCGCACCATCGAATGCATTTGCGGTGCGGCGACGCTGGATGTCTTTGAGGCTCAAGGGCAGTGCGCCGGGAATGCGGCGCGGGTCGATCTGAATGCTCGCGTTGCCGCGCACGTCGATGACCAGCGGTGGCGTTTCGGTGCCCATCAAGTCATACAACTCGTTCACCGCGATGCGCGGCATGCGGGTCAGTTGAATGAAGCGCCGCCGTCGCTCGTATCGAACCGCCAGTGTCGCGAGCACCGCACCCACCACCACGAGGGTCGCGACGCCGCCGGCATCGGCCAGGCCATTCAACACGCTCTGCACACTGTCGCGGAAGGCGTAGCCCAAACCAAGAAACACGCCTGCCCAAACCAATGCAGCACCGACTTCGAACAGCACGAAGCGCGAGGACGACATGCCGAGCGCACCTGCCATCGGCGGTGCCACGACCGACACGCCGGGCACGAACTTGGCCGCCAGCAGCGACAAGCCGCCCCAGCGCGTGATGAGCGATTCGCTGCGGCGTACGCATGAATCCGGCGACAGCGAGATGCGGCACAGCAGCCGCATGAAGCGATGACCGTAGCGACGGCCCGCATAGAACCAGGCCCCGTCGCCGATCAGGTTGCCGAGCACGGCGACCAGCAGCGCGCCTGGCAGCGACACCTGGCCGATGGACACCAGTGCGCCGGCCACCACCAGCACCGGCGCGGCCGGCACCGGCAAGCCGAGACGGGCGGCCACGCTGACCCCGAAGATCAGGGCGAGCGCGTTCTCGATCATGAGCGTCATCAGTTGCGCCATGGCAACTCCCGCGCCCGCGCGCTGATGTGATCGAGGAGAGGGGCAAAGCGCTGCATGTCGCCAAGATTTTGCGGCAGAAGCGAAGAACGTTCAGCGCGAAGGAAATTGCTTGCTGCTGCGGCAGCCACCGCGGCCTCGGCATCGGTCCCGAGCTGGGCGACCCGGATGGCATCGGGTCAGCGCGTCATCGAATCGCCCAACCCCCGGCAACGGGAAATACCTGGCCTACGAAGCACGCCGCTGCTTTGCTGCACAGGTAAGCGGCGAACTCGGCGTCCTCCCTCGCGGTGACGAGTCTGCCGAGCGGCACCTCACGCTTCATGAACTCCTGGAAGCGTGGCTTGGCCTGGACCTCGACCGGGTAGTACGTCGGGTTCTCCACAAAATTCTGGGCAATCGCGTTGATCTGCACGTTGTGCTGAGCGGCCTCGAGGGCCGCACTCAGGACGTACCCGATCTGGGCCGCGCGGGCCGCGCCGTACGTCGCCGTGCGGCGCATTCCGCGCAAAGCCGTCGCGCTGCCCATGACGAGAATGCGTCCCGCCTGCGCTCGATCATCGAAGGCAGCACGGCCCGCACCAGCCGCGGCAGCGGATCGACCAGCGCTGCAAAAGTAGCGCGCCATTCATCGTCGCTGATGGAAACCACTTCGGTAGACGGTGACGGAACGGCCAGATTCGCAATCAACACATCGACGCGTCCGGCAGCCGTGACGACAGCGGCGGGCGCGGTCGGGTCGATCAGCGATTCCCGACTCGCGATGACGTCCGCACCGTGCTCGGCCAGGACTTCGCACAACGTCGGCCCCATGAAGTCGTCCGCCTGCGTCACCAGAATTCGCAAACCGCCAAGCAGGGTGTCGGGCATTTTTGTCTTTACGAAACAGATTGATGAGCATGATTGTCAGCGCCGAGACTATGCGGCCTCTTTAATCGAATCGGGCAGTGCGGAGGGCGCCACGCTGAAGCCGATGGTATTGATGCCATCGACGCTGGTCTCGCTCTCCATCCCACCGTGCATGCGCGCGACGGCGGTTAACTGACTGCTCCGACAGTTTCAGCCGGCGCGGCCCGTCGGGCTCACCAGCGACAGCAGCAGTTTGGGTATTTCGTCGAGCAGCACGCAGAAGTCGGTGTGATTCGACAGCAAGGCACTGGTCGGCATGCCGCGCGCGGTGGCGTCCGATGGACTCTGCACGATGCAGATGCCGCCTTCCCTATGGATGGCTTTCAGGCCGGCGGTGCCGTCGTCTTCGGTGCCACTGAGCACGATGCCGATGACGCGGCGCCCGTAGGAAGCGGCCGCCGAGCGGAACAACGGGTCGGCTGCCGGTGCCGGGTAGCGCACCTTGGCCGCGTCGTACGAGTCGAAGCGGCCGGTGGGCAGGACGACGATGTGATGACCTTGGGGTGCCAGATAGATGCTGCCAGGATGAAATTCTTCGCCATCGACCGCATCGAGCACCGGCAATCGCGTGTGCTGGGCCACGATGGCAGGCAGCTGTGTGCTGTCGTTGGCGCCGGAACCCGCGGCCGATCCGTTGTAGATCGCGACGACGATGGCCGCGGGAAAGTTGGCGGCCAACGGCACCACGAAGCGGCACAGTGCGCTCAAACCGCCCACCGAGCCGCCGATCACGATGAGATCACGACCGACTGACATGCTCGCTCCCGTGAAGGAGAACGCCGTTATTTTTCCCGGCTTGGTACCGCGGTGTCAACGGGGTGCATCGCCCTTGCGGTAGTCGGCTGTCAGCTCGTCCAGTTTCAGTTTGAGTGCGGGGTCGAGCTTGTACTCGGCCGCAGCCAGCGTGGCGTCGAGCTGCTCGGGCCGACTGGCGCCGAGCAACGGCGCGGTGATGAGCGGATTGGCCATCACCCATGCCACCGCCAGTGTCGCCAACGGCACGCTGGCTTCGTCGGCCAGCGCATGCAGCTGCGCGATCGTCGCAAAGCTGCGATCGTTCCAGTAGCGGTCCTGGTACATCGCGCCGGCCGTGCCGAGCGTGAAGCGCGTTTGGTCTTCGGGCTTCGAATCCGGTTTGTACTTGCCCGTCAGCATGCCGCCAGCCAGCGGGTTGTACGGAATGACGCCGATGCCGTCTTCGTCCGCCAGCGGCAGCAACTCGCGTTCGATTTCGCGGAACAGCAGGCTGTAGCGCGGCTGCACCGACACCAGCTTGGTGAGCTTGTGCAGTTCGGTCCGGCCGATGGCGCGCGCCAGTCGATAAGCCAGAAAGTTCGACACGCCGATGTAGCGCGCACGGCCCGACCGCACGATGGTGTCGAGCGCTTCGAGGCTTTCGTCGAGCGGGGTGTGCGGGTCGTTGTGATGGAGCTGGTACAGGTCGACGTGATCGGTCTGCAAACGCTTGAGCGAAAGGTCGATCGCGTCCAGCAGGTGCTTGCGCGAGTTGCCCTGGTCCCACGGATTGGGTCCGACCTTGTTCGCCGCCTTCGTCGCAAGGATGAACTCGCTGCGCCGGCTTTTGCCCTTGGCGTTCAGCCAGCGGCCGATGATCTCTTCGGTGCGGCCCGCCGTCTCGACAGTGCCGCCGAGCGGGTACACGTCGGCCGTGTCGAGGAAGTTGATGCCACCTTCGGTCGCCTTGTCGAGGATGCGAAACGACGTCGCTTCATCGGTCTGCAGGCCGAAGGTCATGGTGCCGAGCGCGAGTCGCGACACGGTGAGGCCGGTGCGGCCGAGTCGGGTGGTGGGGATGCTCATACGGTCATGATAGACACGGCGGGTGAAACGCGTTGACGGCAGCGAGGTGAGTGGCCTACCTCGAAGACTTTTCGAGATTCAAGAACGGGATCGGCGCTCCGGCGTAGATGCTCGTGGGCAACGCCCCGTTCCACTTGCGCGCCTTTTCCAACTCGACCTCGATTCGACGAAGTTCGAGCACGTCCTTGTTTTGCGCCAGTGCCGCGTTCTGGATCTTCAGCGAGTCCGCCTGTGCCGTCGCGATCTTGAGCTGTGCATAGGCTTCACCGTCTGCTGTTTTCCTTGCGGCGTCAGCCTCGGCCTCGGCCACCGCGACCTTCTGCTTTTGTTCGGACTCCACCGTCTTGAGCTTGTTGTCCGCCGCCTGCCGCAATTGTTCCTGCGTGACCTTCTCGTTGATCGCCGCCATGTACGACGGACTGAAGCTGAAGTTGCGCATGTCGATGCTGATGATCTGCGCGCCGAACACTTTCATTTTGTCGCGCAGCAGGGCGCTGATGTCGTTGCTGACGCTGGAACGCTTCGCGATCAGATCGGTTGCCGTGTAGCGCGCGGTGACGGCCTTGAACACTTCGGCCGTCGCAGTCTGCACATAACTCGCCAAGTTACCGTCATGGCTGTACTTTTCGTACACCTCCGTGACGCGGTCCAGGCTGATCGAATAGCGCACGGTCAGGCTGACATTGACCGGTTGCGTATCCAGCGTGCTGCCTTCGGCCTTTTCGACGTCGGCCTGTTCGGCTCGAATGTTGAAGTCCACCTTCTTTTCCCATGGCCAGAGCAGCACGTACCCTTCTTCCTTCAGGCTCTTGATGGCGCCGCCGACCGTGATGACGCCACGGTAACCGGTTGGCACGCTCGTGAGTGGCCAGAAGGCGACCAGCATGACCAATGCGATGACTGCGATGACCGAGTTGCGGATGTGGCTCCGCTGGATGCCTGTGGTGTCGATATTCATGGCTGAAATTCCTCCTGAGTCTTTTGTTTGAGTGACCAGCGAAGGTACCCAAGACTTTTCACTTCAGTCGCTGCAGAAGCCGAGGTTCCGCGAATTTGTGCCGCATTTCGCTACGGAACCAAAAGCGGCCAGTCACCGCGGGCCACCATCGAAGCAGCGGAATCAGCGTGTCATCTGGCGGGCCAGCGCCATCCGAGTATCGGCCCGCGCACTGGTGATCGACCACGCGAACACACCCATGCCCGCGAATGCGAGCAAGACGCCGACCCAGCCGGTCGAGGTCCAGCCCAGGCCGGCGCTGATCGCCGCGCCGCCAAGCCACGCGCCGAGGGCGTTGGCCATATTAAAAGCCGAGTGGTTGAGCGCAGCCGCCAGCGTCTGCGCGTCACCCGCCACGTCCATCAGCCGGATCTGCAAGGCCGGTGCGATGGCGACGATGGTGCCCAGCAGGAAGACATTGATGGCCGCTGTGACGACGTGGTGCGCCGCAAAAGAGAACAGCGCCAGCACCAGCGCCGACCAAACCAAGAGACCGCCGATGGTGCGCAGCAACGACTTGTCGGCAAGCCGCGCGCCCACCAGGTTGCCGGCCACCATGCCCAGGCCGAACAACGCCAGCACGAAGGGCACGCCGGCCAGCGGCAACCCCGCCACTTCGATCAACGTCGGCTTGATGTAGCTGAACACCGAGAACATGCCGCCGAAGCCGATGGCACCGATGCCGAGCGTGAACCACACTTGCTTGCGCTTGAGTGCACCCAGTTCGCGCCACGGGCTGGCACCGGCTTTAGGTGCGATGTCGGGGATGTCGCGGTTCAGCAGCACGATGGCGATCAAAGCGATCACGCCGACGAAGACGAAGGCAGCGCGCCATCCGAACACCTGCCCGAGCCACGCCGCGATCGGCACGCCGATCAGCGTGGCGCCCGTCAGCCCGAGCATCACGAGACCGACTGCGCGCGCGCGTCGATCGGGCGGTGCAAGTGCGGCGGCCACCAGTGCGGCGACGCCGAAGTAGGTTCCGTGCGGCAGGCCTGTAGCGAAGCGCAACAGGTTGAGCGAGAGGTAGCCCGGCGCGAGCGCGCTGGCGAAGTTGCCGGCTGCGAACACCGCCATCAGCGCGATGAGCAGCGCCCGGCGATGCCAGCCCGCAGCCATCACGGCCAATACCGGCGCACCGATGACGACGCCCAACGCATAGGCGCTGATGACGTGTCCGGCTTGCGGAATGCTGACCCCGATGTCGGCTGCCACTTCAGGCAGCAAACCCATGATGACGAATTCACCCGTGCCGATAGCGAAGCCGCCCACGCCGAGCGCGAGCATGGCGCGGCCGAAGTTGACGTTGGACGGTGCAGTGGTTTCCGCCTCGGTAGAGGCAGCAACAGAGGAATTCAAAACCGGATCCTTGGAAGGCCCGGCGACCCGCGGGCTAGGCTGGATTTTAGGGTAAACCCCTAAATCCCTGTCCAAGCCCGAGACACCCCCTAGATCGCAACCAGCTGGCGCACGCCCTGCGCTTCCATGTCCTTGCCCAGACCGCGCGCGATGACTCCGCCTCGCTCCATCACGAGGTAGTCGTCGGCCAGCTCCTGCGCGAAGTCGTAGTACTGCTCGCACAGCACGATCGCCATGTCGCCGCGGTCGGCCAGCATGCGAATGACACGACCGATGTCCTTGATGATCGACGGCTGGATGCCCTCGGTCGGCTCGTCGAGGATGAGCAGCTTCGGTCCCGGTGCGAGTGCCCGCGCGATGGCGAGTTGCTGCTGCTGACCACCGGAAAGATCGCCGCCGCGTCGATGCAGCATCTGCTTGAGGACGGGAAAAAGCTCGTACAGCTCAGGCGGAATCGGCGTGCTGCCGCTCCTGTAGGCCAGCCCCATGCGCAAGTTTTCTTCGACCGTCAAACGCGCAAAAATCTCGCGACCTTGCGGCACGAAGCCCATGCCCGAACGCGCGCGCTCGTAAGGTGTCTTCTTCTGGATCGCCTGCCCGTCGAACTCCATGCTGCCACTCTTGATCGGCACCAGGCCAATCAACGACTTGAGCAAGGTCGTCTTGCCGACGCCGTTGCGACCGAGCAGCACGGTGACCTTGCCGAGCGTTGCCGTGAAGCTCACGTCGCGCAGGATGTGCGAACCGCCGTAGTACTGGTGAATGTTCTTGACTGTGAGCATGGGTGTTCTTTCTTCAGCGGCCAAGATAAACCTCGATGACCCGCTCATCCGCCTGCACCTCGTCCAGCGTTCCCTGCGCCAGTACAGAGCCATCGCACAGCACGGTGACGATCTCGGAGATCGTCCGGATGAAGCTCATGTCGTGCTCCACCACCATCAAGGAGTGCTTGCCCTTGAGCGTCAGAAAAAGCTCGGCGGTGCGCGCCGTTTCTTCGTCCGTCATGCCAGCGACAGGCTCGTCGAGCAGCAGCAGCTTCGGGTCCTGCATCAACAGCATGCCGATCTCGAGCCACTGCTTTTGTCCGTGGCTCAGGTTGCCCGCCATGCGCGACACGCTGTCCGACAAGTGAATCGTCTCCAGGATTTCAGCAAGCCGATCGCTCTGCGTCGAGTCGAGTTTGAAGAACATCGAGCGCCGTACGCCTTTGTCGGTCTTCAACGCAAGCTCGAGGTTCTCGAACACGGTGAGATGCTCGAATACCGTCGGCTTCTGGAACTTGCGACCGATGCCGAGCTGTGCGATGTCGGCTTCCTTGTGACGCAGGAGGTCGATGGTGCTGCCGAAGAACACCGTGCCCGAATCGGGGCGCGTCTTGCCGGTGATGATGTCCATCATCGTGGTCTTGCCGGCGCCGTTGGGGCCGATGATGCAGCGCAGCTCGCCGGGCGCGATGTCCAGGCTCAGCTTGTTGATCGCCTTGAAGCCGTCGAAGCTCACGCTGACGTCTTCGAGGTACAGGATGCGGCCGTGGGTGACGTCGACTTCGCCCGGCGTACCGATGCGGCCGTAGCCCGCCTCGCGGCCACCTGACTCGGTCGTCGAGCCGTGGTCGGGGCCACGCAATTTGGCGACGCGTTGCGCACCTTCTTCCATCAAGTCGGGTGTCATGCGCCTGCTCCTCCGGTTTCAGCCGCGAGCGAGCGTTGCGCTTCGAGCCTTGCAGCGGTCGGCGCGTTGTCGCACTTCCACAATTTCTTGACCAGCCCGACGATGCCGTCCGGCAAGAAGAGCGTCACTGCAATGAAGATAGCGCCGAGGAAGTACAGCCAGTACTCCGGGTACGCGACCGTCAGCCAGCTCTTTGCGCCGTTGACGATGAAGGCGCCGATGATCGGCCCGATGAGCGTCGCGCGGCCGCCCACTGCCGCCCAGATGGCGATCTCGATCGAGTTGGCCGTGCTCATTTCACCGGGGTTGATGATGCCGACCTGCGGAACGTACAGGGCGCCCGCCACGCCGCACATGATGGCCGAGATGACCCAGATGGTGAGCTTGTACGGCAGTGGGTTGTAGCCCGAGAACATCACGCGCGTTTCGGCATCGCGAATGGCCTGCAGCACACGGCCGAACTTGCTGCCGATGAGCCACTTCGAGAACAAAAAGAACAGCAGCAACGTGATACCGGTGAGCGCGAAGATCGTCATGCGCATCTCTTGCGTGGCAATCGGAATACCCAGGATGCGCTTGAAGTCGGTGAAGCCGTTGTTGCCGCCGAAGCCCGTCTCGTTGCGGAAAAAGAGCAGCAGCGCCGCGAAGGTCAGCGCCTGCGTAATGATCGAAAAGTACACGCCCTTGATGCGCGAACGGAAGGCGAAGAAGCCGAACACCAGCGCGATCAGACCGGGCACCAGCACGATGAGAATCAGCGTCGCGATAAAGCTGCCGCTGAAGGTCCAGTGCCACGGCAGTTCTTTCCAGTCGAGGAACACCATGAAGTCCGGCAGGTCGCTCTTGTAGTTGCCGTCGCGGCCGATCTGGCGCATCAGGTACATGCCCATCATGTAGCCGCCGAGCGCAAAGAACAGGCCGTGGCCGAGCGACAGGATGCCGGTATAGCCCCAGATGAGGTCCATCGCCAGCGCGCAGATCGCGTAGCACATGATCTTGCCGACCAGTGCCACCGCGTAGTCGCTCATGTGCAGCGGGCTGCCGTCCGGCACGACGATGTTGAGCACCGGTGCCACCGCGCAAATAACGATCAGCGCGATGAAGAAAATCGTCCAGCCTTTTCCGCTCATCAGCGGGCCCTTGGCGGGGAGTTTGACTTTGCTGATATTGGTCATGCTTCTGCACTCCGGCCCTTGATCGCGAAGATGCCTTGGGGCCGCTTCTGGATGAAGATGATGAGGAAGACGAGCACGCATATCTTTGCGAGCACCGCGCCGGCCCAGCCTTCGATGAACTTGTTCAGGATGCCGAGGCCGAGCGCCGCGTACACCGTGCCGGCCAGCTGCCCGACACCACCCATCACGACCACCATGAAGGAGTCGACGATGTAGCTTTGGCCGAGATCGGGACCGACGTTGCCGATCTGGCTGAGCGCACAACCCGCGAGTCCTGCGATGCCCGAGCCGAGCGCGAACGCGTAGGTGTCGATGCGTGCGGTGTTAACGCCCATGCACGAGGCGATCGGTCGGTTTTGCGTGACGCCGCGAACGAACAAACCGAGTCGTGTCTTGCCGATGAGCCAACCCATCGCCAGCAACACCAGCACCGCGAAGACGATGATGCAGATACGGTTCCAGGGCAGCGCGACGTTGCCGAGCATGGTGAAGCCACCGCTCATCCACGACGGGTTTTCGACGCCCACGTTCTGCGCGCCGAACAGCGTGCGCACCAGCTGCTGCAGCATCAGGCTGATGCCCCAGGTGGCGAGCAATGTTTCGAGCGGTCGGCCGTACAGAAAGCGGATGACGCCGCGTTCGAGGATGGCGCCGACCAGCGCCGACGCCAGAAACGAAACCGGGATCGCGGCGATGAGATAACCGCCGAACCACGACTCCGGGAGGTAACGCTGAAACAGCCCCTGCATCATGTAGGTGGCGTAGGCGCCGATCATCATCAGCTCGCCGTGCGCCATGTTGATGACGCCCATCAGGCCGTAGGTGATGGCAAGGCCGAGTGCGGCCAGCAACAGCACCGAGCCGAGGCTGATGCCGCTGAACACCGCGTTGATACGGTCGCCCCACACCAGCGCACCGTCGATGCTGGCAATGGCTTTTTGCAGCGCCGCCTTGACGGTCGGGTCGGTCTCGTCGGTCAGGCGTTCGTTCAGCAGCAGCTTGGTGTCGGGGTTCTTGCTTTCGGACAACGCGGCCGCAGCGGCGATGCGCTTGGCGGCATCGGCGCTGTTGAGCAGCGAGGCCGCGCGCACCAGTTCGAGCTTGGCCTTGATGGCGGTGTTGGTCTCGCCGGCCAGCACCTTCTCGACCATCGGAATACGCGACTCGTCCGGATCTTTGAGCAGCGCGTTGGCGGCTTCGAGGCGCACCGCCTCGTCCTTGCTGCTCATCAGGGTGAGCATCGATTTCGCGGCATCGAGGGCGCCGCGCATCAGGTTGTTGTTGACCACGTCTTCGGCCATGTCGGGCATCTTGAGCTCGGCACCGGTGACCGGGTCGTAGCCTTTTACTTCTCCGTTCTGGTCCTTCATCACGAAGACCTTGTCTTCGGTGATCTTGACGGCATCGTCGGTCAGCGCCTGAATGAAGGCAGTCGTCTTGTCGTCGGCGGTGGCGACGGCCTTGTTGAGCGCGGCAACGCGGTCTTCGGTCTCGCCGGTGGCGATGGCCTTGGCTTCGTCTGCGGTCAATGCATGCGCATGTGCGGCCACCAGAAGCAGCGCGGCGAAAGCGGCATGCAAGATTCGGCGCGGGGCTGTATTCACATCATCCTCAAATAAAACAGGGCCCGATCCCCCAAGAAAAGATCGAGCCCAAGACAGGTCACTTGGACGAGGCGAGCGAAAGTTAAGAGGATTTCCCTGCTGGCTGGTCAGGCTTTTTGTCGTTGCCTTCGATGAACGGGCTCCAGGGCTGGGCCTTGACTGGCGCCGGCGTTTTCCACACCACACCGAACTGGCCGTCGGCCTTGATTTCGCCGATGAACACCGGCTTGTGCAGGTGATGGTTCTTCGGGTCCATTTCGACGGTGAAGCCGTCCGGTGCCTTGAATGTCTGGCCGGCCATGGCGGCGATGACCTTGTCGGTGTCGGTCGACTTGGCCTTCTCGACGGCCTGCTTCCACATGTGGATGCCGACGTAGGTGGCTTCCATCGGATCGTTGGTCAAAGGCTTGTCCATCTGACCCGGCAGCTTCTTCGCCTTGGCGTAGTCGCTCCACGTCTTGATCCAAGCGGTGTTGGTCGGATTCTTGACCGACATGAAGTAGTTCCATGCAGCAAGGTGGCCGACGAGTGGCTTGGTGTCCACGCCACGGAGTTCTTCTTCGCCTACCGAGAAGGCGACGACCGGCACGTCCTTGGCCTTCAGGCCGGCGTTGCCGAGTTCCTTGTAGAACGGCACGTTGGAGTCACCGTTGATCGTCGAGATCACGGCCGTCTTGCCACCTTGAGAGAACTTCTTGATGTCGGCAACGATGGTTTGATAGTCGCTGTGGCCGAACGGCGTGTACTTCTCGTCGATGTCCGAGTCCTTCACACCCTTGCTCTTCAGGAAGGCGCGCAGGATCTTGTTGGTGGTGCGCGGGTAGACGTAGTCGGTGCCCAGCAGCACGAAGCGCTTGGCGCCGCCGCCGGCCTTGCTCATCAAATACTCGACAGCGGGAATGGCTTGCTGGTTAGGCGCTGCACCCGTGTAGAACACGTTCTTGGAGAGCTCTTCGCCTTCGTATTGCACGGGGTAGAACAAGAGGCCGTTCTGCTCTTCGATCACCGGCAACACCGACTTGCGCGACACCGAGGTCCAGCAGCCGAAGATCACGGCGACCTTGTCCTGACCCAGCAGTTGCTTGGTCTTTTCAGCGAACAGCGGCCAGTTGGAAGCCGGGTCGACGATCACGGGCTCGAGCTGCTTGCCCATCACGCCGCCCTTTTTGTTGATCTCTTCGATCGTCATCAGCGCCATGTCTTTCAGCGCCGTTTCGGAGATCGCCATCGTGCCCGAAAGGGAGTGAAGGATGCCGACCTTGATGGTGTCGGCTGCGAAAGCAGGGGCCACGCCCAGTGCCGCAAAAGCGACGCTGGCGGTAAGTGCCTTGAGTGTGAAACGACGTTGCATGTGCATCCTTCTCCGGTTGTATTGAACTTGTCGCCAGCACCTTCGCTGTCGATGGACGGAGTGTGCTAACGAGGTCGTCTCCTACAAATACGCCGGGTGGCGTACGAGATCAGGCGCGGGCGAACTGCCGCGCCGCAAAGGCCCACGCCATCCGCGTCGCGTCCGGACCCGCCGGGTCGCTGAAGGCCAGGCGCGCAGCGCCACCGCTCCATGCGTGACCCAGGCCAGCGATCTCGCACAACGTGACGCTGGTCTTGCCGCGCAGCTTGAAGTCGGTCACGCGCATCGGATGCCGCCGCCCGCGCTGCAGTCGGCGTGACGCGGCAGGCACTGCACCGGTGGCTGCGGCCCACACCGCAGCGGCGCTGCCGGCATTGCTCGAAGACACGACGACATCGCGGTCGCCGTGCAGGATGAGCAAGGGCGGCAGCGTTGTCATCGCGGCGGCGGCGCCCATTGCCTTGCCGACCGCCGTGACCGGCATGGGCGGTACGTGCCGCCCGCGCATCGCACCCAGTGCGGTGGCGGACGACCGCGCCGCACCGGGCGCCACGCCGGAGTGCATGACCACCGCCCGAAAGCGCGCGGGATAGTGCGTGGCCAGCAGCGCCGCCATGCCGGCACCGGCCGAGAGCCCGGCGACCGCGACGCGCGCGCGGTCGGCCGCATACAGCACGCAGACCTGATCGACCGCCGCCATCAGCGTTGCGGCTTCGGCGGCCGACTTGCCCGAGCGGGTCTCGTACCAGTTCCAGCAGCCTTGCGGATGGTGGAGCCTGTCTTGCTCGGGGTAGAGCACGAGAAAGCGATGGCGGGTGGCCAGCGCATTCATGCGAGTAATGGCGGCGAAGTCGCGTCCGGTCTGGCCGCAGCCGTGCAGCATGACCATCAGTGGAAGCTTCTCGCCCGGTGCGAGGTCGAGGTCCGATGGGCGAAACAGGTGATAGCGCCGCGCGCCGCCAGGGCCGAGTGCCATGCCGGCGAGCCAGTCGCCCTTGCCGGGTGGCGGCTTCAGTTGCTTGACTGCCGCGCGCTGCACTTCGCTGACCGCACGCTTGCCGGTCTTGATCGCGGCCTTCTTCCCTGCTTTGAGCGCGGCTTTGGTGAGCGCGCGCACGTTGCGCTGATAGGCGCGCGTGAATGAAGACGTCAGCGAAGACGTCAGGGAGGAGATGGAGCTGCGACGGGCCATGACGCCAGTGTGCACGCCGTAGATGACGTTGTCAGGAGTCCGGAATGCGTTGCATCGGTCTCCACCAGTGCTGGCGGTCAGCATCGGGTCTTTCGACCTGCTATCGGCCTCGACTGGCGGCGGTGTCGACCACGAGCGCGCCATTCAGCTCGCGTATGCGCTGGTCGACGTAGTAGCCGCCGTATTCGGTGTAGCGAAGCAACGGCCGCGCGCAACGAACGCACTGCCAGACCTCGCAGCGGTTGTAGGGAAAGTGGCCGAGCGCGACCGGTGCATCGGCAGCGTCGTAGCGGGTGCCTTGCGGATGGTGTTCTTCGAGCGTCGGCTCGTCGTACGGATCGCGATTGTTGGTCCGTCCCACGAGCCGCAGCAAAGACGCGTCGAAGGTGGCGGGCAGACTTTCCCAACCGGGGCACTGCAGCGCGCTGCAGGCACACACCGCATCGGGCGGCGTGTACTGCAGAGCGATCGCAACGATCTGTACGGCGGTGAGCGCCGGCATCGAGGCGTCAGTCAGGCGTGGCGCCCGAGGTCTTCACGACCTTGGTCCACTTGTCGCGATCCTTTTCCGCGAAGGCCTGGAACTCCGGCGTCGTCATGGCCATCGGCTCGGCACCGAGCGTGAAAAGGCGGGCCTTCATCTCGGTGCTGGAGAGCGCTTCACGCACCGCATCGTTGAGCTTCTTCGCAATGGCCGGATCCAGGCCAGCCGGCGCCATGAGGCCGTACCACGGCTTGGCATCGAAGCCCGGCAGGCCGAGTTCGGCCACGGTCGGGATGTCGGGGAAAGCCGCGGACCGAACCGCACCGGTGCTGGCCAGCACCTTGACCTTGCCAGCCTTGACGTGCGGCATGGCGGGCACCGGGTTCTCGAACGAAATCGGCACCTGGCCGGCCAGCAGATCGTTCATCGCCGGGCCCGAGCCCTTGTAGGGAATGTGCTGCATCTTGATGCCGGCCGCCTGGTTGAACATCTCTCCGATGATGTGCTGCGGCGTGCCCGAGCCGGCCGAGGCGAAGTTGATCTTTTCACCCTTCTTGGCGCGCGCGATCAGGTCCTTGATGGACGTGATGCCCGACGCCGGATTGGCCAGCACCACGAACGATGCGTTGGCGATCGGCGCAACGAAGGTGAAGTCCTTGATCGAGTCGTACGGGATCTTCGCGTAGAGCGAAGGCGAAATCACGATCGGCCCGCTGGCGGCCAGCAACAGCGTGTAGCCATCGGGCGCGGCCTTCGCGACGTAGTCGGTGCCGACGTTGCCGCCCGCCCCGCCCTTGTTTTCGACGATGACGGTCTGCCCCAGCTTTTGCTGCAGCGGCTGCGCGAGCAGGCGCGCCAAAACGTCGGTGGTGCCACCGGGCGCGTAAGGCGAAATGATCCTGATCGATTGCTTGGTGGGCCAGGGCGGCGCCTGTGCCAGCGCAAGGCCGGGCAGTAGCGCAGCGGCAGCGAAAAGTGGCAGAACGGCGGCGAGGGTGCGGCGCTGAATCATTTGGTGAGTCCCTTGTTTGATCGATCCCGACCTTGCCACAGTGACACATGCCTGTCATCGGCAGCCGCCACGATGCGCGGGGTTACTCCAACATCAAAAACAACGCCATGAACACCCTTGCGGCTTCCGACGCGAATCTCCCGGTACATCCGAAGCCGGCGCAACGGCCAAAGCTCGACGCCAAGCCCGGACCGGTCACCCTGATCGTCTTCGCGGGCTTGCTCGCCGCCGGGCTTTTGTTCACCGCCTGGAGCCTTACGAACGACGTGCGCGCAACCGGCGCGCAAGCGACGACGTGGGTGCCGTACATCCTGCTGGGCGTTGCCTTGTTGGTGGCGCTGGGCTTCGAATTCGTCAATGGTTTCCACGACACGGCCAACGCCGTCGCGACGGTGATCTACACGCACTCGCTGCCGCCAAATTTCGCGGTCGTGTGGTCGGGCTTCTTCAATTTTCTGGGCGTGCTGGTGTCGAGCGGTGCGGTGGCTTTCGGCATCATCTCGCTGCTGCCGGTCGAGCTCATCCTGCAGGTGGGCTCGGGGGCCGGCTTCGCGATGGTCTTCGCACTGCTGATCGCCGCCATCATGTGGAACCTCGGCACTTGGTGGCTCGGTTTGCCAGCTTCTTCTTCGCACACGTTGATCGGCTCAATCATCGGTGTCGGCGTTGCCAATGCGCTGATGCACGGGCGCGACGGCACCAGTGGCGTCGACTGGCCGCAAGCCGTGAAGATCGGCTACTCGCTGCTGCTGTCGCCGCTCGTCGGCTTCGGCTGCGCGGCCTTGCTGCTGCTCGCGCTGCGCACATTCGTCAAGAACCGCGCACTCTACGAAGAGCCACGCGGCGAGGCTCCTCCGCCCTGGTGGATTCGCGGCCTGTTGATCCTGACCTGCACCGGCGTATCGTTCGCGCACGGCTCCAACGATGGGCAAAAAGGCATGGGGCTGATCATGCTGATCCTCGTCGGCACGGTGCCGATGGCGTACGCGCTCAATCGCTCGATGCCGGCAGATCAAACGGTGCGCTTCGTCGCGGTCGCAGAGAGCGCACAAAGCGCGCTGAACCGCAATGCATCGGCGGTCGCATCGCTGCCTGCGCTGCAGCCTGCGGCGGCACGCGAAGTGCTGTCGACCTATGTGCGCACACGCGAGTTCAATCCGTCGGTCGTGCCTGCACTCGGCGCGACGGCCGGCAGCATCGCACAGCAGGTGAAGGAACACGGCTCGCTCGCTGGCGTGCCGGCAGAGGCAGTGGCCAACGTGCGAAACGACATGTACCTCGCGTCGGAAGCGCTGCGGCATCTGGGCAAGAGCGACGCTGCGCATTTCGATACCGACACCACGACCAAGGTCGGCGAGTTCCGCAAGGAAATCGACGATGCCACCAAGTTCATTCCCCTGTGGGTCAAGGTCGCCGTCGCGATCGCCCTGGGCCTCGGAACCATGATCGGCTGGAAGCGCATCGTGGTCACCGTCGGAGAGAAGATCGGCAAGACGCACCTGAGCTATGCACAAGGTGCTTCTGCCGAACTGGTCGCGATGGTGACCATCGGTGCAGCCGATATGTACGGGCTGCCGGTGTCGACCACGCACGTGCTGTCTTCCGGCGTGGCGGGCTCGATGGTCGCAAACGGCTCCGGCTTGCAGATGTCGACGCTGCGGAACCTGGCGATGGCGTGGGTGCTGACCTTGCCGGTGGCGATGCTGCTGTCAGGCTCGTTGTACTGGCTCTTCACGCACATCTTTTGAGCACGGCGATCGGTGCGGTGAATGGCGGGGTCGCAGCCTCCTATGGCGGTGACGAAGCTGGGCTCATCTGCGGCTATCTGTTCGACGCCGCGGCGTCCAAGCCGGTCCGCCCGCTCGATTCGGCAGCGGCTGCCGCCTACCTTGCCCAGACGGCTGCAGCCGGAATTGCAGGCCACGACAACAGTTATCTCTGGCTGCACTTCAACCTGAGCCATGCCCAGGCCGAGCGGTGGCTCCGCCGGCACGCGCACCTCTCCGACACCTTCTTCGAGACGCTGCACGAAGGCCTGCCGTCGACCCGCATCGAGCGCGCCGACGATGCGCTCATCGCCGTCATCAACGACGTGCACTTCGAGTTCAGCTTCGAGCCATCGGACATCTCGACGCTGTGGATCAGTGTCGGCCCCCAGCTCGTGGTGACGGCGCGCACCAAGCCGCTGCGGTCGGTCGACGCGCTGCGCACGGCGGTGAATGCCGGCGACGCGCCGAGGTCGAGCACGGAATTGCTCGAGCACCTGCTGCGCGCGCAGGCCGACGTGCTGGTGCAAATCGTGCGCGACGCGACTTCTCGCATCGACGCCATCGAAGACGACCTGCTGGCCGCGCGCCTGGACAACAAACGTGCGCGGCTCGGCGGGCTGCGCCGGATGCTGGTACGTTTGCAGCGCTTGCTGGCACCCGAGCCGGCGGCGCTGTTCCGCTTGTTGCAAAACCCGCCCGGCTGGATGGCCGAAGCCGATGCGCAGGAGCTGCGCGGCTCGACCGAGGAGTTTTCGGTGGTGTTGCGCGACATGCAGGCCTTGCAGGAACGCATCAAGCTGCTGCAGGAAGAGATTGCAGCCAACGTCAACGAAGACAACAACCGCAGCCTTTTCGTGCTGACGGTGGTCACGGTGCTGGCATTGCCGATCAACATCATGGCCGGCCTGTTCGGTATGAACGTCGGCGGCATTCCGCTGGCCGAACACAAGCAGGGCTTCTGGATCGTGGTGGCGCTCATCATGAGTTTCACCGTGGTGGCCGCGCGAATTGCTTTCCGCAAGAAGAAGGGACGCTAGCGGGGCGTTTGCGGCCAGGGCTGCGCGCGCAGAGTGCAAGGCATAAAATTATGGCGTGCACAACATCCTGAACGCCGACCTGCATTGCCATTCCGTTGTTTCCGACGGCACCATGACGCCCGAGGCGCTCGCCGCCCGCGCAGCGGCGAACGGCGTCGAGTTGTGGGCGCTCACCGACCACGACGAAGTCGGCGGTCAGCACCGCGCAGCCGCAGCGGCCCGCGAAAACGGCATGCGCTATCTGACGGGCACCGAGATCTCCGTCACCTTCGCGAATGAAACGGTGCACATCGTCGGGCTCGGGTTCGACCCGGACGACGCCGCCATCAGTCAGGGCCTTTACGACACGCGCGGCGGACGCAGCAAGCGGGCCATGGAAATGTCCGAGGGGCTGGCCAAGGTCGGTATCAAGGGTGCCTACGAAGGCGCACTCACTTTCGTCGGCAACCCTGAATTGATTTCGCGCACGCACTTCGCGCGGTTCCTGGTCGAAAGCGGTGTTTGCAAAGACACCTACGAGGTCTTTCGCAAGTACCTGACCGAGGGCAAGCCGGGCTACGTGCCGCACCGCTGGGCCACGCTCAAGGACGCGATCCGCTGGATCACCGAGGCCAAGGGCATCGCTGTGATCGCGCATCCGGGTCGCTACAAGTTCACCGCCAACGAGGAGTACGCGCTATTCCTCGAATTCCAGGCGCACGGCGGCAAGGCGATCGAGGTTGTCACGGGGAGCCACACGCCGGCCGAGTACGTCGAGTACGCCGACAAGGCACTTGAATTCGGCTTTGCGGCATCGCGCGGCAGCGACTTCCATAGCCCCGACGAAAGTCACATGGACCTCGGCAAGCTCCCCTGGCTGCCCGGCAAACTCACGCCGGTCTGGGAACTGCTCGAAAACCGCATTCAGTGAGCGCGGTGCAGCCAGCGGAGCGGGGCGCGCGCGATCTCGAATCCGAACGCATCCTGGCCGGTATCGGCATGGTGGTTTTGGCAGTGGCCTGTTTTTCGACGCTCGACACCGCAACCAAGATTTCGGTCGGCGCGGTGCCGATCATCATGGGCGTGTGGTTTCGCTATGCCTTCCAGGCGGTCGCGACGACAGCTGTGTTGCTGCCGGCCTATGGGACATCCTTGCTGGCCACGGCACACCCCAGGTACCACGTGCTGCGCGGCGCTTTGCTGCTGACGACCAGCCTTTTCGCTTTTTTCAGCCTGCGCTACATGCCGCTCCCGGAGTTCACCTCCATCGTGTTGATCGCGCCGCTGGTCATCACACTGCTGGCCGCCACGATCTTCAAAGAGCGCGTGTCTCCGCTGCGCTGGACGCTGGTATGTGGCGGCTTCCTTGGCACGCTGGTCATCCTGCGCCCGGGTGGCAGCAGCTTCAGCTGGGCGATCTTGCTGCCGATCGGGCTGGTGCTGACCAACGCATGGTTCCAGCTGCTGACGAGCAAGCTGGCGCAGACCGAGAATCCGCTCACCATGCATTTCTATACCGGCTGGGTCGGCACGCTGATCGCGTCGTGCGCCCTGCCCTTCGTCTGGACGGCGCTGCCCTCGTGGCACTGGTGGGCGCTGCTGTGCCTGATGGGGTTCATGGGCACGGTCGGCCATTTTTTGCTCATCCTGGCGTACCAGCGCGCAGCCGCATCGACGCTCACCCCGTACCTCTATGCCCAGATCGGCTTTGCGATGCTCGGCGGCTGGCTGATGTTCTCGCACGTGCCGGACATTGCGTCGCTGGCGGGCATCGGGCTGATCGCGGTATGCGGCGCGGCCGGCGCCTGGCTGACCGTCAAAGAGCGGCGCTTGCCCATCGAGCCGGCCGAGGGCTGAACCTGCTCAACCTGTTTTTGAATCGGCTCACCCCGAGCCCGCGAACCTGATCGATTGCCATGGCCCAGTTTTTTGAAGTGCACCCTGAAAACCCGCAGCAACGACTGCTGAAGCAAGCGGTTGCTTTGCTCGCGCGCGGCGAAATCGTCGCCGTGCCGACCGACTCCAGCTACGCGCTGGCATGCCACCTCGACGACAAGGACGCGGTCGACCAGCTGCGCCGCATCCGGCAGGTCGACGAGAAGCACCACCTCACCCTGCTGTGTCGCGACCTGAGCGAGGTGTCGCACTACGCCCGCGTCGACAACAAGCAGTACCGGCTGTTGAAAGCGGCGACACCCGGCCCGTACACCTTTCTGCTCGAAGCGACAAAGGAAGTGCCGCGGCGCGTCAGCCATCCGCAGCGCAAAACCATCGGCCTGCGCGTACCGGATCACAAGGTGTTGAGCGAGCTGCTCACGCTGCACGGCGCGCCGCTGCTCGCGACCACGCTGATCCCCCCCGGCGAGACCGAGGCGCTGAACGACGCGCAGACGATTCGCGAGCGCTTCGAAAAGCAGCTCGGCGCCGTCATCGACGCCGGCGCCTGCCCGTCCGAGCCGACCACCGTGGTCGACCTGACGCCGATGGGTACAGGCGACGACCCGGTCGTGATCCGCATGGGCCGCGGCTCGCTCGCGCTGCTGGGGTTGTGACCCGATTGCCGACGGTCACGAAGAGCCTCCTCACTTTCGTCTGAGACAATCGAACCGGTGGACATTCCCAACCTGATTCAAAGCATCCTCATCTACGCGTTGCCCGTGCTCTTCGCGATCACAGTGCATGAGGCGGCCCACGGCTACGTGGCCCGGCACTTCGGTGACAACACGGCCTATGTGATGGGCCGGGTGACCCTCAATCCGTTCAAGCACATCGACCCGATCGGCACGATCCTGATGCCGTTGATGCTGTACTTCGCGACCTCGGGCGCGTTCCTGTTCGGGTATGCCAAACCGGTGCCGGTCAACTTCGGCAATCTGCGCAACCCAAAGCGCGACATGATCTGGGTCGCACTCGCGGGACCGGGCTCGAACTTCATCCAGGCGATCCTCTGGGCGCTGGTCTTCGTCGGTCTCATCGCTGCGGGGGTGAGCGAACCGTTTTTCATCAAGATGGCGCAGGGCGGCGTGCTGGTGAACCTGGTGATGTGCGCATTCAATCTTTTCCCGCTGCCACCGCTCGATGGCGGTCGAGTGCTCGCAGGCCTGCTGCCGCGCGGACAAGCCCAGACGTTTTTGGCGCGCATCGAGCCCTATGGCTTTTTCATCGTGATGGCGTTGGTGCTTGCCGGCGTGGTCAGCAAATACTGGCTCAGCCCGCTGATGGCGCTCGGCTACCAGGCCATCGAACTGCTGATTTCGCCGCTGACGGCGTTGCTGCGCTGACCGCGCGTCTGTTCTTGCGATATTTCTGCGCACTTCGACATGGCTTCATCCACACCCCCCAAAGCAACCCGGTTTCTGACCGGCATCACCACATCCGGCACGCCGCATCTCGGCAACTACGCCGGCCTGGTGCGGCCGTCGGTGCGCTTCAGCCAGCGCGCCGATGTGCAGAGCTTTTATTTCATGGCGGACTACCACGCCCTCATCAAGATCGATGACCCGGCGCGCATCCAGCGTTCGACGCTTGAAATTGCTGCCAGCTGGTTGGCCTGCGGGCTCGACCCCGAGCGCGTTGTCTTCTATCGCCAATCCGACATCCCGGAGATTCCGGAACTCACCTGGCTGCTGACGTGCGTCACCGGCAAAGGCATCCTGAACCGTGCGCATGCGTACAAAGCCTCTGTCGACAAAAACATCGCCAAGGGTGAAGACCCGGATGCGGACGTTACCGCGGGCCTCTTCATGTACCCGGTGCTGATGGGCGCGGACATCCTGATGTTCAACGCGCACAAGGTGCCGGTCGGGCGCGACCAGATCCAGCACATCGAAATGGCGCGCGACATCGCGCAGCGCTTCAATCACTCGTACGGAGAGCACTTCGTGTTGCCCGAAGCCGAGGTCGACGACGCGGTTGCCACCTTGCCCGGCCTCGACGGCCGCAAGATGAGCAAGAGTTACGACAACACCATTCCGCTGTTCTCGCCGCGTGCCCAGCTGCAAAAACTCATCGCCGGTATCGTGACCGACTCGCGCGCGCCGGGCGAGCCGAAGGAGACCGAGGGCTCGGCCCTGTTCCAGATTTTTCAGGCGTTCGCGACTGCCGACGAAACAGCCGCAATGCGCAAGGCCTACGTCGAAGGCATCGGCTGGGGCGACGCCAAGCAAATGGTCTTCGAGCGGATCGACCGAGAACTGACACCGCTTCGCGAGCGCTACGAAGCGTTGATGAATGACCCCGCGCAGATCGAGCGCACCTTGCTGATCGGTGCCGACAAGGCCCGCGAACTTTCTCGTCCTTTCATGGCGACGCTGCGCCACGCTGTCGGGCTGCGCAGCCTTGCCAGCCTGGGCGGTCAGGATGCGGGTGTCGGCAAGAAAGCCGGCAAGGGCGGCAAGACGGGCAAGCCGACCTTCAAGCAATACCGCGAGCGCGACGGACTCTTTTATTTCAAGCTGCTCGATACCCACAACGACACGCTGCTGCAAAGCCGTGGCTTTCAGTCGCCGCAAGAAGCCGGACGCGCCATCGGGGCATTGCAATACCAACCGAATGAAGCACTCGCTGCGCTCGCAGAACAGCTGGAACCGGTCGACAATGACGGGCGGCGCGCCGTGATGGCTGCGCTCGAGGAACTCGCCGGTCAGGCGAGCTGAAGTAAAGGGAGAGATTCGCGCGCCTAGCAACAGTCAATATACAAGTTGCGCACACACGAAAGCAAAACATGAGCATTTACGTCATCGATGATCACCCCTTGATGCGCGACGCCATCGTCATGGTGCTGCGGCGCCTGCGGCCAGCCGAGAACATCGTGGAACTCGAGCGCCTCGACAAGCTCGCCAACGCAGTCAAGCAGCACGGTACGCCCGGCCTGTTTTGCCTCGACCTCAAATTGCCCGACACGACCGGTGTTTCCGGCGTGATCGCGGTCAAGCAGACCTATCCGGATGTGCCGATCGCGGTGTACTCGGCCTCACCTGCTGCAGACATGGAAGAAGCCTGCATCGAAGCGGGTGCCGACCAGTACATCGAAAAGTCGGCCAGTTCCGCCGAATTGACGGCCGCCCTGCGCGGTCTCTTGATGGCCGACTCGGATGTCGAAGAGCCTGCGGCAGCCGCCAACAGCAAGTTGTCGAAGCGCCAGACGCAGCTCATCGCCATGCTCGACAAGGGCATGAGCAATCGCGACATCGCGTCTGAGCTCGAAATCAGCGAACACACGGTCAAGGTGCATCTGTGGCGTCTGTTCCGGCGACTCGGCGTGAAGAGCCGTACGCAGGCGCTGCATTACGCACGGACCAACGGTTTGCTGTCCGGCTGATTGATTGGTTAGCCTTCCGGCTAACTCCAGGACCCCCCCAACCAGGGGTTTATCAGCCGACCGCAGAACTGACCCGGGATTGCGCCTGCGATTCATCGGCGTCGTGCAATGCAACCCGAAATACGCTGCCACGCCCGAGCCGCGATCGAACGCTCACCGGGTGGCCTAGCGCGTGAGACAGGCGAGCCACGATGGCGAGTCCGAGGCCGAAACCATCGGACGTGCCGGCATGGTCGGCCACCTTGTAGAACTCCAGGAACACGTCGCGCAGATGTTCGCGCGCGATGCCGATGCCGGTATCCCACACCTCGACCCGGAGGCCATCGCGCGTTTGCCGCGACGCCAGCAGCACGCCCCCCTCGACGGTGTACTTGATGGCGTTGGCAATCAGATTGCCGATCATCCGGCGCACGCGAATGGGATCGGTCAGCACCGTGCCTTTGGCAATGTGCACTTGGAACTTCAAGCCCTTGGCCTCCGCCACCGGCCGGTACTGCAGCTCCAAGTCGTGCAGCAGTTGGCCAACATCGACCCGCTCGATGTGCAGCCGCACCTGACCGGAATCGATGCGCGCCAGGTCGAACAGCGAATCGAACAGCGCGTTGACCGCATGCGTGGCGCGGACGATCTTCGGCGCGATCTCCTGCACCAGCTCCGGCTCGTTGCGGAGCCAGTCGGCGTAGAGAGACAGCGCCAGCACGGGCTGCCGCATGTCGTGGGCCGCGCTCGCCAGGAAACGGTTTTTCATCGCCACGGCCGACACGGCGGCCTGCCGTTGCTGGGTCAGCGAGGCAATCAGGATGTGGTTATGAAAGAGCAGTTCGAAGCTGTTGCGGGCCGTCTCGTGGATGCGCCGGCCGGCGCGCAGCAGCAGCCACCAATGCAGCATCGGCAGCAGCAGAAAGCCGTAGTTGAAATGCGGCTTCTCGAAATTCATCTCGACGACGCGGAACAGCACCGCGGCGAGCATCGTGATGAAGAGCGTGTTGACGTAGCGCTTGAGCAATGGCGGATGCAGTGCCAGCCCGTTGAGCGGAAACGTCGCCACGCCGGCCACGATCAACCAGCTCATGAACTGGTTGATGAGCGGCGTGCGCTCGAAAAAGATCAGGATCGACAGGCCCCAGGCAAAGGCGCTGATGCTCCATAGAAAGTGATATTTCTCGACAAACCGCTGCTGCCCGTCGGAGTCGCGATCGGCATAGCGGCGCGTGTAGACCTGTTCGCCCCAGACGCGGCAGCACGTGGCGGCGACCCCGATAGCCAGCCACACCATCAGTTGCCACAGCGGCACGTAGCCCCAGCTCAACCCGATCATGGCAGGCAGCAGTGCCGCAGCCAGAAAATGCGAGCCGCGGGATGCCCGCATCAAACTTCGGATCAGCTCACCGCGGACCCACGGTTCAGCTTCATCGGCCGAGGCCGGCGCCGGCGTGAGGCTGGCGAAGGACGAATTGCCCAGGCCGGCGAAGGAAGAATTGCCCTTCATGTTTCCGAATGGCACCCCGCCGCAGGGTCTACAAAAAAGCCCCTTCGACAAAGGGGCCCCTGAAAGAGAGCGAAGCAGTCACGAATCAAGCTGAACCCCGCATGCCTTGTAGGTTTCCCCGACCTGTGCGCCTCGCGACTTGCCTGCCGTTGACGGTCGAGGGGTCCTACATTGTCACCGAAAGTTTCCCCGACAGCGTCGCACCGGCGCAACTCTTAACCGCAGAACAGACGCAAAAAAGCCCCGGCTGGCGGGGCTTTAGCAATCCATCGCTGGAGGAGAGGGAGGGATTCGAACCCTCGGTACGTTTCCGTACGCCTGATTTCGAGTCAGGTACATTCGACCACTCTGCCACCTCTCCGGTCGCTGTCGAGCCTCAGATTCTAGCAGAGGCTCGGAGCGTTTCGAGGCCGCCGAGGTAAGGATGCAACGCTCGCGGCACGGTGATGGACCCATCGGCGTTCTGATGATTTTCGAGCACTGCGACCAGCGTGCGTCCGACCGCCAGCCCAGAGCCGTTGAGCGTGTGCACGAGTTCGTTCTTGCCTTGCGCGTTCTTGAACCGCGCCTGCAATCGGCGCGCCTGAAAAGCTTCGCAGTTGGAGACCGAGCTGATCTCGCGGTACGTGTCCTGCGCCGGCAACCAGACTTCCAGGTCGTAGGTCTTGCTGGAACCAAAGCCCATGTCGCCGGTGCACAACAGCACCACGCGGTACGGCAACTCCAGCGCCTGCAGCACCGCCTCGGCATGGCCGGTCATGGCTTCGAGCGCTTCGTAGCTGCGATCGGGGTGCGTGATCTGCACCATCTCGACCTTGTCGAACTGGTGCTGCCGGATCATGCCGCGCGTGTCGCGCCCGGCGCTGCCGGCTTCAGAGCGAAAACACGGCGAGTGCGCGGTCAGCTTGATCGGCAACGTCGACTCGGCCACGACCTCATCGCGCACGAAGTTGGTCAGCGGAACTTCGCTGGTCGGGATGAGGTAGAGCGCCTGGTTGTCTGGCACCGGCTCGCCGTCTTGCCCGCCCTTTTTGGCGGCGAAAAGGTCGCCCTCGAACTTGGGCAACTGGCCGGTGCCGCTGAGCGATGCCGCGTTGACGATGTACGGCACATAGCATTCCGTGTAGCCGTGTTTCTCTGTCTGCATGTCGAGCATGAACTGTGCGAGCGCGCGATGCAGCCGGGCGATCGACCCTTTCAACACGCTGAAGCGCGAACCAGCGAGCTTGGTGCCCATTTCGAAGTCGAGGCCGAGCGGTTCGCCCAGGTCGACATGGTCTTTCGCTTCGAAGCCGAGCGGCGTGGCCGCGGCGCCGGCACCGCCTTGCGGCGCCCAGCGACGCACTTCGACATTGCCGTGCTCGTCGGTGCCGACCGGCACGCTGGCATGCGGCAAGTTGGGCACTGCCAGCAACAGCGCCTGCAATTCCGGCTGGATGGCTTCGAGGCGACCGCCTTGCGCCTCTTGCTCGGTCTTGAGCGCGTTGACCTCGGTCATCAATGCATCGACAGATTCGCCCTTGGCTTTCAGTGGGCCGATCTGCTTGTTGAGCGTATTGCGCCGTGCCTGCAACTCTTCGGTTCGGACCTGAAGGATCTTGCGTTCGGCCTCCAGCGCGGTGAAGGCGTGGACATCAAGGAAGGTCTGGTTGGCTTTGCGGGTTTCGAGTCGGGCAACGACCGAGGGGAGGTCCTTGCGGAGCAGGGTGATGTCGAGCATCTGCAGATTTTAGTTGGCCCGACTTCCACCAGACTTCGGCAGCGGGCTTCAGCCGACCATAGCCGGATCGACATTCGCGCCGCAGACGATCAGGCAGACGCGCTCGCCGTCGCGCACCCGGTATGCGCCGGTTTGCAGCGCCGCCAGCGGCAACGCCGCCGCCGGCTCGACCGCCAGCTTCATCTCTTTCCATAGCCATCGCTGCGCCGCGCGAATCGCATCGTCCGGCAGCAGCAGCGCATCGCGCACCTGGCGCTGGGTGATGTCCCACGACAGCGCGCCGATGCGCTTGGCACCGAGCGAATCGGCAGCGATACCGCCAACTTGCACATCGACCGGCTCGCCGGCTTCGCGGGCACGGAACAGCGTCGGCGCGTGTTCGGGTTCGATCGCGACCACGCGGCTGCGCTGCTCGAACCAGGCCGCCAGCCCGCCGATCAGCCCACCGCCACCGACGCTCACCAGAACCGAATCGGGCAAGCCG
Organism: Variovorax sp. PAMC28562; assembly: GCF_014303735.1. NCBI lineage: Bacteria > Pseudomonadati > Pseudomonadota > Betaproteobacteria > Burkholderiales > Comamonadaceae > Variovorax > Variovorax sp. PAMC28562. The sequence goes on along the minus strand of NZ_CP060296.1, from coordinate 2,279,382 downwards.
CCCTGCGCTTCGATTTCGCGGCCCAGCGTGCCGGCACCGGCCACCACTTCGCGTTGGTCGTAGGCGTGGGTCAGCAACGCACCGGTTTCCTTTTGGCGCGCGATGCAAGCGGCCAGCGCATCCGGGTAAATCTCGCCGACCACGACCACTTCCGCACCCAAGTCACGCAGCCGGGCACGCTTGGCTTCGGGCGACACACCGGGCAAAAACACCTCACAGCGCACGCCCAACGCACGCGCCGCCGCCGCCGTCGCGATGCCTGCGTTACCGCCCGATGCGACCACCACGCCGCTGGCCGGTATGTCGTTGGCCAGCAGCCGGTTCATCATGCCGCGCGCCTTGAAGCTGCCGCTGACCTGCAGGTGTTCCAGCTTCAACCAGACCTCGGCACCAGGTGCTACCAAGCCAACGGCCGATGCCGGCAGTTTCCACAGCGGGGTCTGGAGCAGGAAGTGCCCGGCACGCGCGTGCAGCCGTTGCGCCGCGTCTTCGATCTCGCGGCGCCAGTCGATCGTTGTCGTGCTCAAGAGATATGCCCTGGTGAAGATTGGCCAGCGAGCCGAAGCCCCTTCGGCAGCGGGAACTTGACCGTCTCCACGATCCCGTCCATCTTGCGCACCGACACCGCCCCGAGCGCCTTCACGCGATCGATCACTTCCGTCACCAGAATCTCCGGCGCAGAGGCGCCGGCAGTGATCCCGATGCGACTCTTGCCTTCGAACCATGCGGGCTGAAGTTCGTCCGCCGAATCGACCATGTAGCTCTCGGTGCCCAGGCGCTGCGCCAGTTCGCGCAAGCGATTGCTGTTGGAGCTGGTCGGGCTGCCGACGACGATCACCAGGTCGACTTGCGGGCTCATGATCTTGATCGCGTCCTGCCGGTTTTGCGTCGCGTAGCAGATGTCCTGCTGCTTGGGCTCGCGCACCTTCGGAAAGCGCGCGCGCACGGCGGCGGCGATCTCGGCCGCGTCGTCCACGCTCAGTGTTGTCTGCGTCACGACCGCCAGTTTTTCGCTCTGTGCCGGCTGCACGGTCGCCACATCGGCGACGTCTTCGACAAGGTGGATGCCGCCCGTGAGCTGGCCCATCGTGCCCTCGACTTCAGGATGCCCCTTGTGGCCGATCATGATGAATTCGTAGCCCTCCTTGGCGAGCTTGGCGACCTCGACGTGCACCTTGGTGACGAGCGGGCAGGTCGCGTCGAAGATGTCGAAGCCCCGCGCGCGGGCCTCTTGCTGCACCGCCTTGCTGACACCGTGCGCGCTGAACACCAGCGTCGAGCCCGGCGGCACATCGGCCAGGTCTTCGATGAAGATCGCGCCCTTCGACTTGAGCTCGTTCACCACGTAGGTGTTGTGCACGATCTCGTGGCGTACATAGATCGGCGCACCGAACTTGGCCAGAGCGCGCTCCACGATTTCGATGGCGCGGTCGACACCTGCGCAAAAGCCGCGTGGCTCGGCCAACACGATTTCGTCGAGCGTTTTCACTTCGGTCACAGCACGCCGATCAGCTGCACTTCGAAAGTCACGGGCTGTCCGGCCAGCGGATGGTTGAAGTCGAAGCGCACCGCCGTCGCGTTCGACTCGATCACCGCACCGGCGTAGCTTCCGGTGCCATCGGGCGTCGGAAACTGGACCACATCGCCGACCGCATAGCGCTCGTCGGGGTCGCCCATTTTGGCGAGCAACGTCTTGGCGACCCACTGCTGCATCTCGAGATTGCGGTCGCCGAAAGCTTCACCGGCGGGTAGCTGGAAGGTGTCATGCGCGCCTTCTTCAAGTCCGATCAGCCGTGCTTCCATCGCGGGTGACAGCTCGCCGTTGCCGAGCGAAAGCGTCGCTGGTTTGTCCGCGAAGGTGTTGATGACGTCGCCCGCCGGACCGGCGAGCCGGTAATGCAAGGTGAGGAACGAGCCCGCATTCACGACAGGCGCGGTAACGTGGGGGGCAGCGGCAGAAACGGCGATGGGAGGCAAAGACAAAATGGGTGTCCCGATAAACTGGCCCTCATTTTAGGGAGCCGGGCTCGCAGGCTCCAGTTCCGCGCCCAATTCCCTCACCGACTGCCTGCATGGCCTTCAAGGACCTCCCCGCCGATGCCCGCCCGCGCGAGAAGCTGCTTGCTCGCGGCGCCGGTGCGCTGGGCGACGTTGAACTGCTGGCGCTGCTGCTGCGCACCGGCATGGTCGGCAAGAACGTGCTCCAGCTGTCGCAGGAACTGCTCGACACCTTCGGCGGCCTCGCCGGCTTGCTCAACACCAGCCTGGACGATCTGAAGAAGATAAAGGGACTCGGCGGCCCCGCCAAGCGCGCCGAACTCACGGCCGTGCTGGAACTCGCTCGCCGTGCCATGGCCGAGCGGCTGAAAGAGCGGGCGGTGTTCGACTCGCCGGAAGCCGTCAAGCACTACCTGCAACTGCACATCGCATCGCGGCCACATGAAGTTTTCGCAGCGTTGTTCCTCGACGCGCAACACCGGTTGATCGCGCTCGAAGAACTGTTTCGCGGCACGCTGACGCAAACCAGCGTCTACCCGCGCGAGGTCGTCATCCGCGCACTGCACCATCACGCCGCGGCCGTGGTGCTGGCGCACAACCATCCGAGCGGCAGCGTCGAGCCATCGCGCGCCGACGAGTCGCTAACACAGACATTGAAAGCGGCGCTGGCGCTGGTCGATGTCCGCGTGCTCGATCATGTGATCGTCGCGGCGGGCCAGACCCTGTCGATGGCAGAAAAAGGATTGATCTGATGGCACGCGTCAAAGCGGATTCCGGCAAACCACCTGCGGGCCTGCGCCCTGGCCTGCGCTCACTCGCCGACCTGAAGCAGATTCAGCAAACGCTGGCGGCGGAGCGCGAACGCGAGGCCGCCGCCGACGCGTTGCGACTCGCCGCCGAAAAAAAACGCGCCGCGGAAAAAGACCTGTTCAGCCGCGCTATCGGCGCCACCGAACCGCTGCGGCGCAAAGCGTCTGTGGTGCTGACGCCCGAACCGCCCGCACCCATTCCATTCCAACATCAGCTCGACGAACAACGCGTGATGCGCGAATCGATCAGCGACGAATTCGACGTCACCACGCTGCTCGATGTCGACGACGCGATGAGCTTTCGCCGCCCCGGCATCGGTACCGACGTCACGCGCAAGCTGCGTGCAGGCGAGTGGTCGATCCAGCGACAGTGCGACCTGCATGGACTGCGAAGCGACGAAGCGCGTGAGGCGCTCGGCGCCTTCATCCGCACCTCGCACCGTCAAGGGATCCGTTGCGTACGCGTCGTGCACGGAAAGGGACTGGGCTCGCCCGGCAAGATGCCGGTGCTCAAGACCAAGACGCAGCGCTGGCTGATCCAGAAGATCGAAGTGCTGGCCTTCGTGCAGGCCAAGCCGGCCGAAGGCGGCGCGGGCGCGCTGGTGGTGCTGCTGGCGCCGGTGGGACGCCAATAGCGCTGTCGGCGCAATGCCGGCCAGCTAAACCAGAAGCGATTTCAACGGCACCGCCACATCGGCCACCGCCGCCGGCTCGGGGTTGCGCTGCGCCTCCAGCAGCTTGCGGCTCATCATGTGATCGACCGGTGCGTTGGCCGACTCGACGCACACCAGTTGGCCATCGACGTAATGGAACAGCGAGAAGGCATTGGGGTTAGCGCCTGGGCCAGGCCGCCGCACCGTAACCTGGCCCGGTGTGCTCTCGTCCGGCACCAGCCCGACCATCTGCAATCGCATTCCGCCCTGCTCCGACCAGAACCACGGCAACGCATCGTGCGGCCGCGGCGCGCCAGTGAGCGTGGCGGCCGCGGTGCGTGCCTGCTCGTTCGCGTTGGCGACCGATTCGAGCCGCAGCGCACGGCCGGCGCGCCGGTCCGGAAAGCGCGTGCAGTCGCCGATCGCCAGCACCGCCGCGTCGCTGGTCTGCATGTGCGCGTCGACCACGATGCCGTCGGCGCATTCCAGTCCGGTCGCCTCGGCCAAGGTGGTTTCGGGCACCGCACCGATGCCGAGCAGCAGCAGGTCGACCGCCACCTTCACGCCATCGATCTCGATCGACTGCAGGCGGTCTCCAGAGATTTCGAAACCGCCAACCTTGGCGTTCAAAACGATGTCGATGTCGGCCGCGCGATGCACCGCCAGCACATGCGCCGATAACTCGGGTGAGACGGCGCGGCCCATCAGCCGAGGGGCGGCTTCGACAACGCGGACCGTCTTGCCCATCGCCTTGGCAGTGGCCGCCACTTCGAGTCCGATGAAGCCGCCGCCGAGCACGATGACGTGCTGCGCCGACGCGAGCTGCGTGCGCAGGCGGTGCGCCTCGTCGGCCGCTCGCAGCATCGCGACATTGGCAAGGCCATCGGGCAAGCCGGAAAGACGACGCGCACGCGTGCCCGTCGCGAGCACCAGTCGTTCCCACGGCAGTACGGCGCCTGAGCGCAGCGTGACGGTGTGCGCAGCGCGGTCGATCACCGTGGCCTCATTGCCGAGATGCAACGTGATGCCGGCCTCGCGATACCAGTCAGCGGCCTTGTGCGGCTGCGTCGTTTCTTCAGCGCTTTTCAGGAATGCCTTGGACAACGGCGGCCGGTGATACGGCTCGCAAGGCTCCTCGCACACCAGATGCACACGGGCACCCTGCCCGGCCTCGACCAGCGAAGCGCACAGCTGCGCCGCCGCGTGACCGCCGCCGATGATCACGATGTCGTTCATTTTGTTCACGTTGTTCATTTCGTTCATGCCACTCACACCGCCTCTCCCCTGTTACGCATCCAGTCCGCGGTCTTGAAAAAGGAGTCGCGCAGCCGCTCCCGCAGCGCTTCGTCGACACCCGTCTCACCCATCGCCTGGTCCATGCACGCAAGCCACTGGTCGCGCTCCTTGATGCCGATGCTGTGGCCCCCGATGCTCTGCGGCAGATGCCGCGCACGCAGCATCGGGTTACCGAACCGGTCGGTGTAATGCTGCGGTCCGCCGAGCCATCCGCACAGGAACCAGAAGAGACGCTGGCGCGCGTTGTCGAGCGTGTTGCCATGGACAGCGCGCAGCACCGCATAGGCGGGCTCGATCTCCATCAGGTCGTAGAAACGGTCGACCAGCGCCTTTACTTTTTCTTCACCGCCGATCCACACGAAAGGTGAATCGAACTTGGGTTTTTCTTCGATCTGCATGGGGTCGATTGTCGCGATGGTCTTTGCAGTGCTCACTCGGCCGCGCGGCGCAGCGTCTCGACCACCGGCCGGCGCAGCACCTCTCGCAAGCCCCACCAACCGGCCGCCAGCGCCAGCACCGCACCTGTCAACGCGCCGCCCAGCGGCACCAGCGGCGACGCGGTCCAGGTGAACTCGAAGACGTAGCGCGCCAGCGCCCACCCGATGGCCGACGCCACGACGCTGGCGAGCAGTCCAGCCAGCAAGCCGACGCCGATCAGCTCGGCCCGCTGCACTTGCCGCAGCAAGCTGGCGCGTGCACCGACCGCGCGCATCACGGCGAACTCGCGCGCCCGCTCTTCGCGCGTCGCAGTCACCGCAGCGAACAGCACGACGAGCCCGGCTGCCAAAGTGAAGCCGAACAAGAATTCGACCGCGCTGATGACCTGGTCGAGCACACGCTGCACCTGCGCGATGGTCGCGCTCATGTCGACGTTGGTGATGTTCGGGTAGCTGCGCACCAACGCATTGTCGAAGCCCTTGACCGGCGGCGCACGGAACGCGGCGAGGTAGGTCGCCGGCACATCGGGCAGCGTCGCGACCGTGTACATGACGAAGAAGTTGGCGTGCAGCGAGCCCCAGTCGACCTTGCGCAGCGAGGTGATGCGCGCATCGCTCGGGATGCCGCCGACATCGAAGCGCAGGGTGTCGCCGAGCTTCAGCCCGAGCGTTTCGGCCAGGCCTTCTTCGACGCTGATCTCGCCCTTGGCATCGGGTGTCCACCTGCCGGAGGTGATGGTGTTGTGCGCCGGCGCGTCGGCGCTGTTGCTGAGGTTGAACTCGCGATCGACCAGTCGCTTGGCGCGGTCGTCGGCATAGTCGTCGGGCGCGATCGGCTTGTCGTTGATCGCGATCAGGCGCCCGCGGATCATCGGGTACCAGTCGAACTTTGACACGCCCGCATCGCGCAGCGACTTCTGGAACGGGTCGCTCTGCTCGGGCATCACGTTGATGACGAAGCGGTTGGGCGCATCGGGCGGCGTTGCCTTGCGCCAGCTCGAGACGAGGTCGGTGCGCAGCAGCACCAGCAAGATGAGCGCGAGCAGTCCGACAGCCAGCGCACTGACCTGCACCACGGCGTACACGGGGCGCGCCGAGATCTGCCGCGTCGCCAGCACCAGCCAGCGTGGGGCCGTGGTCTCGTTGACACTGCGTCGCAAGACCTTGACCGCAAGCCAGCTCAACGCCGCGAACAACGCGACCGCTGCAGCAAAACCGCCGACTGCGATGAGCCCGAGCTTGATGTCGCTGCTGGCCGCGAGCAGCAGCGCAGCGAAGCCCAGCACGCCGACGGTGAGCACTGCGATCGACGCCGGCTTGAGGCCGCCGACATCGCGCCGGATCACCCGCAGCGGGGGCACCTTGGCAAGCTGCAACACAGGCGGCAGGCCGAAGGCGAACAGCAGAGTCAAGCCCATGCCGAAGCCGAAAGCGACGGGCCATAAAGTGGCCGCCGGCAGCGACGCATCGACCAGTCCGGCGAGCAGCGCGACGAAGACGTAGTGCACGCCGAAGCCGATCGCGACGCCGAGCCCGCTCGCTACCAGGCCGATGATCAGGAACTCGAATGCGTACGCCATGGCGATGGTGCGCTGGCTCTGCCCGAGCACCCGCAGCATGGCGCAGTCGTCGAGATGGCTGGCTGCGAAGCCGCGCGCCGCGAGCGCCACGGCCACGGCCGACAGCAACGCGGCAAGCAGTGCCACGAGGTTCAGGAACTTTTCGGCGCGGTCGAGTGTCTGCCGCATTTCGGGCCGGCCGGTTTCGAACGAGTCGAGCCGTGCGCCACGCAGCTCGCCCTTCTTCAGCGTCGCATCGGTGAAGTCGCTGAACGACTTGACCGCCGCCGCATCGCCCGCCACGGCAAAGCGATAGCTGATACGGCTGGCCGGCTGCACGAGCCCGGTGCGGGCGACGTCGGCCTGGTTCAGCATCACGCGCGGTGCGAAGCTCATGAAGCCGGCGCCGCGGTCGGGTTCGAGCACGACGATGCGCGCGATCTTCAATTGCGTGTCGCCCAGCAACATCATGTCGCCGACCTTCAAGCCGAGCGATTCGAGCAGCGACGCATCGATCCACACGTCGCCGGGTGCGGGAATGTCGCGTGTCGGCTCGCCGGCGCCTTCGGCCGTGACAGAGGTTTGCAGGCGGCCTCGTAACGGATAGCCGGCCTCGACCGCTTTCAGCGCGACCAGCTTGCTGGCGCCGCCTTGGTCATCGCTGGCGCGCGCCATGGTCGGAAAGCCGTAGGTTCCCGCGGCCTGCAACCCAAGGGACTTTGCCTTTTCGACAAATGCCGGTGGCGTCGGGTTGTCGCTGGCCAGCACCGCATCGCCGCCGAGCAATTGCCGCGCATCGCGCTGCAAACCACCCTTGAGCCGATCGGCAAAGAACCCGACGGCCGTGAGCGCCGCGACCGCGAGCAGCACGGCGACGATCAAAAGGCGCAGTTCGCCCGCGCGCAAATCGCGCCAGAGGGTGCGCCAGCCAAGGCGAAAAGAAGCGTTCATCTGGCGACGATAGCCGACGTGGCCGGCGGAATTTGTCTGTAGGGTGATGCCACGGTGCAAGGACTTTGTTCCATTGCTAGACTAATTTGAAAAGGAGTCAAGCTTGAGCCCACGTCATCTCTTCAAAGCATTCGCCACGACCATGGGTCTGGTGGCGCTGCTGGCCTTAGGCGCCTGTGACAGGAAACCTTCGACGCCGCCGCTGCCGACCAGCGCCTCGGGGAGCACGCGTTCCGGCGAATACCCTGCCGGCATCGTTCCTGCCGGATCGGGCGATAAAGTCGATTCCACCTCGACACACAAAGGACCGTCCGAAGGCGGCACCGCCATTGGCGGGATGACATCTGGCCAGGCTGCCACTTCGGGTAACGGCGGCGCTGCTGCGCCGACCGGGGGAGATGGCAAGGCCAAGTGACATCCTCCACTGCGCAGACCCTGATTACGTTTCCAACTCTTTTCGAATAAGTAGAACCCCGATGAAAAACGCACCGTTCAAAAAGGCAGCCTCATGGACATGAATCGCCGCCACTTCTTCCGTGTCAGCAGTGCCGGGCTGGTCGGTTCCAGCCTGGTCGCCCTTGGTTTTTCGCCGACGGCCGCACTGGCCGAGGCACGCAACTTCAAGCTGGCCCGCACCACCGAAACGCGCAATACCTGCCCGTATTGCTCGGTAGGTTGCGGCATCATCATGTACAGCCTGGGCGACAAGGCCAAGAACGTGATCCCGGCGATCCTGCATATCGAGGGCGACCCGGATCACCCGGTCAACCGGGGCACGCTGTGCCCCAAAGGCGCGGGCCTGCTCGACTTCGTGCACAGCCCCAGCCGGCTCAAGTATCCAGAGATGCGCGAACCGGGCAGCAACGAATGGAAGCGCATCAGTTGGGACAGTGCTTTCGAGCAAATCGCAACTTTGCTGAAGGCCGATCGCGACGCCAACTTCCAGCCGACCAACGCCGAAGGCAAGACCGTCAACCGCTGGACTACCACGGGCATGCTGTGTGCATCGGCCTCGTCCAACGAAACCGGGTACCTGACGCACAAAGCATTCCGCTCCACCGGGATGCTCGTCTTCGATAACCAGGCACGCGTTTGACACGGACCTACGGTGGCCAGTCTGGCCCCGACGTTCGGACGAGGTGCAATGACCAACCATTGGCAAGACATCCAAAATGCGGATGTGGTGCTGATCATGGGTGGCAACGCTGCGGAGGCGCATCCCTGCGGCTTCAAGTGGGTCATTGAAGCCAAGAAACAGAACAAGGCAAAGCTGGTGGTGGTCGACCCGCGCTTCACGCGCTCGGCCGCCGTGGCCGACTACTACGCACCGGTGCGTGCCGGCTCGGACATCGCGTTCCTGGGCGGCGTGCTGAACTTCCTGTTGAGCAACAACAAGATCCAGACAGAGTACGTTCGCAACTACACCAACGCGACGTTCATCGTCGGGCCGGACTACAAGTTCGAGGAAGGCATCTTCAGCGGGTACAACGCAGAAAAGCGCACATACGATGCGAAGTCGTGGGGCTATGCGCTCGATGACGCCGGCATGGCGAAAGTCGATATGACCATGCAGGACCCGCAGTGCGTGCTGCAGGTCATGAAGCGCCATTTCTCGCGCTACACCCCAGAACTGGTGAGCCGCATCACGGGTACGCCGCAAGACAAATTCCTGAAGGTGTGCGAGTACATCGCCAGCACGAGCACCACCGACAGGACCATGACGGTGCTGTACGCGCTGGGCTGGACACAGCACAGCCAAGGCACGCAGATGATCCGCACCGCCGCCATCATGCAACTGCTGCTGGGCAACATCGGTGCCTCGGGCGGCGGCATGAATGCGTTGCGTGGTCACAGCAACATTCAGGGCCTGACCGATCTGGGGCTGCTGTCGAACTCGCTGCCGGGCTACATGTCGCTGGCGCGCGATTCGGAGCAGACGCTCGACGTTTACTACAAGAGCCGCGCGCTCAAGCCGTTGCGTCCAAACCAGATGAGCTACTGGCAGAACTACCCGAAGTTCTTCGTCAGCATGCAAAAAGCCTGGTGGGGCAATGCTGCCACCGCCGACAACGATTGGGCTTTTCACTACCTGCCCAAAATCGACAAGGTGTACGACGTGCTGCAGGCCTTCGAGCTGATGAGCCAGGGCAAGATCAACGGCTACATCTGCCAGGGCTTCAACCCGGTGGGCGCACTGCCCGACAAAAACAAGATCATCGGCGGCTTGTCCAAGCTCAAGTTCCTGGTGACGATCGACCCGCTCATTACGGAAACCAGCGAATTCTGGAAGAACTACGGCGAATTCAACGACGTCAAGACGGCCGAGATCCAGACCACCGTGTTCCGTCTGCCGGCGAACTGCTTCGCCGAAGAAGAAGGGTCGCTCACGAATTCGAGTCGCTGGCTTCAATGGCACCTGAAAGGCGCCGAAGGACCCGGCGAGGCGAAGGGTGACCTGGAGATCGTGGCCGGAATCTACAACAAGTTGCGCCAGGCCTACATCAAGGATGGTGGTGCCTTCCCCGACCCGATCGTCAAGCTCAACTGGAGCTACAAGATTCCTTCCTCGCCCTCCGCGCAAGAGGTTGCGATGGAATACAACGGCAAGGCACTGACCGATCTGCTGGATCCGACCGATCCAACCAAGGTGCTGGCCAAGGCAGGTGAGCAGCTTCCCGGCTTCGGATTGCTGCGCGACGATGGCAGTACGGCCAGCGGCTGCTGGATTTACGCAGGCGCCTGGACACAGGCCGGCAACCAGATGGCGCGACGCGACAACGCCGACCCGTACGGTATCGGCCAGGCGCTGAACTGGGCGTGGGCATGGCCGGCCAACCGGCGCATTTTGTACAACGCGGCAGGCGCCGATCCGGCCACCGGCAAACCGTGGATCGCCAAGCGCGGATTGATCAGCTGGGATGGCAAGAAGTGGTCGGGCTCCGACATCCCCGACATTCGCCCGGATGCCGATCCGTTCGCAGTCGATGCGGTGCGGCCATTCATCATGACGGCAGAAGGGGTGGCTCGATTGTTTGCGCCTACCGGTCTGGCCGAGGGGCCATTGCCCGAGCACTACGAACCTTTCGAGTCGCCGCTGGTCAACAACCTGATGCACCCGAACAGCAAGGTGGCGCGCGCGAACCCGGCGGCACGCATTTTCAAGGGCGACCTGGAACGCCTTGGCGTGCCGAAGGACTTCCCTTATGTGGCAACGAGCTACCGCTTGACAGAGCACTTCCAGCAATGGACCAAGCACGTGCGCACGTCGGCCATCATCCAGCCGCAGCAGTTCGTCGAAATCGGCGAGGAACTGGCCAAGGACAAGGGCATTGCCAACGGGGATATGGTCAAGGTCAGCAGCAAGCGTGGCTTCATCAAGGCGGTGGCGCTGGTGACCAAGCGCATCCCTGGCTTGCAAGTCGACGGACGCACCGTGCACACGGTGGGGATGCCGAACCATTGGGGCTTCACGGGCTTGGCCAAGCCGGGCTATCTGGTCAACACGCTGACGCCTTTTGTCGGTGATGCCAACACGCAGACGCCTGAGTACAAGTCGTTTACCGTGAACATCGAGAAGGCTTAATCCATGTCCTCACTTCAAACTCTGGACATCGCCGCCCGCTCGGCCACTACGCAACCTTCGCCCGACGTGCGGCATCGTCCGGCCGTAATGGAGGTTGCCAAACTGATCGATGTATCGACCTGCATCGGCTGCAAGGCCTGCCAGGTCGCTTGCATGGAATGGAACGACCTGCGCGACGAGATCGGTGAAAACGTCGGCAGCTACAACAACCCGAACGACCTGACGCCCGCCTCGTGGACCGTCATGCGCTTTGCCGAAGTCGAGCCCGAACCCGGCAAGCTCGAATGGCTGATCCGCAAGGACGGCTGCATGCATTGCGAAGACCCCGGTTGCTTGAAGTCATGCCCAGCACCGGGCGCGATCGTCAAATACAGCAACGGCATCGTCGACTTCATCAGCGAGCATTGCGTAGGGTGCGGCAATTGCGTCACGGGCTGCCCTTTCGACGTGCCGCGCATCAGCAAGGGCGACAACAAGGCCTACAAGTGCTCGCTGTGCTCCGACCGCGTGGGCGTAGGCCTGGAGCCGGCGTGCGTCAAGGCCTGCCCGACCGGTGCGATTCACTTCGGCACCAAGGAAGCCATGCACGAGTACGCCGACGAGCGCATCGTCGACCTGAAGGAGCGCGGCTTCGCGAATGCCGGCGTGTACGACCCTGCTGGCGTGGGCGGTACGCACGTGATGTACGTGCTGCAGCATGCCGACCGGCCGGGCCTTTACAGCGGCCTGCCTAAAGACCCGCACATCAGCCCGTTCGTTTCGCTGTGGAAAGGCGTGGCAAAGCCACTGGCGGTGCTGGCAATGGCCGGCGCGGTGGTCGGCAGCTTCTTCCACTACATGAAGGTCGGGCCGATCGAGCCGAAAGAAAAAGCCGGCATCGACGGCGACGCCAGCGGCGACGTGGAGATCATCGAAGGGCCGCCGCCACCGCCTAACGACGCGGCACGCATTGCGCTGGCAAGGTCGGGTCCGTCTTCGCGTGCCGATGTGCCGCCTGTGGAATAAGGAGCACGCCATGACGATTCGCTACCTGCGCCGCTACCCGGACTCGACCCGCCTGAACCATTGGTTCGTGGCGATGATGTTCGTCGCAGCCGCCCTTTCGGGGCTGGCCTTCTTTCACCCGAGCCTGTTCTTCCTGAGCGGACTGTTCGGCGGCGGTCCGTGGACGCGTGTGCTGCACCCGTTCATGGGCGTCGCGATGGTGCTCGGCTTCGCCATCCTGTTCTTTACGGTGTGGCGCGACAACGTGTTGAATCGCGTCGACGTCGAATGGATGAAGAACGCGCCGAGCATGCTCAAGGGCGACAAGTCCAAGATGCCGCCGGTCGGCAAATACAACGCCGGGCAAAAACTGGTGTTCTGGGCCTTCGGCGTCAGCTTGGTGCTGCTATTTCTCACCGGCTTTGTTTTCTGGAGCCCCTGGTTCGTCGGCTTCTTTCCGATCACCCTGCGGCGCATTTCGGTGCTGGTGCATGCGTTCTCGGCCATCGTGCTGATCCTGTCGGTCATCACACACGTTTACGCCGCGATCTGGGTCAAGGGGACAACGCGGGCGATGACGCGCGGCACGGTGACCGAAGCGTGGGCCAAGCTCAACCACCCGTTGTGGCACCGCGAAATGACCGGGAATGACAAGCCGTGAATAATCGGCTCCGATGACAAGCAATACCGGCAACGCCCCTCCTGTCCGCAATATTCGGGTTCTGAGTGCCGAAGAAATCGCCTTGCAGGCCGGGCGGCAGATGCCGTTCGTGCGCCCGCCCGAGCGCCTCAATCTGTTCTCCGACCGGCAACTTCGGCTGCGTCAGCTCGCCGCGTCGCACCCGATGCGCGAGTACCTGATCTTCATCGCAGACCTGGCAACGGCACAGCACGAAGTGCTGCAAAACTACCCGGCGGTCGCACTACCGGATACCGAAGCCTGCCAGGCCGCCGCCAAAGCCTTGAAGCCGCCGATGCCGGCCTTCGGCTGGCCGCGCGACCCGGTTTGGCGAGATGGCCTGCGGCGGCTGCTCGGCGTGTTCAGGGAGCGACTGACCGCAGGGCCGGCGCGCGACACCGTCGACCGGTTGCTCGCCAGCCCCGACCATTGGATCGAGCACCAGGCCGATCACCTCTCGCGTCGCATCACTTTAGGGCTCGACCTGGCGACGGCACCGTTGATCGCCGCCGGCCTGCAGACGTATTGGGCACAGCTGGCGATGCTCACTGCCGACACGCACGGCGAACGCGTCTTCGGCCAAACCGAGCCCGCGACCGAATGCCCGTGCTGCGGCAGCGTACCGACCACCAGCATCACGCGCATCGGCGCTGAAGACGCCGGCTTTCGCTATCTGCACTGTTCGCTGTGCAGCACGCAGTGGCATTTCGTTCGCATCAAGTGCACGCATTGCGAGAGTACCGAAGGCATCCATTACCAGGAGCTGGCGGTCGAACAAGGCGCTGCGCCTAGGACCACCGCTGGGTTGCCGGGCGCAAAAGCGGGCGCCGTCAAGGCCGAATGCTGCGACACCTGCGGCCATTACCTGAAGCAGGTCTCGATGGAGAAAGACCCCGAGGTCGAGCCCGTCGCCGACGACCTCGCCAGCGTAGCGCTCGACCTGCTCGTGTCCGAAGCCGGTTTCGAGCGCAGCGGCCACAACCTGATGCTGCTCTTCGGCGACCCGGAGCCGAGTCCGCCAGACCACGACGGCGGAGGCGGCTGATGGCCGCGCCCGAAGAGTCCGTGGTCCACGGCTCGAAGGCAAGGCCCCAGGATCTGCCTTCGGTCGACTTGCTGCTGCGCGGTGCAACGGCAAGCGCTTTGCTTCACGAGCACGGCCACACGCTGGTGGTGAAGGAAGCGCGTGCGCTGCTCGATAGTCTGCGTGCGCAAGCAGTTGCCGGTACGTTGCAAGCAGAAGCAGTAAAGCCCGAAGCCGTCGCCGATGCGCTGACCGCTCGCGTGCGAAGACGCCTCGCACCGCGCATGCAGGCCGTGTTCAATCTCACCGGCACCGTCATTCACACCAACTTCGGCCGCGCCCTGTTGGCCGATGCAGCGTTGCAGCACATGCTCACGCTGATGGCGTCGCCCAACAACCTCGAATACGACCTGGCGTCCGGTGGCCGTGGCGATCGCGATTCGATCGTCGAGGAACTGCTCTGCACGATCACCGGCGCAGAGGCTGCGACGGTCGTCAACAACAACGCTGCCGCCGTACTGCTGACCATCGCGGCGCTGGCGGGCGCGACGCCGGACAAGAGCGAAGTCATCGTCTCGCGCGGTGAGCTGGTCGAGATCGGCGGCGCCTTTCGCATGCCGGACGTGATGGCGAGCGCCGGCGCGCGCATGGTCGAGGTCGGCACCACCAACCGCACCCATCCCGCCGACTACGAGCGCGCCATCAGCGACCGCACTGCACTCGTGATGAAGGTGCACACCAGCAATTACATGGTGCAAGGCTTCACCGCGACAGTCGACGAAGCCGTGCTGGCGCCCATCGCCCATGCGCGCGGCGTGCCGCTCGCTACGGATCTGGGCAGCGGCTCGCTCATCGATCTTGCGCACTACGGCTTGCCGCGCGAGCCGTTGCCGCAAGAGATGCTGGCGGCCGGCTGCGATGTCGTCACCTTTTCCGGCGACAAGCTGCTCGGTGGTCCGCAGGCGGGCTTGATCGTCGGCAGCAAAGAGGCTGTCGGCCGCATCCGCAAGTACCCGATGAAGCGCGCGCTCCGCATGAGCAAGCTGCCGTTGGCTGCCCTCGAAGCGACTCTCATGCTCTACCTGCGGCCCGAGCGGCTGGCACAAGACCTGCCGACGCTGCGCCTGCTGACCCGGCCGGCCGACGCCATCCGGGCATTGGCGCATGCGGTTCGGGGTGCGGTGGCCGACGCGGTCAGCCCGCGCTTCACCGTCGAGGTGGTCGAACTGCTCGGCCAGATCGGTTCCGGCTCATTGCCGGTCGAACGCCTGCCTTCCGCCGGTCTTGCGCTGGCGCCTGCGGGCACGTCGAAGAAGGGCATCGGCACCGCGCTCGATGCGCTGGCGACCGCGCTGCGCAGCCTGCCGCTGCCGGTGATCGGCCGCATCGCGGATGATCGGCTGTTGCTCGACCTGCGGTGCCTCGAAAACAGCGCGCCCTTCGTCGACCAGTTGCCCGCCCTGCGCGAACGACTGCAATAGACCCCACTTACGCTTGATTCATCCCATGTCCCATCTCGACCTGCTTACCCCCATCCTCGCCGACACGCTGGCGCCACTGGCCCAGCGCACCGACACCGAGGGCCGCTTTCCGCGCGAGGTGATCCGGGCTTTGGGCAGTGCGGGCCTGCTCGGACTCGTCTCCGCGACCAGCGTGGGCGGCATGGGCAAGGGCCTTGCAGAAGCAGTGCAGATGGTGTCGCGCATCGCGCAGACCTGCCCTTCGACGGCGATGGTCGTCTGCATGCACTACTGCGCGACGGCGGTCATCGAGCAACAGGGCAACGAGTCGGTGCGCAAGGCCATCGCCGCGGGCAAGCATCTCAGCACGCTGGCTTTCTCCGAAGCCGATTCGCGCAGCCACTTCTGGGCGCCCACCGGCACCGCACGGCTCGACAGTGGCGACCAGGGCGATGCGGTGGTGCTCGACGCGCGCAAGAGCTGGGTCACATCGGCCTTCGAAGCCGACAGCTATGTGTGGTCGAGCAAGCCGCTCGCGGCCGAAGGCGCCAGCACGCTCTGGTACGTGGAAGCCAAGGCGGCAGGGCTCAGCCAGCCCTTCAAATTCGATGGACTCGGCTTGCGCGGCAACGCATCGACACCTGTCACGGCCGAAGGCGTCCGCGTCGCGGCGACCGATCAGTTGGGCGAAGACGGCAAGGGTTTCGACACCATGATGGGCGTCGTGCTGCCATGGTTCACCTCGCTCGCCGCGGCGTGCTCCGTCGGCCTGATGGAAGGCGCCATGTCGCGCGCCATCGGCCATGTGAGCCAGACGCGCCACCTGCATCTCGACAGCTCGCTGGCCGACCTGCCGACGATCCGCGCCTACCTGGCACGCGGCCGCATCAAGACCGACATGGCGCAGGCGCTGCTGGACGACACGGTGGCCGCCATCGGTGCCGGCCGCGCCGACACCATGCTGCGCGTGCTCGAAGTCAAGGCCGCTGCCGCCGAGACCGCGCTCGAAGTGACCGACATCGCGATGCGCGTGTGCGGTGGCGCCGCCTTTCGCAAGGAAGCCGGCATCGAGCGTCTGTTCCGCGATGCACGCGCATCGAGCGTGATGGCGCCGACGTCCGACGTGCTGTACGACTTCATCGGCAAGGCCATCACCGGCCTGCCGCTGTTCTGAACATCGATCAATCACTGAAAGAACACCGCATGTCAGAACAAACTCTGGTGATGGGCGCAGTCGCCTATGCGCCCAAGGTCGTCACCATCTGGGAAGGCTTCAAGGCCTTCTTCATCGCGCACGGCCTGCTTTTCGACTACGTGCTGTATTCGAACTACGAACGACAGGTCGAGGCGCAGTTCGATGGCTCGATCCACCTCGCGTGGAACTCGCCGCTGGCGTGGGTGCGGGCCGACCGCATCGCGCGCAGCAAGGGGCTGCAGGTGAAGTCGGTCGCGATGCGCGACACCGACATCGACCTGCGCTCGGTGATCGTCGTGCGCGCCGACAGTGACATCGAAAAAGCATCCGACCTGCGCGACAAGACGCTGGGCGCCGGTGCGCTCGATTCGCCCCAGGCCACGCTCATTCCACTGGACCATCTGCGGACCGAAGAAGGCCTGATCCAGCGCGACGATTTCACGCTCAGGATCTTCGACGTGCTCGGGGGCAAGCATGGCGACCACATCGGCGGCGAACGGGATGCGGCACGCGCGTTGATGGCCCACGAGGTCGATGCGTGCTGCCTCATCGCGGGCAACCACCTGGCCTTCGGGCTCGACGGCACGTTGCCCGCCGGCAGCACACGCGTCATCGCGAGCACAGCGCCCTTCGACCATTGCAACTTCACGACCAGCCCCGGCGCGCCGGAACGTCAGATCGAACACTTCGTGACGCTGCTGCTGTCGATGCGCTGGGACGACCCGCTGGTGCGCCCGCTGCTCGAACTCGAAGGCCTGCGCGAATGGCGCGCCGGCCGCACCAGTGGCTACGCGCAACTCGAACGCGCCGTCGACAACGAAAAGTTCTACAGCCAAGATGGCCGCATCCTCAACACCGACTATCGATATTGAGTCGCTCGGGCTCGAACAAGGCGCCCTGCTGCTCATCCGCCGTGCGCTGGCCGAGGTGCCTGCGAGCGGCGAACTGCGTGTGCAAGGCACGGCGCCGGCCTGGGACATTCACCTGGAAGCATGGTGCCGGCAGCAAGGGCACGGCGTGCGCTTCGACACGGGCGAGTCCGGCGCAACGCAGGCGCTGTTGACCCGCGCTTCGCACGCCGAAGGGCGCTGGCATGGCGCGCAGTCTGCAAGCGACGCGCCGGCCGAAGACGCCCTCGCTGGCTGGGGTCTGGCCGCACGCGGTGCCACGGTCGAAGCCGGCAGCCCGCCCTTCGCCTTCACACTGCATCGCCGCAACGAGCTGTGGGCAGAGACCGCCGGCGCGCTCTACGCGCAAGCCGCCGCAGCGCAATGGGATCCGGCCACTGCCGTCGATTGGGACACACCTTTCGACCTGCCGCCCGCCGTCGAAGCGGCCGTGGTACAGGTGATGACGTACCTGATCGAAAACGAGAACGCCGCGCTGCTGGTGCCGGCGCGGCACCTCGGCCAGATCCATCCGCACTACCGCGAAGTGCTGCAACTGCTGGCGCTGCAATGCGCCGACGAGGCGCGACACATCGAAGTGTTCACGCGCCGCGTGGCCTTGCGCGGCGGCAAACCTGCGTTGTCGACCGCGGGCGGCCAGGCCAGCTTGCAGTCGCTCTTCGAGGCGCCGGATTTCTCGATCGCGACCTTCCTGCTGTCGGTGCTCGGTGAAGGCAGCTTCATCAATCTGCTCAACTTCCTGCATGCGCACGCGCCCGATCCGGTGACGCGGCAGATCGCCCGGCTGGCAGCGCGCGACGAGGCGCGGCACGTGGCCTTCGGTATGGCGCACTTGGAGTACCGCTTGGCCGAGGAGCCCGACTACCAGATCCGTTTGCGCAATGCGATCGAGCAGCGCTACGACGCGCTTGCCAACAGCGCGGGCCTGAACGAAGAAGTGTTCGATGCGCTGGTGCTGCTGGCCGCCGGCGAGCTCACGGTGCCGGCCATCGCGCGTGGGCACGAGGCGGTGCAGCAACTCAAGCGCGACATGTCTGCCGGCCGGCGTGCGCGGCTCGGGCGGTTGGGCTTCGCGCGTGCTGAAGCAGATCGCCTGGCTGACATGCACACGCGCAACTTCATGTGATGGCCAGGCGCGCGCCATGATCATCGGCACCGCAGGTCACATCGACCACGGCAAGACGACGCTGGTGCGCGCGCTCACCGGTGTCGACACCGACTGGCTGCCCGAAGAGAAGCGGCGTGGCATCTCTATCGAGCTGGGCTACGCGTACCTGCGCACTGCCGATGACATTTCACTGGGCTTCGTCGATGTGCCCGGCCACGAGCGCCTGCTGCACACCATGCTGGCCGGCGCCACCGGCGTCGACCACGCCTTGCTGGTGGTGGCGGCCGACGACGGCGTGATGCCGCAGACGCGCGAGCACCTGGCCGTGGTCGCGTTGCTCGGCCTGCAACGCGGGACCGTCGCCATCACCAAGATCGACCGCATCGATACCGCCGAACGCGACGTGCGCGTGGCACAGGTGCGCGCCGACATCGATGCCCTGCTCGCCGACACCTCGCTTGCAGGCGCGCCGGGCTTCGCGCTGTCGGCAACGACCGGCGAAGGCGTAGATGCCCTGCGCAACCACCTGGTCGCCGAGGCAGCCCGTGTTGCTCCTTCCCTTCCCGAGGGAAGGCAGGGATGGGGGCAAGCACCCAACGCACCCCAAGCCTTCCGCCTCGCAGTAGACCGCTCCTTCACCCTCCCCGGCGTTGGCACTGTCGTCACCGGCTCGGTCATGGCCGGCCACGTCCGCATCGGCGACGAACTCCTCATCGTCCCCGGCGAGCGCAAGGTGCGCGTGCGCGGCATCCACGCACAGAACGAGCAAGCCGAGTCCGCGCATGTCGGTCAGCGCTGCGCCCTCGCGCTGGCCGGCGTTGCCAAAGACGAGGTCCATCGCGGCCAGTGGGTTTGCGCGCCCGGCATCGCGCTGAGCACCGATCGCATCGACGTGCAGCTCATGCTGTGGCCCGGCGAAGCACACGCGTTGCGCTCGGGCACGACCGTGCACACGCACCTCGGCACCAGCGACGTGATGGCTTCGGTCGCATTGCTCGACCGCGATGTGCTGGGACCCGGCGACACCGCGCTCGCGCAACTCGTGCTGCGCGAGCCGATGGCCGCATGGCACGGCGACCGCGGCGTGCTGCGCGACGCATCCGCGGTGCGAACCATCGCAGGCGTGCGCGTGCTCGATCCCTTTGCGCCCGTGCGCTATCGACGAACGCCGGAGCGCCTGCACGCGCTGGCAGCGTGGGCGTTGGACGACCGCGCCGCGCTCGTGGCGGCGCTCCTCGCCAGCGCGCCGCTCGGCATCGATGCAAACCGCGTGACGCGTGCGCTCGCGCTGCAGCCAGACGTGGCGTTGCCGTTGCCAGCCGATGCCGTGCGGCTGGCCGGCGCATCGATTGCAAGCGCGCTGAACACCGGCGCACTCATCGCCGGCACGCACTTCGCTGCGCTGCAACAGCGCATCACCGACCGCCTCGCTGAATTCCACGCTACATCACCCGAAGAAGTCGGCCCCGACCCGCGCCGCCTCAAGCGACTCGCCGCACCACGCACCGGCGATGCGCTGTGGCTGCACGCCATCGAGGCGCTGCTAGACCACGGCGCATTGGCACGCAGCGGCCACTGGCTGCATCTGCCCGCGCATGCGGCCGTGCTCAGCGCCACCGAAGAGCGGCTGGGTCAAAAGCTGTTGCCCGTGCTTGCAGACGGCGGCTTCGATCCCGCATGGGTGCGCGACCTCGCCAAAGGCTGCGGCGCATCGGATGCGGTCGTGCGCCAGACCCTCGCCAGCCTGGCGCGGCGCGGTCTGACATTCCAGGTGGTCAAGGACTTGTACTATCCAGCGGCGACCATCGAGCGGCTGGCCGCACTGGCACGCGACTGCCTCGCGTTGCCGGAAGGGCTGCAAGCCGCGAGCTTCAGAGACGCGACCGGCCTCGGTCGCAAGCGCGCGATCCAGCTGCTCGAGTTTTTCGACCGCGTCGGCTACACGCGACGCGTCAAGGATGTGCATTTGCTGCGGCCCGATACCGTGCTGTTCGGTGCGTCGGGCAGCAGCAAGCCTGCTGCGTCGTAGTCGTCGTCGTCGTCGTCGTCGTCGACATGAATCATTCCATGAGCAACAAGACATGGAAGGGAATCGTCCCTGGTGGGGCGGCCGGGCTTCAAACCCGGTGGGTGGCGCCACGCGTCGCCGGGAGGGTTCGACTCCCTCTCCCTTCCGCCCGCGCTCCAGCGAGACGGTAGCGTTCTCCTGTTGCCGGAGCACCAGTGCTCGGCGTCAAGTCCGACGCGGCACGGCGCGGTGCCGAGGCAAGGTGTTTTGAATCGTTCTGATGAAAAGGTCAGCAACGCCTCCAACGTCGATACCTCGGGCACTTAGTCGCCTGCCCCACGCAAGGAACTCCCATGTCTGCAACATCACCGACCCCCGACGCGCTCGATAACGAATCGCTGCTGGAGCAAGCGAGACACGAGGCCCAGGAAAAGATGGCTGAGCTGCACCTCGAAGAGGGCACCGTGAAGTCCGAAGGCGGCCAGAACTCGCCCAGCCCCGAAGACGTCATTCCCCACCAGGCGCCCGAAGAGGCGCCTTGAAGAACAGACCGGTAACCATCCCTGAAACCCACCATGTCGATACAACCAGACTCTTATGAAGTCCGCAGGCGCGACGTGCTCGCGAGCGGCCTGGCCACTGCCGCCGGCACAGTGCTGCCCATTGCGGCGAGCCGTGCGCAAACGGCCGAAACATCTGCACCCAAAGGCGCGGGACCCCTGCCCATGATGCCCATCGAACTCAAAGTCAACGGCCAGACGCACGCACTCGACCTCGACACCCGCACCACCTTGCTGGACACGCTGCGAGAACACCTCCATCTGACCGGCTCCAAGAAGGGTTGCGACCACGGCCAATGCGGTGCCTGTACCGTGCTGGTCAACGGTCGACGCATCAACAGTTGCCTGACGCTGGCAGTGCTGCACGACGGCGACGAGATCACGACGATCGAAGGGCTGGGAGCGCCCGGAAAACTGCATCCGATGCAGGCCGCCTTCATCAAGCATGACGGCTTCCAGTGCGGCTACTGCACGCCAGGCCAGATCTGTTCTGCAGTGGGCACGCTGCAGGAAATCAAGGCTGGCATACCGAGCCACGTAAGTGTCGACATCAAGGCCATCCAACGGGCCACGCCGGAAGAAATCCGTGAGCGCATGAGCGGCAACATCTGCCGCTGCGGCGCCTACGCCAACATCCTCGACGCCATCCAGGAAGTCGCCGGAGACGCCGCATGAAGCAGTTCACTTTTGAGCGCGCCACGACGCCCGCAGGTGCGGCCGCTTCGCTGGCCAATACGCCCGGCGCCAAGCTCATCGCAGGCGGCACCAACCTGCTCGACCTGATGAAGCTGCAGATCGAAACGCCGACGCACCTCATCGACATCAACCGCCTGAACCTGGGCCAGGTCGAAGACATGCAAGGCGGCGGGTTGCGTATCGGCGCGCTCGTACGCAACACCGACCTCGCTGCACACCCGCGCGTGCGCGCCGACTACGCCGTGCTCAGTCGCGCTTTGATGTCGGGCGCCTCGGGCCAGTTGCGCAACAAGGCGACGACCGCGGGCAACCTGCTGCAACGCACGCGCTGCCCCTATTTCTATGACACGACCAAGCCTTGCAACAAGCGTCAGCCGGGCTCTGGCTGCACGGCAATCGGCGGCTTCGATCGCAACCTGGCGATTTTGTCGACCAGCGACCAGTGCATCGCAACGCATCCGAGCGACATGGCGGTCGCCATGCGCCTGCTCGACGCCTCGGTGGAAACGGTGCGAGCCGACGGCACGCGACGCGCGATCTCGATCGCCGATTTCTATCGCCTGCCCGGCACCACGCCACAGGTTGAAAACACCCTGGCGCGCGACGAAATGATCACCTCAGTAACGCTGCCGGCGCCGTTGGGCGGCAAGCACATTTACCGCAAGGTGCGCGATCGCGCGTCGTATGCGTTTGCGCTGATCTCGGTGGCTGCGGTGGTCCAGCCCGATGGGCGGGGGCGCTTTGCCTATGGCGGTCTGGCACCGAAGCCGTGGCGCGTCGAGGCGGCCGAATCGCAGGCCGATGCTGCGTCGATTGCGCGCGTCACGCTCGCAGGCGCACGCACCAGCGAACACAACGCGTTCAAGCCGTTGCTGGTGGAACGTACGCTGGCCTCGGTGCTGGCAGAAGCGAGGAGTTGAAATCATGAAATTCGATCAACCCGCGACCCGCAATCCGATTGACCGTCTCAAGGTGGTCGGCAAGCCGCACGACCGCATCGACGGCCCGCTCAAAACCACCGGCACCGCGCCCTATGCCTATGAGCGGCATGACGTGGTGCCGAATCAGGCGTACGGCGTCATCCTCGGCGCCGCCATCGCCAAAGGACGCATCCGGCGCCTGGACACCAGCGCCGCGCGCGCGGCACCCGGCGTGATCGCCGTGGTCACCCATGAGAACGCCGGCAAGGTCGACAAGGCCCAGGCCATCACCGCCAAACTGATGGCGGGGCCCGACATCGATCACTTCGATCAGGCGGTAGCCATCGTGGTGGCCTCGACGTTCGAGCAGGCCAGAGCGGCCACGCAGCTCATCGTGGTCGAGTACGACCGCGTCGAAGGGCGCTTCGACCTGGCCAAAGAACGTGCCTCGGCCGTGAAGCCGAAGATGGACGACCCGCCGGACACTGCCGTCGGCAACTTCGCCGAGGCCTTCGCGAACGCCGCCGTCAAGGTTGACCAGACCTACACCACGCCCCACCAGAGCCACTCGGCGATGGAGCCCTTTGCCAGCATCGCGTCGTGGCAGGAGGGCAAGCTCACGGTGTGGACCTCGAATCAGATGATCGCCTGGGCGAAGCGCGACCTGGCGGAAGTGCTCGGCCTGCAGCCGGCGGACGTTCGTGTGGTGTCGAGCTATGTCGGTGGGGGCTTCGGCTCCAAGCTGTGGATTCGCAGCGACGTCGTCATGGCGGCGCTGGCGGCACGCGTGGCCGGCCGACCGGTCAAGGTAGCGCTCGCGCGGCCGCAAATTCCCAACAACACGACCCATCGTCCCGCGACGATCCAGCGCATCCAGCTGGGCGCCGGCAACGACGGCAAGCTGGTCGCCATCTCGCACGAGAGCTGGTCCGGTGACCTGCCCGGCGGTCAGCCCGAGACCGCCGCGATGCAGACGCGCCTGCTCTACGCGGCTGACAACCGCATCACCTCCCACCGTCTCGCCACGCTCGATTTACCCGAAGGCAACGCCATGCGTGCGCCGGGCGAGGCCTCCGGCTTGATGGCGCTCGAAATCGCCATGGACGAGCTGGCGGAGCGCCTGAAGATGGACCCCGTTGCGCTGCGCATCGCGAACGACACCCAGGTCGATCCCGAGAAGCCTGGCCGTGCGTTCTCGCACCGCGACCTCATCGGCTGCCTGCGCATCGGCTCACAGCGCTTCGGCTGGGACCAACGGCGTGCCACGCCCGGCTTGGTGCGCGATGGCCGATGGCTGGTCGGCATGGGCATGGCCAGCGCGTTCCGCGGCAACCTAACCATGAAATCGGCGGCGCGCGCCGCGGTGGACGGCAAGGGCGTGGTCACGATCTCGACCGACATGACGGACATCGGCACCGGCAGCTACACGATCATTGCGCAGACCGCGGCGGAAATGCTCGGCGTGCCGCTCGAACAGGTGGTCGTGCGGCTGGGCGACTCGGACTTTCCGGTATCGGCCGGATCGGGTGGGCAATGGGGTGGCAACAGTTCGACGGCCGGTGTCTATGCGGCCTGCATGAAATTGCGCGAAGCCATTGCACGCAAGGCCGGCCTGATGGCGGGCGATGCGCGCTTCGACGAGGGCAAGATCATTTCGGGCAACCGCAGCTTCACACTCGCCGAAGTGGCAGGCCGGCAAGGCATCAGCGTGGAAGACGGCATCGAGTTCGGCGACCTGGCCAAGACCTACGCGCAGGCCACCTTCGGTGCGCACTTCGCGGAAGTCGGCGTCGATGCGGCCACCGGCGAAGTGCGCGTGCGGCGCATGAGCGGCGCCTTCGCGGCCGGCCGCATCCTCAACCCGAAGACCGCCCGCAGCCAGGTGATCGGCGCGATGACCATGGGCCTCGGCGCAGCGCTGATGGAGGAGCTGGTCGTCGACACGCGTTATGGCTACTTCGTCAATCACGACCTGGCCGAGTACCACGTGCCGGTGCACGCCGACGTTCCGAAGCAGGACGTGTTCTTCCTCGACGAGGTGGACGACAAATCGTCGCCGATGAAAGCGAAGGGTGTCGGTGAGCTGGGCTTGTGCGGCAGCGCGGCGGCCATCGCCAATGCGGTCTACAACGCCTGTGGCGTGCGGGTGCGGGACTATCCGCTGACGCTGGACAAGATCATTCGGTCATTGGCTTAGCGTCTAAACGCCGGCCGCAAAACAGTTTCTACATAGCCACGGTGTCAACAACCGGCTGATCCCACGTTCAGCACAGCGGTGGGCCGCGCGGCTTTCTCGAAATGGTCGACGACAAGACGCCGGCCTTTGCCGACTACCGCGGTAATCACAGGTATCTTTCGCGTGCGGTTGGAGTCGTTTGACTGGAACTGCGCGCAGCACACCTCCTGTTGCATCTTTCGCCGCGCAAACTAAACTGCGCCGCACAGCCAAGGCCTCACCGCCCAAGCCAGCAGAAAACGCACAGGGAGAAAAAAATGATCCGCTACTGGATGGTTCTTGCTTTGCTGGCGGTCTCTCACCACGCCGTCGCGCAGTCAGCGTTGCCGGCTGCATCAAGTGCGGAGACCGGCTTCACGCCCGGCATTGCCTACGAGCGGCGCCATGTCGACTACATCGTCGAACGCGACGGCCGCTTCGTCAAGGAAATCGACTCGATCCGAGTGGTGCTCAACGATGCCGGCGTGCGCGAAGTCGCGCAAATCGCGCAGTCGTACAGCGCCAGCCTGGAAACCACCGAAATCGTGTTGGCGCGGCTGATCACGCCGGACGGCAAGGAGATCGACGTCCCGCCGTCCGCCATCTTCGTGCAGGAACCCTATGCATCGCAGGCCGCGCCGATGTTCAGTGACCAGAAGGTCAAGACCATCGTTTTTCCACAAGTCACGCCAGGCGCAAAAATCCTGTTGAAGACGCGTGTGACTCAGCGCGTTCCGATCCTCCCAGGCCAGTTCAGCGCCATGGAGTTCATCTCGCCGCACTCCGCGCGACAGGATTTTGTTTTCACGGTTACCGCCCCTGCGGACATGCCACTGGACGTGCAAACCATCGACCTTCCGCATGTGCAGGAAACGCTGGCCGATGGCCGGGTGAAGCACGTCTTTAGCAGCGACAACGCAAAGGCGGTCGCGCCCGAAGCAGGCAGCGTGGCGCGAAGCGACTACAGCCCGAGGATGGTCGTCAGCACCATGGCCGACGGTGCTGCCCTTGCCACCGCCTACGGTCAATTGACTGGCGATATTTCTGCGCCCACTGCGCGCATCGTTGCGCTGGCGGATCAACTGACCCAGGGCGTGTCGGACCCGCGCAAACAGGCCGAGGCACTCTACAACTGGGTGCGTCTGAACATCCGCTATGTGAACGTTGTCCTCGAACGCGGTGGCTTCATTCCGAGACCGCTCGACAGCATTCTTTCGAACGCCTATGGCGACTGCAAGGACCAGGCGGTCTTGCTCGGCGCATTGCTGCGCGCCAAGGGAATCGACAGCACGCCCGTGTTGATCGGCGCGGGCAACGCGTTCTGGATGCCGCGCGCCGGAACACTCCAGGCGTTCAACCACATGATCACTTACGTGCCGCAGCTGAACCTGTACTTGGACAGCACGGCACGCTACAACGCCTTTGGCACCTTGCCTTTCGCCGACGGCGGCAAGCAGGTGCTCCATGTGAAGTCGGGCCAATGGGCCAGCACCCCGCTGTCCGACGGCGGGTTGACGGCGGTGAAGCAGGTGATCGATGTCGCGCGAGATGAATCGGCCGTCGTCAAGACTTCCGTTCGTGGCACCGGCTTGGGTGCCGCCACATTGCGCGGAACATTCGCGGCGATGCAATCGATTTCCGATGCGCAGGTGGTGACGTCAATGCTCGCCCAAGCAGGCGCCAACGGCACGGGCGTACTGCGCCGGCCTGACCTGCGTGCAGACAGCGCAGAAGCAGAATTCGGCCTGGACTACGACACAAAAAACTTTCTGGACTTGCCCGGACCCGGTGCGATCCGCATGCCTCCGTCAGGCTTCAATGCCCTGGCGCCCTGGGTGGCATCGCTGAGGACGGAGCGCCACTATCCCTACGGTTGCCCCAACGGCGAAGTCAGCGAGACAGTCGAGCTCAAGCTACCCGACAACGTGCGCCTACTGCGAGACCCGCCTTCCGAACACCACACGCTCGACGTGACCGGCAGCCGCATCGAGTATCGGCAGACAGTTCAGCGAGAAGCCGGATCACTCAAGCTCGTGCGGACCATGACGATGGTCGCGACGCAGCCGGTGTGTGCGGGGACGGACATGGAAGCGCAAAAGGTGTTTGCACGGAAGGTGGAGCGGAGTCTTCGGACGCAGTTGCTGTATGAGTGATGCGGGCAAGCAAGCGAATTCTGCAAGCCTCAAACGCCTGAACCGAGTTGCTCAAGCTGGGCCAGTGTGTCTACCAGAAAGGTCTGGTCGATCGTGAAGCCGTATTGAAGCTTGTTCGTCCAACTGATTGAAGAAATGTCGCCGGTCACTTCAATGCCGCCGCGGCCGTTTCCAGTGAGAACGACGTTGATTTGCGACTCACGTGGATGAAGTTCAGCCGTTCCCTGAAGTGTGTCGTACAGCACTTTGAGTTGCTGCTCGAATCGAGCGAAGTCGGTCGGTTCAAGGAACGCGTTGACTGCGGAAGTGAAACCAGGGACAGCGACACTTGCCCGCATTTCATACCAGCCATCAGTCACTTCGTGCGAAAGGAGTTCGAAGAGAACATATTCAGACCCGCCGCCGATTCGAACCTGATTCATTCGTAGTGACTCCACATTCGAAGCACGCGAACGATGCGCTCCTTTTTGAAAACTTCATACACAAGGCGATGTTGGATGTTGATTCGCCGCGAGTACGCGCCATCAAGATCCCCGACAAGCTTTTCGTACGGTGGCGGATTCTGAAATGGATCGACGACCAGTACTTCGAGCAGTTCCAGAGCCTTGCCTTTCAAGCCCGCCGCAGCAAGCTTTTTGGCATCCTTGATTGCGTGCTTCGCATAAACGACTTCCCACCTCACCAGCAAAGCTTCTTGGCGCTCTTGTCCAACGGCTCGGCCATGCCTTTCTTGATGGATTCGCGCATGCCGGGGACGGACAGCAGATACAGCGTTTCCTGTATCGCCTGCCAATCATCGGCCGAAACAAGGACCGCACTACTGCGCTTGCCCGAGATAAGAATCGGCTGATGCGACTCGCTGGTTTGATCGATCAGACGGTACAAGCTTGCACGAGCTTCGCTCGCTGTGATAGGGGTGATCATGGTGTTCTCCAAACATTCGATAGCGTACGAAAAAACGTACCGTCGGTCAACTTTCATTCCTTGGACAAAATCTGCGCGCCTAGCAGCTCATATCGTCGTGGTCTCAATTGGCACACTTGGTGATGTGAATCCATTCATCAGCCTTGGGCAGGCCCTGCAACGGAGAGGACACCGGATCACGTTCCTGGCCCCGGCCGTTCATGAGGAACTAGTTCGGGAGGCTGGATTCGCGTTTCATGCGCTTGGGAGCCGCGAGGACTATTTCGCTCTCATCAATAATCCCGACCTTTGGGATTCACGGAAGGCGTTCGAAACGCTGTGGCGCGGTGTCCTTTCCATCTTGGTGGAGATCCCGACCTTCGTCAGAGCCTTGCCAGCAGATGAGCAGTGCCTGCTGCTCACTCATCCCTTCGCGCTGCCCGCGGCATCGCTGGCGCGGGCTGAACGGCCCGACTTGCCGATCGTTGGCGGCTATCTGGCGCCGGCGAATATGCGAACCGTCCACGATCCTCTGACGATAGGGCCAATTGGTATTCCTGCGTGGCTGCCGATTAGCTGGCGTCGTTGGATCTGGAACGGCATTGACGCCAAACTGATCGATCGGATCGCCGTCCCAGACTTGAACAAAGAGCGTCAACGCAAAGGGCTTGAGCCAGTGGCGCACTTGGTCGAGCATATGCATACCGTCGCGGATCTTTCGCTGACCTTGTTTCCGTCGTGGTTTGCCAAGGACCAGCCGGATTGGCCTCAACCGCGCCACAGCGGGGAGTTTCCGCTCTTCGACCCGCATCCGGAACATGAGCTATCTGATGAAATTCGCCAATTTCTCGCGAACGGTGACGCGCCGATCATTTTCCGTCAGGAACCGGACACAAGCACGGCAGCGCCTATTTCTCCAGGGCATTGGACGCGGTCACTCGACTCGGTCGGCGTGCGATCTTTTTGACGCCATTTCAAAAGCAGTTGCCCACCGCTCTACCGGGTGAGGTGCTGTGGCAATCGTACGTGCCCCTTCGACGCCTTCTTGTTCATGCGGCGGCCATCGTTCATCATGGGGAAATCAGGAACCACCGCCGAGGCCTTGCGATCCGGAATCTCTTGCGTAGACCGGTTGAGTCTGCCTTCTGAAGCTGGCGTTCACAGCTCAGGAGTGGACCCGCAGACCCGCAGACCCGCTCTCGACCCGCCCAACGACAGCAGCGCCGCCAAACCCTTCGGTCCTGAACACCTCCAGCACAGCGTCCACCGCTTCAGCCGAACAACTCACCAACAGCCCCCCCGAAGTCTGCGGATCGCTCAACAGACTCTGCGCAGTCTTCGAAAGTCCCTCCGCCAACTGGACATCAGCGCCGTAGCCTTCCCAGTTCCGCCCCGAAGCCCCGGTCACAAACCCTTCGGCCACCATCGCTTCGACGCCCTCCAGCAGCGGCACCTTCGACCACTCGATCACCGCAGTCAGCCCCGCACCCCGCGCCAGTTCCAGCACATGGCCGGCCAGGCCGAAGCCGGTCACGTCGGTCAGTGCATGCACGCCGTCGAGCTGCGCCAGTGCGATGCCGGGCGTGTTGAGTTTGGTCGTCGTGTCAATCAGTTGCCGATACCCGGCCTCTGACAACTGCTCCTTCTTCAGCGCCGCCGACAGCACGCCGACGCCGAGCGGCTTGCCGAGGATCAGCACATCGCCGGCCTTGGCGCCGGTATTGCGGCGCACGCGATCGGGGTGCACCAGGCCCATCACGACCAGGCCGTAGATCGGCTCGACCGAGTCGATGGTGTGGCCGCCCGCGATGGGGATGCCGGCCGCGCGACACACGTCCTGGCCGCCGCGCACGATCTCGCCGATGACTTCGACGGGCAGCTTGTCGATGGGCATGGCGACCAACGCCAGCGCCATGATGGGTTTGCCGCCCATGGCGTACACGTCGCTGATGGCGTTGGTGGCTGCGATGCGGCCGAACTCATACGGGTCGTCGACGATCGGCATGAAGAAGTCGGTGGTCGCGATGAGCGCCTGTTCGTCGTTCAGGCGGTAGACGGCGGCGTCGTCGGCGGTCTCGATGCCGACCATCAATTCCTTCGGAATCAGTCCGCTGCCGCCGCTCTTTAGAATTTGCGACAGCACACCCGGCGCGATCTTGCAGCCGCAGCCGCCACCATGAGAAAAGCTCGTGAGGCGCAGCGGCGCCAGCGGGTTCATCAGTGTTGGTTTCATGACGTGCATTATCGAAGCAGGACATTTCCCCCATGAAGACATTTACCCACGCAATCACTCGTTTCGTGCTCGCGTTTTCCGTTTCGTTCGCAGCCCTCGGTGCGCACGCTCAGAGCGCCAACGTGCTGCGCGTGTCCGCCATCCCCGACGAGGCGCCGACCGAGCTGCAGCGCAAGTTCACGCCCCTGGGCGACTACCTGAAGAAGGAAACGGGCATGGACGTGGTGTTCACGCCCGTGACCGACTACGCCGCCGTGGTCGAAGGCCTCGCCTCCAACAAGATCGACTTGGCGTGGCTTGGCGGCTTCACCTACGTGCAGGCGCGCATTCGCACCAACGGCGGCGTGGTGCCGATCGTGCAGCGCGCTGAAGACGAGGTGTTCACCAGCAAGTTCATCGTGCCGATCGACAGCACCGCGAGGACGCTGGCCGACCTCAAAGGCAAGACCTTCGCTTTCGGCGCGCCGTCGTCGACTTCGGGCAGCCTGATGCCGCGCTACTTTTTGCTGCAAGCCGGCATCGACCCGGAAAAAGACTTCAAGACGGTCGCGTTCTCCGGCGCGCACGACGCCACCGTGGCCTTCGTGGCCGCATCGCGCGCCGAGGCCGGCGTGCTCAACGCATCGGTGTGGGACAAGCTGGTGGAGTCCAAGAACCCGAATGCCGCCAAGGTGCGGGTGCTGGCGACCACGCCGCCTTTCTACGACTACAACTGGACGGTTCGCCCCGGCATGGATCCGGCGCTGCAGAAGAAGCTGACCGATGCTTTCCTGAAGCTGGACCCGGCCAATCCGGCACAGAAGGAAATCATGGGCCTGCAACGCGCCAGCAAGTTCATTCCGACCCAATCGTCCAACTACGACAGCATCGAGACCGCTGGCAAATCGGCTGGCCTGATCAAGTGAGCTTCGCGCTCGACGGCGTCGGTTTCGTTCACGCCAACGGGCACCGTGCGCTGACCGGCATTTCGCTGTCGGCGGGTGCCGGCGAAAGGCTGGCGGTGATCGGGCCTTCGGGCGCAGGCAAGACGACGCTGTTGCGCGTGCTGGGTGCGGCGCTGCATCCGGTCGAAGGGCGTGTCGCGGTGCTCGACGTCGATCCCTGGAAACTGTCGCCGTCCGCGTTGCGCAAACTGCGCGCCCGCATCGCGACCGTGCACCAGGCGCCGCCCATCGCGCCGCGGCTGCGCGTGGTGACTGCGGTGCTGTCGGGGCGCTTGGGGGAATGGACGCTGCCGCGCGCCATTGCGTCGCTGCTGCACCCATCGGACATCGCCGGCGCGCACGAAGCGCTGACGCGCGTGTCGCTCCAGGACCGTTTGTTCGACCGCTGCGACCGGCTCTCCGGCGGGCAGTTGCAACGCGTGGGCGTGGCGCGGGCGATGTACCAGCGACCGGCGTTGCTGCTCGCCGACGAGCCCGTTTCCGCCCTCGACCCGACGCTGGCAGATGCCACGCTGCGCGAGTTGGTCGCGCAGAGCGAAGCGACCGGTGCCACTTTCATCGCCTCGCTGCATGCGGTCGACCTGGCGCTGCGCTGGTTCCCGCGCATCGTCGGCATGCGCGAAGGGCGCGTCGTGTTCGACAGGCCGAGGGACGAGGTCACGCAGGAGATGTTGACGGCGTTGTATGCGAACGAGCACACCGCGCAAGGCGCTGCCGACAGCGCAGTGCCGATGCATCTCGCGGTCTGCCGCGCATGAATATCCCGGTGCCTATCCCGGCACGCGCCCCGGAGCGCACTCTGCGCGATCCGCTGGCGCAGCGTCGCCTCGGCTGGCTCGTCTTCGCGCTGGTGTTGTGCTGGCCGATGCTGCAGTTGGCCGAGTTCAACCCGGCTGCGCTGTTCGCACCCGGCAACCTGTCGGTCATGGGCGGCTTTCTGGCGGGCTTCTTTCCGCCATCGACCCAACCCGAGTTCCTGAAGCTGCTGCTGAAGGCGACGCTCGAAACGGTGGCGATGGCGACTGCCGGGACAGCCCTTGCCTTCGTCATCGCAGTGCCGCTCGCCTTCATCACCACGCGGGCGCTGTCGGTGTCGCGCATCGGGCCGGGGCCGGGCCGGGTGCGATCTGTGGTCGTGCGGCAAGCAGGCCGATCGGTGCTGATGGTGCTGCGCGCCATTCCTGAAATCGTCTGGGCGCTGATCTTCGTGCGCGCACTCGGGCTCGGCCCCGCCGCGGGTGTGCTGGCGCTGGCCATCACCTACGGCGGCATGCTGGGCAAGGTTTACTCGGAGATCTTCGAGTCGACCGACACGCGGCCCGCGCGCGCCCTGCTCGAAGGCGGCAGCGGGCGCGTCACCGCGCTGCTCTACGGCCTGTTGCCCAACACCGGGCAAGAGCTGGCGTCGTACACCGTCTATCGATGGGAATGCGCGGTGCGCGCGTCGGTGGTGATGGGCTTCGTCGGCGCCGGCGGGCTCGGCCAGCTGATGGACCAGTCGATGAAGATGCTGGCCGGCGGCGAGGCCAGCAGCATCCTGCTGGTGTTCCTGGCGCTCGTGTTGTTTGCCGACATGCTGAGCACCCTGTTGCGCAAGCTGCTCGCATGAGCGCTTCTCC
Source organism: Variovorax sp. PAMC28562 (assembly GCF_014303735.1). Taxonomy (NCBI): domain Bacteria; kingdom Pseudomonadati; phylum Pseudomonadota; class Betaproteobacteria; order Burkholderiales; family Comamonadaceae; genus Variovorax; species Variovorax sp. PAMC28562. The sequence goes on along the minus strand of NZ_CP060296.1, from coordinate 2,246,487 downwards.
CGTATTGCCTCCCGCGCCATCGCCTTGCCTGCGCTGCTGGACGGCCATCGGGCTGGTGCTCGTGGCGGTGGTCGCCAGCTTCGTCTATCTGGGCATCGACTTTCGCGCGCTGGGCTCGGGCGAATCGCTGCGGCTCATGGCGAAATTCATCGCCGAGTTCTTTCCACCGGACGTATCGCCGGCGTTCTTGGGCAAGGTCGGCTGGGGCACCCTGCAGACGCTGGCGGTATCGGCCCTCGGCACGCTGCTCGCGGCACTGGTCGGCGCGGTGCTGGCCTTGCCTGCCTCGGGCCGCTGGGGCGTGGTGCCGCGGAGCGCGACGCGCTTCGTGCTGAATTTCTTGCGCAGCGTGCCCGAGTTGGTCTGGGCTGCGCTGATGGTGTTGGCGGCCGGCATCGGGCCTTTTGCCGGCGTGCTGGCGCTGGCGCTGCACACGACCGGCGTACTCGGCCGCCTCTTTGCCGAAAGCCTTGAGAACGCGCCTCGCGAACCCGAACAGGCGCTGGTGCTGGCGGGCTCGGGCAGCATCGCCGCCTTCGGCTACGCAAGTTTGCCCATCGTGATGCCGCAATGGCTGGCCTATACGCTGTACCGTTGGGAGATGAATATTCGCATGGCCGCAGTGCTCGGCTTCGTCGGTGGTGGCGGCTTGGGGCAACTTTTGTACTTTCACCTTTCGATCTTTCAACAACAACAGGCGATGACCGTGCTGATCGCGATGTTCGTGCTCGTGGCCATCGTCGATTTCGCGAGCGCCCGGTTGCGGCGCGTTCTGGGGCCAGCCTATGCATAGAAAACCCACCGAAGTCGGAGACCGCAAGAGCTTCGAAACGGTCATCGATGCGCGCTCGCCGGCGGAATTCGCGCTCGACCATATTCCGGGTGCCATCAACTGCCCGGTGCTCGACGACGACGAGCGGCGCATTGTCGGCACCATCTACAAACAGACCGGCGCTTTCGAGGCCCGGCGCGTGGGTGGCGCGATGGTCGCGGCCAACCTGGCAAAGCATCTGCGCGAACAGTTCGCCGACAAGCCGGCCAAGTGGAAGCCGCTGGTCTATTGCTGGCGCGGCGGGTTGCGCAGCGGGTCGATGGTCAGCTGGTTGCGGCTGGTCGGCTGGGACGCCAAGCAATTGGCCGGTGGCTACAAGAGCTTCCGGCGCGAGGTGCTGACAGTGATCGAAACGATGTCGCCGCAGCTCGACCTGCGCATCATCTGCGGGCCGACCGGCAGCGCCAAGACGCGCGTGCTGCAAGCCATGGCCGCGCGCGGTGCGCAGGTGCTCGACCTGGAAGATTGCGCGCGCCACAAAGGGTCGCTGCTCGGCGCGCTGCCCGGCATCGAACAGCCATCGCAAAAGCACTTCGAGACGCTCATCGCGACGGCGTTTGAAGCACTCGATCTGTCGAAGCCGCTGTATGTCGAGGGCGAGAGCGCACGCATTGGGCGGTTGTCGGTGCCGATCCCGTTGGTCGGCAATATGCGGGCGGCGCCGTGTATCGAGATCGAAGCCAGTGCCGAAGCCCGCCTCGATTTCCTGCTGCGCGACTATGCCTACCTCGGCGACGATGCTGAACTGCTGGCGATGCAACTCGGCAAGCTGAAAGAAATGCGGGGCAAGGAAACGGTCGCGCGCTGGCAGGCCTGGGCGCTCAGTGGCGCGCTGTCACCGCTGTTCGCCGAGCTGATGGCGCTGCACTACGACCCGCTCTACGACAGGTCTCAAACGTCTCATTTCCAACAGTGGCCGGAGCGAAGCAAGGTCGTTGTCGCTGATTTGTCTGCGCAGCCCGGAGGCGGCATCGAACTCGCAGCCGACGCAGTGCTTGCCCTTCACGGCAAGTGATCACGCCGCCGCCGAAGACTCACCCGCGCCCGATGCATAGAGCACTGCGCGCGGCGCACGGCACAAGCCCCACAGCCGAAGGCCGGTGAGTTCGGCCATGCGCACGCCCATCGCGGTGGGCGCCGAGATGGTCGCCATCGCGCTCAATCCCAATCGCGCGCACTTGCGCACCAGCTCGTGGCTGCCGCGGCTCGACATCAGCACGAAACCCGGCTCGCCCAGTTGCCCGGTTTGTGCGAGGTGGCCGAGCAGTTTGTCGAGCGCGTTATGACGGCCGACGTCTTCCATCACTTCGACGAGATCGCCTTGAACCGTGGCCCAGCCGGCCGCGTGAATGGCGCCGGCTTCGCGGTTCAGCGTCTGCCGCGGCGGCAACGCATCGAAAGCCCGCAGCACGGTCGCGAGGTCGATGCGCTCGATCCAGTCGCGCGGTGGCAACGGCAGCGGCGTGAGGTCGAGCGCCGCGAAGCTTTCGACGCCGCAAATGCCGCAACCGGTGCGGCCCGCGAGGCTGCGGCGCCGGTCTTTCAGGCGCTCGAAGCTGCGCGTCGAAATATCGAGCTGCACTTCGATGGCGGGCATGCCGTCGGGCAAGCCGGCATCGCGCGCTGAGATCGACACGACCTCGATGCCACGGCAATCGGATGCTGTGTCGAAGATGCCTTCGCTCAGCGCAAAGCCGAGCGCGAAGGCTTCGAGGTCTTGCGGCGTCGCCATCATCACCGCGTGCGAAACGCCGTTGAAGACAAGTGCGACGGGCACTTCGGCGGCGAGCGTGTCATCGCGCACCACGCCCTCGGCGGGTATGGATTTTTCGCCGTAGACGCGAACGGCGCGGCGCTCGACCGGTGCGATCGACAGCTCGCCGGAAGCGTTGCGTCGTGCGGTGGCCGGGCTGGGAGCGGTAGGAGCGGTGGCTGGAACTGACATCGTCGTCACGATAGCCGAACGGCGCGTCGTCTGCTACGCGTCCAGCGCGCCGCTGTGCTGGGCGATCTGCGCCTTCCACTCGGGGGTTTGCAGCAATTCGAGCGCCGCGCCGAGCGCGCGTGACGGCCGCACGCCGTCTTGCGTCAAAAAGCCGATGGGTGTGCGCACTTCAGGCGCGACCAACGGCAGTGCCTCGAGCTCGCGCAACCCGCGCACGGCAGCGACCATGGCGCCCGGCAGCACGCTGCACACGTCGCCTGCGATCACCGCGAGCGCCAGCGTCAACACGGAGTTGGTCTCGATCGCCGGCGCGACCTCCACGCCGGCCTCGCGCAGTGCCAGATCGATGATCGTGCGGTTGTGCATGTCGGGCGTGAGCAGGCACAGGGGCAGCGCGCCGGCATCGGCCCATCGCATCGGTGCGCCGATGGCGAGCTTGTCTTTCGAAGGCTTGGGCGCGCGGCGCAACAGGTAGTAGTGCTCGATGCTCTGCGGCCAGGCGGTGAGCTTCACGTTTTTCAGCCGCATGCGTTCGGTGTAGCCCAGCGCGAGGTCGAGCGACAGGTTCTCCAGGCCCATTTCGAGTTGCTGCGAGCTCATCGAAAGAACCGTCGGCACGATGCCCGGCTGCCGCTGCTGGAGCATCGCGGCGAAGCGTGCCAGCATCGGAATGGCGGTGGGCACCGCGGCCATCCGCAGGTGCCCGCGCGGGTGCGCCTCGTCGCTGCGCAGTTCCTGCTGCAGCACCTCGTTGTCGCGCAGCATGCGCTGGCCTGTCGCCAGCACGCGCTCGCCTTCATGCGTGAGGCCGACATACGCGCGGCCCCGCTTGACGATGACCACGCCGAACTCGTCTTCGAGTGCGCGCAATGCGTTCGACAACGCCGGCTGTGTGATGTGCGACGCCTCGGCCGCACGGCCGAAGTGGCGGTGCTCGCTCAACGCGACCAGGTAGCGCATCGAGGCGAGCAGGTTCATTGCTTAGACGCGCCCTGAGTCTTCAGGTGTTCTTGCTGATCGAGATGGTCGGGAACTTGGCCGAAAAGTCCTTGGCCTTTTCCGCGATACCGACTGCGACCTGGCGCGCCACCGCCTTGTAGAGGCCGGCCACTTCACCGTCGGGGTCGGCTATGACCGTCGGCTTGCCGCTGTCGGCCTGCAGGCGAATGTTGATGTCGAGCGGCAGCGCGCCCAGATACGCCATGTCGTACTGCGCCGCCATCTTCTTGCCGCCATCGGCGCCGAAGATGTGCTCCACCTGGCCGCAGTTGGAGCAGACGTGCACTGCCATGTTCTCGACGATGCCGAGGATCGGCACGCCGACCTTCTCGAACATCTTGATGCCCTTGCGCGCATCGAGCAGTGCGATGTCTTGCGGCGTGGTGACGATCACAGCGCCGGTCATCGGCACGCGCTGGCTGAGCGTCAGCTGGATGTCACCGGTGCCGGGCGGCATGTCGACGATCAGGTAGTCGAGGTCTTTCCAGTTGGTCTGGCGCAGGAGCTGGTCGAGCGCCTGCGTCGCCATCGGGCCGCGCCAGATCATGGCCTGGTCCTGATCGACCAGAAAACCGATCGACATCACCTGCACGCCGTAGTTGCGCATCGGCTCCATCGTCTTGCCGTCGATGCTCGGGGGCTTGCCTTCGATGCCCATCATCATCGGCTGGCTCGGTCCGTAGATGTCGGCATCGAGCAGGCCGACCGAAGCGCCTTCGGCGGCCAGCGCCAGCGCCAAATTGGTGGCGGTGGTGCTCTTGCCGACACCGCCCTTGCCCGACGCAACCGCAATGATGTTCTTGACATTGGGCATCAGCTGCACACCACGCTGCACCGCGTGGCTCACCACGTTCAGGGTGATGTTGACCGACACGTTGTCGATGCCCGGCAATGATTTGGCCGCCGCGACCAGCGCTTTGCGCAGCGCCGGGTATTGGCTTTTGGCCGGGTAGCCGAGTTCGAGGTCGAAAGAAACGTCGCCGTCGGCGATCTGCACGTTCTTCAGCGATTTGCTGTCGACGAAAGACTTGCCGGTGTTCGGATCGACGACCGGCTTGAGCGCGGCGATCAGCGCCTCTTGGGTAACTGCCATGGATAACTCCTGAATGGCGAGTAGTCTAGTGCGCACCCCCGTCTTCAGTGGTTGCTCGGGCCATTCCTTAGGCCGGGATCAGGTCATCCCGAGCTCGGAACAAATGCGGGCGACGAGCGCTTTCAGATCGGCGACTTCGGCTTCGAGCCGCGCCACGTTGGCCTTGAGCGCAGCGACTTCGCCCAGCGACACATCGCCGCTCGCAGTCGACTCGGGCCGTGCTGCATCTTCCGCCGGCGTGCCGCTGAGCAGCTGCGCCCATCGACTTTCGCGCGCACCGGGCAAGCGTGCCAGCTTCATCACCAACGCGCCCGCGGGTCGCTCCGCCAGCTCGTCCAGGAAGCCCTCGACCGACGAGATATCGGCAAAATTGTGCATGCGGTCACAGGCGATGCGCAACTCGCCTGGCGTCTGCGGGCCGCGCAGCATCAGCACGGTCAACAGGATGATCGACTGCGACGGCACCTGCAGCACGCGGTCGGCATTGTGCGCATACCGAAAGCTCCGGCCGCCGCTGGTTTCGCTCACCAGGCTGTAGCCCTTCAGGCTGTCGATGGCGCCCTGCACTTCGGTATCGGTCGCCTCGATCACCGGGTTGCGACTGGTCTTCTGGTTGCAGCCCGACACCAGCACGTTGAGCGTGAGCGGATAGCTGTCGGGCACGGTGCGCTGCTTTTCGGCGAGCACGCCGAGCACGCGGGTTTCGAGCAGCGACAGCGTTGGCAGAGGTTGCGCCATGCGCTTCAGCCTCCTTTGATGCGGGCGACCAGCGCCTTGGTGAAGGCCGCCGTGTTCGCGGTGCCGCCGAGGTCGCCTGTGCGCACCTTGTCGATGTTGAGCGTCTGATCGATCGCGCTTCGCAGCCGCGTCGCCAGCTGCGGCATCTTGCAGTGGTCGAGCATCAAGGCCGAGGCCAGCAGCAGCGCGATAGGGTTGGCGATGCCCTTGCCGGCGATGTCGGGCGCAGAGCCATGCACCGCTTCGAAGATGGCCGCATCGGCACCGATGTTGGCCCCCGGCGCCATGCCCAGTCCACCGACCAAACCAGCCACCAGATCGGACAGGATGTCGCCGAAAAGATTGGTGGTTACCAGCATGTCGAACTGCCACGGGTTGAGCACCAGCTTCATCGCGCAGGCGTCGACGATGATGGTGTCGAGCTCGAACTTGCCCTTGTATTGCGCGTCTTCGTACATCTGCAGGCCGGTCTCGAGGAACAGCCCGGTCAGCACCTTCATGATGTTGGCCTTGTGCACCAGCGTCACCTTCTTGCGGCCGGTGGCGATGGCGGTGTCGAAGGCGTATTTGAGAATGTGGCGGCAGCCTTGCCGCGTGTTGATGCCGGTTGCCATGCCGACCGCGTGCGGATCGTCGTCGATGCGCACATAGTGCTCATGGCCGATGTAGAGACCCTCGAGGTTTTCGCGCACCACCAACAAGTCGATCTTGTCGAAGCGCCCGCCCGGAATGACGGTGCGCGCCGGGCGCAGGTTGGCGTAGAGCTGGAACTCTTCGCGCAGACGCACGTTCGACGAACGGTAGCCGCCGCCCGACGGTGTCTCGAGCGGGCCCTTCAACGCGAGGCGCGTGCGGCGGATGCTGTCGAGCGTGGCCGCCGGCAGCGGGTCGCCGGCCAGTTGCACGCCGCCGAGGCCTGCGACCTGGCGGTCCCATTCGAACGGCGCTTGCAATGCATCGAGCGCGGCCAGCGTGGCGTCGACGATTTCGGGGCCGATGCCGTCGCCGGGGATTAGTGTTGCGGGGATGGTGATGGACGTCATGAAGCCTCTCGACAGTTCAGGGAAATGGGGGCGTCCGAGCGGGCACGCTGGCAGGCAGCATACGCCGCCTAAAATGCCGGTCTCCCTCTGAAAGCGTCTCTCGATGTCCCCGCGCAAGCTCTTCGTTACCACTGCCCTGCCCTACGCCAACGGCAAGTTCCACATCGGCCACATCATGGAATACATCCAGGCCGACATCTGGGTGCGGTTTCAGCGCATGCAGGGCGCGGAGGTCAATTTCGTTTGTGCCGACGACGCGCACGGAGCCGCCATCACCATCGCGGCCGACAAGGCCGGCATCACGCCGCAGGCCTTCGTGGCCGAGATCGCGGCCGGCCGCAAGCCCTACCTCGACGGCTTTCATATCGCCTTTGACAACTGGAGCACGACCGATTCACCGGAGAACCACCAGCTCGCACAGGAGATCTACCGCGACCTGCGCGACAAGGCAGGCTTGGTGACGGTGAAGACGGTCGAGCAGTTCTACGACGCGGCCAAGGGTATGTTCCTGGCCGATCGATTCATCAAGGGCGAATGCCCGGTGTGCCACTCGAAAGACCAGTACGGCGACAACTGCGAAGTGTGCGGCGCGGTGTACGCGCCGACCGAGCTGATCGACCCATATTCGGCACTGTCCGGCGTGAAGCCCGAGCTTCGCAGTTCCGAGCACTTCTTCTTCAAGCTGTCGGACCCGCGCTGCGAGGCGTACCTGAAGAACTGGACCACGGCCCCCGGCCACGTGCAGACAGAGGTGCAGAACAAGATTCGCGAGTGGCTCTACAAGGACGAAGACGGTAACGGTGGCTTGGGCGACTGGGACATCAGCCGCGACGCGCCGTACTTCGGCATTGAAATCCCGGACGCGCCCGGCAAGTATTTCTACGTCTGGATGGATGCGCCGGTCGGCTACCTTGCATCGCTAAAGAACTTGTTGGACAAGCGCTGCATCGAGCTGGGCGGCGATGGCATCTCGTACACCGAGTACATGGCCGACCCCGATCTGGAGCAGGTGCACTTCATCGGCAAGGACATCATCACCTTCCACACGCTGTTCTGGCCCGCCATGCTGCACTTCAGCGGCCGCAAGACGCCCGACGCGATCTATGTGCACGGCCACTTGACCGTCAGCGGCGAGAAGATGAGCAAGAGCCGCGGCACCGGCATCGACCCGCTCAAGTATTTGTCGGTCGGCCTCAATCCGGAATGGCTGCGCTACTACCTGGCGGCCAAACTCAACGGCCGCAACGAAGACCTGGACTTCAACCCCGACGACTTCGTGGCGCGGGTCAACAGCGACCTGGTCGGCAAGTACATCAACATCGCGAGCCGCGCGGCGGGATTCATCGGCAAGCGCTTCGGCGGCAAGCTGGGCGAGGCGTCAGGTGATGGCGCCGAACTGCTCGCGGCGCTGCGTGCTGGCGCGGCGGATATCGCCAAGCTGTACGACGATCGCGACTTCGCGCGCGCCCTGCGAGACACGATGGCGTTGGCCGACCGCGTCAACGCTTACGTCGATGCCAACAAGCCATGGGAGCTAGCCAAGAAAGAAGGAATGGAAGCGCGGCTGCACGACGTATGCACCGTCTGCATCGAGGCTTTCCGTTTGCTCACGCTCTACCTGAAGCCGGTGCTGCCGGCGTTGGCGCTCAACGTCGAGGCCTTCCTGGCCATCGAGCCGCTGACTTGGATGGATGCCAACCATCCCCTTGCTGCGGGACACGTGATCGGCGACTACAAGCACCTGATGCAGCGCGTCGATGCCAAGGTGCTCGACGTATTGTTCGAGCCCAACGAAGCGGCCGTGCCCGTGCCCGATCTGAAGACCGAAGTCGAAACCGTGGCCGCCGACGTCGCGCCGGGCGGCGAAGCCATCGCTTCGACCATCACAATCGACGATTTCACCAAAATCGATTTGCGCATTGCAAAGATCGTTGCATGCGAAAAAGTCGAAGGGTCGACCAAGCTGCTGCGGCTCACGCTCGATGCGGGCGAGGGCAAGATGCGCAACGTGTTCAGCGGCATCGCCTCAGCCTACCAACCCGCACAACTGGTCGGCAAGCTGACCGTGCTGGTCGCCAACTTGGCGCCTCGCAAGATGAAGTTCGGCATCAGCGAAGGCATGGTGCTCGCCGCGAGTCACGCGGACGAAAAAGCCAATCCAGGAATCCACGTGCTGGAACCTTGGCCGGGTGCGGTGCCGGGGATGCGGGTGCGATGAAATGATGCGCTTGCGGCTCGCACTGACCACGCCGGCATTGGCACTCGTGGTCGCGGGCTGTGCGCTGCTTTCGGGCTGCGCGGTGGTGTCGGTCGCGAGCACCGTGGTCAGCGTGGGGGCCGGGGTCGTCGGATTGGGCGCAGATGCGGTCATCGGCACCGCGCGCATCACCGGCAAGGCGGTCGGTGCTGCAGCCGATGCGGTGATTCCCAGCAAGGATTGAGCGCCGCGCGGGCGGGACTTGCGCATCGATCAGGGCGCCTCGGTCCCCTTGTCTGGAGAAGAGCCGCTGCGCACCACGCGTTGATCGTCGTTCAACACCGCAGTGAACACCATCGGCGAATTCGGCGGCTGCACCCAGCGCCATTCCCATTCGGTCTCGCGCTTTAGCGCATAGGGCGTGACCTTGGCCGGCTTGCCGAGCAGCTTGCGGAGCACTTCCATCGGCATGCCGGCCTGCACTTTGGCAAAGTTCTCGGGTGTCAGCACCTGTCGCAGCGCGGTCATTCTGCCGTCGGGGCCGATGGTGATCATGTAGTTCTTTTGGCCTTGCGGCTGGCGGTTGTATTCGAACACCCGACTGCCAGGCGATCCGGGCGCATCCCAGACGTTCTCGGGTTGCCCGAACCGGGCGCGCACGTCCGCTTCGGTCGCAACGCCCTCTTCCAGCTCGCGGATGGCCTGGTTGTCGCAGCCCGCCAGCATGGTCAGCAGTGCCACAAGGCAGACGGCCGCCCACCCGTGAATCCAGTTTCGTCCGCGCATCGCTTCCCCCCGTAAAATTGAGCTAACCGAGGTTTCAGTCTATGTCCTTCTTTCGCCGCGCCCACTACACGTCCGAGATCACCAGCTTCATCAAAGAAATGAAGGAAAAGAAGCCGACCCTGGAGGCTGAGCAACGCGCCGGGCGAGCCTTGCTGTGGGACAAGCACCTCGACCGCGGCCTCCTCGACGAGTACGGTGAAGCGCGGGTGCCGATGCAGCCCTACGTCTACCAGACGATCGTCAAGTAAGCGTCGATGCGCAGAGACGCGCGGAGCGGCAACAGCGACGGCGACGAGGTCGTCGCACTTATGCCCGAGGTGGTCGATCAGGTCGCGTTGGCCCGCCTGTATGGCGAGCCGCTTTTCGCAATGCCGAAAGACCTGTACATCCCGCCCGAGGCGCTGCAAGTTTTTCTCGAAGCTTTCGAAGGGCCGCTCGATCTGTTGCTCTACCTCATCCGGAAACAGAACTTCAACATCCTCGACATTCCGATGGCGGGGTTGACGCGGCAGTACCTCACCTACGTCGACGAAATTCGCCACACCAACCTCGAGCTGGCCGCCGAGTACTTGCTGATGGCAGCGATGCTGATCGAGATCAAGTCGCGCATGCTGCTGCCGCCTAAAAAGACGGCCGATGGCGAAGAAGCCGAAGACCCTCGGGCCGAACTGGTGCGCCGGCTGCGCGAGTACGAGCAGACCAAATTGCATGCCGCTGCCCTCAGCGCAGCGCCGCAACACGGCCGCGATTTCTGGAAAGGGCAGGTTTATATCGAACAATCGCTCAAGCCGCGGTTTCCCGATGTGGACGCGGTCGATCTGCGCGACGCCTGGGCCGACATCCTGAAGCGCGCGAAGCTCGTGCAGCACCACCACATTTCGCGTGAAGAGCTGAGCGTGCGCGAGCACATGAGCATCGTCCTGCGGCACTTGCAGGGGCGCCAGTTCGTCGAGTTCGAAAAGCTCTTCGACGTGACGCGCGGCACGCCGGTGCTGATCGTCACCTTCATCGCGATGCTCGAGCTTGCGAAAGAAACGTTGATCGACATCACGCAGGCCGAGGCATTCGCCCCGATCTATGTGAGGTTGGCATACACGCCCGCCCCAGCGACGCACGTTTAAGACACGCCACCCGACGAACCGGGTTGGGTTCGATACGAAGGGGTAGCGCCGACCCGCAGCGCCCGTCGTCTCGAGTGTATCGAGCCGTAACGCGCACTACGCGTTTCCGGCAAGTCGGCTGGTCCCAACGTTACTCTCAGGCGCCTTTTGAGCCCCTCTCAGCTGCCTTCAGCCGATGCCTCGCGACCCATCAATGCGGCGACTACCGCGGCCGTGCTCTGCGATCCGTTCAGCAAGGCCACGACGCCTTCTGCGATCGGCATATCGATCCCAAGATAGCGCGCGCGCTGCACCACCGTGCGCGCGCAGTACACACCTTCTGCCACGTGACCCAGCGACGCGACCGACTGTTCGAGCGAACGGCCTTCTGCCAGCAGCAGTCCGATCTTGCGATTGCGCGACAGGTCGCCAGTGGCGGTCAAAACGAGATCGCCAAGCCCTGATAGACCCATGAAGGTTTCAGGTCGCGCACCCAGCGCCACGCCGAAGCGCGTCATCTCGGCCAGGCCGCGAGTGATCAACGCTGCACGCGCGTTGAGTCCGAGCGCCAGGCCATCGCACAAACCGGTCGCGATCGCCAGCACGTTCTTGACGGCGCCGCCCACCTCGACGCCAACGATATCGTCGTTTGCATAGACGCGGAGGCTGGGACCGTGGAAAGCTTCTACAAGCGCCGTGCGTACGGTTGCATGACGGCTTGCGGCAACCAAGGCAGTGGGATTCGACTGCGCTACTTCCTGCGCGAAGCTGGGCCCGCTGAGTACGCCGGCCAGCAGTTCTGGCGCCACCTGCGCCTGGACTTCATGAGCGAGCAAGCCAAAGAAAGGCTTGTCGCCAAGCTCGCAGCCCGGAGCCACCAACGCCGATTCAACGCCCTTGCAGAGCCATACAACCGGCACCGCAGTGCCGCGGAGGCTTACGAGCTGGCTGCGTAACGCCGCCACTGGCGTCGCGACGATGACCAGTTCGGCATCGGCAACAAGATGGCCTTGCCCAACCGCGCGGACCGACATGCCTGCGGGAAAGTGAATGCCCCGTAGGTAGCGCACGTTCTCTCGCGCGGCTGACATGCGTTCGGCCTGTGCAGCATCGCGTGCCCACAAGACCACTTCGTGCCGCGCTGCCGCGTTGACCGCCAACGCAGTGCCCCAGGCGCCGGCGCCGATCACGCTGATCTTCATGGCTTCAACGGAATGGGAACTCCAGGCCCAGCGAGTTACCGAAGCCCGAAACGCTTATTGCGTCGTGATCGCCTGCGGCTGACCGGCGGCCTGCGCCTGCTGCTGCTCGTACATAGCCTGGAAGTTGATCTCGGCCAGGTGCACCGGCGGGAAGCCGCCGCGCTGGATCACGTCGGCGACGTTGCCGCGCAGGTACGGGTAGACGATTTGCGGGCAAGCGATGCCTAGGATCGGACCCATCTGGTCTTCGGGCAGGTTACGGATCTCGAAGATGCCGGCTTGCTTGGCTTCGACCAGAAACACGGTCTTGTCCTGGATCTTGGTCTGCACGGTGGCCGACACGGTGATCTCGTAGATGCCTTCGGTCACCGGCTGGGCATCGACGCCGAGTTGGATGTCGACCGTCGGCTGCTCTTGCTCCAGCAGGATGCCGGGCGAGTTCGGCTGCTCGAGCGACAGGTCCTTGAGGTAGACGCGTTGAATCTGGAACACGGGATCGAGGGTGTCTGCCATGGCTAACTTTCGAGGATCAAAACAATGCCCGCCGGAGACATATTTCTGCAGCGGGCTGATGGAGGGTAGCCGGAGATTATCGCCGCGCCGAACTCAGGGAATCAGACGGACGCGCTCTGCGTCCCTTGAAGCAAAGGCACCAGGCCGCCGCGGCTGTCGAGCGCCATCAGCTCATCGCAGCCACCGACGTGCGTGTCGCCGATGAAGATTTGCGGCACGGTACGGCGCTGTGTCACTTCCATCATCGTGGCGCGTGCGGCCGGATCGCTGTCGATGCGGATCTCTTCGATCTGCTCGACGCCCTTGGCTTTCAAAATCTGCTTGGCGCGAATGCAGTACGGGCAAACGGCGGTGGTGTACATCTTTACGGGTTGCATGGTCATCCAGTTCTGGGGCCGTGGGAGGCCCGTCAGTAGTGAGGCGAGGCGCTCAAGCCTTTTCTATGGGCAGGTTAGCGTCTTTCCAGCCCTTGAGACCGCCGCCCACCACTTGGGCCTGCTCGTAACCCAGTTTCTTTGCGATGGCCAGCGCGCGGCCGGCGCGGGCACCCGTCGCGCACATCAGCAAGACCGGCAGCGACTTGTTCTTGACCGTGTTCGACAGCTTGGCCTCCAACTGGTCGAACGGCACGTTGCGCGAGTTGGTCACGTGGCCAGCAGCGTACTCATCGGGCTCGCGCACATCGACGACCACTGCGCGCTCGCGGTTGATGAGTTGCACCGCGCCCTGCGCTGTGAGCGAGCCGCCTGCTCCGCCGCGAATCAGCGGCCATGCGAGCATCGCGCCCGAACTGAGCGCAATCAGGATGAGCACCCAGTTGTCGATGATGAATTTCACGGTAGTCCTTGAATGGCAAACCGCCGATTTTAGAATGGCACGTTTCGTACGCGTCGCCAAAGGCCCCAAATGCACAAGTTGGTACTGATTCGCCATGGCGAATCGACCTGGAATCTCGAAAACCGCTTCACCGGCTGGACCGACGTCGACCTGACGCCGACCGGTGTCGACCAGGCCAAGCAGGCCGGGCGCCTGCTCAAGGCCGAAGGCTATGAGTTCGACGTGGCCTACACCAGCGTGCTGAAGCGCGCCACGCGCACGCTCTGGCACACGCTGGACGAACTCGATCGCACCTGGCTGCCGGTGGTGCATTCATGGCGTCTCAACGAGCGCCATTACGGCGGCCTGCAAGGGTTGAACAAGGCCGAGACGGCCAAGAAATACGGTGACGAGCAGGTGCTGGTCTGGCGCCGCAGCTACGACACGCCGCCGCCGCCGCTGGAGCCGACCGACCCACGCAGCGAACGCGGCGACGTGCGCTATGCCAAGCTGGCGGCAGAGCAGATTCCGTTGACCGAATGCCTGAAGGACACGGTGGCGCGCGTTTTGCCGTTCTGGAACGAGTCGATGGCACCGGCCATCCGCTCCGGTCGGCGCCTCGTCGTCGCAGCGCACGGCAACTCGATCCGAGCGTTGGTCAAATACCTCGATGGCATTTCCGATTCGGATATCGTCGGCCTCAATATTCCAAACGGCATTCCGCTCGTCTATGAACTCGACGACGATTTAAAACCGCTGCGACACTACTACCTCGGCGATGCAGACGCGGCAGCCAAAGCTGCGGCCGCGGTTGCATCGCAAGGCAAGGGCTGAAGCCACCGTTGACGCAGGAGCGCATGCCGCTTGTCGATGCGTTGACTGTTTGTGCCAAGGCTGGGGAACCCCGGCAGGCAAATTGCTTCCAAGCTGTGTATATTGGTTTGAGCCACAAGGACACTCTCAAATGGGCCAGAAACTGAAGATCACCGGCTGGATCGCCGCCGGCGCCGTTGCTGGCGTGTTGACCACCGTCTCTTTGCAGACGGTTGCACGGGGCTCTCTCGCCCCGTTGCCACTCGAAGAATTGCAACAACTCGCGGCCGTTTTCGGCATGGTGAAAAGCGATTACGTCGAGCCGATCGACGAAAAGAAGCTCATCTCCGATGCAATTTCCGGCATGGTCGCCGGTCTCGACCCGCACTCGCAGTACTTCGACAAGAAGTCCTTCAAGGAATTTCGCGAAGGCACGACCGGCCGCTTCGTCGGCGTCGGCATCGAGATTTCGCAGGAAGACGGGCTCATCAAAGTCGTATCACCGATCGAGGGCTCACCGGCCTTCCGCGCGGGCCTGAAGCCGAACGATCTGATCACCAAGATCGACGACACGGCGGTGCGCGGCCTGAGCCTCAACGACTCGGTCAAACGCATGCGCGGCGAGTCGGGCACGAAGGTGCTACTCACCATCTTTCGCAAGGACGAGAACCGCACTTTTCCCGTGACCATCACGCGCGAAGAAATCCGCACGCAGTCGGTTCGCGGCAAGGTCATGGAACCCGGCTATGCATGGATTCGCCTGTCGCAGTTCCAGGAACGCACTGTCGACGACTTCGTGAAGAGGGTCGAAGAAATCTACAAGCAGGAGCCCAACCTTAAGGGCATGGTGCTCGATCTGCGCAACGATCCGGGCGGCTTGCTGGATGCGGCCGTCGCCATTTCTGCTGCCTTCTTGCCGGAGAACGTGACTGTGGTGACGACCGACGGTCAACTGGCTGAAAGCAAGTCGGTCTACAAGGCGTCCCCCGAGTTCTATCAGCGCCGTGCCGGCAGCGATCCGTTGAAGAGCCTGCCCGCAGGCCTCAAGACCGTGCCGTTGGTGGTGCTGGTCAATGAAGGCTCTGCATCCGCGAGCGAGATCGTGGCGGGCGCGCTGCAAGACCATAAGCGCGGTACCGTCATGGGCAGCCAGACCTTCGGCAAGGGCTCGGTGCAGACCGTGCGTCCGCTGGGTCCGGACACCGGCCTGAAGATCACCACGGCGCGTTACTACACGCCGAGCGGCACCTCGATCCAGGCCAAGGGCATCGTGCCAAACGTGCTGGTCGACGAGAGCGCCGAGGGGAGCCCGTTCGCCGCGCTGCGTATGCGCGAAGCCGATCTCGAAAAGCATCTTTCCAGCGGTCAGGGTGCGGAGGTCAAAGACCCGGAACGCGAAAAGGCCCGCGATGACGCACGCAAGCGCCTCGAAGAGGAAGCCAAGAAGCCGCCGCAAGATCGCAAGGTGCCTGAGTTCGGCACCGACAAGGACTTCGCTCTGGTGCAGGCACTGGCGAAGCTCAAAGGCAACCCGGTGGTTGTGAGCAATACGCAGGTCGAGCGCAAGGAAGAGAAGAAAGAAAATTGAGCGATTGAACTGAGCGAGTCTGTTTTTCCCATGGACGACGATGAGGCAAACAGCGGGGGGAACAGCGAGGATGACCGAGCTTTGCTTCGGTATTCCCGGCACCTGCTGCTGGAAGAACTCGATATCGACGGCCAGGCGCGGCTCACTGCAGCGCGTGTTCTGGTTGTCGGCGTCGGCGGACTTGGTTCCCCTGTGGCGCTTTACCTCGCCGCGGCGGGGGTCGGCCACATCACCCTCATCGATGATGACACGGTGGATCTCACCAACTTGCAGCGTCAGATCGCGCACACCACCGCGCGCGTCGGACAGCGCAAGGTCGACTCCGCTGCAGCTGCAATGCGTGCGATCAACCCAGACATCACGATCGAAGCGATCGGCGAGCGGGCGGACGGTGGCCTGTTGGACCGGCTGGTCGCTTCGTCGAATCTGATCGTCGATTGCTCGGACAATTTCGCCACCCGCCATGCCGTCAATCGCGCCTGCGTCATGCATCTCCGACCGCTCGTGGCCGGTGCAGCCATTCGATTCGACGGACAACTCGGCGTATATGACCTGCGCAACGATCAGTCGCCCTGCTATGCCTGCGTGTTCCCGCCAGACGCCGAGGTCGAAGAAACGCAGTGCAGCGTGCTGGGCGTCTTTGCTCCCGTCGTCGGCACAATCGGCACCTTGCAGGCCCACGAGGCATTGAAGCTACTGGCAGGCATAGGCACTTCCCTGGCGGGCCGGCTGCTGATGTTCGATGGGCTGGCGACGACCTTCGACCAAGTGAAGGTGGCGCGCGATCCGAGTTGCCCCGTCTGCGCGAGCCGCGGATAGATAGACGGCTGTCGTCGCGCTACCGATGCATGGGCGCTCGGCTGCCTGTTTATGGGACAGCGGTCTTGGCAGACTTTGCCTTGGCGGCGCCGCTGGCGGCAGCACCCACACCCGGCTTTTGCGCGTCCGCCAGCACGCCCTCGCAATCGGCATCCTGACCTGGTCCGGTTTCGATCGTGGCGGCCAGAGCGAGCAACGGGTTGATCGCGCCCAGCGCCAGGGCCACCAGGCCGCGACCCGCGAGTGGCGCCACTTCGATAAATGGCTTGGGTGAGCCAAACGTACCCTTGATCGTCAACGGCGTACGCAACGACAGGATGCTCATGTCTTTGGGCTGAGGCTTGATCACGAAGTCCAGAGACTCGTTGGCAAAGCTCGCATTGCCCGTCGCGTTGAAGACAGTGTCATCGGTGTCGAAGACGATGGTGCGTGTACTCATCAACCCCTTGTCGACGTTGAGCGCGACCGCGCCACATCGCAGCGTCACATTGTGGTCTCCACGCAGCAAGAACTTGATGATCTCGCCACCGTCCAGTCCTAAAAACTCGAGTAGCAGATTACTGAACTGGCCCTTGCCAGTGATGGCTGCGATATCGCCCGACGAGGTCGCAAGCCACGATGCGACCGAGTTGCCCTGACCCGACAGATTCACTCGCCCATCGAGTTTGCCGAAGCTGGTCTTCAAGGTTTCGACCTTCGGGATCAACCGGTTGAGCTGCATACCCCGCACATCGAGCGACGCGCGGATGTCGGCAGGATTCTTTGCCGCGTCGATGCGAATCGCACCGCCGATCCTGCCGCTGGCCACGCCGAGGTCGAGCGGATCGAGGGTCAACACGCCGTCGGCCAACTTCACCTTCACGCTGCCCCGGTCCAGCGGCACCTGTCGCACGTTGGTAATGCGATCCGCCACATAGGAGACGTCGGCGTTCATGGCGCGCAGTCGCTCGAAGTCGAGCCTCGCGGTCGGCAGCACGCGGGTACCCGGATCGCGTTGGGCCTTCTTGACTTGCGAAATCGTGGGCGGAGGGGCAACGCCTTCTACCGCGTTGGCAGACCGCTCTGTCGGCGGTAGGCCGATCAACGGGCCGAGATCGTCCATGTCCATGACACGCGAACGCAAGCTACCCGAAAGGTAGGGCAGCTTATGTCCCTGGTCGAATTTCATATCGCCGCCGATGTCGGACAAGCCCAGCTTGCCTTTCATGGCCGCCACGCTCCAGAGCTTGCCGTTCTTGCGAAGCTCGCCGCCGAGTGCGTAAGGCGAGGTTTGCGGCAATGCGATGCCGAGCAGCGGGAACAGGTCGCCGAGGTTCTGGCCCTTGATGTCGAACTTGGCGTCGATGCCTTCCAGCGTTGACAACTCGGCAGCCGTGCCGTGCACGCTCAGTGTGGTGTGACCTGCGGTCGCCTTGATCTCCAGCGGAAACGGCGGCGCACCGGCGGCTTTTAATTGCAAGACGTTGCCGGTCCGGCCGACAGCGGTCAACGGCTGCTTTTGGTATGTGCCCTTGACCTTGTAGTCGAGCGGCATCTCGCCGCGACTGGTGTCGAAGTTGAAGTCGACATGCAAGTCGACACCCAGGTGTTTGGCGAGAAAGTCAACTGCGCCGCCATCGACCTGGAGCAGTCCGATCGTCGGCGTGGTGCTGGTGTCCGAGGTGTCTTTGCCGAGCGCCCAAGTACGTCTTCCGTCCTGCTCCATCTGTAACCCGAGGACGGGTGAGGTCAGCGACAAACGGGGGATGATCACCTTCTTGGCGAGCAGCGGCCAAAACCGGATGTCGAACTCAGCGCGGTCCGCCTTAACAAGGTAAGGTTCGCGCGCCCAGGAAGGGTTGGCGAATTCGATGCCGTCGAACTTGATTGTCGCGCCACGAAGGCCGACGCCCACATCGAGGTGCCGCGTGATCTCGAACTTGCGGCCGGTTTTTTCGCTGACGTACCGGTTGATCGGTCCGCGAAGCACATCCCACGGAAAGAACACGACAACCAGAGCCAGTACGAGGAGCAACGCGACGACCACTGTCAGCACCTTGAGCGCGAGCGGGCGCTGCGTCGGGCGAGAAGATGGGCTCGTAGCGCTTGCATTCATGCGCGGAGACTACCGGGCCGTTGGCCGGAAGGAGGTCGGTGCCGGGCCGCACAAGGCGTGCGGCATTGCCTACGCCCTGCACGCGCTGGCGTGCCGGGTGTAGCAGGTCGGATCAGTCGATCAACTTGTTCTTCAATGCGTAGTAGGTCAGA
Source organism: Variovorax sp. PAMC28562 (assembly GCF_014303735.1). Lineage (NCBI taxonomy): Bacteria > Pseudomonadati > Pseudomonadota > Betaproteobacteria > Burkholderiales > Comamonadaceae > Variovorax > Variovorax sp. PAMC28562. Next base: position 2,227,756 of record NZ_CP060296.1, on the reverse strand, counting down.
TCGCTGTTCGACGACAGGTTCATCTTTTCCATCAAACGCGTGCGGTAGGTACTGACCGTCTTGACCGACAGCGACAATGTCTTGGCGATGTCGCCGGCGGTTTCGCCCTTGGCCAGTTTCAGGAAGACCTGGAATTCGCGCTCCGACAATTGCTCATGCGGCGCTGCGTCGTCCTTCCGGTCGAGCTGACGCGCCAGCAGTTCGGCCACGGCCGGCGTGATGTAGCGGCGGCCCATCGACACGGTACGGATCGCGTTCACGATTTCGATCGGATCGCATTCCTTGTTGAGGTAACCGCTCGCGCCTTGGCGAATCAGGTTCATCGCGTAATGCTCTTCAGGGTATCCGCTCAGAATCAGGATTCCGACGTCGGGCGCCTTGGCGCGAATCATTGCCAGAGCGTCGATTCCGCTTTGACCCGGCATGGACAAGTCCATCACGAGAACATCCAGTTCCGTGGTTCGCACCAGTTCGATGGCCTCCCGACCGCTCGCCGCTTCGCCTGCTACTCGCAGGTCGACATGCTCGGAGAAAAACTGACGCAGCCCCGAGCGCACGATGGCGTGGTCGTCCACAATCCCGATCTTGATCATCTGTTACTTTCTACGTTGCATCGCAGGTCGATGCACTGCTGATTGTCCGGTCCCTGATCCCACAGATTATTCCCGAAATTGAACACGGAGCATCCTGAGAGTTCATGCGTTGGTTAGCGTTCCCGAAGATGGCCCTCGGCCTTACCCTGGCCGTTCTGGCCGCTTGCGCGCTGGTCGGCATCAATGAAGTGGGGTTCCGTCAATCGAACCGCGCACTGGCAGAAATCAGCCAGGCACAACAGGTTCGCCTGGTCCTCAACGGGTTGATGCAGACCATCCTCGATGCAGAAACGGGCCAACGGGGATATCTGTTGACGGGCGATGAACGCTACCGCGAACCCTACGATGCGGCGGCAAAGCAGATCGACGGGCAGCTTGCGATGCTCCGCACGCTGTACACCGACCATCCCGTCGAGCTCGCGCGCCTTTCGTTGCTGGCAAGCCACGTATCACGCAAGCAAGCGGAAATGGACATGAGCGTAAGGCTGCGAAAGTCCGGCGCCGAAGACGCATGGAAGTTCGTGATGACGACGGATGTCGGCCGCGAAGAGATGAACGCCATCCGCACACAGGCCGACCAGTTGGTGGCCGTCAGCAACGAAGCGCTGTTCAAGGGGCAGGCACAGATCGCCGAAGCCTTGAAGCTGGCACGCATCGGCATCGCGGTCGTCGCACTTGCGGCCCTGGTCGCCTTCTACCTGTATTTGCGGCAGAGTCATGCACTCCAGTCGGCCGGAGAGCGCCAGCAAGAAGCCTTGCAGCGCGAACGCAACGTGCTGGAAGACGAAGTGCGCAACCGCACGGCCATGCTCGCCGAGCTGGCAACCCACCTGCAGGACGTACGTGAAAACGAGCGAGGCTATCTCGCCCGCGAGCTGCACGATGAACTCGGCTCGCTGCTTACGGCAGCCAAGCTGGACGTTGCGCGGTTGAAGTCGAAGCTGGCCGACTCGGCCGACGCGACGCAGCGACTCCAACATTTGACCGATCTGCTCAACAGCGGCATCGCCCTCAAGCGCCGCATCATCGAAGATTTGCGGCCATCGTCGCTGTCGAACCTGGGTCTCATTGCATCGCTGGAGATTCTGGGGCGCGAATTTGCTGACCGCTCGGGCATCCGGGTCGAGATGGCGCTGGAGCAAGTGGTGCTGGACGAGGGGCTTCAGCTCACCATCTATCGCATGGTCCAGGAGAGCCTGACCAACATCGGCAAGTACGCGGAAGCCAACGAGGCGACGATCGTTCTGAAGAACTACGAAAACCATGTGATTGCCGAAGTTCGAGACAACGGCAAGGGCTTCGATCCGCGCAAGGTACGCCCGGCAACGCACGGACTCGCCGGCATGCGTCATCGTGTGGAAGCAGCACACGGCAAGCTGACCATTACATCGACGGATGGACAGGGGACTCTGGTAAGTGCCATGCTGCCGGCTACCAAAGCTCCGTCACCGGATTGACCGATTCGTCCCTCTCCTACGCCCTGCGACCGCCGCTGCTGACAGGGGTTTTGAGTAGCGCCACTTACTGTGTAAAGCATCCGTCCAGCAGGTGGACGGAGGTATTCCAAGGAGCCCTTCATGCTGCACTACACAGTTGTCTTTCTGGTCATCGCGCTGATTGCTGCGGTGTTTGGCTTTGGTGGCATCGCTGCCGGCGCCGTTGGCATCGCCAAGATACTTTTCTTCGTCTTCGCGGTGCTCACCCTGATCAGCTTCTTCATGGGCCGCTCCCGCAAAGGGTGAACGCCTGAAGGGTTTCAATCCACCGACGGAGTCCGGATACTTGCGGAAAACGCCTCAGTTCAAAAATCACCTCCGTCCGCTACGCTGTCACACTCACTGAAAGGAAATTCGACAATGAATACCACCGCTTCCAAGACCGCATCGCAACTTGCCGACGATGCACGCCAAACGGCCAACGACGCCATTGACAGTACCCGTGCCTACGCACAAAACGCAGTGAATGCTGCGGGTGAAAAAGTACGCGACATGAAGCGCGACTTCGAACCCAGCGTCGAACAGTTGGCGGCACGTGTCCAGCAAGCAGTTCAGCGCGGTCTCGACGCCGCATCGAGCACCAGCGCACGTGCGCAACGCAACATCGAAAAGGCCGCGGATGTCACCGGCCGGTACATCTCCGACCAGCCGGTTCGTTCGGTGCTTGTCGCAGCAGCGGCCGGTGCGGCCATCACCGCGTTGATTGTGCTCGCAAGCCGCCGTCGGGACGACTACTAGCCGCTGAAGCCAGGCTTGCTCTCGCCCAACGCACGACATGCTTCATCCCATTTTTTCAACGGTGCTCGGGCACCCGGAACTGGTCGCCGATCACATTGCCAATTACGCCGCTCTTTTGAAAGAAGAAACTGCGGCCGCAGGGCGCGGTGTCTTCCGACGGATCATTGCCAGCGTGCTGGCCATCGTTAGCGCCCTGTTGGCGCTTGGGCTAATCGGCATTGCCGTCATGCTCGGCGTGCTGCATGGTTCGTTCAATTGGGTGCTGGTGATTGTTCCGGGAGTTGCAGTGTTCGTTGCGGCTATATCTGGCTACCTCGCGGCGCGGCCTTCTGCGTTCCACCCGTTCGACGACTTCCGCGAGCAACTCGGTGCCGACATGAGTGCTCTTCACGCAGCTGGAGAACACCGTGGCCGCTAATGCATCCTCTTCGTCGTCTTTCGCGTTGACCGCGCAAGAGCGCCTTGCACTGTCTCGCAGAGCGCTGGTTCACCAGCTGCGAGGCGGGCGGCCGGAGCCTGCGGTAAGCGAGAGCTTTGGGGACGGCGACGGCAACGGCGGCACCAACTATGACAATGAAGCGTACGTCGGCAAAGGCGACCGTCCAGGGCTTCTAGACCGATTCGCATGGACTTCGATGGCCAAGCGTGTTGGCCAACGCTGGTGGCGCCGCCATCCCGCCAATACGGTAGGACAGCTTGCCCAGCCACTGCTGGAGCATTACGCGCGTCAGCAACCCTTCAAGCTGGTCGCCATTGCCACTGCAGCCGGTGCAGTGCTGGTGTTGGTCAAGCCTTGGCGACTGCTCTCGGTGACTGCGGTCATTGCGGCTGCGATGAAGACATCCGACATTGCCGATGTTGTAAATACGTTGATGCAAAACCGCGTTCCGGACGAATCATCTAAATCCGCGAACGGGTGATTGCAGGAGCAGTCCATTCCTGCGACAGACAAGTTGGTCGCACTCATGCAGCAAAAAGCCCGGGTGACCGGGCTTTTTGCTGCATGTTTGAAATCGACACACTTCAGGCTCGAACCTCCAGCTGATTCTTTACAGAAGTCACCCCGTGTACGCTCTTGGCGATGTCTTCGGCGCGTGACTTGGCCTCTGCGGTAGGCGCTGGGCCTTTGAGATTGACCACCCCGGCGGTGGTGGTGACGTTTATCTTGATCGCGCTCAAGTCAGGGTCTTTCGCAAGGCCGGCAGCCACAGCGGCGGTGATCGCCGCATCGTCTACCGTGGCGGAGATTGCCGCGCCCGCATCCTTGATATCAGCCTTGAGCTTAGGGTCCGCAATCATTTCCCCGGTCTTCGCCGCCGCGGTTTTTGCAGCCTGCTCGGTCTTGGCAATGCCCGCGTCGACCTTCTCGCCTACGGTTCGGTTGTTGCCGCTGTCACAGGCCGAAAGCGCTGCGGCCCCTGCGATCGCGAGAACGAAAAACGCGGCCATTGGCCGCGGAAAGGTGCGAATCGCTTTGTTCATAGAGAAGCTCCTGCCGATTGCGACGCTTGGTCCATCGCATGGATTGCCCGCAAACGCTCGCACGTTGGCGGGCACCTGCACGCGGTGCGGTACGGTCGAAGTCAGAGCTTGTCAGCGCCCGACTTGATGGCGTCTTTTGCCTTTTCCTTGACATCGCCGTAAGTGCTTTGCACCTTACCGGAAGCCTGGTCGCCCAAGCCTTCGCCTTGGAGCTTTTCGTTGCCCACGACCTTGCCAGCAACTTCCTTGACCTTGCCCTTGGCTTGATCCAGACGACCTTCAACTTGATCCTTGTTCATGACGTTTTCCTTCCAAATGAGTAGATGAACACGTGGCTCAGAAATAAGAACCACTGGTGTCAATCTAAATGTGTAGCGCAAATACCGATGGGGCCGCAGGCCGCATACCGACGTAGGACAACGAAGCTCACGCCGTAAGGATCCATCCTTCAAGCGGATCGATGCCAGAGGGCAAACCGAACCCAACCGGTGGCTCGTTTTTTCGCGCCAGCGCCCATGCTGCTTGCACCAGACACAGTGCGGCATCGAGGCGGTCGCCACGCGCATCGGCGAGGAGCAGGGCACGCTGCGGGTCGTTCAATTTAAGCGCAAGGCCGAGCCGCGTTGCTCCCTGCTCCAAAGCAGACAGCAAGTCGGCGCGTGCGACGGCACGTTCGGGCGTCTGCTTTTTGACATCGTCGCTCTTGTAGCTGCGGCGCCCGATCAGTTCACGCGCCAGCATGCCGGGATATGCCTCCAACGCGATGCGCCGGGACTTGTCGCTTCTAGCCTGCAAGCCCGGGAATGCAGCGCCCGCAGCGATGAGTCGCGGAACGCCCGCGTGCAGCATGAAAGCCACTGGCGGATTGACCCACTTCATTGATGGACTCGACCCCGCCGGACCATCGGTAGCGCGGTGCGCGAACTTGCCGCCCACAGGGCGCGCTGCGCAGAACGCAGAGAATGCGAGCCGAATGTCGGCACGGGCCAGCGCAGCGTAGTGCGCCATCAAGGCCACCCACTCCAGGGGCCAGCCGAGTTGCTCGACCAGTTCGCGCGGCAGTCCGAACGGGAGATCGAATCCTCCGGTCCATTCAGGCGTCGCATGGAGCCAATTGGCCCATTGATCGAGCGAAGCGAAATGTTCGAAGCGGCCGAGGACGACATGGCTGCCGTGAAGAGTGCCGACCGCGACGACGATCGGCTTGCGCGAGGTGGGCGCGCTAGAAAAGTCGCAGCCTAAGAGAAGCATGACGACGAGCCTGCGATCGAATGCGCCGGGGCAGAAGCTAGCGTGAACACTGAACCGACCGCCGTATTCAAGCCGGCGTCAGACCACAGGTCAGTGCCGACCCACGATCGCCGCACCCGCCATCAACTCCTCCAGCAAGGCCATCGACACCTTGCCTGACACTGCATACGGATTGAGTTCGGGCTTTTCAGAATACTTGAGCAGCGTGGAAGAATTGAGCCGCGACAGATTGACCTGGCCCATCGTCCAGCCGCCGAAGCGACGCTCGGTGATTTCCTCGAAATGCAACAGGAGCACGTCCTTGTGGCGGGGATCTTTCTGAATGTGCCCGTACAACTCGCTGATAGCGGTACGTCCGCCTTCGATCGCCTGCAAGAAGATGCCTTGCCCATAGCAAAGAATGCCGGTAATGCCACACGCGGTGTTGTGTGCGCGCGAGGGACCGAGGATGGATTCGATGGCTGCCGCGCTGGTGTCGACCGCGCGGCTTGCATAGAGAAGTCGGACCAACATCATTCAGCCCTTTCGCGGCAGAAGTGAAAGGAATTCGCGACGCAGGTTAGGGTCTTTAAGAAACACGCCGCGCATGACGGAGTTGATCATCTTGCTGTCCATTTCCTTCACGCCGCGCCATGCCATGCAGAAGTGCTCTGCTTCCATGACGAGGGCGAGGCCATCGGGCTGCGTCTTTTCTTGAATGAGGTCGGCAAGTTGCACCACGGCCTCTTCCTGGATCTGAGGACGACCCATCACCCATTCGGCAAGCCGTGCGTACTTGGACAGCCCGATCACGTTGGTGTGCTCGTTCGGCATGATGCCGATCCAGAGCTTGCCGATGATCGGGCAGAAGTGGTGCGAACATGCGCTGCGCACCGTAATCGGCCCGACGATCATCAGTTCGTTCAAGTGCTCGGCATTGGGAAACTCGGTCAGCTTGGGCGGCGGAACATAGCGGCCGGCGAACACCTCGTTGAGGTACATCTTGGCAACGCGCCGCGCTGTGTTGTCGGTGTTGTGATCGTGCTCGACGTCGATCACCAGGCTTTCGAGCACGCCCTTCATCTTGATCTCGACCTCGTCGAGCAACGCCGCCATTTCCCCCGGCTCAATGAAGTCGGCGATGTTGTCGTTGGCGTTGAAGCGCTTGCGCGCCGCGGTCAGCCGCTCACGAATCTTGACCGACACGGGCGTGCCTTCGTCGTCATCGCCGCGGTCGGCGCCCTGTGCGGTATCAGCTTTCTTCAACATGCTGGAATCCTATCAATCAAAGCAAAAAATCGGTCACCAAGGGCAGGTGATCCGACATGCGCGACCAGATGGGACCGCGCGGGGCAGAGCATTCGACCGGCTCGATATGGCGCCCATAAATAAAATCGAGCTGCGCGACGGGCAATCGCGATGGGTAGGTCAGCGTGCGCGTACCGTGCACGTCACGCAGGCCCATTGCATTCATTGCGACGCGCATGCGCGCGCCCCAGTCGTTGAAGTCGCCCGCTACGATGACGGCTTCGTCGGGCGAAATCTCACGCTCGATGAACTCACGCAGTCGCACGATCTGCCGCACGCGGCTGCCCTTGATCAGGCCCAAGTGAACGACGATGGCGTGCACCGGTCGGTCGTTGATGTCAATGACTACATGCAGCAGGCCGCGCTGCTCGAATCGGTGGTCTGAAATATCATGGTGGCCCTGGCGCAGTACCGGCCAACGCGTGAGCAACGCATTGCCGTGTTCGCCGTGCCGTGTCACCGCGTTGGTTTCGTAGACCGCCGTATACCCCTCGGGCGCCAAAAAATCTGCTTGCGGCAATTCGGGCCACTGGCTGAAGCGCGCTGCCGCCTGCCGGTTCATCTTGCGCACTTCCTGCAGGCAGACGATGTCGGCGTCGAGCTGCTCGATGGCATGCCCCAAGTTATGGATTTCCAGTCGACGCGCGGGGCCGATCCCTTGCACACCTTTATGGATGTTGTAGGTGGCCACACGCAATGTCGAGCTCGAACCGGTCATTGCGCAAATTGTGGCAGTAACAGAATAGCTTCGGCGTTGGACGGCGAAAAGCAGGCGTCGGCCGCATCCCGGTAAGGCAGCCATTTCCAAGCGGTGTGCTCCCGCGGTGCGAGCGTAGGCACCAACCGCTCGGGCACGCGCAAGCTGAACAGGTGTTCGGTGTTGTGCCTTGTGCCTGGCGCGTATCGACCAAGCCACTGCGAATAGATTTCGTACACGTTTTGTACCTGCCAGTCGACCAGTTGCGATGCCAACGCGCTGTCTTCGCCGCACTCGATACCGGTTTCTTCTCCGACTTCGCGTGCGGCGGTCAGTGCCAACGGCTCCTTAAGCGCATCTTTGCTGCCGGTGACCGACTGCCAGAACTCATCGGCGTCGGCGCGTCTGATGAGTAGTACGTCGAGTGCAGGCGTATGGATCACTACCAACACCGACTCGGGGATTTTCCAGGCACGTTCGGTCATCGTGCCTCCCGATGCCGTCAGGCTTCCTGGACGTTACGCAGCTTGATGTGGAGCTCGCGCAGTTGCTTCTCGTCGACCGGGCTCGGCGCCTGCGTGAGCAAGTCCTGCGCGCGCTGGGTTTTGGGAAAAGCGATGACGTCGCGGATCGATTCGGCGCCCGTCATGAGCATCACCAGGCGGTCGAGACCGATGGCGATGCCGCCGTGCGGCGGCGCGCCGTATTGCAGCGCGTCGAGCAGGAAGCCGAACTTGTGCTGCGCGTCTTCTGCGTTGATCTTGAGCGCGCGGAACACCTTGCTTTGAACTTCCTCGCGATGGATACGCACCGAGCCGCCGCCCATCTCGATGCCGTTGAGCACCATGTCGTAGGCCTTGGCGATGCACTTCTCCGGTGCCGTGTCCATCAGGTCTTCATGACCGTCCTTGGGCGCGGTGAACGGGTGATGTACGGCCGACCAGCGCTGACCTTCTTCGTCGAATTCGAACATTGGAAAGTCGACCACCCAAAGCGGTGCCCAGCGGTCGTCGAAGAGCCCGGCCTTCTTGCCGAAAGCGCTGTGACCGATCTTCACGCGCAACGCGCCGATCGCGTCGTTCACGACCTTTTCCTTGTCGGCGCCGAAGAACAGGATGTCGCCGTTGCGGGCGCCGGTGCGCGCGATGATCTCGGCCAGAGTGGCGTCGTCGAGGTTCTTCACGATCGGGCTTTGCAGGCCTTCACGGCCGGCCGCTGCATCGTTCACCTTGATGTACGCCAGGCCCTTGGCACCGTAGATCTTGACGAACTCAGTGTAGGCATCGATCTCGCTGCGCGGCATGCCGCCTTCACCGCCGCCACCCTTGACGCGCAGGGCGACGACGCGGCCGCCATCCATCGTCGCGGCGTTCGAGAACACCTTGAAGTCGACGCGCTTCATGAGTTCGGTCAGCTCGGTGAACTCGAGCTTGACGCGCAGGTCGGGCTTGTCGGAGCCGTACTTGAACATGGCGTCCGAGTACGTCATCGTCGGGAACACGGGCAAATCGATGGCGGCCGCCGAGCGAAACACCTGGCGAATCATCTTTTCGAACATCTCGCGGATTTCTTCTTCCGCCATGAACGAGGTTTCAATGTCGATCTGCGTGAACTCCGGCTGGCGGTCGGCGCGCAGGTCTTCGTCGCGGAAGCATTTGACGATCTGGTAGTAGCGGTCGTAGCCGGCCACCATCAGGAGCTGCTTGAAGAGCTGCGGCGACTGCGGCAGCGCGAAGAAGCTGCCGTCGTGCACACGACTCGGCACCAGGTAGTCGCGCGCGCCTTCGGGCGTCGACTTGCCGAGCATCGGCGTCTCGATGTCGATGAAGCCGTTGGCATCGAGGAACTTGCGCGCCTCCATCGTCACCTTGTAGCGCAGCATCATGTTGCGCTGCATCGCGGGGCGGCGCAGGTCGAGCACGCGGTGCGTGAGGCGCGTCGTCTCGCTCAGGTTGTCGTCGTCCAGTGTGAACGGTGGGGTCACGGACGGGTTGAGCACCTTGATTTCATGGCACAGCACTTCGATCTTGCCGCTCTTGAGCGTGTCGTTGACCGTGCCTTCAGGCCGTGCTCGCACCAGGCCCTTGACCTGCACGCAGAACTCATTGCGCAAGTCTTCGGCAATAGCGAACTGCCCGGCACGGTCGGGATCGCACACCACCTGCACGTAGCCTTCGCGGTCGCGCAGATCGATGAAGATGACGCCGCCATGGTCGCGCCGACGATTGACCCAACCGCAAAGGCTGACGGTTTCACCCAATCGGGCCTCGGTCACCAGACCGCAATATTCAGAACGCATGAGCATGATGATTTCCGGCGCCCGCGGGGCGCGTCTTGTCTTGTTTACTGCTTGATCGCCACCGTGGACGGACCGCCTGGAACGACCACCCCCATCGACACGATGTACTTGAGCGCGTCGTCCACGCTCATCTTCAATTCAATGCAATCGCTTCGCTTGAGCATCACGAAGTAGCCACCTGTCGGATTGGGCGTGGTCGGCACATAGACTCCGAGATAGTCCCCGCCACCCATGTGCTCGAGCACATCGGCACCCGGCGTGCCCGTCACGAAAGCGATGGTCCAGAGACCCTCACGCGGCCATTGCACCAGCACGGCCGTACGAAACGCATTGCCGTTCTCGGAGAACAGCGTATCGGACACCTGCTTCACGCTCGAATAAATAGACCGCACGACCGGAATGCGCCGCACTACCGCGTCGCCCCATCCCAGCAACCGCTTGCCGACGAAATTGCTGGCGACCGCGCCCACTGCCAGCAGGATGGCCAGCGTAAGCAGCACGCCCAGGCCGCGCACCTTGTGGTCGAACAGCCACTTTTGCCAGTCGTCGGGCAGCAGCCACAACGTCTGGTCGAGCGTGCCGATGATCCAGTTCAGCACGCCCAGCGTGATGACCAGCGGCACGATGACCAGCAAGCCTGACAGGAGCCATTTGCGAATCGCGTGCATGAAAAGTCTCAGTCGCCCTTGGCTGCTGGCTTTGGCGAAGGCGGCGCGGCGGCAGGCGTGCTGGCCACGGCGGGCGCGGGCGAAGCGGCCGGCGCTGCGGGGCTTGCAGCCGGTGCGTCGGCGCTGCCGCCGCTGGCGGGTTCGGCCGACTTGGCATCCGACTTCTGATCCGGCGTGTCGCCGGGCTTGTCTGATTTGTCTGCCGGCTTCTTGCCTCCACCCTCGCGGAAGTCGGTCACGTACCAGCCCGAGCCCTTGAGCTGAAAGCCTGCCGCGGTCACCTGCTTCTCGAACGTGCTCTTGCCGCAGTTCGGACACACCGTGAGCGGTGCGTCGGACATTTTTTGCAGCGAGTCTTTGGCGAAGCCGCAGGAACTGCATTTATAGGCGTAAATGGGCATGTAGGGGCAAGCAAAAATGCGGCAGAACGCCGCTTGCAAAGCCCTCGATTATAAGGGCGCTCCCCTACTGAAGTTCAGGCTAGCTCGGTCGCCAGCGGACGATGCGGAGTGTGCGTGTTGCCGACCCACTGGGGTGCGAGCGAGCCGCCCACGATCCCGACAAACGAGGCTACGAGGCCTGCCAGTTGCGCCGGGAAGACGGCTCCCCAAGGCATCGCCAAAAACAACACCCAAAAACCGATGCCCAGAACGATCGAAGCAATGGCGCCCTGCGTGGTCGCGCGCCGCCAGTACAGTCCACACACCAACGGCACGAAGGCGCCCACCAATGGCACCTGGTAAGCGCCGGAAACCAGTTCATAGATTGGAGTGCCCTGCATCCGGATCGCATAGGCCAGCACGGCACCGCTAAATACCAGCACGGTCACGCGCATCGTCTTGAGATTCGATTTGTCGTTGCCGGCCGGGCGAAACTGCCGCCAGATGTTCTCGGTGAAAGTCACGCTCGGGGCCAGCAGCGTCGCGGAGGCGGTCGATTTGATGGCCGACAGCAATGCACCAAAAAACAGCACCTGCATCACGAACGGCATCTTTTCGAGCACCAGCGTCGGCAGCACCTTCTGCGGATCGTCCTTGAGCAGCTGCGCCGCCTCCTCCGGCATGATCAAAAGCGCGCTGGCCACGAGGAACATCGGCACGAAGGCGAAGAGGATGTACGCCACCCCGCCGATGATCGGCCCGCGCGTTGCCGACTTGACGCTGTTGGCCGACATGACGCGCTGGAACACATCCTGCTGAGGAATGGAGCCCAGCATCATCGTGATGGCCGCAGCAAAGAAGAAGATCATGTCCTTGAAGCTCGGCTCGGGCCAGAACTTGAAGAGGTCCTTGCTGGTCGCGAAGTCGATGACCTTGCCGGCACCACCCGCCATGTTGCCCGCAAACACCGCTATCACGGCCAGGCCCAGCACCAGGATGATCATCTGGATGAAGTCGGTCACCGCGACTGCCCACATGCCGCCGAAAAGCGTGTACGCCAGGATCGACACCACACCTATCGTCATGCCGATCGGGATGCTGATGGCACCGGCCGACAACACATTGAACACCAGCCCCAGCGCGGTGACCTGTGCCGACACCCAACCCAGATAACTCAGCATGATGATGAGGGAGCACGCCACCTCGACGATGCGGCCGTAGCGCTCGCGGTAGTAGTCGCTGATCGTCAGCAACGTCATCCGGTAGAGCTTGCCGGCAAAGAAGAGCCCGACAAGGATCAGGCAGGTGCCTGCGCCGAACGGGTCTTCGATCACGCCGTGCAGCCCGCTTTCGATGAACTTGGCGGGAATGCCGAGCACCGTTTCCGAGCCGAACCAAGTCGCGAATGTCGTCGTCACGATCATGTACAGCGGCAGATGCCGCCCGGCGATTGCGAAGTCGGTGGTGTTTTTGACGCGCCGGGCCGCATACAGGCCAATGGCGATGGTGATCAGCAGGTAGACAGCGACCAACGTGAGCAGCACGGCCAGCTCTCCTCTAGAAAATCCGTACCCGCAGCAACAACTGCATGGCGAGCAGACCCAATACAAAACCCATGCCACCGTAGACGATCGCCTGCAAAAGCTTGTTGGTGCGCTTCTGCGCTGCCAGCAATTCCATCAGCTCGCGACGATGGTCGGCCGGGCGATTTTCCAGGTAGTCGTGCAAAAGCCGCGGCAGCTGCGGCAACAGCTTCGCGTAGCGCGGCGCCTCGGCTTTGAGCTGCTCCAAGAGCTTGCGCGGGCCGATCTGGTCGACCATCCATTTTTCGAGGAAGGGCTTGGCCGTCGCCCAAAGATCCAGTTCCGGGTCCAGCTGTCGCCCCAGCCCCTCGATGTTGAGCAGCGTCTTTTGCAGCAGCACCAGTTGCGGCTGAATCTCCACGTGGAAGCGGCGTGAGGTCTGAAACAGCCGCATCAGCACCATGCCGAGCGAGATCTCGCGCAACGGCCGATCGAAGTACGGCTCGCACACGGTACGGATCGCGCCTTCGAGTTCGTCGATGCGTGTGCCCTCGGGCACCCAGCCACTTTCCAGATGCAACTCCGCCACCCGCTTGTAGTCGCGCCGGAAGAACGCGACGAAGTTCTGCGCCAAGTACTCCTTGTCGGATTCGGTCAGCGTGCCGATGATCCCGAAGTCCAGCGAGATGTAGCGTCCGAAGGTCGCCGGCTCCAGACTGACCTGGATGTTGCCCGGGTGCATGTCGGCATGGAAAAAGCCGTCGCGAAACACCTGCGTGAAAAAGATGGTCACGCCGTCGCGCGCCAGCTTGGGAATGTCGACACCGGCCGCCCGGATTCGGTCGAGTTGTGCGATCGGCACGCCGGTCATGCGCTCCATCACGATGACTTCCGGGTGGCAGAAATCCCAGAACATTTCCGGGATCATCACCAGCTCCAGTTTGACCATGTTGCGACGCAACTGGGCGGCGTTGGCCGCCTCGCGCACGAGGTCTAGCTCGTCGTGCAAGTACTTGTCGAACTCACCGATGACTTCACGGGGCTTCAGCCGCTTGCCGTCGGCCGACAGGCTCTCCAGCCAGCCAGCCATCATGGCCATCAGCGCCAGGTCCTTTTCGATAATGCCGCGCATGTTGGGCCGCAGCACCTTGACCGCGACATCGCGCAACGTGCCGTCGCGCAGTAGCACCTTGCCGAAGTGCACCTGCGCGATCGACGCGCTGGCGACCGGCGTCTCGTCGAACTGCACGAAGACTTCGCTCACCCGCCGCCGGAACGCCCGCTCGATGGTCGCAATCGCGATCGACGAAGCAAACGGCGGCACGCGGTCCTGCAGGAAGGCCAGCTCGTCGGCGATGTCTGGCGGCAGCAGGTCGCGCCGGGTCGACAGCACCTGCCCGAACTTCACGAAGATCGGCCCGAGACGCTCGAGTGCCTCGCGCAAGCGCTGACCGCGAGGTGCATCGAGGTTGCGGCCGACCGAAATCATGCGCGCGAGCACGCCCAGCCAAGGCTTCTTGAAGCTCGTCAGCACTATCTCGTCGAGGCCGTAGCGCAGTGCCACCCAGACGATAAAGATGCCCCGATAGAAACGACTCATGCGGTGCCTGCGGGCCCGACGCTGCTCGCGTCGGCGCCCGGGGCTGCGCCGGTGGCGGCGCGGCGGTCACCAACGAACTTGCGCAAGGCCTGGACCCCGCGGCGCGCCGCATTGCTCACAGCGTGTGCCGGTACGTCGCCGATCACGCGCGCCAGGTCGTCTTCGACATCCCAGCGCACATGGTCGACCAGCCAGTTGACTTCTGCCGCCAGTTGCACGTCGCCGACGATTTGCACCGGCGGCTTATCGCCGCTCAAGGTGGTACGGGCGAGGTCGAAAGGCGATGCCTCGGTCAGTGTGAGCGTGAGGTCGGGCACGGCGCCTTCGGAAGCCAAGTCGAGCAGGCCGGCCGGCGTCGCGACCAAGGCCATCTTGACAAAGCGCCACCGAAACTGCACCACTTTGCCCTGCTGCCGCAACACCCGCTGCTGCGCTTCGGGCTCTTGTTGCAGGACGTGGTTGAGGAACAGAACGGCGCGGTGTTGCACCTCGTGGACGGCCCACGGCGGCGGCTGCAATCTACTTCCGACGCGGTTGAGCAGATCATTCAGAAAAGCGAATGGGGACGACGGTTTGACCATGTCCCCATTATTGCGTGAGCGGGCGACTCGAGTGAGCCGCCAGCGCGTAGGCCGTCGGCTATTGCAGGGCTTGCACGCCAGCCACGAGCCAGCCGCTGGTACCGCCGGTCGGCTTGGTCATGTTCCAAACTTCACGGAACGGGCTTGGCCCGGAAGAAGCGTCTTCGCGGATCATTCCAGAGAACTCGACACTGGCCAAGTAGACGTCGGGCATTTCTTCGATGCCGAGCAGCTTGGCGTCGAGCGCGACCACGTCGGTCTTGTTCGATGCGCCACCGGTGTGGCCGGCGCGATCGGCCAACTGGGTGCGAATTTCTTCGACCATGTCGTCCGTCATCATCGAGCGCAGCATGGAAACGTCGGCACGATCCCAGGCATCTTGCAGGGTCACGAAGTTGCGCTTGGCCGCGATGAGAAAGCCGTCGACATCGAAGCCGGACGGGATTCCCCACGACTGAGACCCGCCCAGTGCTGAACCGATCATGCTGCCGCCAGCTGCACCGGCTGCCGCACCAGCGGCAGACAAGCTGCTGCCACCAAGCCCGGACGAAGCCGGCGTCGCATCGAAAGCGGCGGGCGCAGGACGCTCCCAAGGCCGCGCCGACGCGTCGTTGCCGACATTGCCGGGGCTGTACTGCGCAGGGGCGCTGACGTTGGCCGGGTTGCCTGCCCCTTCGAAAGCCAAGCCGCCCTGCCGGTTACCGCCAGCCGATGCGCCGTTGCGCGAGCGGGCTGCGAACATGCGCCATGCGACCACGGCTGCCAGCACGAGTAGGCCGATCATCAGGATGTTGCCGAAGCCGGCGCCGAGACCGAGCGAGTGTGCGAGCCACGCCAGACCGAGACCGGCGGCAAGGCCACCGAGCATGGCGCCCCAAGGGCGCTTGGGTGCCGCGGCGGCGGGCGTGGGCGTGGCCGGACGCGGAGCCGTCGGGCTGGCGTTCTGCGCCGGCGCCGCGGGCGAGCCTGGCGTCGTAGCCGGCACGGTCGCCTGACGCTGCGTCACGTTGCCCGACTGGCGACCGAAAGACTTGCCGCCGCCGCCAAGTCGAGCCGCGTCGGCCTGCACGCTGCCCAGCACCAGAGCGCCTGCAACCAAAACCGTCCATACCTTGTTCATATCGTCTCCTCTTCGGCGAGAAATCGCCTTTTCAACATTTGATTCCAACATGCAAGGCAACCACGCCACCAGTCATGTTGTGATAGTCCACGTGCCCGAAACCGCCCTCTTTCATGAGGGTCTTGAGGTCGTCTTGGTCGGGATGCATCCGGATCGATTCGGCAAGGTAGCGATAGCTCGCGTCGTCGCCCGCCACCAGCTTGCCGAGGGCCGGCAACACCTTGAACGAATACCAGTCGTAGGCTTTGGCGAGCGGCTTGGCAACCTTCGAAAACTCCAGCACCAGCAGCTTGCCGCGCGGCTTCAGCACGCGGTTCATTTCCTTCAGTGCCACGTCTTTGTGAGTCATGTTGCGGAGGCCGAACGCCACGGCCACGACGTCGAAATGGTTGTCGG
Source organism: Variovorax sp. PAMC28562 (assembly GCF_014303735.1). Lineage (NCBI taxonomy): Bacteria > Pseudomonadati > Pseudomonadota > Betaproteobacteria > Burkholderiales > Comamonadaceae > Variovorax > Variovorax sp. PAMC28562. The sequence continues at coordinate 2,211,645 of NZ_CP060296.1, read as the reverse complement.
CAAACGGGAGCTTTTCTGCATCGCACACCATCGTCGGCAATGCGACACCGGCATCGAGCAGGCGGTCGCGGCCAGTGCGCAGCATGGCTTCGTTGATGTCGGTATGTACCACTTCGCCGGTGACGCCCACCTTCTTGGCAAACGCGAGTGCGAGGTCGCCGGTGCCACCCGCGATGTCGAGCACTTTGGAGCCTTCACCGACGTTGGCGACCATCACGGTGTAGGCTTTCCAGGCGCGATGGAGGCCGCCCGACATGAGGTCGTTCATGAGGTCGTAGCGTGTCGCGACCGAATCGAAAACGCCGCGCACGCGACTGGCTTTCGCTTTCTCGTCGACCTTCTCGTAGCCGAAATGGGTGGTACTCATGCGCCCGATGTTAGGGCGGAAGCATTGACATCAAGACGACGACCCCGCAAAGCCAATGGCTACTGCATCAGTGACTCTGCTCCCAGCGCGTCAATGACTGCCGCAGGCGTGGCCGCCCTTGCCGGGCATCGGTGCGTCGCGATCGACCCCCGCAGAGGCAAGGCGACGCTCGTACTCAGCCCATAAGTCGTCCTGCCTAGCGCCCAGTTCGTACAGCAAGTCCCACGAGTAGATGCCGGACTCGTGCCCATCGCTGAACACCGGCTTGACCGCGTAGTTGCCTACCGATTCGAGTTCGACCAGCGTCACCTCGCGCTTGCCCGTTTGCAGGATCTCCTGACCCGGCCCGTGACCTTGCACTTCCGCCGACGGCGAATAGATGCGCATCAGCTCGAACGGAATCCGGAAGCTCGCTCCATCCGAGAAACCGACCTCCAGCACGCGCGATTGGCCATGTACGGTGATCGATTGTGGCGTCGGTGCGCCCAGTTTCAAGCCTGCCATGTTTGCCCTCAATTGTGCGACCAGGCCGCACAGGATTCGTTAAAGAAACACCGTGGAACCGGCTTCGCCGGGCCGCCGGTGTTGCCCCCGGCAGGGGGCCGGCGGAGCGACACGAAGTGCGCGAGCGTGGGGGCGAGCTTCATCTATACGAGTACGCGCTCGATGCCGCCATGGTTGGCCGCGGCCACGTAGTTCGGCAGCCAGTCTGCGCCGAGGATCAGATTGGCCATTTCGACCACGATGTAGTCTGCTTCGAGCAAGCCGTTGTTCAGGTCGTTGCCATAGCGGCTAAGGCCTTGGAGGCAGCTCGGGCAGCTGGTCAATATCTTGACGTTGCCTTGTGCCGCGACAGTGCCGGTCGCCCGCAAGTCGGTCTCGCCTTTTTTCAGTTCTTCTTCCTTTCGAAAGCGGATCTGAGTGGAGATGTCGGGCCGCGTGACACCGAGCGTGCCCGATTCACCACAGCAGCGATCGTTCTTCAGCACGTTGTCTCCAGCTGCGTTGCCGACCAGCGCTCTCACGGTCTTCATCGGGTCCTGCAGTTTCATCGGGCTGTGGCAGGGGTCGTGGTACAGGTAGCCGCCTGCCGCGCCATCTTTGGCACCGTTCATTGCGCCATTGACCGCACCCGCCAGCGTGATGCCTTTTTCGAGCAGGTACTCGTGGATGTCGATGATCCGGCAGCCCGGAAAGATCTTGTCGAACTGGTAGCCCTGCAGCTGGTCATAGCAGGTGCCGCAGCTCACCACCACTGTCTTGATGTCGAGGTAGTTGAGCGTGTTGGCCACACGGTGGAAGAGCACCCGGTTGTCGGTGATCATCTTCTCGGCCTTGTCGAACTGGCCGCTGCCGCGCTGCGGATAGCCGCAACACAGGTAACCCGGCGGCAGCACTGTTTGCACACCGGCATGCCACAGCATCGCCTGCGTTGCGAGCCCGACTTGCGAGAACAATCGCTCCGATCCGCACCCCGGAAAGTAGAAGACGGCCTCGGTTTCCGACGTCGTCGTCTTCGGGTCGCGAATGATCGGCACGTAGTCCGCATCCTCGATGTCGAGCAGCGCCCGCGCGGTCTTCTTCGGCAGGCCGCCCGGCATCTTCTTGTTGATGAAGTGGACGATCTGTTCCTTGATCGGTGCCGGGCCTAGCGTCGATGGCGGCGCGGCGGTCTGCTTCTTCGCGACGCGGCGCAACAGGTCGTTTGCCAGACGCTGCGCCCTGAAGCCGATACCGACGATGCCGACGCGCATCGCCTTGATGGTCTGCGGATTGGTCGCGTTCAGAAAGAGCATCGCCGCTGCGTTGCCGGGCCGGAAGCTCTTCTGCCCCATCTTGCGCAGCAGATTGCGCATGTTCATCGAGACCTCGCCGAAGTCGATGTTGACCGGGCACGGCGACAGGCACTTATGGCAAACCGTGCAGTGGTCGGCCACGTCTTCGAACTCTTCCCAATGCTTCAGGCTGATGCCGCGCCGCGTCTGCTCTTCGTACAGAAAGGCCTCGACCAGCAGCGAGGTCGCGAGGATCTTGTTGCGCGGCGAATAGAGCAGGTTGGCGCGTGGCACATGGGTCGCGCAGACCGGCTTGCACTTGCCGCAGCGCAGGCAATCCTTGACCGAATCGGCAATGGCGCCGATGTCGCTCTGCTGCATGATCAACGACTCATGGCCCATGAGACCGAAGCTCGGCGTGTAGGCGTTGGTAAGGTCCGCGTGGAGCGCGCTCTGCGCTGTCACGCGCAACAGCTTGCCCCTGTTGAACCGCCCTTCCGGATCGACACGCATCTTGTAGTCGGTGAACGGCTGCAGTTCCTCATCGGTCAGGAATTCCAGCTTGGTGATGCCGATGCCATGCTCACCCGAGATCACGCCGTCCAGTTCCCGCGCCAGTTTCATGATGCGCACCACCGCGGCGTGCGCGGTCTGCAGCATGTCGTAGTTGTCGCTGTTGACGGGGATGTTGGTGTGTACGTTGCCGTCGCCGGCATGCATGTGCAGGGCGATCCACACGCGGCCCTTGAGCACGCGCTGGTGAATGGCGTTGCACTCGTCGAGGATCGGCTGAAACTCCGCGCCGGTGAAGATGCTTTGCAGCGGCAGACGGATCTGCGTCTTCCAGCTGGCGCGCAACGAATGGTCCTGCAACTGTGGGAAGAGCGCATCGACGCTTTGGAGCCAACCGGCCCACAGCGCGCGCACTTCTCGAAGCAGATCGATTGCCTGGCCCACACGGTCTTCGAGCAGTTCAGCCGAAGGTATGTCGTTGGCATCGTCTGTCTTGCCGAGCGGCAGACTACCGCGCGTAAAAAACGCTTCCAGCGCATCCGCGAATGCGATCTTGTTCTGCAGCGACAGCTCGATATTGATGCGCTCGATGCCGTCGGTGTACTCGGCCATGCGCGGCAGCGGAATCACCACGTCTTCGTTGATCTTGAAAGCGTTGGTGTGCTTGCTGATGGCGGCCGTGCGCTTGCGGTCGAGCCAGAACTTCTTGCGCGCTTCCGGACTGATGGCGATGAAACCTTCGCCGTTGCGCGAGTTGGCGATGCGCACCACTTCCGAGGTGGCGCGCGCCACGTCGTCGGCGTCGTCACCCGCGATGTCGCCGAACAAGACCATCTTCGGTAGGCCACCGTGCTTCTTCGATTTGGTGGCGTAGCCGACCGCCTTCAGGTAGCGATCGTCCAGATGCTCCAAGCCGGCCAGCAGCACGCCGCTGCGCTTTTGCTCGGCGAACATGAAGTCCTTGATCTCGACGATGCTGGGCACCGCGTCCTTGGCGTTGCCGAAAAACTCCAGACACACGGTGCGCGTGTGCACCGGCATCTTGTGCACGATCCAGCGGCAGCTGGTGATCAGCCCGTCGCAGCCCTCTTTCTGGATGCCCGGCAGGCCCGACAAAAACTTGTCGGTCACGTCCTTACCGAGGCCTTCCTTGCGGAAGGTCTTGCCCGGGATCGTCAGGCGCTCGCTGCGCAATTTCGTCGTGCCATCGGCCGCGAAATACTGCAGGTCGAACACTGCGTTGTCAGCATCGTGAATCTTGCCGAGGTTGTGGCCGACGCGTGTGACTTCGAGCCACTCGGCCTGTGGCGTCACCATGCGCCAGGAAGCCAGGTTGTCGAGCGCGGTGCCCCACAGCACGGCCTTCTTGCCGCCCGCGTTCATCGCGACATTACCGCCGACGCAAGAGGCTTCGGCCGAAGTCGGATCGACCGCAAAGACGTAGCCCGCGCGCTCGGCCGCATCGGCGACGCGCTGCGTCACCACGCCGGCTTCGGTCCAGACCGTCGGCACCGACGCAGCTAGGCCGGGCAACGCCATCAGCTCGACCTCGGTCATGGCTTCGAGCTTTTCGGTGTTGATCACCGCGCTGTTCCAGGTCAGCGGAATCGCGCCGCCGGTGTAGCCGGTGCCGCCGCCGCGCGGGATGATGGTCAGGCCCAAGTCGATGCAGCCCTTGACCATGCCCGCCATCTCGGCCTCGGTGTCCGGGCACAGCACAACGAACGGATATTCGACTCGCCAATCGGTCGCGTCGGTCACGTGCGATACGCGGGAAAGTCCGTCGAACTTGATGTTGTCTTTGGCTGTCAGTCGGCGCAGCACGCGGGTGGCTTTCCGACGCAAGGCGGCGACATCGCGGAACATGGCGTCGAACGCTACGATGGCGTAACTCACCAACGCGGTGAGTTCGCCGACCAACGCGTCTCGCTCGGCATCGGCATCAGGAGTGCGGCGCTTGCCGACCTCGGTCAGCCGGTGGTTCAACGCATCGACCAACTGACCGCGACGGCGCGGGTTGTCGAGCAGATCGTCCACCAGATACGGATTGCGCTGCACGACCCAGATGTCGCCGAGCACTTCGTAGAGCATGCGAGCCGAGCGGCCGGTACGGCGCTCCGAGCGCAAGTTCTGCAGCAACTCCCAACCGCGTTCGCCCAGCAGGCGAATCACGATCTCGCGATCGGAGAAGCTGGTGTAGTTGTACGGGATCTCACGCAATCGTGCGGGCTCTGCGGCCTGCGACAACAACGCAGTCAAAGCGGTCGGTGCATTCATCGGGGAAAGTGGGCCTCGGTCGGGCGCTGCGCACCCTCTTGCCGGGATTGTGATTTTAGGTCAGCGGTGGTGTTGACTGCTCTTCGCGTCCGGTGTTTGCGCGGACCCCGCTTTCCGAGGGGAGCAGCAGCGGAGCTTCCCCGCTTAAACCTTCGACAAATACGCTCCCCGCCAACGACAACTAAAACAACACCCGGCTTCGAATCGTCCCAGGCACCTGCGCCAACTTCTCCAACGCCAGATCCGAAGAAGCCGCATCGATGTCCGTCACCACGTACCCGACCTTTTCATTTGTCTGCAGAAACTGCGACGCGATGTTGATGTGGTTGTCAGAAAAGATCCTGTTGATCTCCGACAGAACGCCCGGCACGTTGTGATGGATGTGCAGCAGACGATGCTTGCCCGGATGCGCCGGCAGCGCCACTTCCGGAAAGTTCACCGACGAAACCGAGGTGCCGTTGTCGCTGTACTTGACCAGCTTTTCAGCCACCTCACCGCCGATGTTGGCCTGCGCCTCCATCGTCGAGCCGCCCACGTGTGGCGTCAAAATCACGTTGTCCAGACCTCGCAGCGGCGACTGGAATTCTTCGTTGTTGCTGCCAGGTTCGACCGGGAACACATCGATGGCCGCGCCCCAGAGTTTCTGGCTCTTGATGCCCTCGGCCAGCGCATCGATATCGACCACCGTGCCACGCGCCGCGTTGATCAGAATGCCGCCCGGCTTCATCGCGGCGATCTCGGCTGGCCCGATCATCCATTTCGTCGACGGCAACTCCGGGACATGCAGGCTCACAATATCGCTCTGCGCCAGCAGGTCGTGCAGTTGCGGGATCTGACGCGCATTGCCCAGCGGCAACTTGCTCACGACGTCATAGAACGTGACGTGCATGCCCAGCCCTTCGGCCAGTACCGACAACTGCGTGCCGATCGACCCATAACCGACGATGCCGAGCGTCTTGCCGCGAATTTCATGCGAGTTGGCGGCGGACTTCATCCACCCGCCGCGATGCACCAGCGCGTTTTTGGCGGGGATGCCGCGCAGCAAAAGAATGGCTTCAGCCAGTACCAGCTCAGCCACCGAGCGAGTGTTGGAGTACGGCGCGTTGAACACCGCCACGCCGCGCTCGCGGGCAGCATTCAAATCGACCTGATTGGTGCCGATGCAAAAGCACCCCACCGCCACCAGCTTGGGCGCCGCCGACAGCACGTCGGCGGTGAGCTTGCTCTGCGACCGAATCCCCAAAAAATGAACATCGGCCAGCTTGGCTTTCAGCTCTTCGCCCTGCAGTGCCTTGGGCAGCGTTTCGATCTGCGTGTAGCCAGCGCCGCGGATCACTTCGAGCGCTGAAGGATGGATGCCCTCCAGCAGAAGAAACTTGATTTTGCTTTTGTCGAGAGAGGTCTTGCTCATACCCAAAGGCTAGCATGGTGCATCGCAGCAAGCGACGCCCCTATCTGGATAGCGGCGCTTCAAAAAGGGTTTCCCCGGCTGGTTGGCACGAGTCTTCCATGCGACAAATGGCGACGCGGAACCGTCACAAAGATGACCTAGCATCCGCCCCTTTATTTTCCCAATTTTCAGGAGTCTTCATGCGATTCAAGACGCTCGCCGTGGTTTCGGCGTTGGCCGCGACGCTGTTCCACACGGCGCAGGCCCAGACCGAGATCCAGTGGTGGCATTCGATGACCGCCGTCAACAACGAGTGGGTCAACGACCTGGCAAAGCAGTTCAACGAGAGCCAGAAGGAATACAAGATCGTCCCGACCTTCAAGGGCGAATATTCGGAGTCGATGACTGCCGCCATCGCAGCGTTTCGCGCGGGCAACGCGCCCGACATCCTGCAAGTGTTCGAAGTGGGCACCGCCACCATGATGGCCAGCAAGGGCGCCGTGATTCCAGTCGGCAAGGTCATGAAGGACGCGGGCGAAAAGTTCGATCCGAGCGGCTACGTGCCCGCGGTGGCTGGCTATTACACGGCACCGAACGGCCAGATGTTGAGCTTCCCCTTCAATAGCTCGACGACGATCTTCTACTGGAACAAGGACGCCTTCAAGGCCGCTGGCCTGCCGACCGACAAGGCACCGTCGACCTGGCCGGAAGTGGTCGCTGCCGCCGCCAAGCTCAAGGCCAGCGGTCACAAGTGCCCGTTCACCACAGCGTGGCAGAACTGGACGCAGCTCGAGAGCTTCTCGGCCTGGCACAACGTCGAGTTCGCGACCAAGAGCAACGGACTGCAGGGCCTGGACGCACGCCTGAAGGTCAACTCGCCGCTGCACCAGCGCCACATCGAGAACCTGGCCAACATGGCCAAGCAGGGCTTGTTTATCTACAAGGGCCGCAGCAGCGTGCCGCAAGCCTCGTTCACTTCAGGTGAATGCGCCATGATCCAGACGTCTTCCGGCTTCTACGGCGACGTCGCCAAGAACGCCAAGTTTGCCTATGGCCTGGCCCCACTGCCCTTTTACCCGGACGTTCCCGGCGCGCCGCAGAACACCGTGATCGGCGGCGCCAGCCTTTGGGTCATGTCGGGCAAGACGCCTGAAAAGTACAAAGGCATCGCTAAATTCTTCACTTTCCTGTCGCAGCCCGAAGTGCAGTCGGCCAGCCACAAGCGCACGGGCTATCTGCCCATCACGACGGCGGCCTACAAACTGACCGAGGAGTCGGGCTTCTACAAGGAAAAGCCGGGCACCGATGTCGCAGTGACCCAGATGATCCGCAAGGTGACCGACAAAAGCCGCGGCGTGCGGCTGGGCAACTACCTGCAGATTCGCACCATCGAGGACGAAGAACTCGAACAGGTCTGGAACGGCAAGAAGACGGCCAAGGAAGCGCTCGACGAAATCGTCAAGCGCGGCGACGAGCAACTGGAGCGTTTCCAGAAGGCAAACAAGAGCTAACCCTCGCGGTCGCCCTCGCCGGGCCCGCGTCCGGCGCCGTGCCCGGCTCCGGCTAATATCGCCCGCCCCGCCGGTCCTGCTGCAAGGACGGTCGGGCGGGATTTTCACGTAAGGACCCCATGGAAAAACGCGTCGTCTTTCGATCCGGCTGGCTGCCCTGGCTGTTGATCCTCCCGCAGGCGGTCGTCATCCTGGTGTTCTTCTTCTGGCCGGCCGCCCAAGCCGTTTTTCAGTCGTTGCAGCAACAGGATGCGTTCGGCACCTCGATCGAATTCGTAGGCTTCGACAACTTCAGGCAATTGATCGCCGACCCGAGCTATGCGGCGTCTTTCAAGACGACGGCTTTCTTCTCGGTACTGGTCGCCAGCATCGGCATTTCACTGGCACTCATGCTGGCCGTCTTCGCCGATCGCATCGTGCGTGGCGGCATGTTCTACAAGACGATGCTCATCCTGCCGTACGCGGTCGCACCATCGGTGGCCGCAGTGCTGTGGGTCTTCATGTTTTCGCCCTCGCTCGGCGTGGTGTCGTATGCGCTGGGCAAGTTCGGTATCGACTGGAACCATCTGCTCAATTCGGGCCAGGCCATGGCATTGATCGTGATGGCGGCCATCTGGAAGCAGCTGTCGTACAACTTTCTGTTTTTCCTGGCAGGCCTGCAGTCGATCCCGAAATCGTTGATCGAAGCCGCGGCCATCGACGGAGCCAAACCTTGGCGCCGCTTCTGGACGGTGCAGTTCCCCTTGCTGACGCCAACCACCTTCTTCCTGCTGGTCATCAACGTGGTCTATGCGTTTTTCGACACCTTTGCGATCGTCGATGCGGCCACGCACGGCGGTCCGGGCCAGGACACTTCGATCCTGGTCTACAAGGTCTATCACGATGGCTTCAAGGCGATGGACCTGGGTGGCTCGGCTGCGCAGTCCGTCGTGCTGATGGTGATCGTGGTGGCGTTGACGGTGGTGCAGTTCCGCTACATCGAAAAGAAAGTGAACTACTGACATGGTCGAAAAACGCGGAACCCACGGCATCCTGGCGCACGTCGTCATGATTCTCGGCGTGCTGGTCGTCGCCTTCCCTCTGTATCTTGCCTTCGTCGCATCGACGCATACGGCACAGGAAATCGTTCAGGCCCCCATGCCGCTGCTGCCCGGAAGCCATATGTGGGAGAGCTACAAGGCCGCGCTCTTCGGCCGCGAAACCAGCAATGGATCGAACGCGCCGGTGGCCCACATGATGTGGGTCAGCTTCGTGACCGCGATGGTCATCTCGATCGGCAAGATCAGCATTTCCTTGCTGTCGGCCTTTGCCATCGTGTATTTCAGGTTCCGCTTCAGGAAGATCGTGTTCTGGATGATCTTCGTGACGCTGATGCTGCCGGTCGAGGTGCGCATCCTGCCCACCTACCAGGTGCTGTCGAACCTGCACATGCTCAATACCTACGCCGGCCTCACGGTCCCGCTGATCGCATCGGCCACCGCGACCTTCCTGTTTCGGCAATTCTTCATGACGGTGCCGGACGAGCTCACCGAAGCCTCCCGCATGGACGGCGCGAGCCCGATGCGCTTCTTCATTGACGTGCTGCTGCCGTTGTCGAAAACCTCGATTGCGGCGCTCTTCGTGATCCAGTTCATCTACGGCTGGAATCAGTACCTCTGGCCGCTGTTGGCGACCACGGGCGAAGACATGTACCCGGTGGTGGTCGGCATCAAGCTCATGATGGCCGGCGGCGACGCGTCCAACGACTGGAACGTGGTGATGGCGACCGCGATCCTCGCGATGCTGCCGCCCGCGCTGGTCGTGGTTTTGATGCAGAAGTGGTTCGTCAAGGGCCTCGTGGACACTGAAAAATAAGACAAAGAAAATATGGCTTCTCTTTCACTACGCAACGTCATCAAGCGCTACGGCATCGGGCCGAAGGCGAATCAGGTTATCCACGGCGTGAGCGCCGAGATTGCCGACCATGAATTCATCGTCATCGTCGGGCCTTCGGGCTGCGGCAAGTCGACGCTGCTGCGCATGGTCGCGGGGCTCGAAGAAGTTTCAGCGGGCGAAATCCGCATCGGGGACCGCGTGGTCAACGACCTCGAGCCGTCGGAGCGCGACATCGCGATGGTGTTCCAGAACTACGCGCTGTATCCGCACATGAGCGTGTTCGACAACATGGCCTACGGCCTGAAAATCGCCAAGGTGCCGGTGCCGGAGATCAAGACGCGTGTCGACAAGGCCGCCAAGATTCTCGAACTCGGCAGCCTGCTCCAACGCAAGCCGCGCGAGCTTTCCGGAGGCCAGCGGCAGCGCGTGGCGATGGGTCGCGCGATCGTGCGGCAACCGCAGGTGTTCTTGTTCGACGAACCGCTTTCCAACCTCGACGCCAAGCTGCGCGCTCAAACGCGTCTCGAGATCCAGAAGCTGCACCGCGAGCTCGGCATCACATCGCTCTTCGTCACGCACGACCAGGTCGAGGCAATGACGCTGGCCCAAAGGATCATCGTGATGAACGGTGGCGTGATGGACCAGTTCGCAACACCCGAAGAGGTCTACAACCGCCCTGCCACCACCTTCGTCGCGAGCTTCATCGGTTCGCCGCCGATGAACCTGCTGCGGCATGCACCGGGCGTCAGGTCGGGTCATATTCTGGGCATCCGGCCCGAGCACATGAAGCTCGACGAAAACGGCTGGACGGTGCAGGTCGAGCAAGTCGAGCTGCTGGGCGCCGAACGGCTGGTTTACGGCCGCATCGGCGACGAGCAAATCATCATGCGCACCGACGAGGGCGACCATCCACCGGTTGCCGGCGACAGCGTGAAGATCGCGGCGCGGCAAGACAAGCTGCACTGGTTCGATGCCGGCTCCGGAAAGCGCGCAGATTGACGCCGTGGCCTTATCCGCGCTGGGTCGCTCACCGCGGTGCGGGCAAGCTGGCGCCTGAAAACACGCTGGCTGCGATCCGCGTCGGCGCCGCGCACGGCTACCGCATGTTCGAGTGCGACGCCAAGCTGAGCGCCGACGGCGTGCCCTTCCTGATGCACGACGCCGCGCTCGATCGCACCACCAGCGGTCAGGGCATCGGCGGCAAATTGCCGTGGAGCGATCTGGCGCTGCTCGATGCCGGCAGCTGGCATTCACGCGTTTTCGCCGGCGAACCGCTTGCCACGCTCGCAAGCGTCGCTCGCTTTTGCCTGGCGAACGACTACTTCCTCAACATCGAGATCAAGCCGACGCCCGGCAACGAACGCGAGACGGGCGAGGTCGTGGCCTCGCATGCCGCGCGACTCTGGCAAGACGCTGCGGTACCGCCGCTGCTGACATCGTTTCAGGTCGAAGCTCTCGAAGGTGCAGCGGCCACTCAGCCCGATCTGCCACGCGGGTTGCTCCTCGACCACTTGAGCGAAGGCTGGCTCGACACCGCACGTCGCCTCGGCTGCGTTGCCATCGTCTGCGACCACGCGTTGTGGGACGCGGCGACGGTGGCCGAAGCCAGGGCGGCCGGCATGCGCACCCTGAGCTACACCGTGAACGACGACTGTGCCGTGCAGCGTCTGCTGACGCTGGGCACCGACGGCATCATCACCGACCGCATCGACCTCTTCAGTCCGGCATCGTGACCGGAGCGAGCCCATGGGGCCGCCGGATGGGCGTCGCGGTGTAATAGGCTCGATGATCAGCACCAAGACCTGGATCTCGCACCTGCCGGCGCTCCTGCTCGCCGTTGTGCTGTGCGCTGCGGCCCATGCGCAGGACAACAGCGCTTCCGCTGCGGCAGCCGTCCCCGAACCGAGCGTGGCCGAACTGCGAGCCCAGCTCGACCGGCTGCCCGCCGCGCTGGACAGCGCGAAAGACGTTGGCGCAAGGCTGACGCAGATCAACGACATCGGCCAACAGGGCGAGGCTTTCGTGGCATCGCATGCCGGCCAGCTCGCTGACATCAACGCGCGGCTGGGCGAGCTCGGCAACGCGCCGGCTGCGGGCGCGACCGAAGACCCCGACATCACGCGCCAACGTGCTGCGCTCACCAAGGAGCGCAACGGGCTCGACGCCGATATCCGGCTTGCGCGGCTGCTTATCATCGACTCGCAGCAGCGCGGCAGCGACTTGCTGGCGCAGCGTCGTTCGCTGTTCGAGGCGCAGCTCACCGAGCGCGCCGCCTCGCCGCTCGGAAGCGATTTCTGGAACGACCTGCACGATGCATGGCCCGACGACACGGCGCGCATCGGCAAACTGATCGAAGCGGTCAAAGGTGGCATTGCCGTGGCGAGCCAGCCACCGCACCGCGATGCGGTGGTCGCGGTGCTGCTGGCGGCGTTGCTGATCGCCACACTCGGCAATTGGGCCGCCGAGAAAGGCCTGGCACGACTTGCGGCGCGCATTCTGCCGGTAGGCCGACTGCGACGCTCCCTGCTGGTGATCGCCATCGTGACCACCAACGTGCTGCTTGTCGCCATCGCCGGGCACTGGGCGTTCTACATGCTCGATCAGCGCGACTTGTGGCCGCAACAATCGCGCACGGCGGTGCGGGGCGTCGTGCAGTCGTTGATCTTCCTCGCGTTCGTGATTGGTCTCGGGCGAGCGCTGTTGTCGGCCGGCCGACCTTCGTGGCGGCTGCCGCCGATGTCCGAAGCCGCTGCGGCAAGGCTCGCCCCGCTTCCCTGGTTCGTTGCGGTAGTGGCTGCGCTGGTCTGGGCACCGGCGCGCATCAATGCGCTGGTCGACGCGAGCTTCGCGGCGGTGGTTGCCACGCACGTGCTCACAGCGCTCGGGCTCACCGCGTTGACCGCCATCGTGCTGCATCGCGTCAAGCCACTGAGCGCCGAAGCCGACCCAGACACCGGCAAGCCTGCCGAACGTCCGATGTGGGTCGGTTTGCTGCTCGCCGCCATCGCCGTGTTGACGGTCGCGATATGGGTGCTGGTCGCGCTTGGGTATGTGGCGCTGGCGAGCTTTCTGGCCACGCAGCTGACATGGGCCGGCATCGTGGCGATGGCCTTCTACGTGCTGTTCAAGTTCGTCGACGACCTGTTCATGGCGGTCGTCGCATCGAAGAGCAGCTTCGGTCAACGGCTGCAGAAGGCCTTCGACCTGCAGCCGCAAACGCTCGACCAAGCCGCGGTCGTGCTTTCCGGGCTGGGCCGCGTCGCCCTCTTCTTCTACATGCTGGTGTCGCTCATCACCCCACTGGGCACGAGCCCCGCCGAGGTGTTTCAGCGCAGCGGCACTTACGGCAACGGACTGAAGGTCGGTGAGTTCCAGCTGGTGCCGGGCGCCATCGTGAGCGCGATCACCGCGTTGCTCATCGGCTTTATCTTGCTGCGCGTGTTCAAGCGCTGGCTCGAAAACAGCTACCTGCCGGAGACCAGCCTCGAAGTCGGCATGCGCAGTTCGCTCACGACGCTGCTTGGCTACGTCGGGACGATCGTGGTGATCGCGTTTGCCTTGTCTGCGCTCGGCATCGGTGTGAATCGCATCGCCTGGGTCGCGAGCGCGCTGTCGGTCGGCATCGGCTTTGGGCTGCAGGCCATCGTGCAGAACTTTATTTCCGGCTTGATCCTGCTGGCGGAGCGGCCGGTCAAAGTAGGTGATTGGGTGGTGCTGGGCACGGCCGAAGGAGATGTGAAGCGAATCAACGTGCGTGCCACCGAAATCCAGCTGGGCGACCGGTCGACCTTGATCGTGCCCAACTCGGAATTCATCACCAAGACCGTCCGCAACATGACGCTGGCGAATGCAGAGGGCCGTGTCTTGATTCGTTTGCCGATGCCGTTGACCACCGATGCGCACCGGGCGCGCGATGTGATGCTGTCGGCCTGCAGTGCGCATCCGGGCGTGCTGCCGACCCCGGAACCATCGCTCATGCTGGATGGCATCGAAGGCGGGTTTTTGATCTTCCAGCTGATCGCCTATGTGCAGAACCCGAGGTTGGCGGGTGGTGTGCGGAGCGACCTGCTCTTCACGATCCTCGACGAGCTAAACAAGGCGCAATTGCCGCTGGCGGCCTATGCCGCTGCGCCAATGCCAGTCGCGCCGCCCGCCTCTGCATCGCAACCTGCCGAAGTTCCAGGCCCGGACCCGGGACCGCGCCCTGCGTGACCTGCCCGTTCCTTCTATCGCCGTGCACCGCCGGCCAGCAGCCATTGCCCGGTACCGCAGACGATCACCAAGGCGCCATAGGTCCACATCATGCCGTCATGGCCGTAGAGGACCAGACCGGCAACCATCACCGCAGTACCCGCCAGGAAATTGATGCCTGTCTGCGTCCAGAACCCTGGCGCTCCTGCTCGTCGTCTCATCAAAAAACGGGTTGCCAACGCCAGCACCAGCGCGATGAAAAAGGCCGGCGCTACGAGGTTGAGCAGGGAGTCGAGCAGTTGAAATGGAGACACGGCGGGGATCAAAAAAAAGCGGGGCGGCGTAGGCTAAACCGCTGATAGTCTCGGCCACATGGAGACCGCCCGCCCTGGGGCGCTATAAATTTTATAATTGTCAGCTATGTCAGTCTGGGCTCTCGGCTTGAACCACACGACCGCGCCGCTCGACCTGCGCGGTCGTTTCGCGTTCGCGATCGACCAGTTGGCCCCGACGTTGCAGAGCCTGCGCAGTTCTTTCCCCGCTGGTCGCCATCCCCAAATCGAAGCCGCGATCCTTTCGACCTGCAATCGCACCGAGATTTATTGCGCCGCAGCAGACGACATCGCGCTCGACCACACGATGGGCTGGTTGGCCCAGAGCGGCGGCGTGGCCCCTGCCCTGCTTCGCTCGCATGCCTACACCCTGCACAACGACGATGTTGCGCGTCACGCGTTCCGCGTCGCCAGCGGGCTCGATTCGATGGTGCTTGGCGAGGCGCAGATCCTCGGCCAGATGAAAGACGCGGTGCGCGCCGCCGAAACGGCCGGTGCGCTGGGCAGCACGCTCAACCAATTGTTTCAGCGCTCGTTCGCGGTCGCGAAAGAAGTCCGCACTGCCACCGAGATCGGTGCGCATTCGATCAGCATGGCGGCGGCGGCGGTGCGCCTCGCCGGCCAATTGTTCGAAGACCTGAAACAGACTCGGATACTGTTCGTCGGCGCCGGCGAAATGATCGATCTGGCGGTGACGCACTTCGCGGCGAAGGAGCCCAAGTCGATCACCATCGCCAATCGCACTCAGGCGCGCGGCGAAGTGCTGGCCGCGCGCTTCGGCGCCGAATCCATGCGCCTGGCCGATTTGCCGGGTCGACTCGCAGAGTTCGACATCGTGGTGAGTTGCACTGCGAGCACGTTGCCACTGATTGGCCTCGGCGCGGTCGAGCGGGCGCTCAAGGCACGCAAGCACCGGCCGATGTTCATGGTGGATCTGGCCGTACCACGCGACATCGAGCCCGAAGTGAAGGCGCTCGAAGACGTGTACCTTTACACAGTGGACGATCTGGCGCAGGTGGTGCAGCAGGGCCAGGCCAACCGCCAGGCCGCGGTGGCGCAAGCCGAAGTCATCATCGACGCCGGCGTCCAGAGCTTCATGCAGTGGCTGGACCAGCGCGGTACGGTGCCGCTCATTCAACAGCTCAACGCTCAGAGCGATGAATGGCGTGCAACGGAGATGGCACGTGCCCGCAAGATGCTGGCCAAGGGCGAGCCGGTCGAGGCGGTACTCGAAGCCATGGCGCGCGGGCTGACGCAGAAGATGTTGCACGGCGCAATGACCGAGCTTCACGCCGGCGACGTCGCAGCGCGCGAGCAAACCGCGCAGACCATCTCGCGCCTGTTCCTGCGCAAAGAGCGTTAGCGACGCTGGCCGGTGGGCCGATGGCCCGTTCAGCGGTGTGCGCATTTGTCGAGTGCAGCCGCTTCAGTCGCCAATGGCGGCGTCCCCTTTTCCTATTGCCTTTGGTCTTTCCACCTTGAAATCATTCCTGCGCCATCAACTCGAGCGTTATGCGTTACGCCTGGAAGAGCTCGACTTCCTGCTGTCGCGCGAAGACATCATGAGCGA
The DNA here is from genome assembly GCF_014303735.1 of Variovorax sp. PAMC28562. Lineage (NCBI taxonomy): Bacteria > Pseudomonadati > Pseudomonadota > Betaproteobacteria > Burkholderiales > Comamonadaceae > Variovorax > Variovorax sp. PAMC28562. The sequence continues at coordinate 2,195,844 of NZ_CP060296.1, read as the reverse complement.
CATGGCGCAGTACCGCACCATCTCGCGCGAGCATGCCGAGGTCACGCAAATCGCCGGCCGCTATGCGCGCTATGTGCGGCGGGAGTCCGACATTGCGGGCGCACGCGGGATGCTCGCGGACCCGGAAATGGTCGACATGGCGCGCGACGAAATCGCAGGCGCCGAAGCCGATTTGGCTCAGCTCGAAGAAGAGCTGCAGCGCCTCCTGCTACCCAAGGACCCGGACGACTCGCGCAACGCGTTCGTCGAAATCCGCGCCGGCACCGGTGGCGACGAATCGGCACTCTTCGCGGCCGACCTGCTTCGCATGTACACGCGCTACGCCGAGCGCATGGGCTGGCGCTGCGAGATCGTCAGCGAAAGCCAGAGCGAACTGGGTGGCTACAAGGAAGTCGTGGTCCGCGTAATCGGCACCGATGTGTTTGGCCAGTTGCGCTTCGAGTCGGGCGGCCACCGGGTGCAGCGGGTGCCGACGACCGAGACGCAAGGCCGCATCCACACCAGCGCCTGCACGGTCGCGGTGTTGGCCGAGCCAGACGAACAGGAGGCCATCAAGATCAACCCGGCCGACCTGCGCATCGACACCTACCGTGCCAGCGGCGCGGGCGGCCAGCACATCAACAAGACCGATTCGGCGGTGCGCATCACGCACCTTCCGACCGGCATCGTCGCCGAGTGCCAGGACGGTCGCAGCCAGCACGGCAACAAGGCCCAGGCCATGAAAGTGCTGACCGCCCGCATCCATGAAAAGGACCGCAGCGAGCGCGCGGCCAAGGACGCGGCCGAGCGCAAGGGCCTGATCGGCACCGGCGACCGCAGCGATCGCATTCGCACCTACAACTTCCCGCAGGGGCGACTCACCGACCACCGCATCAACCTGACGCTCTACAAGCTGCTGGCGATCATGGAAGGCGACCTGGGCGACGTGCTGGCCGCGTTGCAAGCCGCACGCGAAGCCGAGCAGTTGGCCGAACTCGAATCGAGCCTGCCGGCATGACGATCGCGCAGGCATTGGTTGCGGCGCTGGCACTCGGCATCGACCGGCTCGATGCGCAGCTGCTCTTGCTCCATGCGATCGGACGCCCGCTGCACGACCGGGCCTGGTTACTGGCGCACGACACCGACGAACTTTCCGAATCGACGTGGCCGGCCTTCGCACGGCAGGTAGAGCGACGTGCGACCGGCGAGCCTCTGGCCTACCTCGTCGGCGAGAAGGAATTCCACGGGCTTACCTTGAAGATCGATGCCCGCGTATTGGTTCCACGGCCCGACACTGAAACGCTGGTCGATTGGGCGCTGGAGCGGCTCGACGCGTTGGCGTCACCCACCGTGCTCGACCTCGGCACCGGCAGCGGTGCTATCGCCCTGGCGCTGGCTCACGCACGGCCCGATGCTTTGGTGCGTGCGATCGATGCCAGCGCCGATGCATTGGCAGTGGCCGCAGCGAATGCCACGCGGCTGCGCTTGACGGTGCAATTCACTCTGGCCGACTGGCTGGATGGCGCCGCGGTCAGTTACGACGTCATCGTCTCGAACCCGCCCTACATCGCGGCCGATGACCGCCACCTTGCCGCTCTGCGGCATGAGCCCATTGCCGCCCTGGCCGCCGGCGCGGACGGCCTCGACGATCTGCGCCGCATCGTGCGCGCCGCGCCGCCGCACCTGTCCGAAGGTGGATGGCTGCTGCTCGAACACGGCCACGATCAAGCCGCCGCCGTACGGGCCTTGCTGGCCGAGCGCGGCTTTGCCGAAGTGCAAAGCCGGAATGACCTCGCCGGCATCGCGCGTTGCTCCGGCGGGGTTTGGCGCACGGTGAAATAATCCCATCAATTCGTATTCCATAAAGGAGCTCCCCATGTCCGACGCCCAGCAACGCATCGACGACCTCGTCAAGACCAACGAAATCGTGCTCTTCATGAAGGGCAACGCCAGCTTTCCGATGTGCGGCTTTTCCGGCCGAGCCATCCAGATCCTGAAGGCCGTGGGCGTCGACACCAAGTCGCTCAAGACCGTCAACGTGCTCGACGACCCGGAAGTCCGTCAGGGCATCAAGGAATACAGCAACTGGCCGACCATTCCGCAGCTCTACATCAAGGGCGAATTCGTCGGCGGCTCTGACATCCTGATGGAGATGTACGAGTCGGGTGAGCTGCAACAGGCGTTGAACGGCAGCGCGGCTTGAGTCACGAACACGAAGGCGACGGCCGCGTGCATCCGCACGGCGAGCCGGCCTGGAAGCACGATGGCGTGCGCGTCGTCAAGGCAGGTCAGCTCGACGTGAACACGGCGCAAACGCCGGGCATGAACCGCGCGGCCGCCATCAACTTTGCCCGCGTCGGCGCGCAAAAGCTGTGGGCCGGCACGGTAACGATCCATGCGGACGCCAAGACCGGTGCACATCACCACGGGCACCTCGAGTCTGTGATCTACGTAATCCGAGGCAAGGCCCGCATGCGGTGGGGCGATCACCTCGAGTTCACCGCGGAAGCCGGCCCAGGTGATTTCATCTACGTGCCGCCCTACGTGCCACACCAGGAAATCAATGCGAGCGCGACAGAAGCACTCGAATGCGTGCTGTGCCGAAGCGACGGCGAGGCGGTGGCCGTCAACCTCGACATCGCACCGGTGGAAAAGCCCGAGTCTGTTCTCTGGATCGATCCGACGCACCCGCAAGGCGCGGTGTAAGCACCTCGGCAGAGCCACGGGGTTTGGGTCATTTCAGGTGTGGAATGCCGGCTTGAAGACGACATTGGTGCGGGGATGGTCAACGGGCCGAACACGTTGCAGTTCCATCCTGTCCCGAGCGAGCGCATTGTTTGCTTCCGACCAGAGGTCCAGCTTTTCTGTTTTCCCGACGTAGATCGCATTGCCGCGCGAATCGTAAAAAAAACTACGCGGGTGCCGCAGATAGTCGGCACGGCTTCCCGTGCAGCCGCTGGAAAAAGCCGCATCGGCTTCGCGCAGTAGGTCGAGGCCCGGCCCCGGGCACCGCCGTTTCGATGGCACCATGGCACTCTCCATCGACTTGCCATGACCCTGACCCAAAGCCTGCTCGCCATCGTCGTTCTGATCGCGACGAGCGCGTTCTTTTCTCTTGCTGAAATCACGCTTGCTGCATCGCGCCGCCTGCGGCTGCGGCAGATGGCCGACGAAGGCGATGCCAGGGCGGAGCAAGTGCTGAAAGTGCAGGAGCAGCCGGGCCACTATTTCACCGTGGTGCAGATCGGTCTCAACGCGGTCGCCATTTTGGGCGGCGTGGTGGGCGAAGGCGCGCTCAGCCCGTTCTTCGAAGGTTTGCTCGGCATCTGGTTCGGGCCCGATACAGCGAAGACCGGCGCATTTCTGGCCTCGTTCGTGACGATCATCGCGGTGTTCCTGGTGTTCGCCGATCTCTTCCCCAAGCGGCTCGGCATGAGCGACCCGGAACACCTCGCGGTGCGCATGGTCGGTCCGATGAGCGTGCTGATCACGACCTTCAAGCCACTCGTCTGGTTCTTCACGCGCAGCACGGATGTGCTCTTCAAACTGCTCGGCATTCCGCTGCAGCGCATCGACAAGATCACGTCGGCCGATATTCTCGCGATGACCGAAGCGGGCGCGCGGGCCGGCGTGCTTGCGGTGCGGGAGCAACAGGTGATCGCCAACGTCTTCGAGCTCGACACGCGACTGGTTCACAGCGTGATGACTTCTCGCGACCGCATTGCATGGTTTCAAAAGGACGACCCTGAATCGGTGCTGCGTGCGCGCATCGTGGCCGAACCCTTCTCCGCGTATCCGGTGTGCGACGGGGATATCGATCACGTGCTCGGCTATGTCGATGCCAAGGACATGTTCCAGCGTGTGTTGAGCGGCCAGCCGCTGGCGCTCGACCAGGGCGTGCCGCTGCACAAGGCGCTGGTTATCCCGGATCGCTTGTCGCTGACCGAAGTGCTCGAACAGTTCCAGCAGGCGCACGAAGACTTCGCGATCATCGTCAATGAATACAGCCTGGTGGTCGGCGTCATCACGCTCAACGACGTGATGAGCACGGTGATGGGCGACCTCGTCGGTGCGCAAGACGAGGAGCAGCAGATCGTCAAGCGCGACGACACCTCTTGGTTGATCGACGGCGTGACGCCGGTGCAGGATGTGATGCGTGCGCTCCACATCGATACGCTGCCGCACGCCGACGAATACGAAACGCTGGCGGGCTTTCTGATGGTGATGCTGCGCCGCGTGCCCAAGCGCACCGATTGCGTGAACTGGGGCGGCTACGCGTTCGAAGTGGTCGACGTCGACAACCACCGCGTGGACCAAGTGCTGGTCAGCAAGAAAGCCTGATCCAGGAACGCAGGACGACTGGGACGACTATCCGCGCGGCGGCTCGACGGGCGGGATCTTGTCGGGTGTACGGTCGGCGAAGAGCCACGGGCGCTGATTGGCAAACACCGCATCCGGGTACGGCGAGCGACCACGGCTGCCGTTATAGCGGCCAAGCGTCATGAACAAATCGCCGTTCTCGCGCTGGAGGTAGTGACGCAGGATGACGCAGCCGAAGCGCAGGTTGGTCTGCATGTGGAACAGCTTGGCCGGATCGCTGTCGCCTATCACGCGAGTCCAGAACGGCATGACCTGCATGTAGCCGCGAGCGCCGGCACTCGACACTGCAAACTTGCGGAAGTTGCTCTCGACCTGGACCAGCCCGAGCACCAGGCTCACGTCGAGCCCGGACCGCTTGGATTCGTACCAAATCGTTTGCAAAAGCTCTTTGCGGGTCGGCCAGTCCGGCACTTTCTTCAACAGGCGTTCGCTCATGGCCCCTAGCCATCGAAGGTAGCGCAGGCGCGATTCGGTGTCGCTGAATTCCGGGATCGGCGGTGCCTTGTTATGAATGGCTGACGACAAGGCCGTTCGAACGGAGTCGATCAGCGGCTCTTCGATTTGTGCGCCGGCGTGGGCCGACTCGTGAATCGACATCGCCAAGGGTGCCAGCGACGCGCCGAGCACCAGACGCCGCCGCGACAAAGCCGCCGGGCCTGGAACAGTGCGCGCCGCCAACGGCGCTGGCAGCGCGCGGCCGCTCATCCCGCCAGTCGCGCTTTCAGGAACGCAGCGGCCTCGCCGGCTGGCACCTTCGTCGCCGCTGTGTCCCGGCGATGCTGATACTCGAACTGGCCTTCCTTGATGCCGCGGTCTGAGATGACGATACGGTGCGGTACACCTATCAGTTCCCAGTCCGCGAACATGGCGCCGGGGCGCTCACCGCGGTCGTCGATCAGCACGTCGACACCGGATGCCAGCAGCGTTTCGTAGAGCGACTCGGCTGTCGCTTTGACGTCGGCGCTGCGGTCCATGCCGATCGGGCACACCACGACGGTGAAGGGCGCGATCGCGTCGGGCCAGATGATGCCGCGCTCGTCGTGGTTCTGCTCGATGGCGGCGGCAGGCAGGCGCGTGATGCCGATGCCGTAGCAGCCCATTTCGAGAAATTGCGGCTTTCCGCCCTCGTCGAGAAACGTGGCGTTCATCGCCTTGCTGTATTTGGTGCCGAGCACGAAGACGTGCCCGACCTCGATGCCACGCTCGATCGCCAGCACGCCCTTGCCGTCCGGCGAAGGATCGCCAGCGACGACGTTGCGGATGTCCGCCACTACGTCGGGCTCAGGCAGGTCGCGGCCCCAGTTCACGCCGTTCATATGGAAGTCGACTTGGTTGGCGCCGGTGATCCAGTCGGCCATGACAGCCACTTCGCGATCGGCAACGATGGAGAGCGGTTTCTTGAGATTCAGCGGACCGAGGTAGCCGGGCTTGCAGCCGAAGTGATCGTCGATTTCGGAGATCGTGGCAAAGCGGAAGCCCTGGTCGAGCCCGGCGATTTTGCCGACCTTGATCTCGTTCATGTCGTGATCGCCGCGCAGCAGCAACAGCCAGACTTTCGCGCCTTTGATGTCGCCTGTAGCGTCGACGATGTCGGTGGCCAGAACCAGCGTCTTGACAGTGCTGGACAGCGGCACGCCCAACAGTTCCGCCACGTCGGCGCAGGTGCTCTTGCCGGGCGTCGGCGTCTTGGCGAGCGCATTGAAAGCGTCTGGCCGAGTGCCGGCTGGCGCCAGCGCCTCGGCCTTTTCCATGTTGGCGGCATAGTCGCTGTCAGCGCAATACACGATGGCGTCTTCGCCGGTGGCGGCGATGACCTGAAACTCTTCGCTCAGGTCGCCGCCGATGGCGCCGCTGTCGGCAGCGACAGCGCGATAGCGCAGTCCGAAGCGATCGAAGATGAGGCGGTAGGCATCGGACATGGCCTTGTAGCTGAGCTTGGCAGCGTCAAGGTCGCGATCGAAGCTGTACGCATCTTTCATCGTGAACTCGCGTCCGCGCATGAGGCCAAAGCGCGGGCGTCGTTCATCCCGGAACTTGGTCTGAATTTGATAGAAATTCTTAGGCAGCTGCTTGTAGCTGCGGATCTCCTGCCGCGCGATGTCGGTCACCACTTCTTCGCTGGTCGGCTGGACGACGTAGTCGCGGTCATGCCGGTCCTTGATGCGAAGCAACTCAGGGCCCATCTTCTCGAAACGGCCGCTCTCTTGCCAGAACTCTGCCGGCTGAACCACCGGCATCGCGAGCTCGACGGCGCCGGCCCGGTTCATCTCTTCACGCACGATCGCCTCGATTTTGCGGATCACGCGCAGGCCCATCGGCATGTACGTGTAGATGCCGATGCCGAGCTTTTTGATCATGCCGGCGCGCATCATCAGACGATGACTCGCGACCTCTGCATCTGCCGGAGCTTCTTTCAAGGTGGAGACAAAAAAACGGGATGCTTTCATCTTGCGCGCGCCAGGACGATCTAAAGGGAAGAAGAAGGCCGGTAAAGCCCTCAAAACCGGTCGCTTGCCGTGCGTAACACGGCGTGCATAATCGACTCAGTTCATAGAAATTTGGGGTTTGATTATGCTCGACCGGGACGGCTTCAGGCCCAACGTCGGCATCATCCTGCTCAACCAGAGAAACCAGGTTTTTTGGGGCAAGCGCATACGCACTCACTCCTGGCAGTTTCCGCAGGGTGGCATCGATCGAGGCGAGAGTCCGGAGCAAGCGATGTTCCGGGAACTGCATGAAGAAGTAGGGCTCCAGCCGGAGCATGTGCGAATCGTTGCCCGTACCCGCGACTGGTTGCGCTACGAGGTGCCGGATCGGTTTATTCGCCGGGACGCACGAGGTCACTACAAGGGCCAGAAACAGATCTGGTATTTACTGCAGCTCACCGGTCACGACTGGGATCTGAACCTGCGCGCGACCGATCATCCGGAATTCGACGCCTGGCGCTGGCACGACTACTGGGTGCCGCTTGACGTGGTGGTCGAATTCAAACGCGGCGTTTATGAAATGGCGCTCACCGAACTTTCACGCTACCTGCCTAGACAGGATTTTCGTAACCGTTTCCTGCGCAGCAATGTGCGCGCCCGAGAATTCGAGCGCCATCCTTCTGCTGCAGGCTATGAATCCAACTTCGAGCTTCCACCAGGGGCCAGCTTCGACCCTGACCCGAGTGCTCCTGCCAATGCCAACCTTGCGAACGATGTTCCCTACCCTCCCGATCCGCTTCACGCGCCGCGCTAAACGCGCTCTCACATTTGCTTGCTGGTGCACGCTTGTCTCGGTCGCTGGTGTGGGTTGCGCAAGCTCGGGGCGGGATACGAGCAATCCCGACTGGGCTCAAGCCGGCTCGCCACCACTGCCAACGCGCACCAGCATGGACGTCGAGTGGAAAGAGACTGAAGTTCCAGCGCCGCCCAAGTTCGATGCGAACAGGCTCCTGTCGATCGAAATGCCTTCGTATATGACTTCGAAGTTTGGCGTGGATCCGGCCACCATCGTGATCACCGGCGACGGCATCGTTCGCTATGTGGTCGTGGCTTCAAATTCAACTGGTGGCGGTATCAACGCGTTCTATGAAGGCGTGCGCTGTGCGAGCGACGAGACGAAGAGCTATGCGCGCTATGGGAGCGATGGCTGGCGTGCCGCAACCAACCCGGAGTGGAAGAGCTTTCGCGATTTGCGGTCCAGTTATGCGAAGGAACTGGCGAATCAGGGGTTGTGTAGAGGTCACGCGCCACGTGCCTCGGTCGCCGAGATCGTTCGCTATATAAAGCAGCCGATGCGCGAACCGGAAATCCCCGGCATGCAGTGATCAGCGTCCGCCGAACGATCCGTTGGATTGGCCGGTCGTCGTAGCCGAAGCCGACGGCATAAGCACCATGTTGTCCCGGTGGACCATTTCCGGCTCGGCGACGTAGCCGAGCAAGCGCTCGAATTCGGCAGAAGGCTTGCGGCAGAGCAACCGCGCCTCGCTGCTCGAATAGTTGGCAAGGCCACGCGCCAGCTCGACGCCGGCCTCGTCACGCACAGCGATCACATCGCCCCGCGAGAAGTCGCCCTCCACCGCGGTCATGCCGATCGGTAGCAAGCTCTTGCCTTCGCCTCGCACTTTGGCAGCAGCGCCGGCATCGACCCGCACCGCGCCACGCATCTGCAGGTGATCTGCCATCCAGCGCTTGCGGGCCTGGTGCTTCGCGGTTTGTGCGATCAGCAACGTGCCGATCGACTCACCGCGAGTAAGGCGCAGCAGGGCATCGGGCTCACGTCCCCACGCAATGACTGTGGAGGCACCCGAGCCGGCCGCACGCTTGGCTGCCAGAATCTTCGTGATCATGCCGCCTCGGCCCAAGCTCGAACCGGCGCCCCCCGCCATGGCCTCAAGTGATGCATCGCCCGCAGCTGCTTCGTGGACGAATTGAGCTTCAGCATCCTTCCGCGGATCGGCCGTGAAGAGTCCGCGTTGATCGGTGAGGATGACCAATGCATCGGCTTCGACGAGGTTGGCGACCAGCGCACCCAGCGTGTCGTTGTCGCCGAACTTGATCTCGTCGTTGACGACCGTGTCGTTTTCGTTGATGACCGGAACCACGCCGAGGCGCAGCAGCGTAACGAGTGTCGACCGGGCGTTGAGATAGCGTTCGCGATCGGCCAAATCAGCGTGCGTCAACAGCACTTGCGCGCTGCCGATGCCATTCTCGCGCAGCTTGGTTTCGTAGATCTGCGCCAAGCCCATTTGGCCCACGGCCGCGGCCGCTTGCAGCTCGTTGATCTCGTGCGGCCGCACCCGCCAGCCCAGCCGCTTCATGCCCTCGGCGATGGCGCCGCTCGACACCATGACCACTTCGCGCCCTTCGCGCACCAGCGTCGCGAGTTGCCGGCACCATTGACCAATCGCATGTTCGTCGAGGCCGCGCCCTTCGTTCGTTACAAGGCTCGAGCCGACTTTGACGACAATACGCCGCGCGTCGCGCAAGACGGTGGATGCCACCATCTTCAAGGCGCCGGTTCGGCGAAGCGCGGATCGACTTCGGCCGGGGGCTGTTCGGCAAGTTGCTGCGCTTTCACGTGACGGTAGACGGCCTGCACCAGCAGTTCGCAACCTTCCCGCGTGAGCGCAGATATCTCGAATACCGGACCTTTGAAGCGCAGCCGTTTTACGAGATCTTTGACGCGGGCGGCACGCTCTTCGTCGGGCACCATGTCCAGCTTGTTCAACACCAGCCAGCGAGGCTTCTCGTACAGCGCTGCGTCGTATTTCTTCAGCTCGCCGACGATCGCTCTCGCCTGAACAACCGGGTCGACACCTTCGTCGAAAGGAGCGATATCGATGACGTGCAGCAGCAACCGCGTGCGCTGGAGATGACGCAAAAACAAATGGCCGAGTCCGGCGCCTTCTGCCGCACCTTCGATCAGACCAGGCAGATCAGCAACCACGAAGCTCTGCTCGGGGCCTACGCGCACCACGCCGAGGTTCGGATGGAGCGTAGTGAACGGATAGTCTGCGATGCGCGGGCGCGCGTTTGAAATCGCAGTAATGAGTGTCGACTTGCCTGCGTTGGGCATGCCAAGCAACCCGACGTCAGCCAACACCTTGAGTTCGAGCTTGAGGCTGCGTTTGTCGCCTGGCCATCCGGGCGTTTTTTGACGAGGAGCTCGATTGATTGCGCTCTTGAAGCGCATGTTGCCGAAACCTCCGTCGCCACCTTTGGCAATGGTGATGACTTCGCCCGGTGCCAGCAGTTCGAACAAGACTTCGCCGGTTTCTGCATCGGTGATGATCGTGCCGACCGGCATCTTCAACGTGACGTCGTCACCTGCGGCGCCGAACATGTCGGAACCCATTCCATGCTGGCCGCGCTTGGCGTCATGCCGGCGCGAGAAACGAAAATCCACCAACGTATTGAGGTTGGAGTCGGCCACGGCGAAGACGTGACCGCCTCGACCACCGTCGCCGCCATTCGGACCACCAAATTCTTTGTACTTTTCATGCCGGAACGACACGCAGCCGTCGCCGCCATCGCCAGCAGCGATGTCGATAAAAGCTTCGTCGACGAACTTCATGGGATATCCAGTTTACAAATGAAGAAGCCCCGACAAGCGGGGCTCCTTGGAGCGGATCGAGCGATCGATCAGGCTTGGGTAGCCGCCGGCATCACGTTGACGGTGTGCTTATTCAGCGAACCCTTGATGGCGAACGAAACATGTCCGCTCACAAGAGCGAACAGCGTGTGGTCCTTGCCGATGCCGACATTCACGCCGGGGTGGAACCGGGTGCCACGTTGGCGCACGATGATCGCGCCTGCGCTGATCATTTCGCCGCCAAAGGCCTTGACGCCGAGCATCTTGGGCTTTGAATCGCGCCCGTTTCGCGTTGAGCCGCCGCCTTTTTTCTGTGCCATGGTGTCGGTTCCTTAGCCGGCGATCGCGCCGATTTGCAGTTCGGTGAACTGCTGGCGATGGCCTTGACGTTTCTGATAGTGCTTCCGACGGCGCATCTTGAAGATGTGCACTTTGTCGTGCTTGCCGTGCGACAGTACTGTGACTGTCACGGTTGCGCCGGACACCAGGGGCGTGCCAACTTTGATTTCACTGCCGTCTCCGACAGCCAAAACCTGGTCGATCACGATTTCCTGGCCTACGTCCGCAGCAATCTGTTCTACTTTAATTTTTTCGCCGGAAGCAACACGATACTGCTTGCCCCCGGTTTTTATGACCGCGTACATGAATGACCTCTTGAATAGGAAGCTCCACGGACGAATTCCGTAGAGCCCGAGATTATAGCACGGTTTGCGGTCGCTAACATGGTTTGATGCCTCGGCGAACGACACGAGCTCGCTGCTCCCTATAATTAGCGCCCCACGGCTTCGGCCCGTTTCGACGCCCATTTTTAGCGCTCCGGCGCCCTTGCTTTGCCAGTTCCCCCCGCTGACGCATCAGCCTCCTCCACAGCCGCCGTGCTCGGCTTGATTGCCAATGACATGCAGGCAGTCGACCGCGTGATTGCTGCGCGACTGGACACGGGCGTTCCTTTGGTCAGTCACGTTTCGCAGTACATCATCGCTGCCGGCGGAAAGCGCCTCCGCCCTGCGCTGCTGCTGCTGATGACCGGTGCGCTGGGCTACACCGGCGACCAGCGATATAACCTGGCTGCAGTGGTCGAGTTCATTCATACCGCAACGTTGCTGCACGACGACGTTGTCGACGAGTCGACCCTGCGACGCGGTCGCCCCACGGCCAACGAGTCTTTCGGCAACCCCGCCAGCGTTCTGGTCGGCGATTTTCTGTACTCGCGGGCATTCCAAATGATGCTGGATGCAAACAACATGCGCGTCATGCAAATCCTGGCAGAAGCGACGAACGTGATCGCTGAAGGCGAGGTTTTGCAGCTGATGAACATGCACGACGCATCGCTCAATGAGGTCGCTTATCTAAGGGTGATCCGCTCCAAGACGGCAAAGCTGTTTGAGGCCAGCACCCGGCTCGCCGCGGTTTTGGCTGGCGCTGGCGCAGACGTGGAAGAGTCATGCGCGACCTACGGTCAGGCACTCGGCACCGCATTTCAGGTGATCGACGATGTGCTCGACTATGCCGGAGACGCCAGCGAAACCGGCAAAAACCTGGGTGACGATCTACGCGAAGGCAAGACGACTTTGCCGTTGATTCTTGCGATGCAACGAGCGCAGCCGGACGAGAGCGCCCTGGTAAGAGCAGCGATCGAAGCAGGCGATACAAGCCAATTGCCGCTTATTGTCGAGATCGTGCGCCAGACCGGCGCACTCGACGCCACGCGAGCCGCGGCTGCGACTGAAGCGCAACGCGCTATCGACGCTCTCCGGGACTTTCCATCCAATTCGCACACGAACGGTTTGCTACAATTAGCGGCTCAGTTACTCGACCGGCGCGCTTAGGAATTCGCAAAGTGCGAGCCCCGAAGCGCCGCCGTGCTGCAACAAATCGGGGTGTAGCTTAGCCTGGTAGAGCGCTACGTTCGGGACGTAGAGGCCGGAGGTTCGAATCCTCTCACCCCGACCAGCCTTTGTGTGGCTGTAATGCCAAAAGCTGCGCGATACGGCACAGCGATTGCGGTTTACAGTATTAAGGCGATCAGCGATGATCGTGAAGCATTTTCTCACGCTTTTTACACTCGCTGCATGGCCGCTGCCGAACCTCTCGTCAAAGAAAACCTGCCAGTTGCGCTGCCCGGTCTAGCGCGCGCTCTGATCTCCGCCGGCAAATTGCCTGCCAAGACGGCTGAAGATATCTATCAAAAGTCGCAGTCGAGTCGCACCAGTTTCATTGCCGAATTGACCGGCACAGGCGCAGTGTCGGCCGCCGACCTTGCCCACACGCTCTCCAGCGCTTTCGGCGCTCCGCTGCTAGACCTCGATGCAATCGACCCACAGCGTCTGCCCAAAGACCTGCTCGATACCAAGCTATGTCAGGCTTACCGCATCGTCGTTCTCAGCAAGCGAAACAACCGACTCATCGTCGCTACCGCCGACCCGTCAGACCAGCAAGCCGCCGAGAAGATCAAGTTTGCGTCGCAAATGGGCGTCGACTGGGTCATCGCCGAGTACGACAAGCTTTCGCGCATGGTCGAGGCCAATGCGGTCAGCGCGGCAGAAACCATCGACAACATCGTTGGCGCCGAATTCGAGTTCGACGAAGTCACGGCCGACACATCGGGTGACGCCAATGAGCAGGCCGTCGCCGAAGTCGAAGACGCGCCCGTGGTGCGCTTCCTGCACAAGATGCTGCTGGACGCCTTTAGCATGCGCGCGTCGGACATTCACTTCGAGCCGTACGAACACAACTACCGCGTTCGATTTCGCGTAGACGGTGAATTGCGCGAGATTGCGAGCCCGCCGACAGTCATCAAAGACAAGCTGGCATCACGCATCAAGGTCATATCGCGGCTCGACATTTCTGAAAAGCGCGTGCCGCAAGACGGTCGCATGAAGCTCAAGATCGGCGCCGACCGTGTCATCGATTTCCGGGTCAGCACGCTGCCGACCTTGTTCGGCGAAAAGATCGTTATCCGGATTCTCGATCCGAGCAGCGCCCGGCTGGGCATCGACGCACTGGGTTACGACGCCGACGAGAAGGCGCGTTTGCTTCAGGCCATCGGTCGTCCTTACGGCATGGTTCTGGTGACCGGACCCACCGGCTCGGGAAAGACGGTGTCGCTCTACACCTGCCTGAATTTGCTTAACAAGCCGGGTGTGAATATCGCCACCGCGGAAGACCCGTCTGAGATCAACTTGCCGGGCGTCAATCAGGTAAACGTCAACGAAAAGGCCGGACTGACCTTTGCGACGGCCCTGCGCGCCTTCTTGCGGCAGGACCCCGACATCATCATGGTCGGCGAAATCCGGGATCTGGAGACTGCAGACATTTCCATCAAAGCGGCACAAACGGGCCACCTGGTGCTGTCGACCCTTCACACCAACGACGCGCCGACCACGTTGACCCGCATGCGCAATATGGGGATTGCGCCTTTCAACATCGCATCGAGCGTCATCCTGATCACGGCGCAACGGCTGGCTCGGCGCCTTTGCATCGTGTGCCGGACGCCGGCCGAAATTCCGCGCGAAGCATTGCTGGACGCCGGCTTTTCGGCGACGGACGCCGACAGCGGCTGGACGCCCTACCGCCCCGTGGGCTGTTCGGCATGCAACGGCGGCTACAAAGGCCGCGTCGGCATTTACCAGGTGATGCCGATCACCGAAGAAATTCAAAAAATCATCCTGCGCGACGGCAGTGCGCTGGACATCGCTCGGCAGTCCGAGGCGGAGGGCGTTCGTTCGCTGCGTCAATCCGGCCTTCGGAAAGTCATGCAGGGGCTGACATCACTCGAAGAAGTGGTCGCGTGCACCAACCAATAAACACTGCGAACCGGAGATCACATGGCCACCGCCGCATCGACACGCACTCTTAAAGAATTCGTCTTCGAATGGGAAGGCAAGGACCGCAATGGCAAGGCTGTCCGCGGCGAAGTGCGCGCGGCGGGCGAGAACCAAGTCCAGGCCGCGTTGCGCCGCCAGGGCGTGCTCGCATCGAAGATCAAGAAGCGCCGGATGCGCTCCGGCAAGTCGATCAAGCCTAAAGACATCGCCATCTTCACGCGCCAACTCGCGACCATGATGAAAGCAGGCGTGCCGCTTTTGCAGTCGTTCGACATCGTGGGCCGAGGCAACGCCAACCCCAGCGTTTCCAAACTGCTCAACGACGTGCGCAGCGACGTGGAAACAGGCACTTCGCTCTCCTCGGCGTTCCGCAAGTTCCCGAAGTATTTTGACAACCTCTACTGCAATCTGGTCGAGGCAGGTGAAGCGGCCGGTATTTTGGAGGAGTTGCTCGACCGCCTGGCCACTTACATGGAAAAGACCGAAGCGATCAAGTCGAAGATTAAATCGGCTTTGATGTATCCCGCATCGGTCGTTGTAGTGGCCTTCGTGGTGGTTGCGATCATCATGATTTTCGTGATCCCGGCGTTCAAGTCGGTTTTCAGTTCATTCGGGGCGGACCTGCCGGCTCCCACGTTGATCGTGATGGGGATCAGCGAATTTTTCGTGGCTTACTGGTGGTTGATCTTCGGCGTCATCGGCGGCGGTCTGTACTTTTTCATGCAGGCATGGAAGCGCAACGAACGCGTTCAAAAGGTGATGGACCGGGTGCTGCTGAAGTTGCCTATCTTCGGTGCGCTTATCGACAAATCCTGCGTGGCACGATGGACTCGCACGTTGTCGACGATGTTCGCAGCCGGCGTGCCTTTGGTCGAGGCGCTCGATTCCGTGGGGGGCGCTTCGGGCAACTCGGTGTACGCCGACGCCACCGTCAAGATTCAGCAAGAGGTTTCTACCGGCACCAGCCTGACGAGCGCAATGACCAACGCGAACCTGTTCCCATCGATGGTTTTGCAGATGACGGCCATCGGCGAAGAGTCGGGCTCCATCGATCACATGCTCGGCAAGGCGGCCGACTTCTACGAATCCGAAGTCGACGACATGGTCGCTGGCCTGTCGAGCCTGATGGAGCCCATCATCATCGTGTTTTTGGGCGTGCTCATCGGCGGCATCGTGGTGTCCATGTACCTGCCCATCTTCAAGCTCGGTCAAGTCGTCTGATGTTGGTGTCGCAGGGGATCGATGCCGGGTTCGCTGGCATGCTCGGACTTGTCATAGGCAGCTTTCTCAATGTCGTGATCTACCGGCTTCCGGTGATGATGTTGCGTGGCTGGCTCGACGAGTCCGTCGGCGGCCTGCTGCGCCCACCAGTCGGCCCTTCCCTTTGGACTCAAGTCTTCGGCACCAAGGTGCCGGTACCAGCCCGACTCGAGTCCAGTGCGGCCGAAGCTCGCGCAGCGCTCGACGCACTCCCCACGCTCGATCTGGCAAAGCCCGCATCGCGCTGCGGCGCTTGTGGTCACGCGATTCGCTGGTACGAAAACATCCCGGTGATGAGCTATCTGGCGCTCCGCGGGCGATGCTCGCAGTGCAAGACCTCGATCAGCGTTCGCTACCCGATCGTCGAAGTCGTGACCGGTGTGCTTTTTGCGTTGTGCGCCTACCGCTTCGGCATCACTTTCACTGGTGCGCTGTGGGCCACCTTCGCTGCTTTGCTGGTGTGTCAATTTTTGATCGACCTCGACACCCAATTGCTGCCGGATTCGCTCAACTATGTGCTGTTGTGGCTTGGTCTGTTGGGAGCGGCGCTGGGCTTGACTGGAACCTCGTTGCCAGCCGCCGTCTGGGGTGCCGCACTGGGCTACCTGAGCCTTTGGCTGGTCTACCACGCCTATCGCCTTGCAACTGGCAAGGAAGGCATGGGCTATGGCGACTTCAAGCTGCTGGCCGCGCTGGGTGCCTGGCTCGGCTCCGACTACCTCATCGCAATCATCCTGATGTCGTCGGTTGTCGGCGCCATTCTGGGAGTGATCCTGCTTTGGGCAGGCCGGATCGCGCACAAGGACATCCCAATCTCGTTCGGCCCGTTCCTTGCCGGGGCGGGGTTGCTATGCCTCGTGATCGGTCCGGTCGAAGTTCGCCAGCACTTCCCTTTCGTGTTTCCGTTCGGATCGACCTGAGACGCAACGGACCGACTGATGCAACGCCTCGGTCTCACCGGCGGAATCGGCAGCGGCAAGAGCACCGTGGCGGCCATGCTCGTCGCATGCGGCGCCGCGTTGGTAGACACCGATGCGATTTCGCGCGCCCTGACGCAGCCTTCCGGAGCGGCCATAGGGTCTATCAGAGAGGCATTTGGCGACGCCGTCATTGCAATGGACGGCTCACTCGACCGCGCGCAGATGCGATCGATCGTCTTCGAAAATCCAGCCAAAAAAACCAGGCTCGAAGCCATTCTTCACCCGATGATCGGCGCCGAATGCGATCGGCAGGCGACGATAGCCCAGGGCCCGTTGGTCGTGTTCGACGTACCTCTCCTGGTCGAATCGGGTCGCTGGCGTCAGAAGGTCGATCGCATACTGGTGGTCGACGCCACCGCTGAAGTCCAGGTGGCCCGCGTCATGGACCGCTCGAACTGGACTGAGGAAATGACATTGTCCGTACTCGTCTTGCAAGCCAGCAGAAGCTCGCGACTGAAAGCCGCGGATGCAGTCATCTTCAACGTCGGAAAGTCATTCGCACAGTTGGCCAACGAGGTGAAGGTACTGATGGGTCACTGGGCCGAGCGACCTACGCGATAATTCGCGGCCACGCTCGGCGCCGAGCCACCACGAACTTACAAGACCCCCAAAGAGTCTTAAGACGTCAGTCCGATCCCTCGATGCTTTTCAATTCGTACGCGTTCATCTTTTTCTTCTTTCCGTTGGTGTTGATCGGGTTTTTTCTGATCGGTCACCGGAACGCGCGGGCAGCCGCCGGCTTTCTCGCCCTGGCGTCGCTCTTCTTCTACGGCTGGTGGAGCGTCAAGGCGCTGCCGCTGCTGCTCGCCTCGATCTGCTTCAACTACTGGATCGCGCAGCGCCTGACGCCCGAGCCCGGCCGCGTCGACGCCATCCGCAAACGCACCTTGATCGTGGCGCTCACGATCAACCTGGGTGTGCTCGCCGTCTTCAAGTACGCGAACTTCTTCATGGAGAACGTCAATGCAGGTCTGACGGCGGGCGGCGCAACCCCGCTGCCGCTGCTGCACCTCGCGTTGCCCATCGGCATCTCGTTCTATACGTTCACGCAGATCGCTTTTTTGGTCGACTGCTGGCAGGGAAAGGTGAAGGAGCGGCGGTTCATTCCGTACGTCTTGTTCGTCACGTACTTTCCGCACCTGGTGGCCGGGCCGGTGCTGCATCACGCCCAAATGATGCCGCAGTTCGCCAACCCCTTGACCTACCGCGCGGACAGCAACAAGCTAGCGCTCGGCATTGCCATCTTCACCTTCGGGCTCGCCAAGAAGTTGCTGATTGCGGACCGTCTCGGCCAATACGCCGACATGGTGTTCAACGGCGTGCACACCGGCGTTCTGCCCTCGCTGTATACGTCTTGGCTGGGCGTGCTCGCCTACACACTGCAGATTTATTTCGACTTTTCCGGCTACTCCGACATGGCTGTCGGGCTGTCGCTTTGCTTGGGCGTACAGCTCCCGCTGAATTTCCGCTCGCCCTACAAATCGACCAACATCATCGAGTTCTGGCGGCGTTGGCATATCTCGTTGTCGACCTTTCTGCGGGACTACCTCTACATCCCGCTGGGCGGCAACCGCAAGGGCCCCGGTCGCCGCTACTTCAACCTCTTCATGACGATGCTGCTGGGCGGCCTCTGGCACGGTGCCGCATGGACATTCGTGATCTGGGGTGCGCTACACGGCGCATTCCTTGTCATCAACCACCTCTGGACCAGCAAAGTACGTCATGGCAAACCGTCCAGCGGTCGGCTTGCAAGCGTGCTGGGCTGGTTCCTGACCTTCGTTTGCGTCATGGTGGCTTGGGTCGTTTTCCGCGCCGAAAGCATGAATGCGGCGATCGAGATCTACAAGGGCATGCTGGGTATACACGGCGCACCGGTCAGCGCCTTTGCCGAGTTCGTCGTGCCCTTCCGCAAGCCTGAGTTCTTCCAGACGCTGTTGGTCGGCATGGTGATTTGCCTTGCATTGCCGCCGACCATCTCGCTCGATCGCTGGATTCCAGTTCCTGGCGCTGTCGCCCATCGTGCGGTGCTCGCGCGGATCGCGCCGGCACTGACCGCGCTGGGCACCGTCATTCTTCTGGGCCTCTGCGTGTCGCGGCTGGGCACTTACAGCCCTTTCCTGTATTTCCAGTTCTAGTCATGAAGCCGGGAGTTCTGTGGCTTCGCATTTACGGCGTCGGCTTTGTCGTCTGCTTTGCGTTGCTCTGGATCACCCTGCTCACCCCGATTGCCTACGGAGACTTGACACGCGTCGGGCGCATTTCCGAAACCGAGTTTGCGGCGCGTCGACCGGGTCCCAAGTTCGATAGTGCGTATTTGGTCGACTCCCCCGTCTCCGCAGCCGACGTGCTCGTCATCGGCGACAGTTTTTCGATCCGCTTTGCCTGGCAAGCAGCACTGGTCGAAGGTGGTTACCGCGTCGTCACGACGCACTGGGACAAGACTGGCCCGTTGTGCGCCAACTTTCCCGAGTGGCTGCGTCGCTCAGGGTTCAAGGGGCGCTACGTCATCATTGAAAGCATCGAACGCCTTCTTCCTGAACGTCTCGACGAAGCTGCGGCGTGCACAACCATGTCGCTGCCGTTTCAGGCCATTCCACGCGCCACCCAACTGGCTGCGGACACCGCCATGACGCTGCCGCAGCGCCTGAACTGGGACGCCGAGTGGGCAAGCGGCTGGCTGACCTACATTCATACGCGGGCCATCAAGACGAGTCGGGCCGATCTCGTATTCGACCACCCGAGATGGGGCGACTTGATCGTGTCGCGTCCTTTGCCAAACGGTTGCAAGGAATTCAGCAATCGCCTGTGTAATAAGGGAATCTTTCTGGTTGATGACGATCGCAATCCAATGCTGAGTCCAAGCTCTGCCGCTTTGATGGCTCGATTCGACGGGCTAGCCGGAATGCCCAAGATTATCTGGATGGTGATCCCGAACAAGACCACGGTGTACCTGAATCAAGACCACGCGTCTTCTTTTGTGCAGGCGCTTGGTGCGCTGCACCTGGGTCCCGATCTTTTTGCGCTTGCCGCCAACAGCCGGCACCATGTAATGGACCTCTACTCACCGAATGACACGCATCTTTCTCCTGCCGGCTATCAGTTGGTCGGCGCCCGTATGTTGCAAGCCGTAAAGGACTCTGAAAAATGATGCCGGCGCGTTTGTGGCTTCGCTACTTTGCCGCGGGCTTCGTGGTCATTGTCACGATGCTTCTGGTGACGCTCTTCACTCCGGCGCCTTATGGCGACCTCACGCGAATCGGCCGTCTTTCGGATGCAGAGTTCGGGTGGCAAGCCGCACCTCCGATCGTAACGAAGGCACACATCAAAGGCGTGCCTTTGGACCAAGCTGACGTGCTGGTGGTGGGTGACAGCTTTTCAATGACGCTGCGTTGGCAATCACGACTCGTCAAAGAGGGATACCAAGTAGCGACGATCTACTGGGGCCAGACCGGCCCGCTGTGCAAAGACTTCACACCTTGGATACGGCGCGCCGGATTCAAGGGCAAGCTCGTCGTGGTCGAGAGTGTCGAGCGCCTGCTGGGTGACCGGCTCAAGGGGGGCTCCACCTGTACGACCATGTCGAAGGAGCCCGTCGTCAAGACCGTTCCGTTTCTCGAACCACTCGAAGCCGTGCCCGGCTTTGCGCTGAACTGGAGCGCCAAGTTGACGACCGGACTCATCACGTACACCAACATGAGAAAAGTCCGCAAGCTCTCGGGCGATGCGCTCTTTGGAGACGAGACCTGGGTGCGCCCGGTTCCGGGCGGTTGCAGCTACTTCAGTCACAAGCTGTGCGAGAAGGCTCTCTTCTTTGTCGAGGACACAGACAATCCACCGCTCAAACCGGAGGCGGTCGAGCAAATGAAGATATTTACTCAAGCTCAATCCGATCTCAAGTTCGTCTGGATGGTGATTCCCGACAAGACGACGGTGTACGTCGACACGCAACATGCAGCCCCCTTCGTCGCGGCCTTCAAGACTGCAGACCTGGGTCCTGACCTTTTCAGTTTTGCCGCCGATGAGCGCGCCAGAGTCCGCGATTTCTATTTCCCAAATGACACGCACCTCTCGATGCATGGCCAATTGATCGTGGGCGACCGCATGCTGCAGGCTGTCCGCCAAGTCTTGGCGCCGCCCGCGCCGCGGGTGCCGTGAGACTATGATTCCCGACCAGCACGGAACAGCGTGATCCTCTACGAGTACCCCTTCAACGAGCGCATCCGGACCTACCTTCGGCTGGAGCATCTCTTTCGCCGCCTTGGCGAGTTGGTGCCCTCCGACTCCGCGCTGTTGCACCACTACGCACTCGTCACGATCTTCGAGATCATGGACGTGGCAGCGCGCGCCGACTTGAAGGCCGATGTGCTGCGCGATCTCGACAAGCACAAGAACGTTTTCAACAGTTATCGCGGCAATCCGCAAATCTCGGTGGCCGCGCTCGACCAGGTGGTTGCGCAGTTGGAACGCAACTTCGCCGCGCTCAATACCGTGCCTGGAAAGGCCGGACAGTCGCTCACGGAAAACGAATGGCTGATGAGTATCCGCAGCCGCGTCGGCATTCCCGGCGGAACGTGCCAGTTCGATTTGCCCGCGTACTTTGCGTGGCAAAACGGTACGGCCAAGATGCGTCGAACCGACATCGAGCGCTGGCTGACGACCCTCGCGCCATTGGCCGAATCGATTTACCTCTTGCTCAAGCTGCTGCGTGATGCCGATGTTCCTTACAAGGTGATCGCAGCCCACGGCCAGTTTCAGCAAACGTTGCCGCAAGGACGCAGCTTCCAGTTGCTGCGCCTCCGCATCGATCCGAAGCTCGGCTTGATTCCTGAGATCAGCGGCAACCGCTTGATGGTCTCGGTGAGATTGATGCGCCACGAGGACGACGACCGGTTGCACCAGAGCACCGATGACGCGCCGCTCGAGCTGACCCTGTGCGCTTGAGATAGGACGGGAGGAGAGAAGACGTGGCGACGAGCAAAGTGAACAAGGCCGGCGACCGGATCGTTCGCTGTCCCGCATGCGGCGGCGATAGCGTCTATGGGCCAGCCAATCCGAATCGGCCGTTCTGCAGCGCGCGCTGCAAGGGCATCGACCTGGGCGCCTGGGCAAGTGAAGAGTTCAGGATG
Source organism: Variovorax sp. PAMC28562 (assembly GCF_014303735.1). Classification (NCBI taxonomy): domain Bacteria; kingdom Pseudomonadati; phylum Pseudomonadota; class Betaproteobacteria; order Burkholderiales; family Comamonadaceae; genus Variovorax; species Variovorax sp. PAMC28562. Next base: position 2,174,214 of record NZ_CP060296.1, on the reverse strand, counting down.
CCGACCGATGCACCGCCCGATGATGATCCGTTCGGCGACCCGCGGCTTCAGTAGACGGGCAGGATCAGGGGCCGGGCACACCGCGCTCGGCAGCCAGCCAACCCAGCACTGGGACTGCGCCGGGTAACACTGGCGCGACGTCCAACGGCAGCTGCTGCCACCGCATCGCCTGGCCTTCGCGCATCTCTAGTTCACCGGTCCAAGCGGTGACCTTGCACCAGTGCAGCCGTACCAGCGCATGCGGGTAGTCGTGCTCGGTCACCTTCCACACCGAGGCGCTGTCGATCGTGATGCCGAGCTCTTCGTGCAGCTCGCGCCGCAATGCTTCCTCTATGCTTTCACCCGCCTCTACCTTGCCGCCCGGAAACTCCCAGTAACCGGCGTAAGGTTTGCCATCCGGGCGCGTCGACAGGAGCAAGGCATCGTCGCTTTTCCGGATAAGGATGCCGACAGCGACTTCGGTGTGAAGACGCGTCTCGGTGATCACGTCGCTCGCGTTGCGCACGTCGCTCACACCGCCCTCCGCCCCGCATAGTCGCGCGCGAACTGGTAAGCCACCCTCCCACTTCGGGAGCCACGCTCCAAGGCCCACACCAGCGCTTCAGGCTTGGCCGCATCGATGGCCGCGGCGTCGATATCGAAAGAAGACAACCACTGCGCCACGATCGTCAGGTACTCGTTTTGACTGAACGGATAGAAACTGACCCACAGGCCGAAGCGCTCCGATAACGAGATCTTCTCCTCGATCACCTCGCCAGGGTGTACTTCGCCTTCTTCTGTGTGGGTGTAGCTGAGGTTGTCCTTCATGTACTCCGGCAGCAAGTGACGCCGGTTGCTGGTCGCGTAGATCAACACGTTCGGCGTCGGCGCGGAGATGGATCCATCGAGAATCGACTTCAGCGCCTTGTAGCCGGGCTCGCCTTCGTCGAAGCTCAAGTCATCGCTGAAGACGATGAATTTCTCCGGCCGACCCGACACGACATCCACGATGTCCGGCAAGTCCACCAGCTCCGCCTTGTCCACCTCGATCAAGCGCAGGCCTTGCGGTGCATAAGCCTGCAAACATGCGCGGATGAGCGACGATTTACCGGTGCCGCGAGCGCCCGTCAGCAGCACGTTATTGGCAGGCTTTCCCTCGACGAACTGCCGCGTATTGCGCTCGATCTTTTCTTTCTGAACTTCGATTTCTTTCAGCGCATCGAGCGGCATGGTGGCGACGTGGCGAACCGGCTCCAGCGAACCATGGCCCGAGCTGCGACGGCGGTAGCGCCACGCGATCGACGCGTTCCAGTCGGTCGGTGCGACCAACGGTTGCGGAAGAATCGATTCGATGCGCGCGATGAGTTGCTCAGCGCGTACGAGCAGGTGTTCGAAGTTCTCGTTCATCGCGTGCGCCTGGTCAGGAGCGGTAGTCGGCGTTGATCGACACGTAGTCGTGGCTCAGGTCGCATGTCCACACGGTGTCGCTGGCATCGCCTCGACCCAGGCCGATGCGTACATTGATCTCGCTTTGCTTCATCACGCGCTGGCCATCTTCTTCTCGATAGTCAGGGGCGCGCCCTCCGTGCACGGCCACATGCACGTCGTCGAGATAGAGATCGATGCCGGTCTGGTCGAGATCGTCGATGCCCGCATAGCCCACAGCGGCCAGGATGCGACCGAGATTGGGGTCGCTGGCAAAGAAGGCGGTCTTGACGAGCGGCGAGTGTGCGACGGCGTACGCGACCTGGCGGCACTCCGCCGAGTTCTTGCCGCCTTCGACACGGATCGTGATGAACTTGGTCGCGCCCTCGCCGTCACGAACGATCGCCTGTGCGAGCTGGCGCGCCACGTTCTGCATCGCCGCCACCAAAACCTGACCGTCTGCCGAATCGAGCGATGTGATGCGCTGGTTGCCAGCCTTCTGCGTCGCGATGACAACGAACGAGTCGTTGGTCGAGGTATCACCGTCGATGGTGATGCGATTGAAGGACGCATCGGCCAATTGCTGCGCCAGCGGCTGAATCAACGACGCGTCGATCTTTGCGTCGGTCGCCATGAAGCCGAGCATGGTCGCCATGTTGGGCCGGATCATTCCTGCGCCCTTGCTGATCCCGGTGATCGTCACCGTGGCGCCGCCAATCAGCACACGTTCGCTGAAGGCTTTGGGCACGGTGTCGGTGGTCATGATGCCTTCGGCCGCACGCGCCCAATGCTCAGGGGCCGCATCGGCCAGGGCCGCCTGCAAGCCGGCTTCGATGCGATCGACGGGCAACGGCTCCATGATCACGCCCGTCGAAAACGGCAGAATCTGCTCTGGTGAAATGTTCAGATGCCGCGCCAGCGCAACACACACCGTCCGCGTGCGCGCCAGGCCATCTTCTCCAGTGCCGGCATTGGCGTTGCCCGTGTTGATGACCATGGCACGAATGCCATGGTCCGCCTTCAGATGATCGCGGCACACCTGCACCGGCGCGGCGCAAAAGCGGTTCTGGGTGAAAACACCGCCGACCGCCGCACCTTCGTCGATCAACACGACCGTCAGGTCTTTGCGATTGGCTTTGCGTACGCCCGCTTCGGTCACACCGATGCGAACGCCAGGCACCGCGAACAGGGCGGCAGGATCAGGGGCAGACAGATTGACGGGCATGGCGGTAGATGGTTCTGGTTCCTTGCCAATCAGCTCAACTTGCCGTGGCAGTGTTTGAATTTCTTTCCGCTGCCACACGGGCATGGATCGTTGCGCCCGACGCGCGCCAACGCGGCGGCTTCGGCGCCCAGCGTGCCGAGCCCGGCCGCGGCGATGCGACGCTGGCTTTCTTCCTCAACGCGCACTTCGACTTCGCCCGATTCCGTCGGCGCCGAGTAGGTAATGTTGGCGAGGTTCTCACCGCGGCTCTCGAGCGCTTCGGCGGCTTCTTCGAGCTGTTCACCGGACTGCACCCGCACCGTCATCAACTGACGCGTCACGTCGTTCTTGACCGAGTCGAGCAGCTGGCCGAAGAGCTCGAAAGCCTCGCGCTTGTATTCCTGCTTGGGCTGCTTTTGCGCATAGCCTCGCAGATGGATGCCCTGGCGCAGATAGTCCAACGATGCCAGATGTTCGCGCCAATGCGTGTCGATGCTTTGCAGCAAGACCATGCGTTCGAACTGCGTGAAGTTCTCTTGCCCGATCAACGCCACCTTGGCGTCGAAGGCGGCATTGGCTGCTGCAACGACCTTTTCTACGACCTCTTCGTCGGCAATGGATGCAGCCGATTCGACTTCTTGTTGCAACGGAATGTCGAGGCCCCACTCGGTGTTCAACGACTGTTCGAGCGCAGCCAGCTGCCATTGCTCTTCGACCGATTCCGGCGGGACGAACTGTCGCGCGAGATCGGTAAAACAGCCTTCTCGCAGCGCCTCGATCTGCGCCGTCAGGTCGGATGCATCAAGAATGTCGTTGCGCTGCTGATAGATGACCTTGCGCTGATCGTTCGAAACATCGTCGTACTCGAGCAACTGCTTGCGCACATCGAAATTGCGCGCCTCGACCTTGCGCTGCGCGCTCTCGATGCTGCGCGTGACGATGCCGGCTTCGATGGCCTCTCCGTCCGGCATCTTGAGCCGGTCCATGATCGCCTTCACCCGATCGCCTGCAAAAATACGCATCAGCGGATCGTCCAAGCTCAGGTAAAAGCGCGACGAGCCCGTATCGCCTTGCCGGCCTGAGCGGCCACGCAGTTGATTGTCGATACGACGCGATTCATGCCGTTCGGTCGCGATGATGCGCAAGCCGCCAAGCGACTTCACGAACTCGTGGTCCTTGTCCCATTCGACGCGCAGCGTTGCGATTTCAGCCTGCTTGCCCGCATCGTCCAGGCCCTCGTCGGCCTCGACCAGCTCGATCATTTTCTCGACGTTGCCGCCAAGAACGATGTCGGTGCCGCGACCGGCCATGTTGGTCGCGATGGTGATCATCTTCGTGCGGCCGGCTTGCGCCACGATGTCGGCCTCACGCGCATGCTGCTTCGCGTTGAGCACCTGGTGCGGGAGGCCCGCCTTGTTCAGCAGCTCGTCGATGATTTCAGAGTTCTCGATCGACGAGGTGCCGACCAGCACTGGCTGACCGCGGTCGTAGCACTCCCGAATATCCTCGATCGCAGCTTCGTACTTTTCGCGCGTGGTCTTGTAGACGCGGTCGAGCTGGTCTTCGCGCTTGCTGTGTCGGTTCGGCGGAATGATCGTGGTTTCGAGTCCGTAGATTTCCTGGAACTCGTAGGCCTCGGTGTCTGCCGTGCCCGTCATGCCGGCCAGCTTGCCGTACAGGCGGAAATAGTTCTGGAACGTGATCGACGCCAGCGTCTGGTTCTCGGCCTGGATCTGCACGCCTTCCTTGGCTTCGACGGCCTGATGCAAACCATCGCTCCAGCGGCGGCCCGTCATCAGGCGGCCAGTGAATTCGTCGACGATCACGACCTCCCCCTCTTGCACCACGTAATGCTGATCGCGGTGATAGAGGTGCCGCGCACGCAGCGCGGCGTTGAGGTGGTGCATCAGCGTGATGTTGGCAGGGTCGTAGAGCGATGCGCCATCGGGCAAGAGCTTGAACTCGCTGAGGATGCGCTCGGCATTCTCGTGACCGTCTTCGGTCAGAAAGACCTGATGCGTTTTTTCGTCGACGGTGAAGTCGCCGGGCTTGGTAACGCCCTCGCCGGTGCGGGGATCGGCTTCACCTTCCTGCTTGGTGAGCAGCGGTACCACCTTGTTGATCGCGAGGTAGGTATCTGTGTGGTCTTCGGCCTGGCCGCTGATGATCAGTGGCGTGCGAGCCTCGTCGATCAGAATGGAATCGACCTCGTCGACGATGGCGTAGTTCAGGCCGCGCTGAACCCGATCGCCGGGCTCGTAGACCATGTTGTCGCGCAGATAGTCGAAGCCGTACTCGTTGTTCGTGCCGTACGTGATGTCGCTGCCGTAGGCCTGCTGCTTTTCTTCGCGCGGCATGTTCGGCAGGTTGATGCCGACCGAGAGACCGAGAAAGTTGTAGAGCCGGCCCATCCATTTCGCGTCGCGGCTGGCCAGGTAGTCGTTCACTGTGACGACATGCACTCCCTTGCCCGACAGCGCGTTCAGGTACACCGGCAACGTGGCGGTCAACGTTTTGCCCTCGCCGGTACGCATCTCAGAAATCTTGCCGTTGTGCAGGGCCATGCCGCCGAGCAACTGCACATCGAAGTGGCGCATCTTCATGACGCGCTTGGAACCTTCTCGCACGGTCGCAAAGGCTTCGGGCAGCAGGTCGTCGAGGGTTTCGCCCTTGGCGGCGCGAGCCTTGAACTCCTCGGTCTTGGCGCGCAGGGCGTCGTCGCTCAGCTTTTCGAACTCGGATTCGAGCGCATTGATGCGCTCGACCGTCTTCCGATATTGCTTCAGGAGACGGTCGTTGCGACTGCCGAAAATCTGGGTCAGGAAATTGGTTGCCATGAGTGGAGGATCGACGGACACCCTGTACGCGGGGCGCTGCGATCCAGATCCCTAAGATATGGTGAAAGCAATTGGGCGCACTTCCATGAAAAGCAAGCGGCCCTGATGTCAGGCGCATGCGCCGACAAACCGCGCATTTTAGCCGGCTTGTTTCAGTCCGTTATTTCCCCATGATCCGCCGAACAACCACCTTCACATTGCTCCAGGCTGCCGACGGCTCCCCCACCCTCGCGGGCTTGCTGGCACGCGCCCGCGACGCCTCGGAACGTCTAAAAGCGGTGGAAGAGCTGATCCCGAAAGACATGCGTGCCGCGGTTCAGCCAGGCCCGGCCGACGGCGATGTGTGGTGCGTACTGGTCAATGGCAGCGCAGCCGCTGCCAAGCTACGCCAGCTTGCACCCATGATCGTTGCGCGCCTGAAGGCCCGGGGCTGGGAGGTGGCGACGTTGCGAATCAAGGTGCAGCAGACTCGACGCTGACTGCGAGCGCCGCTTTGGCCGACTCACGGCTTTTTGCTTTCTCAGGGCGCGCGCAAGCTGCTCGAGTGGCTCAGGGCTTCTCGCCGCGCTTGCTCGCTCCGTCGTCCATGAAGCCCGGGTTGCGTCCCGCCGTTGCTTGCTTTGGCACCATGACGCCGCCGGGCGCCCGAACCAGTTTTTCCGGCTTGGGTGCATCGACAGCGGTCTGCGCCTTTTTGACCGGGTGAGCGCCGTGTCGCCTCACAGGCGCGGCATCAGCTGTGTTGAGCATGCCGGCAGTGGTGGCAACGAAGAACGCCAAAACGAATTTTGAAATTGAGGAAGACATCAGAAAATCTCGCAGTTGAAGGTCACAAATCAAGCACCAGAAGCCTAGACTTCGAGCGCGAGCAACACGGCGTGAACTGGTCGTTGACCGCCTGCTCTTCCGGCGTCAGGTACATGTCCCTATGGTCGGGCTCGCCTTCGAGCACGCGCGTCAGACAAGTACCACAGACGCCCTGCTCGCACGAAGTCAACACCTCGATGCCGGCGGCGGCCAGGGCTTGCACCACGGTCTGCTCTTTGGAGACGAAGACGACCTTGCCCGAACTCGCAAGCTTCACCTCGAAGCTCGCGTCGTCGTTTGATTTGACGACTTCCGCGCCAAAAAATTCATAGTGAAGTTGCTCCGCCGGCCAGCCCGCGGCGCGGGCGGCATTCAGCAACCAGTCCATGAAGCCCTTGGGCCCGCAGACATACAAATGCACCCCTGGGTTCATCGTGGACAACAACCGGGCGAGGTCCAGCTTCTGCGCTGAATCGCCGTCGTCGAAATGGAATTGCACCTTCGCTGCAAACGCAGAAGCTGCGATGCGTTGACGGAACGCAGTGCGCTCGGGCGAGCGAGTGCAGTAGTGAATTTCCAGCGACGCTCCCGTCACCGCGAGGCGCTCCGCCATACACAAAATCGGCGTGACCCCGATGCCTCCAGCGACAAGCACGCTGTGCTTGGCTTCGTGCGCCAGCGGAAAGTGATTTTTCGGCGCGCCGATGTGCAAGATGTCGCCTTCGTTGACCGCATCGTGAAGGCTTTGCGAGCCGCCACGCGAGCCTGGGTCGCGCAGCACGCCGATCAGGTAGCGATGCGCTTCTTTCGGGTCGTTGCACAGCGAATACTGGCGAGTCAAGCCGTTGGGCAAGTGCACGTCGATATGGGAACCTGCCGAGAACGGCGGCAAGGGACGCTCGTTGATGCTGACCAGTTCGAAGGTCGCAATGTCGATGGTCTCGTCGACCTTGCGAGCGACGCGAACCTGATGGTCACCGGCCGTCACGAAGCGCTCTCCGCCGCGAGGATGCGGTCGAGCACGCGGCGCGACTGAACTCCGCCCGAGTCGATATTCAGCTTGAGCAACGCGCGGTGAGGGTGCGCCGACAGGTTCTTTTGCTGGCGCTCGAGCATCTCGAGGTCTTCACCGAAAATTTTGGCCTGGCCTTCGCGAATGCTGGCTGTCAACGCCTTGTCGTTCGGATTGAAGTTACGCGCCATACCCCAGAAGTACCAGATCGATGTCTCGGTTTCAGGCGTGATGAAGTCGACCACGATGCTCGACGCCTTGAACTTGGCGTCGGCGTTGTAGCCGCCGTTGCCTGCGTGGGCGACGCCCACCTCGATGAGCACGTGACTCGGAGGGGTGAAGCGGCAGATTTGCCACCGATCCACCGGCACGTCGTCGGCCAGATGGTTGCCGCGCAACGCCATGCGCCAGAACGGCGGCGCCATGATGTTTTCCATGTGGCGGGCGGTGATCACTTCGTCGCCCTCGGTGGTCGTTTTGGTCGGCGTCTCGTCGATTTCCGGCTGCCCTATGCTGGTCGCATGAACGTAGGTTTCGTGCGTCAGGTCCATCAGGTTGTCGATCATGAGGCGGTAGTCGCATCCGATGTGATAGAGCCCGCCGCCATACGCCCATTCGGGGCTTTCGGCCCACTCGAGCCGGTGGAGCTTGGCCTCGTCGGCTTGCGCTGGATCGCCGGGCCAGACCCAGACAAAGCCGTAGCGCTCGATCACCGGATAAGCACGTATCGCTGGAAAGCCGCGCACGCGTTGGCCCGGCATGGCGATGGTCTTGCCGTCGCATCCCATTTCCAGCCCGTGATAACCGCAGACCAGTTTGCCTTCGACCACTGAGCCGAGTGAGAGCGGCGCACCGCGATGCGGGCAAAAGTCTTCGAGCGCTGCGACCACGTTGTCCGGGCCGCGATAAAAAACGATCGCCTCATTGCAGACCTTTCGACCCAATGGTTTGTCGTCGATTTCCTCGGGCATGCAGGCGACATACCAAGCATTCTTCGGGAACATGCGTGTCTCTCTTTCGTGGAATGGCGCTCGCCCATTCAGGCGATGGAATCATTTAATTGAGCGTGCTCAAATATAACTTTGCTCAATTTTCTCGTCAACGATTAGATAATGCGCAAATGCCCAACTTTGAGACTGAGCCGACACAAGCACCCCGAGCGGGCCTGCGCGAGCGGAGCAAAACCGACAAACGCAAGCGCATCATCGAGGCGGCGCGCGCTGTGTTCATCGAGCATGGCTACGAGGCGGCGACTACCCGCGAGATCGCCACGCGGGCTGACGTGTCCACCGGCACGGTATTCGTCTACGCCAAGGACAAGCGCGACTTGTTGCTGCAGGTGGTCAACGACGAGCTCGACGCGGTCAATCTCAAAGGACAAGCATTGCTGGAAAGACCAGGCTCGCTGCGCGAAAGATTGCTACCGTACTTCGAGCTCCGATACCGCTACTGGGCCAGCGAACCGCGGCTGGCGCGTCCGGCGCTGCGCGAGACGTCCGAATTTCTGGCGCCGGGGGCTAACCACGGCGAAGAGGCGCATCGCTTCTACGCCCGCCGCCCGGTGATCTTGGGCCACATCGAACAGATGGTGCGCGCTGCACAGAAAAGCGGAGAAGCACAGGATGACGTGCCCGCCGACCAGATCGCTTCGCTGATCTTCAGCCTGTACCTGATCGAGGTGCGCCGCTGGCTGAACTACGAGCCGCCAAGGCTCGCCAGTGGCATGAAGCGCCTGAGCGCCGTGCTGGGATTGTTTGTGCGGGGCATCTTGAGCCCCGGTCATGAATGGTGCCGCTTGTCGGAATCGAACTGACGACCTACCGCTTACAAGGCGGTTGCTCTACCAACTGAGCTAAAGCGGCGGGATCTTGATTTTAGCGGTGCGCGTAGCGCGCATCGCGGTGTCAACTTGTAGCCTCGACTTCGTCGACTATTTGATGCGTTTCAACGAGGGCTTGGCGCCGCCGCCCGCTGGGGGCCGCGGCGGATCGTCCTGATCCGTCGGTGCATCTTCGGCTGTGCCACGGTGGCCGGGCAACTCGTCGCCAGTGACGAGGTGCATGATTTTGGTGTCGCTGGCACCGTGGCCGCGTTGCGCTGCGCGCACCGGTGAACGCCCGTCGCCTATATCAACGGTTGACTGAGTTACCTGTGGGCCTTTTGCAGCGGCCGGCTGCGCAGGCGCCGGAAAAGCCATCCCCTGCCCGTTCTCACGCGCGTAGATGGCGATCACGCGACCGACCGGTACGTTGATCTCGCGCGCCGTGCCTGCGAAGCGAGCCTTGAACTCGATGAAGTCGTTGCCGAGCTTGAGCGAACTCGTCGCGTCAAAGCTGATGTTCAACACGATCTCGCCGTTCTTGACGTACTCGCGCGGGACCTGCACGGTCTCGTCGACCAGTACCGCGACATAGGGCGTGAACCCGTTGTCGGTGCACCATTCGTACAGTGCCCGAATGAGGTACGGTCGCGTGGAAGACGATTCGAGCGCGTTGATCATTTCGACAAAGTCACCGGCAAAGAGCGCTTACTTGCGCATGACCTTTTCAGACGGCGTCAGCGCTTCGATGTAGGCCGGGCGCGAAAAAATGCGTTCGGCGTACTTGAGCAGCGGTGCAGCGTTCTTGCTGAGATCGATGCCGTAGTAGTCAAGGCGCCAAAGCAGCGGTGCAATCGCGACGTCGAGCATCGAGAAGTTGTCGCCAAGCATGTACTTGTTCTTCAAGAAAACCGGCGCGAGCTGCGTAAGGCGATCGCGAATGTGTGCACGGGCCTTCTCAAGCGCCTTATCGTTGCCTTTCGACGTGCGGTTTTCGAGCGTCGACACATGCACGAAAAGTTCCTTTTCGAAGTTGAGCAGGAACAGCCGGACGCGTGCGCGGTCGACCGGGTCGCCGGGCATCAATTGCGGATGCGGAAAGCGCTCGTCGATGTACTCGTTGATGATGTTCGACTCGTACAGGATGAGGTCGCGCTCGACCAGGATCGGCACTTGCCCGTACGGGTTCATCACGCTGATGTCTTCTGGCTTGTTATAGAGGTCGACGTCGCGAATTTCGAAGTCCATGCCCTTCTCGAACAAGACAAAGCGGCAGCGATGGGAAAAGGGGCAGGTTGTTCCTGAATACAGAACCATCATGGCGAAAGACTCCTAAAAATCAAAAAGAGTGGGCAGCATCAGCAACCCACTCTGGAGGACCGGACGCGTCAGCGGCCGATCGGCGGTAAGCGGACGCTACTTGACTTCTTTCCAGTAAGACGCGTTCAACCGCCACGTAAAGACCACCGCCATCAGCAAGAACAACAAGACCCACACACCGATGCGTACACGCGTGTTTTGTGCAGGCTCGGCCATCCATTGAAGGTAGCTGACGAGATCGCCAATGGACTGGTCGTACTGCAAAGGCGTCATGGTGCCCGGAGTGACCTGTTGCCAGCCTTTGAACACCTCGGTCTCATGACCGTGTTGCTCGATCTTCTCGTAGACCGGGCGACGGTCACCTTGCAGTTCCCACAGCACATGCGGCATGGCCACGCTCGGGTAGGCCATGTTGTTCCAGCCCGTCGCTTTGGTGTCGTCGCGGTAGAACGTGCGCAGGTAGGTGTAAAGATAGTCAGCGCCAGTGCCGCCATGGCCAGCGCGCGAGCGCGCGACCAAAGTCAGGTCGGGTGGATTGGCGCCGAACCATTCCTTGGCCTGCCGAGGATCGATGTTGGCCTTCATGGTCTCGCCGACCTTGTCGGTCGTGAACAGAAGATTGTCCTTAATCTGCTGCTCGGTGATGCCGATGTCCTGCAGCCGGTTGTAGCGCATGAACGCAGCCGAGTGGCAGTTCAGGCAGTAGTTGACGAAGAGCTTGGCGCCGTTTTGCAACGCGGCAACGTCGTTTGTTTTGTTGGGCGCCTTGTCCCACACATAACCTTCGCTCTCGGCAGCAGCCGGGGCAGCCACCACAAAGGCCAAGCCTAGGGCGAGGCTGAACGTTGCCAGCCAGCTGGCAATACCCTGCTTCAGCGTCTTCATCGTGGTCGCAGAGCCTGTCGATGTATTTGTCTTTTTGGTCATGCTGGTCCGGCCTCAGTGCGCAGCAAAAACAACGCGGTCGGGCACCGGCTTGAACTCGCCTGCGCGACTCCAGAGAGGCATCAGAAGAAAGAAACCGAAGTAGAGCAACGTGCCGACTTGCGAAACCGTCTGCGCGATGTCGAGCGTGAGGGAGCCGATCGTGATGCCGCCCCATACGCCTGGCGGCTCGATGCCTAGGTACCCCAAGATCAAGAAGAAGAACACGAACACGCCGTACACATACTTGTGCCAGCTCGGGCGATAACGAATTGACCGCACTTCGCTGTGATCGAGCCACGGCAGGAAGAACAGGATGATGACCGAACCACCCATCACCACGACGCCCCAAAACTTGGCGTCGAACGACTTCAGCAAGGCGATCAGCACCAAAGCCGCGACCACGACAGCCACCTTGATGAACATGCCCGACTTACCCTTGATGAAGTTCCAGACCGCCGCGATCGCGAGGATGAGCGCGAACACGTTGACCATGTCGTCAGTGGTCGCACGCAGCATCGAATAGAACGGAGTGAAATACCAGACCGGTGCGATGTGGTTCGGCGTCTTCAAAGAATCGGCCGGGATGAAATTGTTGTACTCCAGGAAGTAGCCACCCGCTTCAGGCGCGAAGAAGATCACCGCCGAGAAGATAGTGAGGAACACCACCACGCCGAAGATGTCGTGCACCGTGTAGTAAGGATGCGATGGGATGCCATCGACCGGATGGCCATCGGCGCCGCGGTTCGCCTTGATCTCGATGCCGTCCGGATTGTTCGATCCCACCTCGTGCAGCGCGATCAAATGCGCAACCACCAGGCCGAGCAACACCAGCGGCACGGCGATCACGTGGAAGCTGAAAAAGCGGTTGAGCGTGGCGTCGCTCACCACGTAGTCGCCGCGAATCAGCAATGCGAGGTCAGGGCCGACGAACGGGATCGCGGCGAACAGGTTCACGATCACCTGAGCGCCCCAATAGCTCATCTGGCCCCATGGCAGCAGATAGCCCATGAAGGCTTCAGCCATCAGACACAGAAAGATCGCGCAACCAAAGACCCAGATCAGTTCGCGCGGCTTGCGATAGCTGCCGTAAAGAAGCCCGCGGAACATGTGCAGATACACCACGACGAAGAACGCCGAGGCGCCCGTCGAGTGCATGTAGCGGATGAGCCAACCCCAGGGCACATCGCGCATGATGTACTCGACCGACGCAAACGCCTGCGTTGCATCGGGCTTGTAGTGCATGACCAGAAAAATGCCGGTCACGATCTGTATGACCAGCACCAGCATCGCAAGCGAACCGAAAACGTACCAAAAGTTGAGACTTTTCGGAGCGTAGTACTTGCCCCATTGATCGTTCCACAGCTTGGTCAGCGGGAACCGGTTGTCGACCCAGTTCAGCAGCTTTTCACCGGCTGGTGCATTGGGCGATATCTCGTGGAATTCAGCCATGTGTTTGTCTCTCAAGCCTTGGCGTTTTTGTCTTCGCCGATGAGCAAACGCGTGTCGGTCATGTACATGTGCGGAGGCACCGGAAGGTTGTCGGGTGCGGGCTTGTTCTTGAACACGCGGCCGGCCAGGTCGAAGGTCGAGCCATGGCAAGGGCACAAGAAACCGCCCTCCCAATCGGCGGGCAACGACGGCTGCGGACCTGCCTGAAAGCGATCGCTCGGCGAGCAGCCGAGGTGCGTGCAGATGCCGACGACGACCAGCAATTCAGGCTTGATCGAACGGTGCTCGTTTTGCGCGTATTTGGGAGTGAACTCGTCGGGGTGACGCTTCGAAAGCGGATCCGCCAATTGCGGATCAAGCTTTGATAACTCGGCGAGTTGCGCTGGTGTGCGCTTCAGGATCCAGACCGGCTTGCCGCGCCATTCGACGGTCATCTTCTCGCCGACCTTCAGAGCGCTGATGTCTACTTCGACCGGTGCACCCGCTGCCTTGGCTTTTTCCGAAGGCTCGAAAGTGCTGATGAAGGGCACTGCGACGGCGACGCCGCCCACTGCGCCTGCACAACTGGATGCGATCAACCACGTACGTCTGCTGGTGTCGATCCTGGGTTGGCCGACAGTGATGTCACTCATGGGGGTCCTCAATCTTCTTCGCTGGGGCTTGGCTCAACCCGCGATTGTAGCGGAGCGATACAGGCGAATTCAACGTGCGGCGGGGCGTCGGCCCACCCCGCAACGCCGTTTCAGTCTCCTATACTCGACGCCTGAATCAGCCCTAGCGCACGAGGAACCGGCATGAGTTTTATCAAGGAATTTCGCGAGTTCGCGGTCAAAGGCAACGTCGTTGACCTGGCAGTGGGCGTGATCATCGGGGCAGCGTTCGGCAAGATCGTCGACTCACTGGTCGGCGACATCATCATGCCGATCGTCGGGCTCGTTTTCGGCAAGCTCGATTTTTCGAACTACTTCGTCGTGATGGGGACAGCGCCACCCGGCGTAGCCAACACGCTGGCCGACCTGAAGAAGGCTGGCGTACCCGTGCTCGCCTACGGCAACTTCATCACCGTGGCGGTGAACTTCGCGATTCTTGCCTTCATCATTTTCCTTATGGTTAAGCAGATCAACAAACTGCGCAGGCACGACGACGTGGCGCCACCCCCTGCGCCGACGCCCGAAGACATCGTGTTGTTGCGCGAAATCCGCGACAGCCTCAAACGCTCGTAACTGCAGCTTTATCTCTGCCGACGCCAGCCAACGTGCGGGCCACGCGCAGCGCCTCGATCAGGCTCGATGCATCTGCGCGTCCGGTGCCGGCAATGTCGAACGCCGTGCCGTGATCGGGGCTGGTGCGGACCAGCGGCAAGCCCAGCGTCACGTTGACGCCTTTATCGACACCAAGGTACTTGACGGGAATCAGCCCCTGGTCGTGGTACATCGCGACGACCACATCGAACTCGCCTTTGCGCCCTGGCTTGCCGCGCGCGCGCATGAACACGGTGTCCGGCGCATACGGTCCGTGCGCGTCAATTCCTTCGGCACGCGCCGCGGCTATCGCCGGCGCGATGATGTGCTGCTCTTCCGAGCCGAACAACCCACCCTCGCCTGCGTGGGGATTGAGGCCAGCCACACCGATTCGCGGCGCGTGCCCGAGCGCCGCTCCCAAAGCTGAATGCGTGATGCGCAACGTCTGCAACACGCCTTCGAACGTCACGGCATCGATAGCGTTTCGAAGCGACATGTGGATGCTGACGAGCACAGTTCGCAGCTCGTCGGTTGCCAGCATCATGCGCACCGGCACCTTGGAGACAGGGCGCCCGAGATACGCCGCCGACTCGGCCTGCAGCAACTCGGTGTGACCGGGATATGGAAAACCGGCCGCAGCCAGGGACTCCTTGTGAAGCGGCGCAGTCACGATCGCAGCGATGTCACCGTGAAGTGCAGCACGCGCCGCCCACACCACGCATTCGCCCGCCACTTTTCCTGCCAATGCACTCACGATGCCCACGGCGATAACGGGCGGCGGCTCGACCACTTGCAGCACCGGAACGCAACGAGGCGGAACATCGACCGCCTCGCTTGCGCTGTCGAGCAATGCCACCGGCCAAGCCAGTTGCCCCGGTGACGCCAGCGCCGCACATGCAGCGCGCACCGTCGCAACATCACCCGCAACGAAGCAACCTCGCGTGGCATCCGGCGCATCCCGAAAAGCCTTGACGATGATCTCGGGGCCGATACCTGCCGGGTCGCCCAACGTAATTGCAATGGGCTTCGTCGTCTTCATGCCGGGTTGTCGATGTCGATGAACTCGTGGGCCAAGCCGAGCTGCGCAGCGATATGCCCGGCCACAGCAGGCGCACCGTAGCGTTCCGTCGCGTGATGGCCGCAGGCGAGATACGCCACACCCATTTCGCGCGCGTAATGCGCTTGCGGCTCTGAAATTTCTCCGGTGATGAAGGCGTCGGCACCCGCCGCGATCGCTGCCTCGAAGTGGCCTTGCGCGCCACCGGTGCACCACGCAATAGTCTTGATCGGACGATGCGCGCCATCAACCAGCGTGACCGGGCGTCCGAGTATTTTTTCAACATGAATCGCGAGCAAAGCGGCGCTGGGGAACGATGCGCCATCGGTACGTCCGCCGAGAAACCCGAGCTCTTGCTCCCCGAACCGACCGCCGGAGCCGGGTTGCGCGACCAAGCCCAACTTGAGCCCGAGCTGCGCGTTGTTGCCGAGGTCGGGATGCGCGTCGAGCGGCAGGTGATACGCGAACAGATTTACGTCATCGCCAAGCAGCAGCCCGAGCCGCTGCTTCATCCAGCCGGTGACACGCCCGTCCTGCCCGCGCCAGAACAAGCCGTGGTGGACAAAAATCGCGTCGGCTTCGGCATGAATGGCGGCTTCGATCAACGCACGGCTGGCAGTGACACCGGATACGATCTTGCGCACCACCGTACGGCCTTCGACTTGCAGGCCATTGGGCCCGTAGTCCTTGAATCGTGCGGGGGCCAGCAGCAGGTCGAACGCATGCAGGAGTTCGTGGCGGGTCGTGCTCATCACGCCATTGTGGCCGCGGCCGAAGGCCAGGCGCTGAGGGACAATGCGTTTTCTTTTTTTCCCCCTTTCCACTTCCCATGAAACGTATCTGGCTGCTGTTCGCCCAAGCCGTCACCGTGCTGCTGGCAGCTTTTTTCGTCGTGTCGACGCTCAAGCCCGAATGGGTCAACCGACGTGCCACGTTGCTCGGTGGAGTGGTGTCGGTCGTCGAAGCGCCCGCAGGCGCACTGAACAACATCGCGCCGGGCAGCTTGAGCGCTGCTGCCAAGAAGGCATCTCCCGCCGTAGTCAGCATCAACACCAGCAAGGCCGCACAGCGCAATCCGCGCAGCAACGACCCGTGGTTCAAGTTTTTCTTCGGCGACCAGGGGGGCGACCAGCCACAAGTCGGACTGGGCAGCGGCGTGATCGTCAGCGCCGATGGCTACATCCTGACCAACAACCATGTGGTCGAGGGCGCCGACGAGATCGAAGTTACGCTCAACGACAGCCGGCATGCGCATGGCAAAGTCATCGGCACCGACCCCGATACCGACCTGGCCGTGCTCAAGATCGAACTCGACAAGCTGCCGGTCATTACCCTTGGCAATTCGGACGGGCTGGAAGTGGGCGATCAGGTGCTGGCCATCGGCAACCCGTTCGGCGTCGGCCAGACCGTGACCAGCGGCATCGTCTCCGCACTCGGCCGCAACCAGTTGGGCATCAACAACTTCGAGAACTTTATTCAGACCGACGCCGCCATCAACCCGGGCAATTCCGGTGGTGCGCTGATCGACGTGAACGGCAACCTCGAAGGCATCAATACCGCGATCTATTCGCGCTCGGGCGGCAGCATGGGCATCGGCTTCGCGATCCCCGTGTCGATGGCGAAGATCGTGCTTGAAGGCATCGTCAAAGAAGGCCAGGTGCGGCGCGGCTGGATCGGCGTGGAGCCGAACAACCTGTCGCCCGAGCTGGCCGAAACCTTCGGTGTGAAGGCCGATACCGGCGTCATCATCACCGGCGTTCTGCAGGCCGGGCCGGCTGCCAAAGCGGGGATTCGTCCGGGTGACGTCATCACCGGTGTGGGCGACAAGAAGATCGACAACGTGCAGGAGCTGTTGACCGCGGTCGCCGGACTCAAGCCGGGCAACGCCTCGCGCTTCGCCTTGCGCCGCGGCGGCGACAAGATGGAACTCGACGTGACGCCCGGCCTGCGACCCAAGACGCCGATTCGCAAGGCACCTGCGCAAGACAACGAATAAGCGCCGACCGCCGCTGGACGGAGTTCGGCTCAAGCGCCCTTCGGCCCATCAGCCCATCAGCCCAATTTCAGCTCAAAGCTTGGCATCGACTTCGGTCGATGCCGCGATGTCGTCGGGCTTCTTGCTGTGCTTTACGAAGTATTTCGCGCCGAGAATGCCGATCTCGTACAGCAGGCACATCGGGATGGCGAGTGCCAGTTGCGACACCACGTCGGGCGGCGTCAACACGGCGGCGACGACGAACGCGACCACGATGAAGTAGCCACGAAAAGAGCGGAGCTTTTCGACGGTGACCATCTCGAAACGCACCAGCAACATCACCACGATCGGCACCTGAAACGCGACGCCGAACGCGATGTACAGCGACAGGATGGCTTCGACGTATGACGAGATGTCGGGCGTCGCACTTACCGACACAGGCGTGAAGCGCTGGATAAAGCCAAACATCTTGTCCAGCACGAAGAACTGCACGAAGCCGATGCCGGTGTACGCCAGCAAGCTGCCGAAGAAAATCAGCGGCAGGGCAAAGCGTTTTTCGTGGCTGTACAGGCCAGGCGCGACGAACATCCAGATCTGGTACATCAGCCAGGGCAGCGCCAGCAACACCGAGGTCATGCCCAACACTTTGAGCGGCACGAAAAACGGCGAGAACACGCCAATGGCGATCAGCTTGCCCCCGGTGGGCATGTGCGCGCGAATCGGCACCGCGATCATGTCGATCAGACCGCTGGGGCCGGGCCAGATGGCGAGCAGCGCCGCAGCGACGGCAAGACCGTAGGCGCAATACAGCAATCGATCGCGCAGTTCCACGAGATGCGCGACGAAAGGCTGCTCGGTGCCGGCCAGTTCGTCTTCTTTGTTATGGGTATCGGAATCAGCCATGGGGAGCAATGGAGAACAAGGAGCGCTGTCGGACGCCGTGCGGCGCGCGAGGGTCGCTGGGGTGGTGCGCTAGTTGATCTTGTGGGGGCGGAAGCGCGCAACGCGCGCCGCACCCGAAAGCGCCTTGGTGCGCACACCGTTGCGCGACTTGTACCACTGCGGGGTGGCGCCCTGTTTCAGGCGCCAGTTTTTGCGGGGATGCCTGTATTCCGGAACCACCGGCTCCGGCTCAGCCAACGCCGACAACGTTTCGGCGCTGCTGCCGGAGAGCTGCTTTTCGAGATCGCTCGCGCTCGACTGGATGCTGCTTTGAACGTCGCGCGCCGCGTCTTCGACAGTGCTCTTCATCTTGCGCAACTCATCGAGCTCCATCGACCGATTGACCTCGGACTTGACGTCGTTGACATAGCGCTGCGCCTTGCCCAGCAGCATGCCGACGGTGCGCGCCACGCGGGGCAGCTTTTCGGGACCGATGACGACCAGCGCGACCACGCCGATCAGCGCCATCTTCTCTAGACCGAGGTCGAACACTGGGTGCGGCGGCTCAGGACTTCTGACGCGCTTCGACGTCGATCGTCGACTTGTCGGCGGCCGGGTTCGACGTTACATGACCGGCAGGCGGTACCGCCGTGTCGGTGTTCGACCCGTCTTTGACGCCGTCCTTGAAACCCTTGACGGCACCGCCGAGGTCGCTGCCCATATTGCGCAACTTCTTGGTGCCGAACACCATCACCACGATCAGCAGCACGATCAGCCAATGCCAGATAGAAAAAGAACCCATGGAAGACTCCTGAAGAATGTATGAATTTTAGTCTTGCGGCGATCTCAGCCGCGCAGCCACGGACGCGGGCCGCCCATGACGTGAACATGGAGATGGTGCACTTCCTGCCCACCTTCGGCGCCGGTATTGACTACGACGCGAAAGCCGCCTTCCGGGTAAGGCCGGCAGCCCTGCTCCGTCGCTAGGCTGGGCGCCAGCGTCATAATTTTTCCCATCAGCGCGGCGTGTGCGGGTGTCAGTTGCGCCATCGACGGAATATGGTCTTTGGGCACCATCATGAAATGGACCGGCGCCCAAGGCGCGATGTCGTGGAAGACGAACAGGTCGTCGTCTTCGTAGACCTTGCGCGAAGGAATCTTGCCTTCGATGATCTTGCAGAAAACGCAGTTCGGGTCAGACGACATTGCTGGTGTCCATCGGGCGGCCGTCGTTCATGCGGATCATTCCCTTGACGATGCGGTAGAGAAACCACAGGGAGATCAAGCCCCAGGCAATCCAGCCCGGCACCAACAGCAGCAGCCAGAGCCACGAGGTCAGCAGGTACAGCACCCCAGCCCACAAGACTGAGCGAATGCGCCAGCTGAAGTGCGACGCCTGCCAAGTGCCGGCCGCATCATCGCGTTTGACCACGTCGATCACCAGCGCCACCAGCAGCAGCACGACCGACACCTGGGCACCGGGCAACACGGCGCCGATGGCGACCACCAAATGCAGCACGTAGCTGACCCAGCCCCAGGTCTTGAGCGAGTTGTCGGGTTGAACAGTCACGATGTCGTTGGCCATGACGTCCTTTCAGTCGTTTGATGCTTCGCGGTCTTGCGCCTTGCGCAAGGACTTTTCTTCGATGCCGCTTGTGCCTTCGCGGCGCTCCAGCTCGGCCACCACGTCACGCGGCGACAGCCCGTAATGTGCCAGTGCCACCATGCAGTGGAACCACAAGTCCGCCACTTCGTTCACTATTTTTTTTGCGTCGCCGCCGTGGTCGGCATCTTTGGCGGCCATCACGACTTCAGTGGCTTCTTCGCCGATCTTTTTCAGAAAGGCATCCGGGCCACGATGCAACAACCGGGCCACGTAGCTCGTGTCCGGATCGCCGCCGCGGGCGGGCAACCGGCTTTCGATCACCGCAGCAAGGCGATCGAGTGCGTCGTCGATTCGGCTCGTGCTCATGATTTATAGATCGTTTCAGGGTCTTTGAGGACAGGCTCGACCGCCGTCCATTGCCCGCCTTCGTACTTGCTGAAGAAGCAGCTGTGGCGCCCTGTGTGGCAGGCGATGCCGGGTTCATGGCCGAGTTGCGTGACCTTGAGCAACACGACGTCGTTGTCGCAGTCCATCCGGATCTCGTGGACCTTTTGTTCATGGCCCGACTCCTCGCCCTTGAACCACAACTTTTCGCGCGACCGGCTGTAATACACCGCGCGGCCGAGCTCGGCGGTCTTTTCGAGCGCCTCGCGGTTCATCCAGGCGAACATCAACACGTCGTTGCTGCCGCGCTCCTGCGCGATGACCGGCACCAGGCCGTTCGCGTCCCACTTCACTTCATCGAGCCAATTCATTGGTGCATTGTCCCGGATCGCTAAATCCGCATCGGGATGCCACGGGAGGCCATCAGGGTCTTGGCCTCGCCGACCGTGAACTCACCGTAATGAAAGATGCTCGCCGCCAGCACCGCATCGGCACCGCCGGTCTGCACGCCGTCCGCCAGATCGGCCAGTGTGCCGACGCCGCCGGAAGCGATCACCGGGATGCCGATCGCATCGCTCACGGCACGCGTGAGTTCCAGGTCGAAGCCGCTCTTGGTGCCGTCGCGGTCCATGCTGGTCAACAGGATTTCGCCGGCGCCGCGGCGTGCCATTTCGATGGCCCATTGCACAGCATCCAATCCCGTGTTTTGCCGCCCGCCATGGCTGTACACATCCCATCCGGGGCCGACGCGCAGACCGTTCGGCCCGGTGCGCTCAGCCTCTTCGGCGCTGCGACGCTTGGCATCGATGGCGACCACGATGCATTGCGCGCCGTACTTGTGCGAGGCGTCGTCGATGACCTGCGGGTTCGCGATGGCGGCGGAGTTGAAGCTGGTCTTGTCGGCGCCCGCGTTGAGCAGCCGCCGCACGTCTTCGACGGTGCGCACGCCGCCGCCGACGGTCAGGGGAATGAATACCTGCGACGCCACCGCTTCGATGATCGGCAGGATCAAATCGCGACCGTCGCTGGTGGCGGTGATGTCGAGAAACGTGAGTTCGTCGGCGCCTTGTGCGTTGTAGCGCGCTGCGATTTCCACTGGGTCGCCGGCATCGCGCAGTTCGAGAAAGTTGACGCCCTTGACGACACGGCCACCGGTGACGTCGAGGCAAGGAATGATCCGTTTGGCGAGCATGGGTCGGTCGTAAAGAGTCAGCAGAAAATCGAAAAAACAGAGATTCAGAGCACGGTGAATTGTTGCCAGCACTGCCACTGCGCGCCGGGTGCCAGCAGCACGTTCTCGTCGATGCGCGCGGCTTCCACGCAAAGCATGTGCCTGTAGCCGTCATCCGGCATGTCGGTCATCTTGGCGCTGAGCGCGGCGCCTGGGTTCCAGACCACGGTTTCGGTGCAACTTGCGCTTTGGGCGATCTGCAGTGTGCCGGAAGGCTGGACCAGTTTCAGCGGCGCCACCGGTGCACCGTAAACGCTGTCGAACTCGGCGTCGAAGTGCAGCGATTCAGTCATCTCGACGTGCCGTTCATTGCGTACCGAGTCCCAGCGCTTCGCATTCTGCAGGCCTTCCAACCGAGCATCGGCGATGTCGTCGACGTGCAGATAGCTGTGCAGCGCGGCAGCGAAGCTCCACGGTGCACTGTCGGTGTTGATGGCCACGAGAGTGGTGCGCAAACTGCCGGGTGTCAGCGAAATACCAAGGCGCAAATCAAAGGTGTGGGGCCAGAGCGCCCGGGTGGCGTCGTTGTCGCGCAGCACCAGCGTCAGCTCGCCCGCCTTGGTTTCCGGAGCTTCGGTCACGGCCTCCCAAAGCACGTTCCGCGCAAAACCATGCTTGGGCAGAGGGCCACGCTCGTTGAACTGCGGCCAGCACACCGGCACACCGCCGCGGATCGCGCTCTTCCCGTCGAACTGCGCGGCCGGGCTCAGGTAAATCCGCTCGATGCCATCGGCCGTGGTCCACGACAACAGGTGCGCGCCGTGCAACGCCACCACCGCGCGATCGCCGCCGGGCAGCGCCACTGCCAGCGCTGGCTGTCCGCGAAAAAGTAGAGATTGAGTCGGCATGCGCTCGATTCTATGGAGCGTGCGGCGTCGGTCGGTCCACCTTCATGGTGTCGGACGTGTTTCCGAGGCTGATCGAGAGGTTGATCGACCCTCGCTGTCGGCGTCTCGCACGGGGCAGGCCGGGTCGCCGCCGGCTCAGGCTGTCAGGCCGCGCCGAGTTCGTCGGCGCGTTCCTGCGCCAGTGCGAAGTCGAGATCGCCGGAATAGATCGCCCGACCGCAGATCACGCCCTCGACACCATCGCTTTCGACCGCGCACAGCTTGTCGATGTCGTCCATGTTCGACAAGCCGCCGGAGGCGATGATCGGGATCGTCAGCGCCTGCGCCAACCGCACCGTCGCCTCGATATTGATGCCCGACAACATGCCGTCGCGGCCGATGTCGGTGTAGATGATCGATTCGACGCCGTAGTCTTCGAACTTCTTGCCCAGATCGGCGACTTCGTGGCCGGTGAGCTTGCTCCAGCCATCGGTCGCGACCTTGCCATCCTTCGCGTCGAGGCCGACGATGATGTGGCCGCCAAACGCCACGCAGGCATCTTTCAAAAAGCCCGGGTTCTTGACGGCGGCGGTGCCGATGATCACGTAGCGGAGGCCGTCGTCGATGTAGCGCTCGATGGTGTCGAGATCACGAATCCCGCCGCCCAGCTGCACCGGAATCTCGTCGCCGACTTCGCGCAGGATCGCCTTGATCGCGGCGTGATTCTGCGGCTTGCCGGCAAAAGCGCCGTTCAGGTCGACAAGATGCAGGCGCCGCGCGCCGGCCTCGACCCACTTGCGCGCCATGGCGGCCGGGTCTTCGCTGAAGATGGTCGATTGGCCCATGTCGCCCTGCTTGAGGCGAACGCAGTGGCCGTCCTTGAGATCGATGGCGGGAATCAGCAACATGGCATGGCGGCCCGGAAACGGGGCTCAAGGGTTCCAGTGAAGAAAATTGCGGTAGAGCTGCAAACCGTAGTCGGCGCTCTTTTCGGGATGAAACTGGGTAGCAAAAATATTATCGCGTGCGATGGCGGCCGTGAAGGGCGCGCCGTAGTCCGCCTCGCCGACGCTGTGCTTCGCATTGGTCGGCTTCGCGTAGAAGCTGTGCACGAAATAGAAGTAGCTCCCGTCGGGCACACCCGCCCAGATCGGGTGCGGCTGCGCCTGGCGGACCTGGTTCCACCCCATCTGCGGCACCTTGTAGCGGCTGCCGTCGGGCTGCATCCTGCCCGCAAGGTCGAACTTGACCACGTCACCCGGAATGAGCCCGAGGCCATCGGTCGGCCCTTCGTGGCTGTGCGAGAGCAGCATCTGCATGCCGACGCACACGCCGAACAGTGGCTTGCTGGCTGCGGCCTCCAGCACCGACGCCTGCAGGCCCGAATCACGCAGCTCGCGCATGCAGTCGGGCATGGCACCCTGGCCCGGCAGCACCACGCGCGTAGCCTTGCGCACGACGTCGGGGTCGGAGGTCACAAAGACCTGTACGCCGACCTGGTCGGCGGCGTGCTGCACGGCTTGCGACACCGAGCGCAGGTTGCCCATGCCGTAGTCGACCACCGCAACCGTGTTGGCCATGCCGTTCGAATCTTTCAGAGGGAGCCTTTGGTCGACGGAATGACGCCGATCGATCTCGGATCGACTTCGAGCGCGGCTCTCACGGCCCGCGCAAACGCCTTGAAGACCGTCTCGCACTGGTGGTGCGCATTGACGCCTTTCAGGTTGTCGATGTGCAGCGTGACGAACGCGTGGTTCACGAAGCCCTGAAAAAATTCGTAGGTAAGCTGGCTGTCGAAAGTGCCGATCATCCCGCTGGTGAACGGCACGTCCATGACCAGCCCGGGACGGCCCGAAAAATCGATCACGACACGGCTCAAGGCTTCGTCCAGCGGCACGTAGGCGTGGCCGTAGCGGCGAATGCCCTTCTTGTCGCCGATCGCCTTGGCGACCGCCTGGCCCAGCGTGATACCCACGTCTTCGACCGTATGGTGGCCGTCGATGTGCAGGTCGCCCTCGCAATGGATGTCGAGATCGATCAGGCCGTGGCGCGCGATCTGGTCGAGCATGTGGTCGAAGAAACCGATGCCGGTTGACAGTTTCGCCCTGCCGGAGCCATCGAGATTGACGCTGACGGTGATCTTTGTTTCCGCCGTGTTGCGGGTAACGGAGGCCGTACGCGCGCCGGGCACGCCGGAAGAAACGCCGGCCGCGGCCGCGAGAACCTGATCGGGTGCCGTGGGGGTATTCATAAGGATTTTCGGATCGCCGCGAGCATCTGAGCGTTCTCGTCGGCGGTTCCGACTGTGAGGCGCAGGCAGTTCGCGAGCAGTGGATGCATTTTAGAAACGTTCTTCACGAGCACGCCGTGCGCCTTCATGCGATCGAAGGTTTTTCCGGCGCGGTCGCCGCCAGCCTGCCCATCCCCCTCGATGCGCACCAGGATCATGTTGGCGTCGCTCGGCCAAACGGTCACGCCGGGCAACGCTGTCAACGCGGCGAGCAACTTGGCGCGCTCGGCGCGGATGGTTTCGGCCTGTGCCTCGAACACCGCGGCATGCTCAAGTGCGAACAGCGCGCACTCGCAATTCAGCACGCTGATGTTGTAGGGCGGGCGCACCTTGTCGACCTCGGCGATGAGCGCTGCCGGGCCCATCAGGTAACCGAGCCTCACGCCGGCCAACCCGAACTTGCTCAGCGTGCGCATCAAGAGCACATGCCTAAGCTTAGCGATCCTGCCGATATAGCTTTTGCCAGCGAAGGGCTGGTAGGCCTCGTCCATCACGACCAAGCCGCCCTGCGCGCCTTGCACATCGACGATCTTCTCGATAACGCCGTCGTCCCACAAGTTAGCGGTGGGATTGTTCGGATAAGCGAGGTAGACGATGGCGGGCTTCTCAAGCGCGATCGCTTCCAGCATCGCCGCTTCATCGAGTTCGAAGTTAGCGGTGAGCGGTACACCGACGAACCGAAGCCCCTGCAAGTGCGCGCTCATCGCGTACATCACAAAGCCGGGCACCGGCGCCAGCACCGTCGCACCGGGCAGGTCGCACGCCAGCGCCAAAAGCGAAATCAGCTCGTCCGACCCATTGCCGAGCATCAGCGCGAAACCCTCGGGCATGCGGGCGTGCGCAGCCAGCGCACGCTGCAGGTCCACACCTCGATCGCCGGGATAACGGTTGATGGCCAGCGCGCCAAGCCGCGCGCCCAGTTCGGCCTGCAGCGCAGGAGGCAGGCCGAACGGGTTTTCCATCGCGTCGAGCTTGACCATGCCGTTCGCGTCTTGCACCGCGTAGGCATGCATTGATTTCACGTCGGCGCGAAAGCGTTGCAGCGCGGGGTTCGAAACGTCGGCGGACGATGCAGGAGTCATGGGCAATCAGGAGATCGAAAGGTTGCGAGGTCACAAGATTGTGCGTCGCGGGGATCGGTCAGTGCGTGCAGCGGTAACTGTTGCGGAGCGCTGCCGACAGCACCAGTTGAACGGGCATATCGGCTTCATAACTTTCGGCGTTGCGCTTCAATTCTGTCTGGTAGAGCGAGCGCGCCATCTCAGGATCGAGCTTGCGATTCTCGACGCAGAACGGTGGCTTCCGGCCTTCGCGCTGCGACGCCTCGCTGGCCTCGCGCAAACCCTCCATCACGCCGACCAG
Organism: Variovorax sp. PAMC28562; assembly: GCF_014303735.1. Classification (NCBI taxonomy): domain Bacteria; kingdom Pseudomonadati; phylum Pseudomonadota; class Betaproteobacteria; order Burkholderiales; family Comamonadaceae; genus Variovorax; species Variovorax sp. PAMC28562. The sequence goes on along the minus strand of NZ_CP060296.1, from coordinate 2,148,580 downwards.
GTAGTAGCCGGCGTAGACCTTGCCGTTTTTCTCGTTTGCTTCGAGCAGCTTGAACTGGCGGATCGTCATCGCATTGGCGGCAGTCGTGCACAACACTGCAAATACGAACACCGCGCCCAAATTGGTCAGCGTTGAAATTCGATGAAAGGTGGCCCAGCGCCTCAGCATAGAAAACATACCGGACATCGCGAATTGGTTGCGGGACTGAAGGACTGAAGCACTGAAATCAGGAACCCCGGGAGTTGCGCAGTCGCATCGCCGCTGCACGGGCATGGGCGAACAGCCCCTCGCCTTCGGCCAGCGTGACGGCTATCGGGCCGAGCGTTTGCGCGCCCTGCTCGCTCACCTCGATCAGACTACTGCGTTTCTGAAAATCGTAGACGCCGAGCGGACTTGAAAAGCGCGCCGTGCCGGACGTCGGCAAGACATGGTTCGGCCCAGCGCAGTAGTCGCCGAGCGTTTCACTGGTGAAAGCGCCCAGAAAAATGGCCCCGGCGTGGCGCAGCAGCGGCTCCCACCGATGCGGCTCGCTGCTCGACACCTCCAGATGCTCGGGCGCGATGCGGTTGCTGATTTCGCAGGCTTCTTCCATGCTGCGCGTGTGGATGAGCGCACCGCGGCCGTTCAACGACGCAGCGATGATGCCGGCGCGCGGCATGTCGGGCAGCAACCGATCGATCTCCTGCTGCACGCGATCGATGTACGCCGCATCGGGGCTCAACAACACGCTCTGCGCCAACTCGTCGTGCTCGGCCTGGCTGAAGAGGTCCATAGCAACCCAGTCGGGTGGCGTGGTGCCGTCGGCCAACACCAGGATTTCGCTTGGGCCGGCGATCATGTCGATGCCGACGGTGCCGAACACGCGGCGCTTGGCGGCCGCCACGTAGGCGTTGCCCGGACCAGTGATCTTATCGACGGCCGGAATGGTTTGCGTGCCGTAAGCCAGCGCGCCAATGGCCTGAGCGCCGCCGATCGTGAAGCCGCGCGTAACGCCGGCGACATAAGCCGCAGCCAGCACAAGCGGGTTCTTTTCACCGCGCGGCGTCGGCACGACCATGATGATTTCGCCAACTCCGGCGACGTGGGCGGGAATGGCGTTCATCAGCACGCTCGACGGATAGGCTGCCTTGCCGCCCGGCACATAGATGCCGACGCGGTCGAGCGGCGTGACCTTTTGGCCGAGCAGCGTACCGTCGGCGTCGCGATAACGCCAGCTCTCGCCCGATGCCTTTTTCTGCGCCTCATGGAAGCTGCGCACTCGTGCAGCCGCGGACTGGAGCGCCTCGCGCTGCACGGCGGGCAACTCCTCGAAAGCGGCTTTCATTTCCGCCTGCGTGAGCTCGATTTGCTGCATCGATGCGGCATCGAGCCCGTCGAAGCGGCGCGTGTACGCGAGCACCGCCGCATCGCCGCGCTGTTGTACGTCGGCGAGGATGTCGGCCGCCACTTTTTCGATGGCGGCATCCGCCTCGGCGGACCAATGAAGTCGCGCTTTGAACTCGGCCTCGAAATTGGCCGATGCAGTGGAGAGTCGCGCTGGGTAGGCGGTCAATTTCATGACGTCAAAGGATCGGAGGGAAGAAGGCGGAAAGAGTCACGGCGCGAGGATCAAGATGTCGTCGCAATCGCCGACGCGAACGCATCGATGATGCGGCGGATGGGCTCGCGTTTGAGCTTGAGCGCCGCTTGGTTCACCACCAGTCGGGCGCTGATTTCCATGATGTGCTCCACCTCGACCAGGTTGTTGGCCCGCAGCGTGTTGCCGGTCGAAACGATGTCGACGATCGCGTCGGCCAGCCCGGTGAGTGGCGCCAGTTCCATGCTGCCGTAGAGCTTGATGAGGTCGACGTGCACGCCCTTGACGGCGAAGAAGTCGCGCGCGATGCCGACGAACTTGGTGGCGATCTTCAGGCGCGAGCCCTGTCGCACTGCATGGGCGTAGTCGAAGTCGGCGCGCGCCGCCACGCTCATGCGGCAGGCGGCGATCTTCAGGTCGAGCGGCAGATACAAGCCGGCGTTGCCGTGCTCGATCATGGTGTCGAGCCCGGTGACCCCGATATCGGCACCGCCCCACTGCACATAAGTAGGCACATCGGACGGCCGGACCAGCACCACGCGCACATCGGGCTGGTTGGTCGCGAGAATCAGCTTGCGCGATTTTTCAGGGTCTTCAGTGACCTCGATCCCGGCCGCGGCCAGCATGGGCAGCGTCTCGTCGAAGATGCGCCCTTTTGATAAGGCCAGCGTGATCAAGCAGGCGCTCCTGTCAGGCGCTCGATGTCGGCACCCAGGCCGCGCAGCTTGGTTTCCATGCGGTCGTAGCCGCGGTCGAGGTGGTAAATGCGGTCGATGAGTGTCTCACCGTCGGCCACCAGGCCGGCGATGACCAGGCTGGCGGAGGCTCGCAGATCGGTCGCCATGACCGTGGCGCCCGACAGCTGCTTTACACCCTCGACCATCGCAACCTTGCCTTCGACGTGAATGGTCGCGCCGAGACGAACCATTTCGTTCACATGCATGAAGCGGTTCTCGAAGATGGTTTCCGTGACCATCGAGGCGCCCTTGGCGATCACGTTGAGTGCCATGAACTGCGCCTGCATGTCGGTCGGAAAGCCCGGGTACTCGGTGGTGCTGAAGCTCTGCGCCGTAAGGTGCGCGTGCGCCGGCCCCTGCGAGCTGATGCGCACGCCGCCCGCTTCCGCAGCCACCTTGCAGCCGGCCTCGCGCAGCTTGTCGATCACCGCGTCCATGTGCTCGGCGCGTGCATGGCGCAGCAGCACATTGCCGCCGGTGGCCGCCACCGCACAGAGGAACGTGCCGGCCTCGATGCGGTCGGCCACCACTGCGTGTTCGCAGCCATGCAGTTTGGCAACGCCCTGGACACGGATGTGGCTGGTGCCGTGGCCTTCGATCTTCGCGCCCATCTTGATGAGCATTTCAGCAAGGTCGACGATCTCGGGTTCTTGCGCCGCATTTTCGAGCAGCGTTTCACCCTCGGCCAGGGCCGCAGCCATCAAGAAATTTTCGGTGCCGGTCACCGTCACCATGTCGGTCAGGATGCTGGCGCCACGCAGCCGCGTACGGCCCTCCGGCAGCCGCGCGATCATGTAACCGTGCTCGACGACGATCTCGGCGCCCATGGCCTGCAGGCCCTTGATGTGCTGGTCGACCGGACGCGATCCGATGGCGCAGCCGCCCGGCAGCGACACCTTGGCGTGACCGAAGCGCGCCAGCAGCGGGCCGAGCGCCAGTACCGAGGCGCGCATGGTTTTGACCAGTTCGTACGGCGCTTCCGGATTGGTCAGATCGCTCGCGTCGAGCCGCACCATGCCGTTGTCGTCGCGCTCGGCCGCGACGCCCATGTTGCGGACCAGCTTGAGCATCGTCGACACGTCTTGCAGACGCGGCACATTGCGCAGCGTCACCGGCTGGTCGGTCAGCAGCGCCGCGCACAACTCGGGCAGCGCGGCGTTCTTGGCGCCGGAAATGAGCACTTCGCCCTGGAGCGTGCGCCCACCGCGAATAAGAAGTTTGTCCATCGAGAATCCAGCGAAAAAATCAGGGCCATCGGGCGGCTGTCAAAAATGCAGCCGCTATGTTTGCGACGCCGCCCATTCGGTCGGCGTGAAAGTCTTCATCGAGAGTGCGTGCACTTCGTCTGTATGCATTTTCGCACCGAGGGTGGCGTAGACGCGCTGATGTCGCTGGATGGCGCGCTTGCCTTCGAATTCCGCCGACACGATGGTGGCATACCAATGCCGGCCGTCACCTTCCAGCATGATGTGCTCACACGGCAAGCCGGATTGAATGATCGATTGAAGTTCATCGGATGTCATCTTGCTCAGCCCCGAATCTTGTAACCAATGCGCAGCAGATTGACGGCGATGGCGCTCACGACGAGCCAAGCGACTCCGACAATGCCGAAGCTGAGCCAAGGCGACGCATCGCTCACGCCGAAAAAGCCGTAGCGGAAGCCGTCGATCATGTAGAAAAACGGATTAAGGTGACTGACGGCCTGCCAGAACGGCGGCAGCGATCCGATTGAATAGAACACTCCCGACAAAAAGGTCATCGGCATGATGAGGAAGTTCTGGAACACCGCCATTTGATCGAACTTTTCAGCCCACAGGCCAGCGATCAAACCGAGTGTTCCGAGCATTGCCGAGCCCAAAAACGCGAACACGAGGATCCACACCGGCGCCGCGAACGGCGGCATGGCGAAGAAGATGGTCACGATGAAAACGCCGAGCCCCACTGCCAAGCCGCGGATGATCGACGAACCGACGTAAGCAAAGAACCAGCCCCAGTGCGACAGCGGCGTCAGCAACACGAACACCATGCTGCCCATGATCTTGCTCTGGATGATCGACGAGGAGCTGTTCGCGAACGCGTTTTGCAGCACGCTCATCATCACCAGACCCGGAATCAGGAACGCGGTGTAGCTGACGGAGCCATACACCTTGACGTGGTTTTCAAGCACGTGGCCGAACACCATGAGGTAAAGCACCGCGGTGAGAACAGGCGCCCCGACCGTCTGGAATCCAACTTTCCAGAAGCGCAGCACCTCCTTGTAGAGCAACGCGTGCCAACCTGTGACGGCGATCATCGTGCCACCTCCAACGGAGCCCGCTCGCCCGCCATCAGGTCGATGAACACGTCTTCAAGATCGGCCTTGCGCATCTCGACGTCTTCCACCGCCACGCCAGCTTCGCGGATCGCGGTCAGCAGTTGTTCCACTTCGTGCGCGTTTTGCGCGGGCAACTGCACGATGCGCCCGGTGATGCGGGCGTGTTGGGCGATGGCCCAAGGCAGCGACGCATCCGTCTTGAAACGGAGCACGTTGCTGGCCGCCGAACTGAGAAGTGCGCTGGTGCGGTCGAGCGCAATCACGCGGCCCTGTTTCAGCATCGCGATGCGATTGCATAGCGCTTCGGCTTCTTCGAGGTAGTGCGTGGTGAGCAGCACCGTGCTGCCCTGCTTGTTGAGCTTGGCGATGAATTGCCAGAGCGTCTGGCGCAGTTCGACATCGACACCGGCGGTAGGCTCGTCCAGCACGATCACGGAAGGCTTGTGCACCAGCGCCTGAGCCACCAGCACGCGACGCTTCATACCGCCTGAGAGCTGGCGCATGTTGGCGGTCGCCTTGTCGGCCAGACCAAGGCTCTGCAACAGCTCGTCAATCCACGCGTCGTTGTTCTTGATGCCGAAGTAGCCGGACTGAATGCGCAACGACTCTCGCACATTGAAGAAAGGGTCGAAGACGAGTTCTTGCGGCACCACGCCGAGCTGACGTCGCGCATCGGCAAAGTCGCGTTGCACGTCGAAGCCGCGGACGCTGATGCTGCCTGTCGTCGGGCGCGAAAGCCCGGCGAGCATGCTGATCAGCGTCGTCTTGCCCGCACCGTTCGGGCCCAGGAGGCCGAAGAATTCGCCCTCTTCGATCTGGAAATTGACATCGTCGACCGCACGCAAGCCGGGTTTGCCTTGAGCGCGCTGTTGACGGGAGGGAGGATAGGTCTTGGAGACCGATTGAAAGGAGATCGCTGGCATGGGGAGCCGATGATTTTACGGGTCGGCGCGAATCTGGGGCGCCGTAGGGGCAGCACGGCGCTTATTCGACCACCGGCACCACTTCAAGGAGCGGCAGGCAACAGGCCGGCAACACCGTAGAGCGAGGCCAGTTCACGCAAGCGGGCCGAGAGCCCCTTGACGGCAAAACCGCGCCCGAGCGCGCTGGCTTCACGACGGCATTCGAGCAGCACCGCGATCGCCGACGAATCGAAATGCGAAAGCGCACTGGCATCGATGACTGTCGCCGTACCGGGCTCCGACTGGCCTGCCATGCCCTGCTGCAGCATGCGCATGCACGCAGGTGCCTCTTCATGCGTGAGCTTGGAGGGCAGGACAAGCATCATGTGTTTGAAGCGGTGGCGATATCAGCTCTTGGCGTCGGTCTTGTTGCGTGCCGCCAGCGCCGCGATCAAACCGTCGATGCCCTTGCTGTTGATCTGCTCGGCGAACTGGGTGCGGTAAGTATCCACCAGCCAGACGCCCAAAACATTCAGGTTGTAGACCTTCCAGCCGCTTCCATCGCCCGGCGTGCGCACCAGGCGGTAGTCGAGTTGAACCGGATCGCCACGGCCACGCACTTCAGTACGCACCAGTGCTTCCTTGTCGTCCGGCGCGCCACGGTACGGGCGAACCGTCACGGTTTGATCGCTCACCTGGTCCAACGCGCCAGCGTAAGTACGGACCAGCAGCAACTTGAACTCATCCTGCAGCCGCTTTTGCTGCTCAGGGGTGGCTTGACGCCAAGCCGGTCCGACCGCCGACGAGGTCATGCGCTGGAAGTCGAGGTTCGGCATGATCTTGCTGTCGACCAGCGCCATGATCTTGCGTGTGTCGCCGGCCTTGATCGACGTGTCCGCTTTGATCGTATCGAGGACGTCGGCGGTAATGCGCTTTACAAGCGCATCGGGCGACTCATCCGCGGCCCGAGCGGACGATACGGCAGACATTGCGCCGCCCAGCAGAAGCACGCTGGCGAGCACGAATCGCCCAAGAGTTCTGCGCGGCAATATGGTGGTGGATTTCATTTGATTCAGTCTCCGCAAAATAACTGTGTTGCTGTCGAAACGGTTTGGAGCGAGGCGCCGACTACAGGGTTCCCCAGGCAATCGCCACTGCTTGTAAACGTATGCAAAGCACAAAAGAATTGCCAGTGGCCATTTTTCGGCCTACTCGCCATCACCGCCCGAGGCGCTGCCACCTGAGACTTCACTGCGGCGATGCTGCATGAACGCGTCCCGCGTAAACGAATACTTGTCGAGCGCTATTTCGTCAAGCATTTGACCGGCTCGCAAGAAAGTGGCGCGCTCGTCGACGACTCTCAATGCGTAGAGCGAGTTTCGTGCGCCAATGTCGTGCACGACCGACAGCACATCACCATAGTGATCGACAGGCAACGCGGCGGTATCGCGGACCGTCGACGGGCCAAGCAACGGCAAAACCACATAGGGCCCCGTAGGAACACCCCAGCGCCCAAGTGTCTGCCCGAAATCTTCGCGATGACGCTCGATACCGGCTTCCGAGGCGATGTCGAGCAAGCCACCCAGACCAAAGATGGTGTTGACGTTAAGACGCATGAAAGTTTCGGCGCTGTTTTGCAGCTTGAGCTGCATCACGTTATTTGCCAGGCTCCAGACGTCTCCGAGATTGCCGAAGAAGTTGCTGACACCGGTGCGCACCATCAGCGGAAGTGTGTCGCGGTAAGCCGTCGCAACAGGGCGGAGCACAGCTCGGTCGACGCCTTCGTTGAAACGGAAAACGCTTCGGTTGAACGGCTCGAGAGGGTCGGCCGGATTAGGCGCCTGGCCGCTGACCGCTGCACAGCCGAACGTCGACGCAAGCAAGACTGCCGCAGTCGCCCAATGGGCAAAGCGCACCATGTTCTTGGTAGCGCTCATCGAATCAATCGTAGTTTTCATTTTTTATTAGGAGTCGCTTGGGTCGCTGGGGCTGCTGGCGGCGTATTTCCGTCTGCCGCCTTGCTGAACAAAAACTGGCTGATCAGATTCTCGAGAACGACGGCCGACTGGGTGTCGGTGATCGTGTCGCCTGCCTGAAGATTTTTCTCGTCTGCGCCGGCCTGAATCCCGATGTATTGCTCACCCAGCAGGCCGCTCGTCAAAATTTTCAGGGAACTGTCTTTCGGGAAACTGTAGCGGTTCTGTAACCCAAGCGTCACGCTTGCCTGAAAGTTCTTGTCGTCGAACGTGATCGATTCGACGCGCCCGACCACCACACCAGCGCTCTTGACCGCCGTCTGTGGCTTGAGGCCACCTATGTTGTCGAAGCGGGCCGTGACGCTGTAAGTCTTTTGAAAGTTGAGGCTCAGCAAGTTCGCTGATTGCAGTGCGAGAAACAACAGCGCTGCCGCGCCGATCAGCACGAAGAGCCCGACCCATATATCTTTGTTGGAGCGTTGCATTGATGTAGTCTTTCTAGATGCTGAACATCATTGCCGTCAGCAGAAAATCGAGCCCGAGAACGGCCAGCGAGGCCACCACCACGGTGCGTGTTGTGGCGCGCGAGACGCCTTCCGGTGTTGGCTGCGCCTCGAAGCCCTGCAGCAGCGCAATGAAGGTGACCGTAAAACCGAAGACGATGCTCTTGAGAACGCCGTTGCCCACGTCGCGCCACACATCTATGCCGCCCTGCATCTGGCCCCAGAACGCACCGGGGTCGACGCCGAGCATCAGCACGCCCACGACGTAGCCGCCGCCGACACCCACGGCACTGAATACCGCCGCAAGCAACGGCATCGTGATGACGCCCGCCCAGAAGCGCGGCGCGAGGATGCGCTGCACCGGGTCGACCGCCATCATTTCCATGGCGCTCAATTGTTCACCCGCCTTCATCAGACCGATCTCGGCCGTGAGCGACGTACCAGCCCGTCCTGCGAAAAGCAGGGCCGCGATCACCGGACCGAGCTCACGCACCAGCGCCAGTGCGACCAGCAAACCGAGCGCTTCGGAGGACCCGTAGCGCTGAAGCGTGTAGTAGCCCTGCAGCCCCAATACGAAGCCGACGAACAACCCGGACACGCCAATGATGGCCAGCGAATAGTTGCCCAGAAAGTGGATCTGGTCGCGCACGAGGCCGAAGCGACGAAGGCTGCGCGCGCCCTGGAACAGCAGGCGCAGGAAGAGCCGCGCACCGTAGCCCAGGTTCGCCAGTTTGCTGCGCACCGCAAAACCGATATCGGAAGGCTTCCACCAACTCATCGCTGCTCGCCCTTCACCTGGCCGAAGTCTTCTTCGACACTGACACTGGGATAGTGGAAATGCACCGGACCCTCGGGCAGCGCGTTGACGAACTGGTGCACCAGCGGATCAGCGCTCTGGCGTACGTCGCTCGGACTGCCCTGCGCGGCGATCTTGCCGTTGGCCAGCACGATCACGTGGTCGGCGATGCGAAACGTCTCGTCGAGGTCGTGCGACACGACGATGCTGGTCAGCCCCAAAGTGTCGTTCAGACTCCGAATCAGGCGCGCCGCGGTGCCGAGCGAAATCGGGTCGAGACCGGCAAACGGCTCGTCGTACATCACCAGTTCGGGATCCAGAGCGATAGCGCGGGCCAGCGCCACGCGCCGAGCCATCCCGCCGGACACCTCGCTCGGCATCAAATCTCGCGCGCCACGGAGGCCGACCGCGTCGAGCTTCATCAGCACGATGTCGCGGATCAACGCCTCTGTGAGCCGCGTGTGTTCGCGGATCGGAAAGGCGACGTTGTCGAACACGCTCATATCGGTAAAAAGTGCGCCGAACTGAGACAGCATGCCCATGCGTCGCCGCGCCGCATACAACGCGTCGGTTTTCATCAAACCCACGTCCTTGCCATCGAGCAGCACTTGGCCGCGCTGGGCCCGCAACTGACCACCGATCAGCCTGAGCACCGTGGTCTTGCCACCGCCCGAAGCCCCCATCAATGCCGTGACCTTGCCGCGTGGCACCTCGAAAGAGACGCCATCGAGAATTGGACGCGTGCCGTAACCGAACACGACTTCACGGAACGCGACGAGGGGAGGCGGCAAAGGGTCCATTGAATAAAAAAAGCCGGGCGCCTCGTGAGGCATCCCGGCGTGGGGTTTCCCCCATGATAAGGGGGCAACCGTTGTACTGCAGCTACAGGTGAATCAATCGCTTCAACGCGGCAAGTCGCTGAACCCCATCAGGAACTCATCGACCGATCTTGCCGCCTGACGACCCTCGCGAATCGCCCACACCACGAGCGACTGACCGCGCCGCATGTCCCCCGCAGCAAACACCTTGGGGACGTTGGTCGCATAACCGCCAGTGAAATCGACCGTGGCTTTGGCATTGCCGCGTCCGTCTTTTTCGATACCGAAGGCGTCGAGCACATTGGCCACCGGATTGACGAAGCCCATCGCCAGCAATACAAGGTCGGCTTTCAGAATCTGGTCACTGCCCGCGACTTCGACCATCTTGCCGTCCTTCCATTCCACGCGGACGGTCTTGAGACCGGTGATCTTTCCTTTTTCGCCGATGAATTCCTTGGTCGAGATAGCGAACTCGCGCTCGCACCCTTCCTGGTGGCTGGAGCTGGTGCGCAGCTTGATCGGCCAATAAGGCCAGGTCATCGGCCGGTTTTCTTCCTCCGGCGGCTGTGGCATGACTTCGAATTGCGTCACGCTCACCGCGCCATGGCGGTTGCTGGTGCCGACGCAATCCGAGCCGGTGTCGCCGCCGCCGATCACGATGACGTGCTTGCCATCGGCACGCAGCTGACCTTTGACCTTGTCACCCGCATTGACCCGGTTTTGTTGCGGCAGGAATTCCATCGCGAAATAGATGCCGTCCAGTTCGCGGCCGGGCACCGGCAAATCGCGCGACTGCTCTGATCCACCGGTCAGCAGCACCGCGTCGAACTCCTTGTCGAGCTGCTCGGGCGTGACGGTTTCCTTGGCCAGGTTGACAACCTTCGAGCCCTTGCCCATCGGCTCCTTCGCAGCACCAATGACGACGCTGGTGCGAAAGGTCACGCCCTCGACCTTCATCTGTTCGACGCGCCGATCGATGTGCGTCTTCTCCATCTTGAAGTCCGGAATGCCGTAGCGCAGCAGGCCGCCGATGCGGTCGTTCTTCTCGAAGAGCGTCACGTCATGGCCAACGCGTGCCAACTGCTGCGCCGCAGCCAGTCCGGCCGGGCCGGCACCGACCACGGCAACCTTCTTGCCGGTCCTGTGCTTGGCCACACGCGGCTTGACCCAGCCTTCGTCCCATGCGCGGTCGATGATGGCGTGCTCGATGGATTTGATGCCGATCGGGTCGTCGTTCACATTCAGCACGCAGGCGGCCTCGCACGGCGCGGGGCAAATGCGGCCGGTGAACTCGGGGAAGTTGTTGGTCGAGTCGAGCACCGCAAAGGCGTTTTTCCAGTCGTTGCGATAAACCAGGTCGTTGAAATCCGGAATGACGTTGTTGACCGGGCAGCCGCTATTGCAGAACGGCGTACCGCAGTCCATGCAGCGGGCGCCTTGCACCTTGGCCTCGTCGGGCGTGAGGGCGACGACGAATTCCTTGTAATGCTTGACGCGCTCGTCGATGGGCTTGTAGCCCTCTTCGATGCGCTCATGCTCCATGAAGCCGGTGATCTTTCCCATCGTGCTGTCCTGTCTGTTTTTGTAGATCGTGTCGTGATCGGTGCGCGCTGCGCGTCAGACCGCGGCCGGCGTGCGAACCGCCTTGGATTCGAGCCCCGCCTGCGCGTTGTTGCCGCTGCTGGCGAGTTCCAACTTCCGGTCGTGGATCTCGCCGAGCGCGCGCTTGTATTCGTTCGGGAACACTTTCACGAACTTGCTGCGCGCCATCGGCCAGTCGTCGAGCAGTTCGCGCGCGCGCTTGCTGCCGGTCCAGCGGTGATGCTCTTCGAGCAGCTTGCGCAGTTGCGCTTCGTCGGTGATGCCGTTGTGCCAGATCGAGCGCTTGATGGTCGCGGTCTGCTCGGCGGTGGTCAGCACCTTTTCGAGCGTGACCATCGCCATGTTGCAGCGCGAAGCGAACTGGCCGTCTTCGTCATAGACGAAAGCCACCCCGCCGCTCATGCCGGCCGCGAAGTTACGGCCGGTCTTGCCGAGCACCGCCACCGTGCCGCCGGTCATGTACTCGCAGCCGTGGTCGCCCGTGCCTTCGACCACCGCGGTCGCGCCCGAAAGCCGTACGGCAAAGCGCTCGCCGCCCACGCCGCAAAAGTAGGCCTCGCCGGTCGTGGCGCCGTACATCACCGTGTTGCCGACGATGGTGTTGCGCACCGCTTCTCCGCGGAAGTCGAGGCTCGGGCGCACCACGATGCGACCGCCCGACAAGCCCTTGCCGGTGTAGTCGTTGGCATCGCCGATGAGGTACAGCGTGATGCCGCGCGCCAGAAATGCACCAAACGATTGCCCGCCCGTGCCTTCAAGTTGTATGCGAATCGAATCGTCCGGCAGCCCTTCAGGATGCACCCGCGTCAGCGCGCCCGACAGCTTGGCGCCAACCGTGCGGTTGACGTTGCGAACCACCTCGATGAACTGCACCTTCTCGCCCTTGTCGATGGCCGCACGGGACTTCTCGATGAGCTTGGTGTCGAGGTTGTGCTCCAGCCCGTGGTCCTGGTTCTCGACATGGAAACGCGGCACGTCGGCCGGCACGTTCGGCAGCGCGAACAGCCGACTGAAATCGAGGCCGCTGGCCTTCCAGTGCGCTATGCCCTTTTTCATGTCGAGCAGGTCGGCGCGGCCGATCATTTCGTTGACCGTGCGCATGCCCAGTTGCGCCATGATCTGGCGCATCTCTTCTGCGACGAAGAAGAAGTAGTTGACGACGTGTTCAGGCTTGCCAGAGAACTTCTTGCGCAGCACCGGATCTTGCGTGGCCACGCCCACCGGACAGGTGTTCAGGTGGCACTTGCGCATCATGATGCAGCCTTCGACGATCAGCGGCGCGGTGGCAAAACCGAACTCATCGGCACCCAGCAGCGCGCCGATCGCGACGTCGCGACCGGTCTTCATCTGGCCATCGGCCTGCACCCGCACGCGACCGCGCAGGCGATTCAGCACCAGCGTCTGCTGCGTCTCGGCCAGGCCGATTTCCCACGGGCCACCGGCATGCTTGATCGACGACCACGGCGATGCGCCGGTGCCGCCGTCGTGTCCGGCAATCACGATGTGATCGCTCTTGCACTTGGTGACGCCCGTAGCGACGGTGCCCACGCCCACTTCGCTCACGAGCTTGGTGCTGATCGTGGCGTGCGGTGCGACGTTTTTCAGGTCGTGAATCAGCTGCGCCAGGTCTTCGATGGAATAGATATCGTGATGCGGCGGCGGCGAGATCAGGCCCACGCCCGGCACCGAATAACGCTGCTTGCCGATGTACTCGGTCACCTTGCCGCCGGGCAACTGGCCGCCCTCGCCCGGCTTGGCACCTTGCGCCATCTTGATCTGAATCTGATCGGCCGAAGTCAGGTATTCCGCCGTGACGCCGAAGCGGCCCGATGCCACCTGCTTGATCTTCGAGCGCAGCGAATCGTTGGCTTGCAGCGGCATATCGACCTCGACGTTGGCCTCGCCGATCACGCTTTTCAGCGTGTCGCCGAGCTTGATCGGGATGCCCTTGAGCTCGTTGCGATAGCGGTTCGGATCTTCACCACCCTCGCCCGTGTTGCTCTTGCCGCCGATGCGGTTCATGGCGACGGCCAGCGTCGAATGAGCTTCGGTCGAAATAGAGCCCAGCGACATCGCGCCGGTGGCAAAGCGCTTGACGATGTCGGCCGCCGATTCGACCTCTTCCACCGGAATCGCTTTGGACGGATCGAGCTTGAACTCGAACAGGCCGCGCAAAGTCATGTGGCGACGGCTCTGGTCATTGATGATCTGCGCGTATTCCTTGTACGTGCTCCAGTTGTTGGCACGCGTGCTGTGCTGCAGCTTGGCGATCGCGTCGGGGCTCCACATATGTTCTTCGCCGCGCGTGCGCCAGGCGTATTCGCCGCCGGCATCCAGCATGCTTTCCAGCACCGGATCGTCGCCGAACGCGGCGGCATGCATGCGCAGGGCTTCTTCCGCAATCTCGAAGACGCCAATGCCTTCGACCCGGCTCGCAGTGCCGGTGAAGTACTTGCCGATCGTGTCGCTGTTCAGGCCGATGGCCTCGAACAATTGCGCGCCACAGTAGCTCATGTAGGTGCTCACGCCCATCTTGGACATGATCTTCGACAGGCCCTTGCCGATCGCCTTCACGTAGTTGTAGACAGCCTTCTCTGCGGACAGGTCACCTGGCAGATCAGCGTGCATCGCCGCCAGCGTTTCCATCGCGAGGTACGGGTGCACGGCTTCGGCACCGTAGCCGGCCAGCACGCCGAAGTGATGCACTTCGCGGGCGCTGCCGGTTTCGACCACCAGGCCGGCGGTCGTGCGCAAGCCTTCGCGAACCAGGTGCTGATGGATCGCGCTGGACGCCAGCAAGGCAGGAATAGCAACCTGCGTCAGGCTGACCGCGCGGTCGCTGACGATCAGAATGTTGCTGCCGCTCTTGATCGCATCGACCGCCTCAGCGCAGAGCGATGCGAGCTTGGCCTCGACGCCTTCGCGGCCCCAATCGGCCGGGTAGGTGATGTCGAGGGTCGTGCTCTTGAACTTGCCCTTGGTGTGCTGCTCGATGTCTCGCAACTTGGCTATGTCGGCAAAGTCGAGAATCGGCTGGCTCACCTCCAGCCGCATCGGCGGGTTGACCTGGTTGATGTCCAGCAGGTTGGGCTTGGGGCCTACAAAGGACACCAGCGACATGACGATGGCTTCGCGAATCGGGTCGATCGGCGGGTTCGTCACCTGCGCGAACATCTGCCGGAAATAGTTGTACAGCGGCTTGTTCTTGTTGGAGAGCACCGCCAGCGGGCTGTCGTTGCCCATCGAGCCGATGGCCTCCTCGCCGGCCTGGGCCATCGGGCTCATCAAGAACTTGATGTCTTCCTGGGTGTAGCCAAAGGCCTGCTGACGGTCGAGCAGCGATACCGCACTCGCCGGAATTTCCACCGGCGTCACAGTCGAGCCGACGCTGTCGAGCTTGATGCGCAGGTTCTCGATCCACTGCTTGTACGGCTTGGTGTTGACGACGTAGGCCTTGAGCTCGTCGTCGTCGATCATGCGCCCCTGTTCCAGGTCGATCAGGAACATCTTGCCCGGCTGCAGGCGCCATTTGCGCAGGATCTTGTGCTCGGGAATCGGCAGCACGCCCGACTCGCTGGCCATGATGACCAGGTCGTCGTCGGTCACGCAGTAACGGGATGGACGCAGCCCGTTGCGGTCGAGCGTAGCGCCGATCTGGCGGCCGTCGGTGAAGACGATCGATGCCGGGCCGTCCCACGGCTCCATCATCGCGGCGTGGTATTCGTAGAACGCGCGGCGGCGCTCGTCCATCGTGGTGTGCTGCTCCCACGGCTCGGGGATCATCATCATCACGGCCTGGCTGATCGGGTAACCGGCCATCGTCATCAGTTCGAGGCAGTTGTCGAAGGTCGCGGTGTCCGACTGACCTGCAAAGCTGATTGGGTAAAGCTTTTTCAGGTCGGGGCCGAGCACCGGCGAGGCCATCACGCCTTCGCGCGCCTTCATCCAGTTGTAGTTGCCGCGCACCGTGTTGATTTCGCCGTTGTGCGCCACGTAGCGATACGGATGCGCCAGGGGCCACTTCGGGAAAGTGTTGGTAGAAAAGCGCTGATGGACCAGGCCGATGGCCGAGATGCAGCGCTCGTCGAGCAAGTCGAAATAGTAGGTGCCGACCTGGTCGGCCAGAAGCAGGCCCTTATAGACCACGGTACGGCTCGACATGCTCGGCACGTAGTACTCGGTGCTGTGCTTGAGCGCCAGGTTCTGGATGTTGGCGCTCGCGGTCTTGCGAATCACGTAGAGCTTGCGCTCCAGCGCGTCCTGCACGATGACGTCGTTGCCGCGACCGATAAACACCTGCCGCAGTATCGGTTCGGTCTTCTTGACCGCCGGCGACATCGGCATCTCGCGGTTGACCGGCACATCGCGCCAGCCCAATAGCACTTGGCCTTCTGCCTTGATGGCGCGCTCCATCTCCTGCTCGCAGGCCATGCGCGACGCATGCTCTTTCGGCAAGAAGATCATGCCGACGCCGTACTCGCCGTACGGAGGCAACGTCACGCCCAGCTTGCTCATCTCCTCGCGGTACAGCGCATCGGGAATCTGGATCAGGATGCCGGCGCCATCGCCCATCAGCTTGTCTGCACCGACCGCGCCGCGATGGTCGATGTTCTCGAGGATCTTGAGCGCCTGCGTCACGATGTCGTGACGCTTTTCGCCCTTGATGTGGGCGACGAAGCCGAGGCCGCAGGCGTCGTGCTCATTCGAGGCCGAATACAGACCGTGTTGTTCGAGATGCTTGATTTCGTCGTCCGTGGTCATGGGCGCTCCTTCATTTTTTTCGCAGGGGTTTCGAGGATATTGCGATGCACAAACAATGCCAAATACTTTATTTGGGGTCAGATTCCAATTTATTTAAAAACCAGAGCTGTCGAGTTAAATAAGGGACATATCAAAAACAATAGCATCCAGGTCAGCACTGGCAATGCATCGAGGGCGCTTCTACGGCGCCGGTTCGCGCACTGGTCGGCCTGCCTTTGCCTTTATGACCCGGCGCTCTGTTGTCTTCTGTAACGATTCGACGAACGTCACATCGCCCAATGCCCATCCTTGCAGGGCAGCGTCGGTCAATGACGCGACTTCGGAGGCCGAAATTCCCCGCCGCACCAGCTCCGCATAGCCCGCCTCGCGCGCAAAAGGCGTGTTGCCGAGCAGCCAGTACTGCGGAGGCGGCGTGAGCGCTTTGTCATGCCGTTGGCCAGCGTAATGCCCGTAGCTCGACCAGGCAAATTCGGCCACGTCGATCGCCGCGCCCGAACGCAATGGATTGAGGTCCATGTAGGCCATGCATCTCATCATCCAAAGCTCGGGCTGAATGACGGTCGACCGATATCGGCCTTCCCACAAGGTGCCACTGCGGCCATGCCGGTCGTTGAACCAACGCACATAGCCTCTGCCCACAGCCTGCATCAGCTGTGGCAGACCGCTGACGGTCGAAGGCGTGAGCAGCAAATGAAAGTGGTTGTCCATCAGCACGTACGCATGCAACGCCACGCCCAATCGCGGGGCGGCGTCCGCCACGAGTGCGAGCAGTCGCTCGCGATCGATGCGGTCCGTAAAGATGGGCTGCCGGTTGTTGCCACGCTGGATCACGTGGTGCGGAAGGTCCGCCAGCGTGAGTCGAGGCAGCCGTGCCATAGCGCGCGTTCAGGGCAGCCGAAAACGAGTTTCGAGCAACGACGACAGGCCGAACTCGCCCAGCAATCCCTTCAACCGCTCGGCCGCACTGGCTTTGAACTGACCGGTGCGGCGCGCGATGATCAGTTCGTTCTTCATGCTGTGTTCCCAGCCCACCAACTCGGTCACGGTCACCTGGTAGCCATGCGCTTCCAGCAGCAGGCAGCGCAGCACGTTGGTGAGCTGACTGCCGATCTCGCGCGTGTGAAGCGGATGGCGCCACAGTTCTGCGAGCGGCGTGCGCGAGAGCGACAGCGCTTTCGTTTCGCGAAGGCATGCGGCCACTTCCGCCTGACAGCACGGCACCAGCACCATGAAGGCCGCTTGTTTGGCCAGTCCGAAGGCGATGGCATCGTCGGTCGCGGTGTCGCACGCATGCAGCGCGGTCACCATGTCGATGCGGTCGGGCAACGCCAGAGATTCGGTCGACTCGGCCACAGTCAGGTTGAGAAAAGACATGCGTCCGAAGCCGAGCTGAGCGGCCAGCACGCGTGACTTTTCGACGAGCTCCGCACGCGTCTCGATGCCATACACGCGACCGTCGCCAAGCGCTTTGAAGAAAAGGTCGTAGACGATAAAACCCAAGTAAGACTTGCCGGCACCATGGTCTGCCAGCGTTGCATGCGCGCCGCCATCCGGCAACTCCCGCAGCTGTTTTTCGATGAACTGGAACAGGTGATACACCTGCTTGAGCTTGCGCCGCGAATCCTGGTTCAGCCGGCCTTCGCGGGTCAGGATGTGGAGCTCTTTCAGCAACTCGATCGATTGCCCAGGGCGCAGCTCTTGGAGCACATCCGCTTCGGCCTTCGCTGCTTTCCCGACCTTCGCTGTCTTGTGCGCACCAGCGGCTTTGACAAAGGTGCTCATCGGAATGAGCCTCCCGGGCCGACATCGAGCGCAGCCCATCCTTCAGCCCCAAGCGTTGTCAGCGTTTCAATGTTTCGCTCGAAGATGGCGTCCGCCTCGGGAAAGGCATCGACGGCGCGACTCACGCTCTCTTCACGTAGCAGATGCAGCGTCGGATACGGCGCGCGATTGGTGGCGTTGGCGATGTCGTCCGGCGCGGCCCCCGCGAATTCGAAGCGCGGATGAAAGCTCGCGAGCTGAAGCTCGCCGTCGAAACCGGCCCGCGCCAGTCTGCGCTCGGCACGCTGCGTGAAATCGTTGAAGTCCAAAAAATTCACCAAGGTGTTGGGTGCGATCAAAAGTGTGGTGTCCCGCTCGGAGGGCGCGCATTTCGCCAGCACCGCCGCCTCGTGCATCAGCGCTTCCATCAAGCCGGCATCGTCATTTCCCGCCGAATAAACGGCGTACCGGATCTGCCCCTTGACGTGCACCGCCTTCGCAAAAGGACACAAGTTGAGCCCGATGACAGCACGCTCGAGCCAGTGTCGCGTATCGGCCTCTGCCTGCGTCCCTGGGATTGTGGCAGCGATGCTCATGTCACGTTGATGGGTGCCCATGGGACCCTCACGCCGCACCCATCGAGGTGCGTGGGCTGCCTAGCCTGGCCGCCAGCACGATGCCCACCACCGAGCACGCCAACGTGACGACCCATGTCCATTGCCATCCCCCGACGCGATGCGCCAACCAGGCCACGACGGGCGGTGCAAGAAACTGGCCGAGCGCCGACGCCTGCTGCATCATGCCCACGGTCGTGGAAATCGTCGTGGGGCTGGGCGCCACTCGCACGGCAAGCATGAAAAGCGTTGCTGGCACCACCCCACCGCTGAGCGAAAAGAGGCACACCGCCGCATACCGAACTGCCGGCGGCAACACCACTGCGTCGACGCCGTGGCCCCATTGGGCAAATGCCACGATGCCGGCGACCGCCATCGTTCCGAAACCGCATCGCAACACGAACGCGGGCGCGACGCCCTGCTGCAGCAGACGTCCGCCGACCAGATTGCCGATGATGTTCATCGCTGCCGCCAATGCAGTCAGCACTGCGTTCCAACCCGCCGGCACGCCGACTCCTGCATAGATCGCCGGCAGGAAACCGATCACTGCTATCCACTGCGACGAGTACACCGCGAAGGCGAGCGAAACGCGGCGCGGGCCTGCGGCGCGCAAGGTTTCGCCGAGCCGCGACGTCCAACGTGGGCCACCTTGCGCACCGACCGCGACAACCGCGGCGATCGCGAGATCGGCCGGCACCGACCGCCAAACCCAGACACAAGCACATGCTGAAACGGCAGACAAAGCCCACCACCAGCCTTGCCATCCCATCGACGCGATAAGCATCGGACCTAGCAGCAACGCGAGAGCGACCCCCAGCGGCATGTAGGCGCCCCAAAAACCCATCGCCAACTTCTCTAGGCCGGCAGGGACGACAGCCCGAATGAGCCCAGGCGCGGGCATCACCGTCAGCAGAAAGCCGATGCCTTCCAATGCGCGCAGCACCATAAGCAACCGCAGCGCGTACGGCCCCGGCGTCACGCAGCCGCCGCCGATGCTGGCGAGAGTGACGACGAGCAACCCGATCAGCATGCTGCGTCGCAGTCCAATGGTGTCGGCGGCCAACCCGACCAGCAGCCCCAAAGTCATGCCGGCAGCTTGCACCAAAGACAACATAAAGCCTGCTTCGACAAGACCGATGCCGAGCGTGGCCTGAAGCGCGGGCACTGCTGGCGGAAGCTTGCCGAGATGAAGCGCTGCGCCCACACCGGCCGCGATCACCGCGAACGCTGCTGCGGGTATGCGCGCCGTCGGAACGTTGGCGGGCGCTACGCCATCCATCGCTGGCCGGTCAGGCGCTCGTGCTCGCGCATCGCGAAGCGATCGGTCATGCCGGCGATGTAGTCCGCCACGGCACGATGGCGATCGGTGCGGGCGGCGAACGATTCGGGCATGTCGTCCGCGCGATCGAGGTAGGCCGCGAACAGGCCGCGTACCACCGCCTGGGCGCGCTCCGAGGTCGCAGTCACCTGCGCATGACGGTACAGGTTAGCGAACAAAAACCGCTTGAGTTGAATCGATTGCGCCCGCATCGGCTCACTGAACCGCACCAGCGGTGAAGAGCGACGCACGGCGTCCGCATCGGCCGGTGTCGCAGCAGCGAGCGCAGCTTGGGTTGCGTCGATGACGTCGTAGACCTGCGCGCTGAGCATCCGTCGAATCGTCTCGTACAGCACGCGCCGTCCGTGCAGTTGCGGATGTTCTTGCAGCGCTTCTCGCCGATACCGCTCGAACAGTTCGACCTCGGCCAGGCTTTCGACGGTGATCAGTCCGGAGCGCACTCCGTCGTCGATGTCGTGCGCGTTGTAGGCGATCTCGTCGGCCAGATTGCAGAGTTGCGCTTCAAGCGCGGGTTGTGTGCCGTCAAGAAAGCGCCGGGCCACACCATTGGGCTCTTCGGCTTCGATGCGTTCGGCGTTGGCGCGCGAGCAGTGCTTGAGGATGCCCTCGCGTGTCTCGAAGCTGAGGTTGAGCCCGTCGTACTGCGGATAGCGATGTTCGAGCGTGTCGACCATTCGCAGGCTTTGCAAGTTGTGCTCGAAGCCGCCATGCGTCCGCATACAGTCGTTGAGCGCGTCCTGACCAGCATGGCCGAAGGGCGTGTGGCCAAGGTCGTGCGCCAGCGCGATCGCTTCGACCAGGTCTTCGTTCAACTGGAGTGCACGCGCGATGGATCGTCCCAATTGCGCGACTTCGAGCGAGTGCGTGAGGCGGGTGCGAAAGAGATCGCCCTCGTGGTTCAGGAACACCTGTGTTTTGTAGACCAGCCGCCTGAACGCGGTGGAGTGCACGATGCGGTCGCGGTCACGCTGAAAGTCATCGCGCGTGGGCGCTGGTGGCTCGTCATGCAGCCGGCCACGCGACTGCGCCGGGTCGCAGGCGTAAGGCGCGATCAGGCCTCGCAACATTGAGCAAGCACCTCGCGCACCATGGCTTCAGGCGCAGCGGCCACTTTGGCTGAGCCGGGCGTGTCGATGACCACGAACCGGATCTCGCCGGCTTCCGATTTCTTGTCGACGCGCATCAGTTCGAGGTAGCGCTCTGCCCCCAGGGCCGGCCCTGTAATGGGCAAGCCGGCTCGCTGAATCAAGCGGGTGAGTCGCGCGACGAACGCTGCGTCGACGCCTCCCAATTTGTGAGAAAGATGGGCCGCCATCACCATGCCGCAACCAACCGCTTCGCCATGAAGCCACTCGCCGTATCCCAGACCGGACTCGATCGCATGACCGAAGGTGTGGCCGAAATTGAGAATGGCCCGAAGGCCTGTTTCACGCTCGTCCTGCGCCACCACTTTGGCCTTGATCTCGCAACTGCGCTTGACCGCATGAGCCAGCGCGGCCGGCTCCAGCGCAACCAGCGCATCGACGTTGGCCTCGATCCAGTCAAAGAACACCATGTCGTAGATCGGACCGTACTTGATCACCTCCGCCAACCCGGCGCTCAGTTCGCGCGGTGGTAGCGTTTGCAGTGTGGCAAGGTCGCAGAGCACCAGATGCGGCTGGTAGAACGCGCCGATCATGTTCTTGCCGAGCGGATGATTGATGGCAGTCTTGCCACCCACCGACGAATCGACCTGCGCCAGCAACGTCGTCGGCACCTGGACAAACGGCACGCCGCGCATGTAGCTCGCTGCCGCAAAGCCGGTCATGTCGCCGACGACACCACCGCCGAGCGCGAACAGCACGGTCTTGCGATCGGCGCCGTGCCCGAGCAACGCGTCGAAGATGAGATTGAGTGTCGCCCAATCCTTGTGCACTTCGCCATCAGGCAATGCAAGCGTCTCGACCCTGCGGTAGCGCTTCGAGAGCGTCGTTTTCAAGGCGGCGGCATACAGCGGCGCCACCGTCGTATTGGTGACGATCAATGCCATCGAAGCGACGGGCGCTGCGTCGAACGCATCGGGCTCGTCGAGCAGATCGGCAGCAATCAGGATGGGGTAGCTGCGGTCGCCGAGATCGATCTCGACACGGTCACGAAGTGCTGTCTGTGGCATGGCTCCGAGTGTAGAGGTGACGGCAACGCGGCTGCGACGCACCGCGTCAAACCGGCGGCGCGATCTGCGCCTGCGGTTCCGGGATGACGATGCCGGCAAGTTCCAGCTGCATCACGATGATGTTGACCAGCATGGCGACCGATGGTCTGCCCGTGTCCACGACATCGTGCGCGGTGTCCCGATACAGGGGGTCGCGCGCGTCATGCAATTCACGGAGCCGGCCCAGCGGATCGGCAACCTGCAGCAAAGGGCGTTTGACGTCGTGTCTCAGTCTGCGAAACAAATCCTCGGGCGAAGAACGCAAATAGATGACGTGAAAATGATCGCGCAGCTGCGTTCGATTGGCTTCGCGGAGCACAGCACCACCGCCCGTGGCCAGCACGCCGTGCGCGTTCGCAGCCAGATCGGCAATCGCCTGTTGTTCGATGTCCCGAAAAGCGACTTCGCCTTCACGATCGAAAAATTCGCGAATCGAGCAGCCGATGCGGTGCTCGATAACCTGGTCTGTGTCGACGAAAGGGAGCTGCAGGCGCTGACCCAGGCGCCGTCCTACTGCGGATTTTCCGGCGCCGGGCAGACCGACGAATGCGACCGCCACGCGGGTCGGCTGACGCTGCGCGCGATCAGCGCGCGGCGTTGCGGTCGGTAATCATCTTCGGGGTGATAAAGACGAGCATTTCGGTCTTGTTTGCAACGCGATTGCGCGTACGGAACAGTGCGCCAAGGTAGGGCACTTCACCGAGCACCGGTACACGCGATTCATCGTTGGATTCGGTGAGTTCGAAGATACCACCGATCACCACAGTGCCTCCGTTCTCAACCAGCACCGACGTCTGCACGTGCTTGGTGTTGATCGCGAAGCCGGCGGTCGTTGCCTGCCCGACCGTGTCCTTGTTGACGTCGAGCGTCAGGATGATGTTGCCTTCCGGTGTGATCTGCGGCGTCACTTCCAGCTTCAAGTTCGCCTTGCGGAAAGCGATCGAGGTCGCACCGCTGGACGTCGCAACCTGGTACGGCAGTTCTGTGCCTTGCTCGATGAGCGCCTTGGTCTGGTCGGCAGTCACAACGCGAGGAGCGGACACCACTTTGCCCTTGCCGTCGGCTTCGAGCGCGGAGATTTCGAGGTTCAGCATCCGGGAGAAACTGGAGTTGAACAGGGAGATGGCGAAGGTGCCAGGTGCGTTGCCGGTACCACTCGGACTGGTCGCAGGCAAATTGATGAAGTTCGAGTTGGTGAACGTAGTGAGCGCGCTGCCAGCAGTGGTCGCGGTCGCAGGCGTCACGGTCGGGCCCACGCCGAGGTTGCCGAAAACACGATTGCCGTTGTTTGATCCGACAACGCCGCCACCGATGCCACCCCCGAGCCGTACTCCAAGCGATTTGCCGAAGGTGTCGGATGCTTCGACGATCCGTGCTTCGATCAGAACTTGGCGAACCGGAATGTCCAGCTTGGCGATCATTTCGGCAACCTGAGCCAACCGCGCCGGAATATCGGTCACGAACAGCTGGTTGGTACGCGGCTCGGCAATCACGCTGCCGCGCGCTGTCAACAAGCGAGCGCTGCTGGAACCCGAACCACCGCTTGCCGACCCCGAACCGGTGATCTGTCCTTGCAAGTCCACCGCCTTGGTGTAGTTCAGCTGGAACGATTGCGTGCGCAACGGTTCTAGATTTTCGATCGCAGCCTTGGCTTCGAACTCCACCTTCTCCTTGGCGTTGATTTCGTCTTTCGGCGCGATCCAGAGCACGGTGCCGTTCTTGCGCATGCCCAGGTTCTTGGCCTGCATGATGATTTCAAGGGCTTGGTCCCAAGGCACATCTTTCAGACGCAGCGTCAGGGCGCCGGTCACCGAATCCGACGTCACGATATTGAAGTTCGTGAAGTCCGCGATAACCTGGAGCAGCGAGCGAATTTCGATGTTCTGAAAGTTCAGCGACAGTTTTTCGCCGTTGTAGCCCACGCCTTGCGTCAGCTTCGTCGGATCGACCTTGCGGGGACGCACTTCGACGACAAATTGGTTCTCGCTCTGGTAGGCGCTGTGCTCCCACTCGCCGCGCGGCTCGATGACCATGCGAACACGGTCGCCGGCTTGTTGGGTGGTGATGAGTTGTACCGGCGTACCGAAGTCGGACACGTCGAGGCGACGGCGAAGGCCTTCAGGCAGCGTCGACTTGGTGAATTCGACCACCAGGTTCTTGCCTTGCTGCTTGATGTCGACGCCGACCTGGTTGTTCGCCAGATCGACGATCACACGCCCTGTGTTGTCGGCGCCGAGCCGGAAATCGACATCGCGCAGCGGCACCATATCGCGGTTGCGGTTCTCGGCGAACGACGACTGGGTCGAAGCAACCAATGCGGTACCTGCCACCGGCTCGAGGGACACGATCAGGGACTTGCCCTGGATCTCGGTCTTGTATGCGGTCGCCTGCTTGAGGTTCATAACCAGACGCGTCCGATCGCCTGCCTGGACAACGTTCACAGAACGCAAGTTACCCTGGTTGACATCGACAGTGGAACGACCGATGGCATTGGTGATGCCCGGGAAATCAAGCGCAATTCGTGCAGGCGCCTGTATGACGAAGCCTGTTGGCACCGCCGACAGCGGCTGGGTCAAATCGATGCGGATGACTTCCGTGCCCGATTGGACCGAACTCGTGATCGATTCAATGGCGTTTTGCGCTTGCGCAATGGCAGCCACCCCAAGCGCCACGAGGGTCACGCTGGCGGCGCGCAGCCACCGAGCAAGCACTGTTTTTTGTCGGTTCATTTTGCCTTCTCTTGCAACTGCAACGTCGCCACGCGTTCGATCCACTCACCGGCGGCGTCCTGCACGATTTCACGCAGGCCGAGTTCGGTTTCACTGATATTGGTAATGCGGCCGTAGTTAAGGCCAAGGTGATTGCCCACACGTACTTGGTAGAGCAGCTTGTCAACGCTCACGAGCGCAACCGGCTGCCCATTGCGGGTCAGGCTACCAACCATCGCCATCGAATCCAGCGGAAACGCTTCAAGCGATTCTTTCCGACGGGAGAGCTCCGGGGCGATCAAGCCCGAGCTGCTCGGCTGGTTCGAATCGCGGCGCAAAGCCTGCGTCAGCTTCTGCATGTTGAAGGGCTCGAACGAAGCCGCCTCTGTGTAGGCCTGCGGGGTGAATTTCTTGGGCTCGGAAATCGGCGGCACGGTCGGCTTGACCTGCGCGCGCTGCTCCGCCATCCAGCGCTGAAGATCGTCCCGGTCGGAGTTGCCGCATGCCGTAAGTGCAAACGCTGCAGCACCTATGCATAGCAAGTCACGCGCGCTCATTTCTTGCCCTTTGCTGCAGCTGCGGCGGCAGCGCGTTGGGAAGCCTGCTCGTCGGGATCCAGGTAGCGGAACGTACGCGCAGTGGCGTCCATGGTGAGCCCGCCATCTTTCTGCGGCGTTATCGCCAGATTGTTCAGCGTCACGATGCGAGACAGGTTGGCGACGTCGGCGGCAAAGGCGCCCATATCGTGATAGCGCCCGGTCACCTTCAGCGCGATAGGCAGTTCAGCGTAATAGTCCTTCACTACGATCTGCCCAGGACGGAACAGCTCGAACTGAAGACTTCGACCCAATCCGGCTTGGTTGATGTCCGACAACAAAGCGTCCATTTCAGCCTTGCTGGGCAGCTGCTTCTCAAGCAACGTCACATATTGTTGGACCTGCTCGCGCTGCTTTTTAAGGAGGTCGAGGTTGGCTGCCAGTGCGACCTTCTTTTGAAAGTCGACGCGCAGAGCCACTTCCTTTGCGCGCTCTGCCTCCAACTCGTCATTCGAATTTGTCAGCCAGACGAACCAGAGTGCCGCAAGCACGGCGATGACTACCGCAATGAACAGCGCGAAGCGTGGCGCTAATGGCCACATCGAAGGATCGTTAGGGTTCAGTCCGCGAAACTGATCACCGAACCGCCGCATGGAGGCGGCGAAATCGATATTGCGTGTGGGGCGTCGTGTTGCCATGGCTTCCTACCCCTTTGCAGCGGCCGATGCCGCTGGTGCGCCAGGTGCGCCCTTTTCCACATCGGTCGGTCGCTTGACGCCGATGCGCATGGTGAAGTTAGCCACCCGACGCTGGTCGCGCGGCGTCAGGTTGACGCTGGCGGACGTGATTTCGACCAGTTCCGGCTTGACAAGCCAGGGGCTGTTGTTGCCCAGGTTGCGCAGCAGTTCAGAGACGCGTTCGTTCGACTGCGCCATGCCTTGCAACGTCACCGTCTGGTTGTCCTGCTTCATGCTGGTGAGATAAACCCCATCCGGTAACTGGCGCACCAATTCGTTGAGCAGATGCACCGGCAGATTGCGATCGCCCTGCAAATCTTCCACGGCGGTCTGCCGCGCGCGCAGTGCTGCGATTTCAGATTGGAGCGTCGAGATTTCCTTGATCTCGCTTTCGAGCTTGGTGATCTCGGAGTGAAGATACGTGTTCTTGGACTGCTGACCCGAAATTTGCGTTTGGTACCAAACGTAGGCGCCGCCGGCAAGCAGCACGCCGAGCAAAGCAGCTGCGCCCAGCGAGGCGTAAAAGGTCTCTTTCCGGCGTTTGCGAGCCGCTTCGCGGTGCGGAAGCAGGTTGATCAAAATCACTGCAGGAACCTCCGCATCGCCAAACCGCAAGAAGTCAGGTAGGAGGGCGCTTCACGACGCACCTTCTTCTCCCTGATATTTGCGCCGATTTCCATGCCGTCGAAGGGATTGACCAACGAACATGCAAACGAAGTTTGACGGGTGACGGCACTGGTCAAGCCGGGCAAAGCAGCCGAACCGCCGGCCAAAAGTACGTAGTCGACACGGTTGTGCGGCGTACTGGTGAAAAAGAATTGGAGCGCCCGCGCAATTTCCTGCGCAATGCTGGCCACGAACGGCCGGAGCACGCCGGAACCGTAGTCGTCAGGCAGATCGCCGCTGCGCTTTTTGGTTTCAGCCTCTTCTGCCGAAAAACCGTATTGCCGCACGATCAATTGAGTGAGTTGAGCGCCGCCGAAGGCCTGATCCCGGTCATACAGCACTTCCTGATTCCGAAGCACCTGCATGCTGGTAGTGAACGCGCCGACTTCGAACAGCGCGACGACGGCGTCCCGGCCTTGGCCCGGCAACTGCTCGATCAACCTTGCAGTTGCAAGGCGAGAAGCATAAGACTCGACATCCAGGATCATCGCTTTCAGGCCGGCAGCTTCTGCCAGACCCTGACGGTCCTGGACCTTTTCCTTGCGGGATGCCGCTATGAGCACCTCGACGTCTCCCGTGGAGTTGGCGCTCTGCCCCATCACGCAGAAGTCAAGACTAACTTCGTCTAGGGAAAAGGGAATGTATTGGTTGGCTTCGGACTCGACCTGCAGTTCGAGTTCCTGCTCGCTCATACCGCCCGGAAGCACGATCTTCTTGGTGATCACGGCAGAAGGCGGCAAAGCCAGTGCGACGTTTTTAGTGCGGGTGCCACTTTTGCGGACCACGCGACGCACGGCTTCAGCAACTTCGTCGAACTTCTCGACGTTGCCGTCGGTGATCCATCCGCGTTCCAGCGGTTCTATGGCGCAACGTTCCAGCACCAGTTTCCCGGTGGCATCGCGACCGAGTTCTACCAGCTTGACGCTGGACGAACTAACGTCCAAGCCGAGCAATGGCGCAGGCTGCCGGCGAAAAAGCGATCCCAAGTCGGTCAAGTTACGGTCCTGTCGGTTGTAACGATTGGAAATATTTGCGAGTGGTTGCATGCTATCAGCAACAATCACCGGCAACAAAGCTGAAGAAGGTGTAGAGCGCGCATCCGTTGTCAAAAGGTCACGAGACCTGCAACAAAGGTCACGAATTTTCGCGGCCGACTTTATGCGCGTTGGCGCTTTCAATACGGCGCATTTCACTTTTTATAATGCGCGGTGACTCCATCCCGCTCAATGCCCGACTCAACACGCCCCGACGGCCCCCGCAAGCCCGCTCCACCCCCTGAAAGGTCGGTATGGCTGACCTGGCTTTTGCGGATCATTTTCTGGACATTGGGGCTTGCTGTTGCCGCCGTGGTGTCGATTCTGTGTGTGATCGCCGTCGCGTTGGCGGTGGCATATCCCAACCTTCCAGACATTTCCGAGCTCTCTGACTATCGACCCAAGTTGCCGCTGAGAGTCTTCTCTTCGGAAGGCACGCTGATCGGCGAATTCGGCGAAGAACGCCGGAACCTTACCCCGATCGCCACCATCCCGAAGGTGATGAAAGACGCAGTCCTCGCGGCTGAAGATGCCCGCTTCTATGAACATGGCGGCGTCGACTACAAGGGCGTGGTTCGCGCAGGGCTGGCCAACGTCAACCGCGTGAAAAGCCAGGGCGCCTCCACGATCACGATGCAGGTGGCGCGCAACGTGTACTTGAGCTCGGAAAAGACGCTCACCCGCAAGATCTATGAGATCTTGCTGACCTTCAAGCTCGAGCACATGCTGAGCAAGGACCAGATATTCGAGATCTATCTGAACCAGATCTATCTGGGCAACCGCGCCTACGGCTTCGCGGCCGCCTCGGAGGCTTACTTCGGCAAGCCGCTGCAAGATATTTCTATCGCGCAGGCCGCCATGCTGGCAGGGTTACCCAAGGCGCCGGGCGCCAACAATCCCGTCAACAATCCGTCTCGCGCGCGCGGCCGACAGCTGTACGTGATCGACCGCATGCAGGAAGCAGGCTTCATCACGGTCGACCAGGCGGCAGTGGCAAAGAAAGAAGACCTCCAGCTTCGCGACGGCCAGGACACGAACCGGCTGCACGCTGAATATGTGGCCGAGACCGTGCGTCAGCTGATGTATGCGCAATACGGAGACAGCACCTACACACGCGGCCTCAAGGTCTACACCTCGCTCGTGGCCGCCGACCAGGCAGCCGCTTACAAAGCGCTGCGCAAAGGCATCATGGATTTCGAACGCCGCCAGATCTACCGCGGCCCCGAGAAATTCGTCGACTTGCCGGCCGACCCGAAGGAATTCGACGAAGCTATCGACGACGCGCTGAGCGACCATCCGGACAACGGCGACTTGCTTTCGGTGGTCGTGCTCAAAGCTTCGCCGAAAGAAGTCAATGCGGTGCGCGCCGATGGCGAGGCGGTTCAGATCACCGGCGAAGGCCTGAAGCTGCCGCAATCCGGACTGTCCGACAAGGCACCCCCCAACATCAAGATCCGCCGTGGTGCAGTGATCCGTGTTGCCAAGACACCGAAGAACACTTGGGAAATCACCCAGCTGCCAGAGGTCGAAGGCGCGTTCGTCGCGCTCGATCCGCGCGATGGCGCGATCAAGGCGATGGTCGGGGGCTTCGACTTCAACAAGAACAAGTTCAACCACGTCACCCAGGCATGGCGACAGCCGGGCTCCAGCTTCAAGCCCTTCATCTACTCGGCGGCGCTCGAAAAAGGCTTCTCGCCGGCGACCGTCATCAACGACGCCCCGCTCTTCTTCGATGCCGGCACCACAGGCGGTCAACCGTGGGAGCCCAAGAACTACGACGGCGGCTTCGAAGGGCCGATGTCGATGCGCCGGGCGCTGATGAAGTCGAAGAATCTGGTCTCGATCCGCATCCTGCAGTCGATTGGCACTCACTATGCGCAAGACTGGATCACCAACTTCGGCTTCGACCGCGAAAAGCATCCGGCTTATTTGCCGATGGCGCTCGGTGCCGGTTCGGTCACACCGATGCAGATGGCGACGGCCTATTCGGTGTTCGCCAATGGCGGCTATCGTGTCAACCCGTATCTCGTGACCCGAGTCACCGATCACAAGGACAAGGTGCTCGTCGAAAAGCAGCCGCCGCTGTTAAACGAAACCATCCGCGCAATTCCTCAGCGCAATGCCTGGATGATCGACAGCCTGCTGCAGTCAGTGGCCAGCGGCGGGACCGCGGCCAAGGCACAGGCGACGCTCAAGCGCACCGACATTTATGGCAAGACCGGTACCACCAACGATTCGCTCGATGCCTGGTTTGCCGGCTTCCAACCGACCATGGCAGCCATTGCCTGGATGGGTTACGACACGCCCCGCAAGCTCGGCGACCGCGAGACGGGCGGCGGGCTGAGTCTGCCGATCTGGATCTCGTATATGGAGACTGCCCTCAAGGGCGTCCCGGTAGCCGAGTTGCCCCCGCCATCGGGCGTGGTCAACGTCGGTGGCGAGTGGTACTTCGACGACTACGCGCCAGGCCGTGGTGTGGCGAGCCTGGGTCTGGACACGGCGCCGGTGGTGCCAGCCGAGGCGCTCACCGGTGCGCCCGTTGCGCCGACGCCGCCACCCGAAGAGCGCAATCGAATCCTGGATCTGTTCCGGAACTAGGCTGGCTTCGTTCGATCGGCAGTTAGTCGGCGGTGAACTCGAGCGGCAACCCCGCTTGCGTGCTGGCTTCTTCTGAAAATTGCGAGAACAACTCTCTGCCGGTCTTGGTGTCGACCCAAGCCGCGCCATCGTGACGATAGTGGTAACCGCCCGACCGCGCCGCGAGCCAGATCTCTTTCAACGGCGCTTGCAGGTTCACGATCAACTGGCTTGCGTTGGGAAAAGTGATCGTGATCATTCCCCCGACACGCTGATTGTCGATGTCCGCATCGGTCGCGTCGTTGATACGATCGCAGGCTTGCTCGATGGCGGCGAGCGCGGATTCAGCGTGGTCCAGGTATTCGAGGTCGGTCATTACAATTTCGCCATGTTGAATGTTCTCCAAATTCTAGTGAGCGACCACCGCCGCGACCTGCACAGGGTCTGCAGAGGTCGCCATACGGTTCGCACGTCGATGCTTGCTGCTGTATTGTGCGCGGCGTCACTCGTCGTACTGAGCGGCTGCGGTCAGCGCGGACCGCTCTATCTTTCCAAGGATGCGGCAGCCAAGGATCGCGCAACCCTGCCCGACCTTCTGACGCCACGCTTGCCTGGCGCAACGGATGCCCCGATTGCAACGCCGGCAGCGCCCGGCACCGAGGCAACTCCGGGCGGAACCGGAACACGAGCCATGACGACTCCGCCCGGAACGCCTGAAACAAGCGGGACCACCAAGTGACGGCAGAGCTCCAGGAACCCGCGACGCTTCCAGGCCATCCCCACATCGCGCGACGAGACGACACACTGCAAATTGAGGCCATGTCGCTCGCTGCGCTGGCGCGCGAACACGGCACGCCTCTTTTCGTCTATTCGAAGCAGTGGATGCTCGATGCGCTCGGCGCTTATCAACGCGGCTTCGACGGCAGGGACGCGCTGATCTGTTATGCGATGAAGGCCAATTCGTCGCTCGGCGTGCTGCGCGTCTTTGCCGAAGCCGGTTGTGGCTTCGACATCGTGTCGGGCGGTGAGCTCTCGCGTGCACTCGCGGTCGGTGCCGATCCGGCCCGCATCATTTTTTCCGGCGTCGGCAAGACACGCGCAGAGATGAAGCAGGCGCTGGACGCCGGCATCGGTTGCTTCAACGTTGAAAGCGAAGCCGAACTCGACGTGTTGGACGAAGTGGCATCGACCAGCAACCAACGAGCCCGCATCAGCATTCGCATCAACCCGAACGTCGACCCCAAGACGCATCCGTATATCTCTACGGGTCTCAAGGGGAACAAGTTCGGCATCGCGCACGACCGTGCACTGCACGCATACCGCCATGCGGCGAAGCTGCCAGGACTGGACGTCGTAGGAATCGATTGCCACATCGGGTCGCAGATCACCGAGATGTCTCCTTACCTGGATGCGTGCGAACGCATCCTCGATCTGGTCGAAGCCATCGAAGCCGCGGGCGTACCAATCCATCATCTTGACTTCGGTGGTGGCTTGGGCATCGACTACAACGGAGAGGTGCCACCGGCTGCCGATGCGCTGTGGAAGCAGTTGCTGGCCCGGCTCGATGCGCGCGGTTTCGGCAATCGCAAGCTGATCATCGAACCCGGTCGTTCACTGGTGGGCAACGCCGGGGTGTGCGTGACAGAAGTGCTCTACGTCAAGCCGGGTGAAGACAAGAACTTCTGCATCATCGACGCGGCGATGAATGACCTGCCGCGTCCTGCGATGTACCAGGCCTTTCAGAATATCGTGCCGCTGCAGATGCGATCTGGTGGATCGGATGACGGGACGATTTACGACGTGGTCGGTCCGATCTGCGAAAGCGGCGACTGGATCGGCCGGGACCGCTCGCTCAATGTGCAAGCCGGCGATCTGCTCGCAGTGCTCTCTTCAGGCGCGTATTGCATGAGCATGTCGAGCAACTACAACACGCGAGGCCGCGCCGCCGAAGTGATGGTCAGCGGCGACCGAGCCACATTGATCCGCCGTCGCGAAACGCTCGAGGATCAGCTCCGCAGCGAGCTTCCCCGCGAAGGCTGAGGACGCACCACCGGTGACGATTGCATCTTCTTTTTCTTGCTGAAAAAGTGCCAGACGCGCCATCCGAGGAGTGCTGCGACGATGGCGGCGTAGACGAACACGTCGTTGAAATTGTTCTTGCCCGCACGCATCCAGAAGAAGTGCAGCAGCCCGAGCCCGGCGATTACATAAACCAGCTTGTGCAGCATCTGCCAGCGCTTGGCGCCCATCGCCTTGATAGCCCGATTGAACGATGTTGCCGCGAGTGGCGTGAGCAGCACGAAGGCCGCAAAGCCCACCAGAATAAACGGCCGCTTGGCAATGTCTTTCGCGATGTCTGCAATGTCGAAACCCATGTCGAACCAGCTGTAACTCAGCAGGTGAAACACGACGTAGAAGTAGGCAAAGAGCCCGAGCATGCGGCGGAATCGTGCCAAGCCGCTCAGCTTGGTCATCACACGCAGTGGCGTGACCGCCAGCACGATGCAGACAAAGCGCAGCGTCCAGTCGCCCGCCGCACGGATCAGGAATTCCGCCGGATTGGCGCCAAGTCCGTCGGTGAAAGCACCGTAGCCCAGCCGAATAAATGGCAGCAGGCAGACCAGAAAGATGATCGGCTTTGCGGCCTTGTGCAGCAACAGCTTGTTGAGCACGAGCACGGGCCCGGACGTTGCCATGGCTAGTAGAACTTCTTCAAGTCCATGCCGGCGTAGAGCTGGCCGACCTGTGCTTCATAGCCATTGAACATTTCCGTCTTGCGACGCTTGGCGAACAAGCCGTCGCCGATGCGTCGCTCGGTGGCCTGACTCCAGCGCGGATGGTCGACGCTCGGATTCACGTTCGAATAAAAGCCGTATTCGTTTGCCGCCGACTTATTCCAGGCAGTACTCGGCTCTTTTTCGACAAAGCGGATCTTGACGATCGACTTGGCCGACTTGAAGCCGTACTTCCATGGCACGACGATGCGCACCGGCGCACCGTTCTGGTTCGGCAGCACTTCCCCATACATGCCGAAGGCCAGCAGCGTAAGGGGGTGCATTGCCTCGTCCATTCGCAGCCCTTCGGCGTATGGCCAATCGAGAATGCGCGAGCCGACGAATGGCATCGTCTTCGGGTCATTTAGCGTCACGAACTCGACGTACTTCGCATTGCTTTGCGGCTCGACCTTCTTGATGAGTTCGGCCAGCGAGTAGCCGACCCATGGGATCACCATCGACCAGCCTTCGACGCAGCGCAGGCGGTAGATGCGCTCTTCCTGCGCGCTCATCTTGATGAGGTCTTCGATGCCGTACTTGCCGGGCTTTTTGACCAGGCCTTCGACCTCCACCGTCCACGGATGGGTCTTGAGCGTGCCGGCGTTCTTTGCAGGATCGGCCTTGTCCGTGCCGAACTCGTAGTAGTTGTTGTACGTGGTGGCGTCTTTGTAGTCGCTCACCTTTTCGGTCGACATCGCCCCCACCACGGCAGATTTTCCGCCAAGCAGTTTGGCAAGCTTACCGGGACCGGCCGTTTGCGCCATCGCTTCGCGCGAAGCCCAACCGGCCAGTGCCGCACCAGCGGCGCCGCCAGCCATCAGCTTCAAGAGGTCGCGCCGGCCCTCGTAGATGCTGCGTGGGGTGATCTCGCTGGAAGACGAGTGAATGAAGCCATCTTGACGTGAACCGATCGACATGGAAACCTTTCGCGGAATCGTTGTTGCAAAAGTTAGTTCGTGCACGACCCTGCTTTGGTTACGCGCAAGTCGCTCGCCCGGATTCGATGGACGCTGAATCGACCCTACAACGTCCCGTAGCTGTGCAACCCGCTCAGGAACATGTTGACGCCCAGGAACGCGAAGGTGGTCACCGCCAGGCCACCCAACGCCCACCAGGCCGCCACAGTGCCGCGCAAACCCTTGACGAGCCGCATGTGCAGCCAGGCCGCGTAGTTGAGCCAGACGATCAGCGCCCAGGTTTCCTTGGGGTCCCAACTCCAGTAGCCGCCCCAGGCGTCCGCCGCCCACAGCGCGCCGAGCACCGTCGCGATCGTAAAGAAGGCGAAGCCCACGGTGATGGACTTGTACATGACATCGTCCAGCACCTCGTTCGACGGCAACCGTGCAGCGATGCGCTTGCGACCCAACAGAATGCCCGCGGCGATCAGTGCCGAGATACCCGCATACACCACCCAGTAACTGCCGCCGGCTTCCTGCACACGCTGGCGAAACGCCACAGGCACGAAGCAGAGCGCCACACCCAGCAGCCAGATGGGCGTGAGCTTGTACCAGCGTTTTTCCTGCGCTTGTTCCTTGATGAGGTAGGCAAAGGCGACCATCGCGGCCAGCGAGAAAGTGCCGTAGCCGATGAAGTTGGCGGGCACGTGCAGCTTCATCCACCAGCTTTGCAGCGCCGGCACCAGCGGCTGGATCTCATGTGCGCCTTTGACCAGCGTGTACCAGAGCAGAAAGCCGACCGCCGCACTGACCACCAGCATCACGAAGGCGCCCATCGAGCGGGTCTTGTAGGTCGATTCGAAGTAGAGATAAAAGCTGGTCGTCAGCCAGCTGAACAGCACGAACACCTCGTACAGGTTGCTGACCGGGATGTGGCCGATGTCGGGGCCGAGCAGGTGGCTCTCGTACCAGCGCACCATCGTGCCGATCAGCGCCATGGTGACGCCGGCCCATGCAATGCGCGAGCCGATGAGTTCGAGTGCGTTGCCTTGACGTCCACCGAACAAGCCGAGCCAGTAAAAGGTCGTGCTCATGAAGAACAGCACGCTCATCCACAGGATGGCCGACTGGCTCGACAGGAAGTACTTGAGCCAGAACACCGAATCGGCACGCCCGAGGTCGCCCTGGTACGAGCTGATCGCCAACAGCGACGCGAAGGCCACAACCAGGGCCAACACCCGCAGCGGCCGCCAGAACCAGCCGAGCGACACGCCGGCGACCATGGCGGCCAGCAGGATGGGCTTTTCGTAATAGTCCATCGAGGCGCCGTAGCGCGTGAACGCAAAGAGCCCGCCGGCCAGCACCAGCGCGGCAAACACCCAGTCGAAGGTGTCGCGGCGCGACCGCCAGCTGTCGTTGAGAGTGAGGGTCGTCGTAGTCATGCGCTTTGTCCTGGATACCCGCGTTGTCAGGGAGTCTGGGGGGAGTCTGGGGAAACTGGAGAAACCGGATTCTGCTTCGAGAAGGCCAGCAACTTGTGCTTCAGATGCTCGAACTCACGGTCGCTGTCGAGCGTTTTGCGGTTCACCGAAAAGGCCATCGATGCGTCGGTGCCCGACACCACGTCACCCTCGGCGCGCTTCGGCGAAAGCCAGATCCAGAGCCGACGCTCGCGCACGTACAGCATCGCAAAAATGCCGGTGATGAGCAACAGGCAGCCGAGATAGACCACGTTCTTGCCCGGCGCACGCGCTACCTGGAACACGCTGGCCTGCACCTGCTTGAAGTCCGTCATCATCATCGCGACCGGTGCCGGATAGAAGTGCGCGTCGCTGATCGCCAGCACCGATTGCGTCAGGAAAGCCTGCGACTTGTCATCGGGCGGCAAGGCAGCGAGGCCCGCCGTTTCGCGGCTCAGGTTGAGCACCTCGAACAGCACGTCGTTCAGGATGCGTACCAGCACCGCGCCGGCCCGCTCGCGCTCGGCCTTCGGCACATTGACCTCCATGAACTCGGCGATGGCCTGCCAGCCGCCGGCGCTCACTGCGTCGGAGCGTGCTCGTTCAGCGCCAGAGAACAGGGCCAGCGCACGCGTCGCCGAGGTACGCAGCTGCTCGCCGAGTTCTGGCCGCTTCGGATCGGCGGCGCGCGCGATGTAGCGATCGATGGCGCGGGCCCGCAGGGCCGGGTCGGCCAGCGCGCTGCGCATGCGCACGAAACCATCCATCGAGCCTTGATCGTCGGCCGGCACGCGCAGGTAACGGAACTGGTCTTCGGGCCGTTCGCGCATGCCGAGCAAGAACACCGGCTGGCCGTCGCCGGTGTCGACCGGGATCATGTAGTTCTGGTACTCGCGTGCCTGCCCCGCTGCGTCGCGCAGCTTGTAACCGATGCTCGGGCCGATGTTGCGCAGCGTCTTGGGCTTGTCGGTTTTGTTCGCGGCACCCAGGCGCGACTCGAAATCGTGCCGAAGGTCGACCTTGCGCACGTCGACCGCGCCGTTGGCCTGCGGGTCGGCAAAGTTCTCGACGTTGATGACCCGCAGCGCAGCGAACTCGAGCGTGAGCTTGTCGGCCCCGTTGGTGATGGCGACAGACGGCCCGCCGATCACGCCTTCGACCTCGAAAGGCTTGGCGGCGGCCGCCATCGGCACCGCCTTGAGCTTTACGCTCGATCCGCCGTCGTCGAAGCTCGACTGGTAGATCTCGACGCCCTTGTAGCTCGCCGGGTGGTTCACTTCGATGCGCGCCGGCGTCTCCTTGCCGGTTTCGCGGTCGTGCAGCACCACCTCGCTGGCAAAGAGCTTGGGCATGCCGGTCGAGTAGTAGTCGACGATGAACTTCTTGAGCTCGATCGAGAACGGCAGCTCTTGCAACAACACACCGTCGGACTGGTTCAGGATCGCGACGCTCGATCGGCCGCCCTCGGGCACCAGGATGTTGCCGCGAAAGGTCGGATTGCTGGCAGACAGGCGATGCTCTGGCGCGACGTCGGCGATCATGCCGCCGCCGGCGAACACGCTCTTGCCGTTGAACCAGGTCTGCGCACGCACCACGAGGTCGCCATCGAGCAGGCCCCCAAGGCATATCAAGACGATGGCGCTGTGGGCCGCGATGTAGCCGAGCTTATGGGCGCCGCCGGCGCGCGCAGCGACCATCCAGCCTGAAGCATCCGGCGAGCCGTTGGCGGCGCTCACCGACAAGTCCCGCCGCTGCAGCTTCACCTTCCAGCCGCCGCCCGCAAGCAACTGCCCGATGCGATTGGCTGCGGCCTCCGGCGTTTCAGCCAGCACCGTCTCGGCGCGCTGGCCGAAAGCCTTCAGGCTCTGCGCGCGGATGTCTTCCTTGAAAGTCTTGAGGTCGGCCGCGATACGCGGCGTGTTGCGCCCGATGCACAACGACGTGCTGATCACCAGAAAAAGCAGGATCAGTAAAAACCACCAAGCGCTGTAAATCGAATCGAGCTTGGCGGTATGAAAAAGCTCGGACCAAAACGGGCCGAACTGGTTGATGTAGTTGCCGATCGGTTCGTGTTGCTTCAGCACCGTGCCGATGATCGATGCGATGCAGATGATGGTCAGCAACGAGATCGCGAACCGCATCGACGAAAACAGTTCCACCGCCGCGCGAAGCGATTGCGGGCCGCGACGAACACGAAGACCGTGGGTGGAGATAGACATGAAAGCAAAAAAGCGGGCCATCCCCCTGGATAAGCCCGCCTGTTGGTCTGATTTATTGGCGGTTAGTTCAAAAACGACTACTGCGTTTCATGCGCTTCTGTTCGTGAAGCACCGCGGAACCGGCTTCGCCGGGCCGCTGGTGCTGCCCCCGGTCAGGGGGTGACCGGCTACACGCAGTGAGCCAACCTGGGGGCAAGTTCAGCGCAATCCGGCAATGTAATCAGACACAGCCTTGATCTCGCGGTCGTTAAGCTTGGCAGCGACACCCGTCATCTGGATACTGTTCGTGCGGACGTTATCGCGAAACATGGTGAGTTCGGTCGCGATGTAGTCGGCGTGCTGGCCTCCGAGCCGCGGGTACTGTGCGGGAATACCCGCACCATCGGGACTGTGGCAACCGGCGCAAGCTGGAATCTGGCGATCGGCGATGCCGCCGCGATAGATCTTTTCTCCAAGTGCGACCGTTGCCTTGTCTTTCGCGAAGCCTGGCTTCATTTTTATGGAGCCCATGAACCACGCGATGTCACGCATTTCATCGTCGCTCAACGTGGCGGCCATTCCCTGCATGACCGCGTTCTTGCGCTTGCCGGCCTTGAACTCGACCAACTGCTTGTACAAATACTCCGGGTGTTGTTGCGCCAGCTTGGGGTTGGCCGGCACCGCCGAGTTACCGTCCGCGTTATGGCACGAAGCGCAGGCCTTGGCAGCGAACGCCGCCTCGCCTTTGACCAGATCCGGCTTGGCTGGCTTGGCCGGCGCGGCCGCGGGCTCATCTGCAGCGAAGCTCGAACTGACGGCGATGCCCAGGAGGGCTGCAAGCAGAAAATGGGCAACAAACTTCATATCAGGGGCTCGAATTTATGGCGCAAAACGCCGCGATTCTACAATGGCGCCCCGTTCCGAAAGCCTACAGATGACCACCCCTTCGCCGAAGCCGGCCCACACCCGGCCCGGCCCGGACCCCGCAACCGCCGAACGCGAACGCATCGCGCTCGGCTGGCTGCACACCGCCCATTTCCTGACCAGTGCACCGCAACTGGAACACTTGCCGCCGCTCGACCTCCCGGAATTCGCTTTCGTCGGGCGCTCCAACGCAGGCAAGTCCACTGCCATCAACACGTTGACGCAGCAAACGCGGCTGGCCTTCGCATCGAAGACGCCGGGGCGCACCCAG
Source organism: Variovorax sp. PAMC28562 (assembly GCF_014303735.1). Classification (NCBI taxonomy): domain Bacteria; kingdom Pseudomonadati; phylum Pseudomonadota; class Betaproteobacteria; order Burkholderiales; family Comamonadaceae; genus Variovorax; species Variovorax sp. PAMC28562. The sequence goes on along the minus strand of NZ_CP060296.1, from coordinate 2,109,909 downwards.
CACATCAACCTCTTCGGTCTGGGCAAGCAAAAGGTAGACGATGCCGTGCTGGCCGACCTGCCCGGCTACGGCTACGCAGCCGTGCCCAAAGAAGCCAAGCTGCGATGGCAACGCGTGATGGGCAACTACCTCATGACGCGCGAAACGCTGCGCGGCGTCGTGCTGATGTGCGACCCGCGGCACGGCCTGACCGAACTCGACGAGATCCTGCTCGACGTGATTCGGCCCCGCGTCGCCGAAGGGCTGAAGTTTCTCGTGCTGCTCACCAAATCCGACAAGCTGACCCGCTCCGAAGGCGCAAAGGCACTGTCGATTGCGCGACTGCAGAGCGGCGGCGGCGAGGTCAAACTGTTTTCTGCCCTGAAGAAACAGGGCGTCGGCGAGGCGGCCGAGTTGATCTGGCGATGGGCACATCCTGAAGTGCCCGAGCCGGCGGCGAAAGAGGCGCCTGCCGATCCAGACTGAGTCAAAACAACAGGAGACGAACTGATGATCGAGACCTTTCAACGCACCTTGCCCAACGGCACCACGCTGAGTTGCCGGGCCGCCGGCAAGCCGGGACGGCCCTTGATGGTATTTCTGCACGGCTTCCCGGAGGCAGCGTTCATCTGGGACGAGTTGCTCGCGTATTTTTCGAGCGATGCGCACGGTGGTTATCGCTGTGTCGCGCCCAATCTGCGAGGCTTCGAGAAATCCAGCGCACCAACCGACGTGGCCAGTTACAAGGCGCATCTGTTGATCCAGGACATCCAGCAACTCGTCGCGACCGAAAGCGCCGACGGCAGCATGGCCGCGCTGGTCGCGCACGACTGGGGCGGCGCGTTCGCATGGGGTTACGGCAACGCCTTTCCGGCGCAGGTCGGCAAGCTGGTCATCATCAATTCACCGCATCCCGGCACCTTCATGCGGGAGTTGCGCGACAACCCGGCGCAGCAGAAGGCCAGTGCCTACATGCACTTCCTGTCGCGGCCCGATGCCGAGGTTTTGCTGTCAGCCGACGACTTCAAGCGCATGTGGCCGTTCTTCACTTTGATGAAGGCAGGCCCGGACGGCTTCGGCTGGCTCACCGAAGCGGTCAAGGACCAGTACCGCGAGGTGTGGAGCGCCGGACTGACCGGTGCCTGCAACCTGTACCGCGTGACACCGATGAAGCCGCCTTTGCCCGATGCGGCAGGGGGTTGGATCGACAGCATCCCCGTGCTGCCGCGCGAGCGCTTCACCGTGGATGTGCCGACCTTCGTCTTCTGGGCGCTCGACGATGCCGCGCTGCTGCCGGGCCTGCTCGATGGGCTTGAAGACTACGTGCCGAATCTGACGGTCAAGAAGGTGCCGAACGCGACCCACTGGATCGTCCACGAGCAGCCTGCGCTGGTGGCACGGGAGATCGAGACTTTCCTGAATCGATAGCCCGCGACCCAGCGGTCAATAGACCGCGGGCTCGCCGTCAGGCCGCGTCTTGAAACGCCGGTGTACCCAGTAATACTGCGACGGCATGGTGTCTATGTAGCCTTCGAGACGCTTGTTCATCAAGGCGGTATCGGCCTCCACGTCGTCGGTCGGAAAGTTCTGCCACGACGGGAGCACTTCGATGTCGTAGCCGGTCTTCGTCATCCGCGAGAGCACCGGCACGATCTTCGCGCGACCCAGCCGGGCGAAGCGCGACAGCGACGGCACAGTGGCCGCCGGCACCCCGTAAAACGGCACGAAGATCGACTCCTGCGGCCCAAAATTCATGTCGGGTAACAGGTACAACAAGCCGCCCTTGCGCAAGCCGCTCACGATCGGCTTCACGCCCGAGGTGCGATCGAACACCCGCACCTCGCGATGAAAGCGCGTGCGGCCCACCTCCAGCCAGTCGTTGATGAGCGGATTGCGCTGCGGCGTGAAGATCGAAGTCCATGGACGCGGAACGCCGATCGACAGCGCCGTGCCGCCCGCATCGAGCCCGCAGAAGTGCGGCGCGAACACGATGGTCGGCGCCTCGCCTTCGAGCTCGCTCAAGGCGCCGTGCAGATTCAACCGCGCCTGGACCACCGCGAGCGGCGCATGCCACAGCCAGCTGCGGTCGAGCCAGGCCTGTGCCACATGTACGAAGGTTTCGCGCGCCACGCGGCGGCGCCGTTGCGGCGTCCAGTCCGGAAAGCAGAGCTTCAGGTTGACGTCGACCACGTGCCGCCGCGGTCGCGCGACGGTGTGCAGCAAGACGCCCATGGCGGCACCGAAACCGCGAATCAATGGCAACGGCACGTGCGCCAGCATGCGCATGAAGCCGATGCCGAGCTTGGCACCGAGGCTCACGCTTCGTCCCTCGGTCGCTTGTAGCGGCCATAGCCCCAAAGGTACTGTCCGGGCAGTCGTTCGATCAGTCGCATCAAGGTCTCATTCATTGCAGTGGCGGCGGCCTCGGGTGTCGCGCCAGCGTCGTGCAACGCGGGCGCATCGACTGCCTCGAAGTGGATCACAAAACGCGCATCGGGCAGCCGTTCACACCAGGTCATGAGGACCTGCGCGCCGGTCTGCTGCGCAAGGCGCGCCAGCAAGGTCATGGTGTAGGCCGGCCGGCCGAAGAACGGCGCCCACACGCCCTGCCCTTGCGGTGGCACCTGGTCGGGCAACAGGCCGGTGTAGCCGCCGCTGCGCATCACGCGCATCAGGCCGCGCACGCCGGCCAGCGTGGTGGGCAGCGCCTTCAGGCCGGGCCGGTCGCGCGACCCTGCGGTGAGGTCCGCAAGCCAGGCCTTGCGCGCCGGGCGGTACAGCACGGTGAGCGGCCCGTGCTCCGGTGCGAAGCGCTCCGCGATGGCTTGGCCGATCATCTCCCAGCTGCCGACATGGGGCGTCGCGAGAATGACGCCGCGCCCCGTGGCGAGTGCCTGCTCGAACACGTCTTCATTGAACCAGCGCACACGCGTCAGCACACTGACGCCGGGTGGTCGCAGCCAGAGCCACGGCAGCTCCGCGACCATCTTTCCGGCCGCGCCGATGGCAGGCCGGTATTGCGCACGCGTGAAACCCGCCGCCTCGGCGTTGGCCTTCATGCGCCCGCGGTAAGTCGGAGAGCACGCATACACCAGCCAGCCCAGCCCCGCGCCGATCCGATGCATCCATGGCAGCGGCACGCGGGCGAGCAGGCGGAACAGAGTGATCATCGAAAACGAGGGGGGTTTTGAAACACGAAGCCTGCGCATCGGCACATGAAATTCACAGGCGATGCGCACTCGGCGCAGCTCGAATAGAATTCAAATTGTCGCTGAGTTAATGGAACTACTTGCAGGGCGACACGCACAAGCGCCGAGCGATTGTGCATTGCCATATCGGCATTCTGCTAAAGCGTTCGCCAGAGATCCCAAAGGAATCGGCAACGCGCCTTTTCAACTTTGATGGAGTTTCAAAAAATGGCGAACGACTTTCTCTTCACTTCCGAATCCGTCTCCGAAGGCCACCCCGACAAGGTTGCCGACCAGATTTCTGACGCGATCCTCGATGCGATTTTCGAGCAGGACCCGCGCAGCCGGGTCGCCGCTGAAACGCTGACCAACACCGGCCTGGTGGTGCTCGCCGGCGAGATCACCACCAACGCGCACGTCGACTACATCCAGGTGGCGCGCGACACTATCAAGCGCATCGGCTACGACAACACCGAGTACGGCATCGACTACAAGGGTTGCGCCGTGATGGTCTGCTACGACAAGCAGTCCAACGACATCGCGCAAGGCGTCGACCACGCATCGGACGACCACCTGAACACCGGCGCCGGTGACCAGGGCCTGATGTTCGGCTACGCCTGCGACGAGACGCCCGAGCTGATGCCCGCGCCCATCTACTACGCACACCGCCTCGTGGAACGCCAGGCGCAATTGCGCAAGGACGGCCGTCTGCCTTTCCTGCGCCCCGATGCCAAGAGCCAGGTGACCATGCGCTACCTCGATGGCAAGCCGCACAGCATCGACACCGTGGTGCTTTCCACCCAGCACCATCCCGACCAGAGCGAGACGCAAACCAAGATGAAGGCCTCGTTCACCGAAGCCATCATCGAAGAGATCATCAAGCCGGTGCTACCGAAGGAATGGCTGAAGAACACCCGATACCTGATCAATCCGACCGGCCGCTTTGTCATCGGCGGCCCGCAAGGCGATTGCGGCCTGACAGGACGAAAGATCATCGTCGACACCTACGGCGGCGCCTGCCCGCACGGCGGTGGCGCGTTCTCGGGCAAGGACCCGTCGAAGGTCGACCGCTCGGCCGCCTACGCCGCGCGTTACGTGGCCAAGAACATCGTGGCCGCCGGCATCGCGCGGCAATGCCAGATCCAGGTGGCCTATGCGATCGGCGTGGCCGAGCCGATGAACATCACGGTCTACACCGAAGGCACGGGCCTGATCTCCGACGAGAAGATAGCCGCCCTGGTGCGCGAGCATTTCGACCTGCGTCCGAAGGGGATCATCCAGATGCTCGACCTGCTCCGCCCGATCTACCAGAAGACTGCCGCCTACGGCCACTTCGGCCGCGAAGAGCCCGAGTTCACCTGGGAAAACACCAGCATCGCGCCCAAGCTGCGGGCAGCGGCCGGCCTGTAAGGCGGGCTTACGACGAGCTGCGGCGGGTAACTCCCGCTACGTCAGCTACTGCCGCGTGTGGGTCGCGCGGTGGCGCTGCACTTCGGCGCTGCGCAGCGCCGCATGTTTGGTCACCCGGCCGGCCATTCGTTTGCGCCACGTCCTGAACGAGGCGGGCTTCAACTGACGCCTCATGAGGGCGACGACCGCCGAGTCGTTCAGACCGAACTGCAGCGCGATCGCCTCGAATGCGGTGCGATCCTCCCAGGCCATTTCGACGATGCGGGAGATATCGGCATCGCTGAGACTTGGCATCGCGGCTTCGTTCATTGCATCACCTTGATCGCACCCGCAGCGCAGCAAAGACTCGCGACCACGGTCAGCGCCAGACGCATCGGCAACCAGCCGCGAACTCCGAAGTGCGGGTACGTCACGCTGTCCACCGCAAAACAGGCCCACAGTCCGGCGGCGACCATCCAGAGACCCGTCACAGGGTCGATCAGCAACGCAATCCAGGCGACCAGGGCGGGTGTCACGCCCCACACGAGCGAACCCGTCGACCGACCACCCGACGCATCGCGCATGACAAGGCCCCAGTGGACGGCACCCAAAAAACCGAGGATGGAAGCGCCGTAGGCCACCAGAGCTGAAAGGCTGCGGGCACGGTCGGTCGGCCCCAGCAGCCAGACCGCCAACGCAAGCCCGACGAACGGCATCAAACCACCGTAGCCAAGCGCCTGTGCCCAACGGGTCGGGCCCAGCGGGACAGTTGCGGTCAAGAGGATTCTGCTTGGGTGCCCAGCTGCTTTTGCGGCGCTTCGGGCGTGCCAGAGGGTGCTTCGAGCTGGCTGGGACGGCACATTTTTTCTCCGTCCCATTGTTGGCCGCACCAGCAGTGGCCCCGCGCATCGATGATGCAGGTACCGGTTCCGCAACAGCGTTCGTCGTCTGGCATAGAAGGTCTTTAAAAAGTTGGAACGTCAGGCTCGGAAAGTCACCGCGGTCATCGACAGCTCCGGATTGCGGACTCGCGTTGCAGCCTAGCCTGTGGCGCTGGTGTGCGGGACTCACAGCCGCCTTGTCCCTGCAACTCGCAGCCCATTGCCGGCGTTGCAAGCCGGCGCGCATCGCCTCAGAAGCGATAGGAAGCGCCCGCGCCCACCGTCCAGTTACGCCCGGGCGCCGGTTCGTAGTACCGCGCATTGCCTTCGTTCACGATGACCGAGCCGACATAGCGTCGGTTGAACAGGTTGTCGACCCGCGCGAACGCGTTCAACTCCCAATGCTCGAGCCGCTTCGCATAGCCCGCTTCGAGTGCGGCCAGCATGTAGCCTGGCGCGCGCGCGTTGTTGACATCGTTGGCCTGGATGCGGCTCAGTGCCCGCAGCTCCGCACCCGCATGCCAGCCCTCCGGAGGCGCCCAGCCGAACGACGCGAAGACCGACTGTCTCGCGATGCCAGGTATTCGATTGCCGGCCGCCACGGTGTTGTTCGCGGCACAAGGTGACGGCGAGCAGAACTGATCCCGGTAACGCGCGTCGAGCAAGGTGTAGGCGAGCTGCGTGCGCCAATAGTTCGCGGTCTCGTGTTGCCATCCCAACTCGAACCCATCGCGACGGGTACGCCCCGCGTTCTGAAAGGTGGCGCGACCGCCGATGTTGGTGTTGGTGACGATTTCGTCCCGCGTGCCGGTGCGGAACAACGCGGCGGTCAGCAACCCACCGCCGACCTTGGCCTTGGCCCCTACTTCCACGCTGTCGTTGACGGCCGGCTGCAACGCGAAGTTGAGTCCGCTGGCGCCGCCAGCGCGGTACGACAGCTCGTTGAGCGTCGGCGTCTCGAAACCTCGGCCGGCCGAGGTGTACACCGCCACATCCGGTGTCACCTCGTAGCGCAGTGACACGACAGGCAAGGTCTTTTCGTACCGGGCGCTGCCGCTGTCATTGCCGTTGGCGCCGATGATGTAGCGGTCTTGCGAATCGAAGTGCACCGCACTGCGTCGCACGCCGGCTTCGAGCGTCCAGCGCTCGGCGAACTGCCACGTCGCCTGCGCGTAGGGGTCCAGGTTCCACACGGTGTTGCGCTCGTTGCGACGCAGCCGGCCCTGCACGCCGAGGATGGGCGCCGTGATGCGACCGATGTAGTTTTCATAGCCCGTACGCCATTCGCGCAGGCTGTCGTACGCCAGGCCCGCGACGATGTCGAAGGGACGGTCGGCCAGTTGTAGCTTGGCAGACCAGCGCAAGTCGATGCCGCCGTAATCGCGTGCCAGATTGATCACGCCGCCCGACTGCAGCGGGTTCAATTGAGCCGATGGCGGGATCGCCTGAAACTGCGTCGTCTTTCGCTCGCCCGTGTAGACCATCAGGCGCAACGTTTGCGACGCGTCGATGCGCCGCTCGTAGGTCAGGCCAGCCTGGGTCTGATCGACCGTCTTGCGCGTGTCGTATTGCACCGCGAGTGGCGCGCTGCGGGGCGCCATCGCGTACTGGTCCGCCGTGAGACCGAGTGCGTCCTGTGCCTTCAAGTGGACGCTGTTGACCACCAGCGTGAGCTTGTCGCCGTTGTCCAGCGCGATGCCCAGCTTGCCGTTGACGATGTCGCGTTGCGCAGCGCTGTGCGCGCGGTAACCATCGATGCTGAAGTGGCTGCCGCTCAGCAAGTAATCGACGGCGCCGGACGAGCCGCTGACCATCGTGCTTTGGCGCAACGCACCGTAGGCGCCAGCGGCAAACGAATAGCTGAGCTTGGGTGGTCCCGCTCCGTTTTCGGTGAACACCTGCATCACGCCGCCCGACGAGTTGCCGTAGAGCGCCGAGAAAGGTCCGCGCAGCACCTCGACGCGATCGACCGAGCCGATGTCGATGTTCGACGTCTGACCTTGCCCGTCCGGCAACGTGGCCGGAATGCCGTCGACGTAGATGCGCACCCCACGCACGCCGAAGGTCGATCGGGCACCGAAGCCGCGTATGGACAACTGCAGGTCTTGCGCATAGTTCTGGCGGTTCTGCACCAGCAGGCCGGGCACCGCGCCCAGACTTTCAGAGAGGTTGACCTGCAGCTTGTCGTTGCGCAGATCGCTGCCTTCGACCCGGTCGACCGAGCCGGCGACATCGAAAGGCGAGGCGGCGCCACGGGGCGTCGATACGGTGATTGCGGGCAACGTGGGCAGCGCGGGCGCCGTATCCGCCGCGGTCTGGGCACCGGCCGGCACACTCACGAGCCCTTGCGCCAGCAGCGCAGTGATCGACTGGAAAGCGGCGACCTTCAGGATGTGTCGTTTCATCCGATCGATTTTGCTGCAGGTGTCTAGACCCGCATATGCTCCGGTTCCCGGGCCACTTCGATCCCGACCCCTTCATCGTCTAGATTGTCTTCAACCGCCGGAACTGCATGCGCATCGTCTTTCACTGCGGCTCGTCGCTCTGGCGCTGGTCATTCGCCCTCGGCGTGCTGCTGCTCAACGCCTGTGCCGGTTTGCCCGCGCCCTCGACCGCGCCACCGGTGCATGCAATCGCGGTATCGACCACGACCGAACTGGGGCGCCTCACCGCGCCCTACCGTGCCGAGCCTCCCGACGGGAGCACCGCGCTGTCGGGCATTCGTGCCTTGCCGCAACCCGAGTTCGCTCTCGATGCGCGGCTGCAACTCATCCGCCGCGCACAGTCGTCGCTCGATCTGCAGTACTACCTGCTCGGCAACGACAAGACCGGCAAATTGATCTTGCGAGAACTGCGTAACGCCGCCTTGCGCGGTGTACGGGTGCGCTTGCTGCTGGACGATTTCTACACGGGCGGCCTCGATCCGATGCTCCTCGGCCTGGCGTCTTACCCGAATGTCGAAGTGCGCCTGTTCAACCCTTTCGCTTCCGGCCGCGAGAGCATGGCGACGCGCTGGATCAGCTTTGCAAGCGAGTTCCGACGACTCAACCACCGGATGCACAACAAGCTCTTCGTGGCCGACGGCGCGATGGCGATCGCGGGCGGTCGCAATCTCGCCGACGAGTACTTCCTGCGCGGTGCCGGCGACAACTTCATCGACCTCGACCTGATGATGGCCGGGTCGGTCGTGACCGAACTTTCGGCGCTCTTCGACACCTACTGGAACAGCGAGGTGGTCTATTCGTTGGCGCGCATTGCCGTGCCACACGCCTCGCGAGAACAGCTGCGCGCCAACTTCGACGTGCTGACTGCGCCGTCTTCGGCACCAGAACCGGCGCCCGTGCCCGACGCCGACATGTTCGGCGATGCGCCCATCGGCGTCGCCTTGGCGCAGGGCCGCCTCGACCTCATCCGTGCCAGCGCCCAAGCCGCCGCCGACAGTCCGTTGAAGGCACTCGACGAAGGCAGCGGCAGCTCCATCACCGGCCGCTTCAGCACGCCGCAAACGCTGGCCGAGCGCACGCACGCGCTCTTCGACAGCGCCCGCTCGGACATCGTGGTGATCTCGCCCTATTTCATTCCCGGCGACGCGGGCCTCGCGCAGATGCGGCAGCTGCGCGACCGCGGCGTGAGCATGACCGTCGGAACCAATTCGCTCGCCGATACCGACGAGCCACTGGTCAACATCAACTACAACAACTACCGGGTCGCGATGCTCAAGCTCGGCGTCGAGCTGTACGAAGTCAGCTCGGCGCAGATCAAGCGCAGCCTCAACTTGCGCAAGACGTTCGCACAATCGCGTGGCCGCTTGCACGCCAAACTTGCGCTGATCGATCGCGAATCGGTGCTGGTCGGCTCGATGAATTTCGATCCGCGCTCGGCCCGGCTCAACACCGAGTTGGGCGTGCGGGTGCAAAGCTTCGAGCTTGCGCACCAACTGATCGAAGCGTTCCAGATCGACGAAGCACAGGGGGTTTACCGGCTGGCGCTGAAGCCCGGCACCGATCAGGTTCAGTGGTTCAGCACCGACGGCACGGGCGACGTCTTCAACGACGAGCCCGAGGCCAGCATGATCGTGCGGCTCAAGCTGCTGTTCTTCTCCTGGTTCGTGCCGAGCGACTTGCTGTGACGCCCGGCATCTCCTGAAGCATCGACGCTTCAGGCCGAACGATCCGACCACGGCACGAGCGCCGCACCGGGGAACTTGCCGAACAACGATGAGAGCTGCAGCGCGCCTTGCTCGACGACCAGGCGTTCGCCGGTCAACAAGTTTTCCCACGCGCTGCCTTCAGGCGCATTCGGCAGACGAAGCACCGTGCCCTGCCAGACCTCGCCACCCGGCAATGCAGGTACGCCGCTGTCCGGCCCGGTCGTCGCAGTGAGCCCTGCGAATCGGCGCACCGCCGCGACGATGAGCACATCGTCGTCGAGCCGCCGCTCGAACGCCAATGCATGCTCGGACTTCGGACCGTCGATGCCGAGCGCGGCATACCCGCCGTCGCGGAACAAAGCAGACTTGTCGCGACGCAATGCCAGGAGGCGCCGCACCACCCACAGCTTGGCCCGGCCATCGTGCGGTGCACGTGCCAGCGAGCCCACTTCATCGGCCAGGCCCCGCCCTTGCGGCAAGTCATCGAGCTGTTGCAGCCAGCGTTGCCGGCAGTCGTAGTCGACCGGTCGGCGGTTGTCCGGATCGACCAGGCTCAGGTCCATCAACTCGTTGCCCTGGTACAGATCGGGAACGCCCGGCGAGCCGTACTTGAGCAACATCAGCGTGATGCTGTTCCACGCGCCGAGCCAGGCCACGGTATCGCCAAAAGCCTGCAAATCGCGCAGAAACACGTTGCCCTGAACGCCGGCCAGCAGTTCGCGTATGAAGCCTTCGAGCGCCGCTTCGTAGGCCTCGTCGGGCGCGGTCCATCGCGTGTGCGATTTGGATTCGCGCGCCGCCTTCAAGAGGTATTGCACGATGCGCTCGGCATACGGCGCGAGCGTTTCATCCTCGAGTCCATCGGGCGGCAGCGTGCCGAGCAGGGTTTGGTAGAGCAGGTATTCGTCGGCACGCGAAGGTGAATCGCTCGGCGCGCCTTCGGCTTGAAGCCGGTCGCGCACGCGCTGGTTCATCTCCGACCATCGCGTCAACGCGGCCTGCCACGCAGCCGGCATTTCCGAAAGAACGTCGATGCGATTGCGCACGTCTTCGGAGCGCTTGTTGTCGTGCGTGGACGTCGCCAGCATGGTGTGCGGCCAGCGCAGCGCGCGGTCGGCACTGGCGCTGTGAAACTCGGTCACCGTCATCCCGAAGGTGCCCGGCTCGCCGCCCACTTCGTTCAGCGAACTCAGCGGAAAGTAACGGTAGAAGGCCGTGTCTTCGACCCCCTTCGCCGACACCGGTGCGCTGAACTGCTGGAAGCGCCGCGCGAAGTGGTGCACGCGCCCTTGCAGATCAGCCGATGCCAGCGGCACGGCTTCGCCCAGCAGGCTCTGGTGCACGAAGTCGAACACCGACAAGTCCGAGTCCTGGCTCTGCCGCCGCGCCTCTTCCACCGCGCGCGCGATGAAGTGCTGGTCTTGCTCCGAAGCGCTGTGCACGAAGTACGTGCGGTACACCGGCAGGCACACCGCGACCTCGGCGAGTGCGCGGCGCAGCGCGTTGAGCGTGTAGTCGCGCGTGCTGCGATCGGCGCGCGCGAGTCGCACCAACTCGGTCGCGAGCACGTTGAGCTCGGACGCCAGCGCGGTGCGAATCACGTCGCGCTTGCCGACATGCGAGAGCGCCTCGAAGCACGCATCGACACCGCTGAAGTCGCGCCAGATGCGTTCGACTTCAGGCCCCGCCGCGGCATCGACCAGCACGCCGTTGGCGACGTTGGCAAAGCGGTAGCCCGTGGTGCCGTGCACATGCCAGCTCTCCGGCACCTCTTCGTTGGCCGCCGCGATCTTCTCTGCGACGACATAGAGCGGGCGCGCCGGTCGACCCTGCGCATCGACATCGGGCAACGTCAGGCGCGCCCGCCGCGCATAGCCTTGCTGCAATTGCAGGAAGTAGCGCGCCGGGTCGTACAGACCATCGGGATGGTCGATACGCAGACCGTCCACCACGCCGGCTGCGGCCAGGTCGAGCGCGAATGATTGCGTGGCCTCGAACACCTCGTCGCGCTCCATGCGCAACGCGGCCAGATCGTTGATGTCGAAGAAGCGGCGGTAGTTGATCTCGTCCGCCGCAACGCGCCAGTAAGCCAGGCGATACGCCTGCGCTTCGATCAACGCGTGCAACTGATCGCGAGTGTCATCGCTGTTCACCGTGTCGACCGACGCTGCGATGGCTTCCGTCAGCGCCGGCGACCTGGTGCACAGACGCGCCAGACGCGCCTTCAGCAGCTCCTTGTCGCGCGCACGCTCGGCGCGCGCCTGCGGCTCGGTTTCATTGCGACCCGGCAGATGGCCGAAGGCCGACGCGATGCTCGCGGCACCCGCTGCGACATCGGCGTCTTCGACGTGTCGCGATGCAGCCAGCAACACATCGGTATAGCTCTCGGGCGCCAGCGGAAACCGATGCTCGAAGTAGTTGAGCGCCAGACTGCCCTCGGCAGCGTCGAAGCGCAGCGCGATCTCGCCGTTCTGCAGCACCTCGCCGTAGTGGCCGCCCAGCACGGGCAGCAGCACCTTGCCGGTGAGCTCGATGTTGAGCGGTTGCCAGTCGATGTCGAAGTGTTGCGCGAAGTGCGACGCCTGGCCGTTCTCGAGCACGTCGAGCCACCATGCGTTGTCGGCGCCCAGCACGCCCATGTGGTTGGGCACCATGTCGAGCAACTGCCCGAGCCCGTGCTGCCGCAAGGCACCGATGAATCGTGCGAAGCCTTCGGCACCGCCGATCTCCGGATTGACTTCGTCGTGCGCCACCACGTCGTAGCCGTGCATGCTGCCCGCGCGTGCCCGCTGGATCGGCGAGCAGTACACATGGCTCACGCCGAGCTGCGCGAGATACGGAAGAATGCGGACCGCATCGTCGAAGCCGAAATCCTTGTGGAACTGGAGCCGGTAAGTGGCGCGCGGCACGCGTGTCTGCAGGCTCGCGGCCATCGCGGAACCCGCCACGGCTGCACGCGGTCGCACTCCGGCCATCGCGTCGAACAGCTTGCGCGCATCGCCATCGGCACCGACGGCATCGAGATCGATCGGCAGCTTGCGACGCCAGTTCGGTTGCTGGTCGGTCGTGCCGGGCAAGTTGGCCTGCTCGACCGAACCCAGAGCGTCTTCGAGCTGGACCAGCATCAGCGCCGAGGGCGCCATCGCCAGGTACAGGTGCACGGCCTGCACCGCGAGCGCCGGCAAGGTCTGGCTGCCGGTCGCCTCGGCCACCTGCTCGCCCGTGAGAAGGCCGGCATGCTGCACCGCCAGCAGCAGGCGCACGCGCTCCTGCGCACGATCGAGCAATTGCTTCTCGAAGGTTTGCTCATTGGGGAACAAGCCGAGTTGCCAGCGCAGGCGCAGGTCGTGGCTCGACCACCAGCCGGCCAGTGTGGCCAGGTCGTGCGTGCTGACGGCGACCAGCGCATGACGCGGGTACTCGGCAGGCGCTTTGAAGTCGCCGTTGGGCCAGCGCTCGAAGTACAAGAGCCGGTACGAATGCACTTCGGACCGGGACAGCGCTGCGCGCATCTCGTCGGCCACGGTGCCGAGGTCTTCGCCCACCACCATGCAATGGTTGCGTTGGCTCTCGAGCGCGACGATCGCCATCATCTCGTGCAGCGCGTAGTGCACATAAGCGCCATCGCGTGCGGTGCGTCCTTGGGGCACCCAGAACAGGCGCATCAGCCCCATCACGTGGTCGATACGCAAGGCGCCCGCGCCGCGCATGTTGGCGCGCAAGGTCTCGATGAAGATGCGGTAGCCGCTGGCGCGCAGATGGTCTGGCCGCAAGGGCGGCAAGCCCCAGCTCTGGCCGTTCGGATTGAACTCGTCCGGCGGCGCGCCGACGCTGGCGCCAGCACCGAAAGCCGACGGCTCGCCCCACACATCGGAGCCTCCGCGATCGACAGACACAGCAAGATCCAGGAAGAGACCGATGCCGAGTCCGAGCGCCTTGCAACGCGAGTTCACCCGCACCAGTTGCTCGACGGCGACCCATTGCAGGTAGAGATGGAAGAGCACGCGATCGGCATGCTCCGAGGCGAATGCGGCGACCTCGGGCGAAGCCGGGTCGCGGTAGGCATCGGGCCACACCGGCCAGCCCCAGATCGAGTCGTCGATCAGATGAAAGTGCGCTTGCAACGCCTCGAACAGCGCATGCCGACGCAAGGCCTCGCCTCGCTCTTGGACAAAGGCGAAGAATGCTTCGCCACGCGTACTGCGCGAATCGGTCGAAGCGCTCTTGCCGTCGGCCGATACATGCTGCGCGCGGAAGTGCGCGAACAGGAGTTCGAGCACTTCGAACTTGGCGGCAGCCACGCCGGGATAGTCGACCAGAGATGCCGCTCGCAGGTCGGCGAGGCGCGACTGGAAACTGGCCGAGCGCACCAGGCGTCGCGCCGGATCGCACGCGTTGAACTCATCGACCGCCTGCACGTCGATGTACAGCACGTTGATCTGCTGCCGCGACGACGGGCTGTACGGGCTGGCATGCGCGGGGTTGTGCGAGAACAGCGCATGCAGCGGGCTCAGGCCGATGATGTCGGCGCCTCGCTCGGCCATGATGCCGACCAGTTGCGCCAGATCGCCGAAGTCGCCGATGCCCCAGTTGTGCTGCGAGCGCAGCGAATAGAGCTGCACCGCTGGCCCCCAGACACGACCATCGCCTTGCAGTGCGACCGGCCGATGACAGTGCTCGGGCGCGCTGATGACGAGTGTCGTGGCGTGAACATTGAGCCCGCTTGGCATGCCAGTCGAAGTGCCTGCGACGGCTCCGCCATGCGGCGCGGTGGCGCCCTCGATGCTGAAACGGTGGTAGCCCGCGGGCAGACGCAGCGTCATCGTCAACCGACGTTCGTACCAGCCGGTGCCATCGAGCTCCGCATACGCGGTGTCGGGCAACGCGCGCGCATCGATGTCGCCGCTGTGCACTGCGCCGCCCTCTTCTTCGAGCCGCCAGCGCACGTGGTGCGCGGTCGCCGGCAGGCGCAGCGCGATGGACCATTCGGCGGCGCCCGCCTGCATGGCCAGCACCGGCGGCAGCGTCTCGGACCAGTCGCCACGTTGAGCTGCATCGAGTGCCGCTGTCGCATCGAGCGTGTCGTCGAGCACCACATCGAACTCCGCGAGCAAGCCCACGAGATGCTCTCGCGCGACGCGATGGTGGTTGCCCCACACGTCGTGATAGTCGGTCGAGATACCGAAGTGCGCGCAGAGGCGCTGCACGGCCTCGATGTCGCTGTGCGCGCGGGGACTAGACATTCGAAGGCTCCTCGAGGGTGACTAGAACGCCACCGCGCGCGAGGCGCAAGGTGGCGTCGCCGGTCGGCTCTGCGTCCGACCTGTAGATCATGTGGCCGCGCGGCATGACGATGCCGTCAGCGCTGTCGCGGCCGAAGTTGGCCAGCACATAGAGCGTGGTGGCCGCCGCAAGCTCTCCGTCGAGCTGCCAGACGACTCGAAGAATCCCACCATCTCCATCGCACGAAAAGGTGCCGGCACCGCGCAGGCCCGTCAGATGCGGCACGACCGCACGCTGTCGCACGGCCAGCAAATCACCGATGAAGCGCAACCACCGCGCATGCGGTTCGATCTCACGCTCGTCCCATCGCAGCTTCGACGCGAGGAACGTCGACTCGGCGTTCGGATCGGGAATGCGCGCTCGGGCTTCATCGGTCGAGAAGGTCGCGAAGCGACCGAACTCCTCGCGCCGACCGTTCGACACGGCATCGGCCAGCTCAGGCCCGAAATCGCAGAAGTATTGGAACGGCGTCGACGCTGCGTACTCCTCGCCCATGAAGAGCATCGGTGCATGCGGCGACAACAGCACGCACGCGTAAGCAGCGTGCAGCAAGACCTCGTCGCCGAGTGCATGAATGCGCTCGCCGAAAGCGCGGTTGCCGACTTGGTCGTGCGTCTGCAAGAACGATACGAAGGCCGCCGACGGCAAATGCATCGACGACTCGCCCCGCGTCTCGCCTTCGCGGTAAGGCGAAGGCTGGCCTTGGTAGACGAAGCCTTCCGCCAGCGCGCGGGCGAATTGCGCGACCGGTACGTCGGCGTAGTCGCCGTAGTAGCCGTCGGTTTCACCAGTGGTCAGCACGTGGGCCGCGTGGTGCAGGTCGTCGTTCCACTGGGCCGTGCCGTCGCGCGGATGGCCATCGTCGTCACGCTCCAGAAACGACGCTTCGTTGAGTTCGTTTTCGAGCACCACATGGATGTGCCGCGTGCGCCCCGGACCGGCGCGCAAGCTCTCTGTCACTTCGCGAATGATGTGCTGTGGCGAGTCGTCGCGGATGGCGTGGATGGCGTCCATGCGCAGACCGTCGAAGTGATATTCCTCGACCCAGTACAGCGCGTTGTGGACGAAGAAGTCGCGTACCGTGCGCGATGCTTCGCCGTCGTAGTTGATGGCGGCGCCCCATGGCGTCTGGTGCGCCGGATTGAAGAACTGCGGGCAGTACGCATGCAGGTAATTGCCTTCAGGCCCGAAGTGGTTGTAGACCACGTCGATCAAGACCATCAGGCCGAACCCGTGGGCTGCGTCGACGAACGCCTTGAGCTCGTCGGGTGTGCCGTAGGTCGCATCGGGTGCGTACTGCAGCACGCCGTCGTAGCCCCAGTTGCGCAGGCCGGGGAAGTCGGCGAGCGGCATCACCTCGATCGTCGTCACGCCCAGTTCGGCGAGTGCGGCAAGTCGGGCGGTGGCCGCCGTGAAAGTGCCTTCGGGCGTGAACGTGCCGATATGCAATTCGTAGATCACCGCTTCCGACCAGGGGCGGCCGCGCCAAGCTTCGTCGCGCCAGTCATAGGCGCCCGTGTCGATGACCTGGCTGGCGCCGTGCACATCCTTCGGGTTGTAGCGCGATGCCGGATCGGGCGCGCGCAATCCATCGGGCATGCGAAAGCGGTAGAGGTCGCCGGCACTCGCCTCGGGGACGGTGACCGAGTGAAACCCATCGGTACCCAAAAGCATCTGATGCTCGACCGGCGCCTCTGTATGACCGCCCTGCGGCTCACGCTCCAGGACCACAGGTGTCATCGACGGCGCCCACAGGCGGAACGAGACTCCGCCCTCGGCCAACACCGTCGCGCCGAAAGGCATAGCGTGTCCGCGCTTCATGCTCTGGTCGTTTCAGTGGTTTTCATCGGAGCTTGTCGTCCATGGAGTCCTTGATTTTTTTCTTGTCACGCGGCCACCACTGCTCGATGCGTTCGGCCGCCCAGTCCTTGCCGCCGAGGCCAAAGGCCAGTGCCAGTGCAAAAACGATGCCGCCCAGAATCACCAGGAAACTTTGCCGCACGATGTCGCCGCCGACCCTGACCTGGTCGAGCGCGATGAGCACCACGAAAACCATGATCGCGTATTGCGCCAGCTTGGCGACGAAGGCCGCGTCCTGCAGCTTGATGTTGCGGCAATAGGCGAGCACCGTGTCGCCGACGAACTTGGCGAAGTACGAGCCGAAGGCCAGCACCAGCAGCGCGACGAACACGTTGGGCACGAACCAGACCACGCGCCCCAGCAGGTCGGTGATGTAGGTCAGGCCCAGGCCGTTGAAGGCGATCAGCAGCGCCGCGAGGATGACGAGCCAGTACGCCAGGATGCCGAAGATGGCAGTGGTGTCGCTCGCCACGCCGCCCTGCCGCAAGAAGTTGTCGAGCCCGGCGCGCTCCGTGAGCACGTTGAAGTTGATGGCGCGCAACGCCTTGGTGACGACCAGCCGCACCACCTTGGCGATGAGCCAGCCACCGATGATCACCACGATGGCGATCAACAGTCGCGGGATGAAGGCACCGACCTGAAACAGTACGGCGCGCAAGGGTTCGAGTTGGATGCCGAAGCTTTCCATGATGTCTCTCCAGTGAAGGAACGAGCGCGCCTCAGCGCGCGGCGTTCGAGTCGATCAGTGCCAGCACGCCTTGCAGCGGAACCTGAGCCCAGTCGATGCGATTGTTGAGTTCGTAGCGCAGTTCGTAGAGCGCCTTCTCGATTTCGAACAGACGGAGCAATTCGATATCGATCGGTGCTGCGCCCTTGCCGGACAAGGTCGCCGTATACGCTTGCAAAAAGGCATCGCGCGTTGCGGACTCCCAGGCCTTGGCGTCGGGCTCGAGCCGTTCCAGCTCTTCAGCGGTCTGCGCGATGCGGCGCAGTGCCGACCAGCGTGCGTAGTTGAACGACCGCAGCATGCCGGCCACGTCCCGCAGTGGCGAACCCTTGGCGCGCCGCTCCTGGAAGGTGCGGGCCGGCTCGCCCTCGAAATCGATGATGACGAAGTCGTTGGCCGTGACCAGCACCTGCCCCAGGTGATAGTCGCCGTGGTAGCGCGTCTTGATGCCGCCGACCTGCGAGGCACCGTGCGCTGCAGCGAGCTGTGTCTGCAGGGCCGCGCCGCTCGACAGGAATGCCTGCGCATAGACCTGAACCGATGCCGGCAGCTGCCCGATGCGTTCGCGCAGCAAGGCCTGCGTGCTGTTCGATTCGGCGACGGCGCGGTCGCGATAGCCGGCCACGTCCGCCGCCGCCAGCGGCTCGGGATCGAAGGCTGCATCGCCGGTGCGCGTGGCCAACGCCAGGTGCAGCTCAGCCGTGCGCTTGCCCAGCATCGCAGCCAGTGCCAGGAAACCACCATGCGCCTTGACCGTCGATAGCTCCTCGCCGGCTGCAGCGCCGGCTGCAGCGCCCGCGGTACGCAACTCTTCCAGATAGCGTTCGAGATAGCCGAGCGTGTAGTCCCAGCCGTCGCCCTGGTTCTGCACATGCGACTGCACCAGCGCCAGCGTCATCACGCTGCCATCGGTGCCGAAGTATTCGAGTGCGCCCAGCACCGGAACGCAGTTCGGGTAGTGCACCACATCGGTCAGGAAACGACCCATCTCGAGCTCGGGGTTGACACCCTCGCGCAGCCGGCGATAGCCCTTCAGGAACAGGGTGTCGTCCAGCGTGACGACGGTATTGCTGCTCATCGCACTCGGGCGCGACACCGGCATCTCGCGCACGTCGATGTTGGCAGCCTTGAAGGCGGCGGTAGCGCTGAACTTCATCTTGCCGCCGACGGTGGTCAGTTCCTTGCCGACCTCGATCGCCTGCACCAAAGCGCGACAGAAAGGCTCGTCGTAGAACGCATCGGCCATGACGCCGACATTGGCCTGTTGCCGGATCTTGGCGAGTGCGGCCGGCGTCAGGCGCATGACGCGTTCTTCTTCGGTGTCTTCCCATGCAAGCGCGAGCGGCATGAAATAAGTGTCGTCGTCCGGCGGTCCGTCGAGCTTCAGGATGGGCAGCATCCAGCTGGACCCCGGCATCTCCCAGACAGCGTAGTCGGCCAGCCTGGCGCGCGACACGGCGGTACCTTTGGTCGCATACCAGCGCTGGATTTCGATGTGACGCGGCAGCGTGTCGGTCTCGAACTGCACGCGCATGCGGTCGGCCATGCCCATGCGCCACGGCATCACGCGCTCCCGGAAAAAGCTGGTCCAGCCGTCGAACAGCACGAGCGTCGGCCGGTCTTGCAGCGCCACCTCTTCCTGGTGCCAGCTCGGCATCGCGGCATCGCTCGCCAGACGGAACCAGTAGAAGCCGAACGACGGCAGCGTGAGCATGTAAGGCAGCTCGCCGATGGGCGGGAACGAGGTGCGGCCGAGCATCTCGACCGGCACGCGCGTTTTATAGGCCGACAGATCGAGCTCGACCGGCTGCGCAGCGCGCGACAGGTTGAACACGTGCAACAGCGTTTCGTCTTCGTGGACGCTCAGGTACGCGAGGATCTTGCGGTTGCCCGGCTTCAAAAAAATGCGCTTGCCGCGGCCGAAGGCGAAGCTGGTCTTGCGCACCGCCAGCATGCGCTTGGTCCAGTTGAGCAGCGAGCTGCTGTCGCGCGCCTGCGCCTCGACGTTGAGCGCTTCGTATCCGTACATCGCGTCCATGATCGGCTGCAGATACAGCCGCTGCGGGTCGGCCCGCGAGAAGCCGGCGTTGCGGTCGGGGCTCCATTGCATCGGGGTGCGCACGCCGTTGCGGTCACCGACGAACACGTTGTCACCCATGCCGATTTCGTCACCGTAATAAATGATCGGAGAACCCGGCATCGACAGCAGCATGCCGTTCATGAGCTTGACGCGATCGATGTCGTTTTCCATGAGCGGCGCGAGCCGGCGGCGAATGCCCAGGTTGATGCGCGCCCGCATGTCGGCGGCATACATGGTGTACATGTAGTCGCGCTCCTTGCTGGTCACCATTTCGAGCGTGAGCTCGTCGTGGTTGCGCAGGAAGATGGCCCACTGGCAGCCTTCCGGAATCTCCGGCGTCTGCTGCATGATTTCGACGATCGGATGCCGGTCCTCCTGCGCGATCGCCATGTACATGCGCGGCATCAACGGAAAGTGGTACGCCATGTGGCACTCGTCGCCGTCGCCGAAATATTCGCGCACGTCTTCGGGCCACATGTTCGCTTCGGCCAGCAAGAAGCGATTCTTGTATTCGGCGTCGATGGCGGCGCGCAGCTGCTTGATGACGGCGTGCGTTTCGGGCAGGTTTTCGTTGCTGGTCCCGTCACGCTCCACGAGGTAGGGAATGGCGTCGAGCCGGAACCCGTCGACACCCATGTCGAGCCAGAAACGCATGGTCTTCAGCACCGCCTCCATCACCGCCGGGTTGTCGAAATTCAGGTCGGGCTGATGACTGAAAAAGCGATGCCAGAAGAATTGCTTGGCAACCGGGTCCCAGGTCCAGTTCGACTTCTCCGTGTCGGTGAAGATGATCCGGGTTCCTTGATAGATCTGGTCGGTGTCGCTCCACACGTAGAAGTTGCGCTCGGGCGAGCCGGGCGGCGCATTGCGCGCGGCTTGAAACCACGGATGCTGGTCGGACGTGTGGTTGATGACCAGTTCGGTGATGACGCGCAAGCCGCGCTTGTGCGCCTCGGCCATCATTTCGCGGAAGTCGGCCAGCGTGCCGTACTGCGGATGCACATCGTCGTATCCGGCAATGTCGTAGCCGTCGTCCCGCAGCGGTGACGGATAGAACGGCATCAGCCAGATCGTGTTGACGCCCAGATCCTTTACATAGTCGAGCTTGGCCGTCACGCCCTTGAAGTCGCCGACGCCGTCGTCGTTGGTATCGAAAAACGCCTTGACGTTGAGCTGGTAGATCACGGCATCGCGATACCACTGCGGGTCGTCGCTGATGTCGATCTCCGGTGTCTCAAGGGCAAGGGCGGGCACGGGTGCATTCATGGGCGTCGAGGCTTTTATTGAAACCGAAAAGGCTAGAGAAAATAGTCGAAATCACGCTCGGTGCGACTGCGCCGACGGACCACGAAAATATGTGCGGGAACAGTATGCGGCTCTAGTTGGACGAAGTGAAATTCGCCCTGCCAGATGAAGCGCTGGTTGCTCAGGAGGTCGTGCATCTGGAACGACTCGCCGGGCTCCACGCCAATCGACGCAGCGTCCAGACCGATCCAGCCCGACTGCACGTTGTAACGGTCGAGGTTGACTACGGTCACGATCACATTGCTCCCGTCTTCGGACTCTTTGGCATAGGCGATGAGCTGATCGTTTTCGACCGGCAAGAACCGCAGACTGCGGTCGGCCTGCAAGGCTGGGTTGTCATGCCGGATACGGTTCACCCGCGCAATAAAAGGCGCGAGGCTTTGCGCATCGTCATGGTTCCAGGTACGCAACTGGTACTTCTCGGAGTTGAGGTATTCCTCGCTTCCGGAACTGCGGGGCAAGTGGTCGCGCAATTCGTAGGCCGGTCCGTAGATGCCGTAGTTGGCAGACAAGGTGGCCGCCAGCACCAGCCGCGTCATGTAGAGCGACGCCTCGCCGCCCTGCAATTGCTCGTGCAGGATGTCGGGCGTGTTGGGCCACACGTTGGGGCGGAAGTAGTCGCTGCCCGGGCCCGTCGACAGTTCGGTGAAGTACTCGGTCAGCTCCTGCTTGCTGTTGCGCCAGGTGAAGTAGGTGTACGACTGCGAGAAGCCCAGCTTGGCCAGCCGGTGCATGACCTTGGGCCGCGTGAAAGCCTCGGCCAGGAACAGCACGTCAGGATGTTCCTTCTTGACCTCGCCGATGACCCACTCCCAAAACGGAAACGCCTTGGTGTGCGGGTTGTCGACGCGAAAGATCTTTACGCCCTCGCCGATCCAGTGATCGAACACGCTCTTCAACTCGGCCCACATCGCGCGCCAGTCGTCGCTCTCGAAGTTGAACGGGTAGATGTCCTGGTACTTCTTGGGTGGGTTCTCGGCGTACTGCACCGTGCCGTCGGGACGCCAGCGAAACCACGCCGGATGCGCCTTCACGTACGGATGGTCGGGGGCGCATTGAAAGGCGATGTCGAGCGCGATGTCCAGGCCAAGGCCGGTGGCCTTCTGCACCAGTTGCCTGAAATCGTCCGGCGTGCCCAGCTCCGCCAGGATCGACTTGTGGCCGCCTTCCGCAGCACCGATGGCCCACGGGCTGCCGACATCGTCTTTACCCGCGACGAGAGCGTTGTTCTTGCCCTTGCGTTGCATGCGCCCGACTGGATGGATCGGCGGAAAGTACAAGACATCGAAACCCATCTCGGCGATGGCCGGCAGCCGCGCCTCGACATCCTTGAAGGTACCGTGTCGGCCCGGCTCGGGCGAGGCAGAACGCGGAAACAGCTCGTACCAGCTGCTGAAGCGCGCACGTTTGCGGTCCGCGAAGAGCGGTAGCTCGGTGGCGTAGCGCGTCTCGAAGCGACGGTCCGGATAGCGCCCGGCCAACTCGCCCAGCGTTTCGTCGAGCGCCAGAGCCTTGAGTGCGTTCACGTCGTGGTCAGCGTCGAGCGCCGCGGTCTGCAACGCCTTGGCCCATCGCAAGAGCGTGTCGCCGTCCGCAGCCTGCGCCCGCTCCGCTGCGGCGATGATGTCCATGGCGCCGACCTGTGACGCGATGCGGATGTCTTCGGGCTCGATCCGCCGCACCATTTCGTGATGCCAGGATTCGAACGGATCGACCCATGCCGCCACCGTGTAGACGAAGCGACCTATCGACGGCGGTGCAAAGCTGGCCTCCCATACATCGTTGACGAGCGCCTTCATCGGTACCTCGTGCCAATCACGCCCACCATCACCGGCATCCGCGCTCCAGCGCAGCATCGCGCGCACCGCGTCGTGTCCGTCGGTGAAGCAATGCGCGGTGATCTTTACCGTGTCGCCGGCAACGCACTTGATGGCGAAGCGGCCGGCATCGACGGCAGGCAACACGGCATCGATGACCGCACGGACGCGGCCATCGCCGCCGCTGTCTGATGGAAAGGAAATATGGCCTGCTGGTGTCGACTGCGCCGCTTTGGCGACCTTGGAAACTGCGGCGACCTCAGCGGGCGGTGCTGTCTTTTTTGGCATGGGGCACGTATTGAAAAATAAGGGTCGAAAGGGGTGGCAAGGTCAGGCAAACAGAATGCGGCCGGCCATGAGAGCGCACCGGCGACGACTCGACACCCCCCAGGTTGCCCCATCCTGCGCCGCCGAATTCACCGGCATCGCTGTTGATCACTTCACGCCACTCCCCACCCAATGGCACGCCGAGCAGATAGTTGGTCCGGGGCAGTGGCGTCATGTTGCTCACCACCAGCACCGGAGCAGTGCCATCGTGCGCCTTGCGCAAGAAGGCGAATACGCTGGCATCTGCATCGTCGGCCGCAATCCACTCGAAGCCGTTGGCACTGAAGTCGAGTTGGTACAGCGCAGGCGTGTCACGGTACACCCGGTTGAGCTCGGCTACGAAATGTTGCAGGCCTGAGTGGCCCTCTAGCGACGTCGACCACCATTCGAGCTCACCGTCGTGCGTCCACTCGCGGCGCTGGCCGAATTCACCGCCCATGAAAAGCAGCTTCTTGCCAGGGTGTCCCCACATGAACCCGAACAGCGCGCGCAGATTGGCGAACTGCTGCCAAGGGTCGCCCGGCATCTTGTTGATGAGCGAACCCTTGCCATAGACCACCTCGTCGTGCGAGAGCGGCAGCACGAAGTTTTCATTGAAGGCATACACCAGCGAAAACGTCATCTGGCCGTGGTGGTACTTGCGGTAGACCGGGTCTTCCTTCATGTAGGCCAGGTCGTCGTGCATCCAGCCCATGTTCCACTTCATGCCGAAGCCGAGGCCGTCCATGTCGGTGGGGCGCGAAACGTTGGGCCAAGCGGTCGACTCCTCCGCGATGGTCACCGTATCGGGGAATTCGCGGTACACCGCGCGGTTCAGGGTTTGCAAGAACTCGATGGCCTCGAGGTTCTCGCGACCACCGAACTTGTTGGGAATCCACTCACCGTCTTTCCGCGCATAGTCGAGGTAGAGCATCGACGCGACTGCGTCCACGCGCAATCCATCGAGGTGGTACTTGTCGAGCCAAAACAGGCCGGACGACGTCAGAAAGCTGCGGACCTCGTTGCGCCCGTAGTTGAAGATGCTCGAACTCCACTCCGGGTGAAAGCCCTGACGCGGATCGGCATGCTCGAACAGATGCGTGCCGTCGAAATACTGCAGCCCGTGCTCGTCGGTCGGAAAGTGCGAAGGCACCCAGTCGAGCAGCACACCGATGTTGTTCTGGTGCAGATGGTCCACCATGTACATGAAGTCTTGCGGCGTACCGAAGCGCGAGGTCGGCGCGAAGTAGCCGGTGGTCTGGTAGCCCCATGAACCATAGAACGGGTGCTCGGTGACGGGCATCAATTCCACATGGGTGAAGCCCATCTTCAACATGTATTCAGCGAGCTGATGCGCGATTTCGCGGTAGCCGAGGAACTCGCCATCGTGGCGACGCCAAGAGCCGAGGTGCAACTCGTACGTCGACATCGGCGCGTCGAGCGCATTGCGAGCGCCGCGCGATGCCATCCACGCGTCGTCGTTCCATTCGTAGTCCATCGACCAAATGCGTGATGCGGTAGCGGGCGCGTGCTCTGCGTAGAACGCGACCGGATCGGCCTTGTCGACGACATAGCCGTTGAAGCGCGAGCGAATGCGGTACTTGTATGTCTGGCCCGGCTGCGCGTCTGCTACCGAGCCTTGCCAGATGCCGGTGCCGTCGTCGCGCAGTTGCAGCGGATCGGCATCTCCGGACCAGTAGTTCCAGTCGCCGATAACCGAGACGGACTCCGCGTTGGGGGCCCAGACCGCGAACGACGCGCCGCCTTCGGGATTCACATGGCAGCCCAACAGATCGTAGAGCCGAGCATGGGTGCCCTCGCGAAAGAGATAGGCGTCCTGAGCCTGGCGAGACTGGGTACCAGGGGATTGGGAATCGACGGGTTGGGTATGGGGAGATCGGATTTCTGGAATCACGAGGGACACTTTCGCTGCGTTCAATCGATGATCGATGGCCGAGAATCGACGACAACGACCGCAAGTTCAAGGCCATTGTTGGGTCAAAGGCGAGCGCCGCGAAGAGCACCGGGCGCCTTCGCGTGTCAGAGAGAAGCGCGTATGCGGCGCGCGCTGTTCGTTCAGGCCCGGGCAGCAGCGCCGGCTGCTTGTGATGAAACCTTCGACGCCTGCATTGCCGGGATTGCCGGGCGAGCGAAGTCGCCCGTCGTCAGCACCACTGCGCGTGAGGGATCTGCGAAATACAGTTCGATCGCCTTGTCCCGGATCAGGCTGAAGTGACTGCGGCAAGTTGCGAGCAAGCTTTCGCTGCTGCCATCACGAGCACCGCAGACGTCACGCAAGGTCTGTTCTGAGATCAGCCCGAGGATGCGGGCGCCGTCGTCGCCGTCCGGATAGAACGCAAAGCGCACAGAGGCCGTGTCGAAGCAATAAATGCCTTCGAAATCCATTTGTCGTCTCCTGTTTACTGTTCGATGGCGCACGACTTTCGTGCAGGCGACGCACAAATATGGCGTGGTCAACAGCGCGAGCCCACGCCAGAAGCCGCCTACATCGGCTTACATGCGCCCTTGAAACCTGAACGAATGCCCTTATCATTAGCACTCGCTGAGGACGAGTGCTAACAGTGCTCACCTCCAGTCGATTGGGCAGCCAGCCGTTCGGTCCGGCACCCTCAAACCAAACCCGTTTCTATTCAGGAGATGCTATGAAACTTCGTCCTTTGGCCGATCGTGTGATCGTCAAGCGCATTGAAAGCGAAACCAAGACTGCCTCGGGCATCGTGATCCCCGACAACGCTGCCGAAAAGCCCGATCAGGGTGAAGTGCTGGCCGTTGGCCCGGGCAAGAAGACCGACAAGGGCGAACTGCTCGCCATGAGCGTCAAGGTCGGCGACCGCGTTCTGTTCGGCAAGTACAGCGGCCAGACCGTCAAGGTCGATGGCGACGAGCTGCTTGTCATGAAGGAAGACGACCTGTTCGCAGTCGTCGAGAAGTAATCAACCCCATCTCATCGGAGTAAATAAACATGGCAGCAAAAGACGTAGTCTTCGGCGGTGAAGCCCGCGCGCGCATGGTCGAGGGTGTCAACATCCTGGCCAACGCAGTCAAAGTGACCCTGGGCCCCAAGGGCCGCAACGTGGTGCTCGAACGTTCGTTCGGCGCCCCCACGGTGACCAAGGACGGTGTGTCCGTCGCCAAGGAAATCGAACTCAAGGACAAGCTCCAGAACATGGGCGCCCAGCTCGTGAAGGAAGTGGCTTCCAAGACTTCGGACAACGCGGGTGACGGCACCACGACCGCTACGGTTCTGGCTCAAGCCATCGTTCGCGAAGGCTTCAAGCTGGTCGCGGCCGGCATGAACCCGATGGACCTGAAGCGCGGCATCGACAAGGCCGTCACGGCCCTGGTCGCCGAGCTGAAGAAGGCATCCAAGCCCACCACCACGTCGAAGGAAATCGCACAAGTCGGCTCGATCTCGGCCAACAGCGACGAAACCATCGGCAAGCTCATCGCTGACGCGATGGACAAGGTCGGCAAAGAAGGCGTCATCACCGTCGAAGACGGCAAGAGCCTGGACAGCGAACTCGACGTCGTCGAAGGCATGCAGTTCGACCGCGGCTACCTGTCGCCTTACTTCATCAACAACCCTGAAAAGCAATCCGCGATTCTGGAAAACCCGTTCGTTCTGCTCTACGACAAGAAGATCAGCAACATCCGTGACCTGCTTCCTACGCTGGAACAAGTCGCGAAGTCGGGCCGTCCGCTGTTGATCATTGCCGAAGAAGTCGAAGGCGAAGCCCTGGCTACTCTGGTCGTGAACACGATCCGCGGCATCCTGAAGGTCGTGGCTGTCAAGGCACCTGGCTTCGGCGATCGCCGCAAGGCCATGCTCGAAGACATCGCCATCCTGACGGGCGGCAAGGTCATCGCTGAAGAAGTCGGCCTGACGCTCGAAAAGGTGACCCTGGCCGACCTCGGCTCGGCTGCCCGCATCGAAGTCGGCAAGGAAAACACCATCCTGATCGACGGTGCCGGCGCTGCTGCGGACATCGAAGCCCGCGTGAAGCAAGTTCGCGTTCAGATCGAAGAAGCGACCAGCGACTACGACCGTGAAAAGTTGCAAGAGCGCGTGGCCAAGCTGGCCGGCGGTGTTGCAGTGATCAAGGTCGGCGCTGCCACCGAAGTCGAAATGAAGGAAAAGAAGGCCCGCGTCGAAGACGCACTGCACGCCACCCGCGCTGCAGTCGAAGAAGGCATCGTGGCTGGCGGCGGCGTGGCTCTGCTGCGCGCCAAGCAAGCTGTCGGCGACAAGATCAAGGGCGACAACGCCGACCAGGACGCCGGCATCAAGCTGGTGTTGAAGGCCGTCGAAGCGCCCCTGCGCGAAATCGTCAACAACGCCGGTGGCGAAGCCAGCGTGGTCGTGAATGCGGTGTTGGCCGGCAAGGGCAACTTCGGCTTCAACGCACAGAACGACACGTACGGCGACATGCTCGAACTGGGCATCCTGGACCCGACGAAGGTCACCCGCACTGCACTGCAAAACGCAGCGTCGGTCTCTTCGCTGCTGCTGACGACCGAAGCCATGGTCGCCGATGCACCGAAGGACGAAGCCGGCGCCGGCGGCATGCCTGACATGGGTGGCATGGGCGGCATGGGCGGCATGGGCATGTGATCCCCCCGAGGTTGCGCGGCACCTTGTGTCCGCTGCTGCACCTCACCAACTAAAAGGCCCGCTTCGTGCGGGCCTTTTTTCGTTCGCTTTTTAGCTGAGCTGAAAGGCGAAGACTGCGCCTTTGCCGGGTTGGGGGAGCAGGCGGATTTCGCTGCCGTGCAGTTGCAGGATGCGGCGCACGATCATCAGGCCGAGGCCGCCACTGCGGCCGCCGGACGACGAGAAGGCAGGGCGGGTGAAAAGGACGGGCTGCAGCTCTTTGGGGATACCGGGGCCGGTGTCGCTGATCTCGACCTGTACGCCGGCCACACCATCCTCCCCCGCTTCGGCGGGCCGCAATTGCACGACGATCTCGCCGCCCTCTGGCGTGTGGCGGATCGCGTTGTCGAGCAGGTTGGTCAGCACGCGTTCGATCATTCCCAGATCGGCCGTGACCACCGGCAGGCCGGACGCAATCTGCGGCACCAGGCGCTGACGGCGTGCTTCGGCGGCGAGCTCGAACTTCTGGAACACGTCCTGCACCAGATCGGCCAGCGCGAAGCTCTCCTTGTCGGGCTTGACCACGCCGGACTCGAGACGCGCCAGTTCGAACAATTCCTGCGCCAGGCGGCCGACCTTGCGGCTTTGGCCGAGCGCGATCTCGAGATAGCGGCGCCGGTCGGCCAGCGCCAGCGTGTCGGCCTTCATCAGCAGGGTTTCGAGATAGCCGTGCAGCGAGGTCAGGGGCGTGCGGAGGTCATGCGAGATGTTGGCGAAGAGTTCGCGGCGCTGCTGGTCCAGCGCGGTGAGTTCGCGCCATTGCTCGGCAATGCGCAGCGTCATCTTCTGAAAGGCTTTGCCGAGCGTGGCGATCTCGTCGTCGCCGCGTGCGACCTGTGCGAAGGCCGGCGTTGCCGGATCGATGGCTGCGACGCCATCGCGCTCGAAGCGTTGCACGGCGTCGGTCAGCTGGCGCAACGGCCGCGTGATGAGCCGGAAGGCGACCAGCCCCGCGATGAGGCCGAGCAAAGCGACCCATGCCATCGACCACAGCGTCGTTCGCAGCACGGTGCCGGCGCCCAGGTTCGCGACCAGGGCTTCGCGGTCTTCGCCGGACAGCACGACGTACACATAGCCTGCATCGCGGCCATCGACCTTCAACGGTGCCGCGCTGAAGACTTTGCGGCCGCCCTGCGAGGGTTGCACGCCTTGTGCCCCAGACACATCCTGTCCTTCCAGTCCGCCGCGTGGGTCGTCGCCCAGAATCGGCAATGCGGCGCCCGCCAGCAAGCGCTTTACCGGGCCGAGGTCGACGCGGTCGTGCTTCAGATGCCCCGGCGGCGCGGCTTGTCCGA
The DNA here is from genome assembly GCF_014303735.1 of Variovorax sp. PAMC28562. NCBI lineage: Bacteria > Pseudomonadati > Pseudomonadota > Betaproteobacteria > Burkholderiales > Comamonadaceae > Variovorax > Variovorax sp. PAMC28562. Next base: position 2,080,977 of record NZ_CP060296.1, on the reverse strand, counting down.
CGATGCGCCCCTCGGCGTCCAGCAAATAGACCTCGACGCTCGGGTTGACCGCCATCAGCTGGTCGAACAGCTCGTGCACGGCCGACGGGTTGAGGCCGTCGCGCTTCATCAGCTCGGCATTGCCGGCGATGTGCGCGGCCAGGCCGATCGACAGGCGCTGCGTCACTTCCTGCTCGTGTCGGTCGCTGCCCGCCATCTGCAGCCAGGCCGACACGCCGCAGCACGCCAGCAGCAGCACCGCAAAGACGATCGACAGACGCGTCGACAGGCTCGACGGCATCGACCACCCGGAGGGCGTCGAGCGCGTCATGCGGCGGCCTCCTCGACATCCGCCGCCAGCTTGTAGCCGCGGCCCCACACGGTCAGGATGCGCCGCGGCGCCGCGGCGTCGGACTCGACCTTCATGCGCAGCCGGTTGATGTGCGTGTTGACGGTGTGCTCGTAGCCATCGTGCTGGTAGCCCCACACCTGGTTCAGCAGATCGAGCCGCGAGAACACGCGACCGGGGTGGCGCGCGAAGAAATAGAGCAGATCGAACTCGCGTGGCGTGAGCTCGATCGGCTTGCCGTCGACCTGCACCTCGCGCGCCACCGGGTCGATGCCGAGGTTGCCGAGATCGAGCCGGCCCGACTCCATGCGTGCATTGCGCGCCAGCGCCTCGGTGCGCCGCAACAGCGCCCGCACCCGCGCCACCAGCTCCAGCACCGAGAAAGGCTTGGCGAGGTAGTCGTCGGCGCCCAGCTCCAAGCCGAGGATGCGATGCACTTCGCTGGACCGCGCACTGGTGATGATGATCGGCGTGTAGCGCGTCATGGCGCGGGCGCGGCGGCAGATCTCGAGGCCGTCGACGCCGGGCAGCATCAGATCGAGGATCAATGCGTCCCAGCTGCCGCGCTCCAGTTCGCGGATGCCGGCATGGCCGTCGGCGGCGTGCGTCACGGCATAGCCCTCGTCGTGCAGATGCATGCGCAGCAGCTCGGCGATATGGGCATCGTCCTCGACGATCAGCACGCGTTTGGCAGTTTCCATGTCGTCGGATTGTCCCGCGATATGGCCGCGGGAGTTATCACGATTAATTGAACTCTTCGTGATGAATCGGCCAACGGGTACGGCCAAGAATGCCAGCCATGCAAAGCGATTCAGTCACCCCGAAGTTCAAGCCGATTCACCCGGTCTGGATGCGCATCACGCATTGGCTCAATGCGCTGGCCGTGCTGATGCTGGTGACCAGCGGCTGGCGCATCTACAACGCGGCGCCGTTCTTTCCTTTCGAGATTCCCGGCGCGATCACGCTCGGCGGTTGGCTCGGCGGCGCTTTGCAGTGGCACTTCGCGGCGATGTGGTTGCTGGCCGCCAACGGCCTCGTCTACCTTTCGCTCAACATCGTGAGCCGTCGGCTGTTCCGCAAGTTCTTTCCACTGTCGGTCGGCGGCATCGTGCGCGATGGGCTTGCCGCGCTGCACGGCAAGCTGTCGCACGCCGACCCGCGCCACTACAACAGCGTGCAGCGTTTCGCCTACCTCTTCGTGATGCTCGACATCACCGTGCTGGTGCTGTCGGGCCTGGTGCTCTGGAAGTCGGTGCAATTCGCGATGTTGCGCGATCTGCTGGGCGGCTATGACTTTGCCCGCCGCATTCACTTCGTCGCGATGGCGCTGCTGGTGGGCTTTGTCGCGGTGCATCTGGTGATGGTCGCGCTGGTGCCGAAGACCTTGCTCACGATGCTGAGCGGCCGTGCCGGGGCCGGCGGAGATGCCGGTAATTCGGCAGGCAAGACAACAAGCGAAGCCGCCAACAACGGAGAAGCCGCATGAACATTCTCAAACGCCCTGCCCTGTACAACGTCGATGCCGACGCTGCCCTTGCCGAAGCCCGCAAGCTCATTGGCCGCCGCATCGAGCAGCCTGCGCGCCGCGCCTTTTTGCAACGCACGCTCACGCTCGGTGGCCTGTCGCTGCTCACAGGCTGCAGCATCACCGACAACGCCGGCGTCGACGCTGCGCTCACCACCATCTCGCGCTTTAACGACACGGTGCAAGGCCTCATCTTCGACCCGACGCAACTGGCGCCGACATATCCGGACTCGATGATCACGCGGCCGTTTCCCTTCAACGCCTACTACGGCGAAGACGAGATCCGCGAAGTCGACGAGGCCAGCTACAAGCTCGAGGTCACCGGCATGGTCGCCGACAAGCGCCAGTGGACGCTGCCCGCGTTGCGCGCCATGCAGCAGCAAGACCAGATCACGCGGCACATCTGCGTCGAAGGCTGGAGCGCGATCGGCAAGTGGGGCGGCGTGCACTTCGCCGATTTCCTCAAGCGCATCGGCGCCGACACGAGCGCCAAGTACGTCGGCTTCAAGTGCGCCGACGACTACTACACCAGCATCGACATGCCGACCGCGCTGCATCCGCAGACGCTGCTCACGTTGACCTACGACGGCCAACCACTGCCCCCCAAATACGGCTTCCCGATGAAGCTGCGGATGCCCACCAAGCTGGGCTACAAAAACCCAAAACACATCAAGGCGATTTTCGTTACCAACACCTACCCTGGCGGCTATTGGGAAGACCAGGGCTACAACTGGTTCGGCGGCAGTTGAGCCCCCGGAAAGGCTCAGCGCTACTGAAGCGCAAGGCCGAGTTCATTTCGAACCGCGCCATTTTTATCTTCTCTATTTTTCAAACGACTCACTCGAAGGACAACTGAAATGAACAAATTCTCCGCAGCACTCATCGCCACCTGCATGGCCATCGGTTCCGTTTCGGCCTTTGCCGCCGACGAAATGAAAAAGGACGACGGCATGGCCAAGGGCTCGATGAGCAAAGACTCCATGGCCAAGGACGGCATGACGAAGGACTCGATGTCAAAGGACGGCATGAAGAAGGACTCGATGGCAAAGGACGGCATGGCCAAAGACGGCATGGCCAAAGACGGCATGAAGAAAGACTCGATGGGCAAGGATGAGATGAAGAAGTAAGCGTTCCAGCCTTTCCCGACAGCGCTTCGCCAATCTGAGGATCCCATGATCTATTTCATCCTGTCCTATCTGGGCGGAGCGCTGACAATCCTGGCGCCCTGCATCCTGCCCGTAGTGCCCTTCGTCTTCGCGCGGGTCGACCAGCCTTTCGTCAAGAGCGGGTTGCCGCTGCTCGTCGGCATGGCGCTGACTTTCGCAGGCGTCGCGTCGCTCGGTGCGGTAGCCGGCGCTTGGGCCGTCGAGGCCAATGAATACGGACGCATGGCGGCCATCGTGCTGCTCGGGGTCATGGGTGTGATGCTGATCGCGCCTCGCCTTGCGGAGCGCGTCACGCGGCCGCTGGTCGCGCTCGGCTCCGGACTATTGAATTCGGCGACGCGCAGCCAAAACCAGCGCGTCGCATCTGACGGCGGCGTACGCAGCCCCGTCGTGCCCTCGCTGCTGCTCGGCGTGGCAACCGGCCTCTTGTGGGCACCTTGCGCCGGACCGGTGCTCGGGCTCATCCTCACCGGTGCAGCGTTGCAAGGACCGACCGTTCACACCTCTCTCTTGCTGCTGGCCTACGCGGCCGGCGCCATGACGTCGCTTGCCGCCGCATTGCTGCTCGGTGGCCGCGTGTTCGCCTTCCTTAAGCGGACGATCGGCGCTGGCGAATGGTTGCGCAAAGGCCTGGGCGTCGCGGTGCTGGCCGGCGTTGCAGCGGTGTCGCTCGGCCTCGACACCGGCGTGCTCGCGCAGCTCTCGTCGGGCAGCGGCGGTGCGTCGATCGAGCGTGGCTTGCTGGAGCGCCTGCGGCCGCACGCGGCGCTCGACCAGACATCGGATGCTGCCCGTCCCCCCACTGCAAACGACCCCGCTGCCTTCATCAAGGTGCAGGCGCCCGCCGTGCCGCGCTTCGCCCCGCTCTCGCTGCCTGACGAAGGCGCGTTACCGGGCTTCTCAGGCGCCGTCGAATGGCTCAACTCGCCACCGCTCACGGCCGAGCAATTGCGCGGCAAGGTGGTGCTGGTCGACTTCTGGACTTTCGGCTGCATCAACTGCCGCAACGCCCTGCCCTATGTGCGTGAGTGGAACCGCAAGTACAAGGACCAAGGGCTCGTTGTGGTCGGCGTGCATGCGCCCGAGTTCGCATTCGAGAAAAACATCAACAATGTGAAGCGCGCGGTCAGCGAGCTCGACGTGACTTTCCCGGTCGCGATCGACAACAGCTTTGCCATCTGGCGCGCCTTCAACAACAATTATTGGCCGGCGCATTACTTCGTCGATGCCAAAGGCCGCATCCGCTTTCACCACTTCGGTGAAGGCGAATACGAAAAGTCGGAACAGGTTATTCAGCAACTGCTGGAAGAAGCACGAAAGGACGCGAAACCCGTATGAACAACAAACAATCGAACCACCAGGCCAGAGCAACCGTCTCCGCCGCCACATCCGCATCGGCAACACGCTCGGTGCTGGCACGCCGCACGCTGCTTTCCGCGGTGGCATTGCTCGGTGGCGCAGCACTCTGGAAGGCAGTGCCTTCGTTCGCTGCCGAGAATGCCGTCGTCATTCCGGCACCAGCCGACGATGCGGCGAGTGCCGCCGCGGCGTCCACTGCCGCCACCGAAACGGCCGTCGTCGCCGGCGGCTGTTTCTGGGGCGTGCAGGGAGTGTTCCAGCACGTCAAGGGCGTGACGAGCGCGGTGTCGGGCTATGCCGGCGGGGACGAGAAGACGGCCAGGTACGAGTCGGTCGGCTCGGGCAGCACCGGCCATGCCGAAGCCGTTCGCATCACCTACGACCCCAAGCAGATCAGCTACGGTCGGATCCTGCAGATCTACTTTTCGGTCGCGCACAACCCGACCGAACTCAATCGCCAGGGGCCGGACCGGGGCACGCAATACCGCTCGACCGTGTTCGCGCAATCGCCCGAGCAGGCGCGCGTCGCCAAGGCCTATATCGCCCAACTCGACGCGGCCAAGACTTTCGGCGGTCCGATCGCCACGACCATCGAAACGCAAAAAGCCTTCTTTCCGGCGGAGGGCTATCACCAAGACTACCTGACGCGCAATCCGAACCAGCCGTACATCGTCTTCAACGACCTGCCGAAAATCGAGAACCTGAAGAAGGTGTTTCCCGATCGCTACCGCGCGACGCCGGTACTGGTCGGCGTCGGCGCCTGAAGACTCGACGGTGCCAGAGCATTCAACGGCACCGTCGATCCGCCGAAGCGGTGATCGGCCTGGCGCCGGAATTCGCTGGGCGTCATGCCCTTGATTTCCAGGAAGCGCCGGTTGAAGTTGGCCACGTTGTTAAAGCCGACTTGGTAGCAGATGTCGGTGACGTAGTGGTCGGTCTGCATCAGCAGATGGCACGCGCTGTTGATGCGCACGCGGTTCACGAAATCGGTAAAGCTGTTGCCGGTCGAGCGCCTGAAGAAACGGCTGAACTTGCTTTCGCTCATGCCCAGTTCCGCAGCCACCTCCGACATCGCAATCGGCTCGGCGAGGTTGGCGGTGATGCGGTTGACGATGCCGTTGATCTGGTCGACCTCGGCATCGCCCTCGACGCCCTGCATCTGAACGCTGGACAGCAACCGGTAGTCGGTGCACTGCGACAGGTCGGCCATGAAGTCGCAAAACACGCCAAAGCGCCGCACCCCGCGCGACGCCTTGATGTGATCCCAATGCAGCCGCGCACGCTCCGACAAGCCGAAAAATTCGATGCCGTTGCGAGCGCGATCGAGCAGGTGCATGACCTCGCGCAATTCAGGAATTTCAACGGCCGCACGTTCGATCGGCTCGTGCCGGAACTGGATGACGCGATCGCGCCCGGCGGCACCACCTTCCGGCGCATCGAGCGAGATCCAGTTGTGCGGCAGCTTGGGGCCGCACAGCACAAGATGGCCGGGCTGGAACGGTCCGATCCAGTCGCCCACGAAGGCCTTGCCTGACGTTTCGGTGATCAGGTGCAGCTCGTACTCTTCATGAAAATGCCAGCGCACCAGCGGGCTCGGAAAGCCGTGCGCAAGGCAGCGCACCAACCCGCTTTCGTCAGGCGCCTCGTAGCCGAGCGCCGGTGAGCGCGCGAAGTCGCGCTCCATCTCCGGCTCGCGGTGGCGAGGCAAGTGGCGTTGGCGTGCGGCGGTCATCGAGCAGTCGGGAAAGCGGGCATGAAGCAGTGACGAGCGAAGGCTGGAGCAGAACGGAAAAACCGTTCAGCTCATGACGTTACCACCGTCGACATTCAAGGTTTGCGCCGTGATGTAGCTCGCCGCCTCGCTCGCCAGGAACAGCGCAGCGCCGGCGATATCGCCCGGCTTGCCCATGCGGCCGAGCGGCACTTCGAGCCCGACGCGCCGCTTCTTTTCACCCAGCGGCAAGCCTTCGGCCTTGGCGAACAGGCTGTCGACATGCGCCCACATCGGCGTGTCGACCACACCCGGCGAAATCGCGTTGACGCGAATTCCGTGCGGCGCCATCGCCAGTGCGGCGCTCTGCGTGTAGCTGATGACGGCCGCCTTGGTGGCGCAGTAGTGCGACACCAGTGCCTCGCCACGGCGGCCGGCCTGCGACGCCAGGTTGATGATCGACGCGCCCGGCGTAGCGCCTTCGACCATCTGCCGCAGCACGGCCTGCATGACGAAGAACATGCCTTTGACGTTGACTGCGAACAGGCGGTCGAACGAGGCCTCGTCGCTGTCGAGCAGCGGTGCCAGGTCGAACAGCGCCGCGTTATTGAAGAGCGTGTGCACCGGGCCGAAGCGCTGCGTGGCGGAGGCCAGCATGTCGGCGATGGCGCGGGAGTCGGTGACGTCGGCGCCGATGTAGTGGACCTGAGCCGGATGCGACTGATGCAATGCGGCGGCCTCGTCGGAGGCGGTCGGCGATCGGTCGACCACGCTGCAGAGAGCGCCTTCGGCCGCGAACGCTTGCGCCACGGCGAGGCCGATGCCGCCGCCTGCGCCGGTCAACAGGATGTGCCGGCCCGCGAAGCTGCCGCTCCTCGCGGCGGTCGTAGCAGCCGTCGAAGCGATGGCGTCGATGGCGCCTGTGACTGCGGTCATGCCGGTGCGCCTTCGACGAAGCGCGTCACTTTTTCGCTGGCAGCGCGCACCGCATCCACCAGCCGCGCGTCGCTCGCCGCAGAGCCCCACAGCGCTACATCGGCACACATCGTCTCGACCGGGTCGACCGCGTCGCACAAAGCATGCGCCGCCGCCACATCCATGCTCTGGTCGTGGTACTCGTACGGCAGCACGCCGCGATGCCAACGCTGCAAGAAAGCAAGGAACAGCGCCGGCAACATGGCCACGCTGTCGATCGATTCGCCCGCCGCCAGCCGCTCTCGCACCGTCGGTGCGACAAAGCCGGGGATCTTCGAGAAGCCGTCCATCGCGACGCGCTGGTTGGTGTCGCGGATGGCAGGGTTGCCGAAGCGGTCGAGCACCACATCCCGGTACGCCGGGAGGTCGATCGGCCCCGGCGACGTGGGCGAGCTCAGGCACGGAATCACGTCGTCGGTGACGTAGTCGAATGCCATCTTGCGAATCGCCGCGTCGTGCGTACCTTCGTGGATGAAGTCGAGCCCGATGAGCGTGCCGGCCCAGGCGATGCAGCTGTGCGTCGCGTTGAGGATGCGGATCTTGGCCTCTTCATAAGGCGCCACCGAATCGACCAGTTGCACGCCGACGCGACCCCAGTCGGGCCGCTCCGCAATGAAGTCGTCTTCGACCACCCACTGGATAAAGCTCTCTCCGGTGACAGGCACGGCGTCGTCCCAGCTGGTCGCTGTTTTCACCCGGTCGCGCAACTCTGGCGGCGGGCGCGGCGTGATGCGGTCGACCATCGCGTTGGGCGAAGTCGTGTTCGTTCGCACCCATTGCAGCAACGCGTCGTCGCCGGTCATGCCGATGAATTCCAGCAGGCCAGCCCGAAAGCGCTCGCCGTTGTGGCGCAGGTTGTCGCAGTTGAGCAGCGTGACAGGCCCTGCATTGGCGGCCTTGCGCGCCCGCAGGATGGCGCAGAGAGCGCCGTAGATGGTTTGCCCCGCTTCGCCCGTGCGTGCCCGCTCGACATCGCCCGACAAGTCGGCGAACGACAGGTCGAGCTTGTCCTTCGGGTCCAGGTAGTAGCCGGCTTCGGTCACCGTGAAAGAGACGATGCGCGTGGCCGGTGCAGCGCCGCAGGCGATCACCGCAGCGAGCGTCGGCTCCCACGGCAACACCTTGCGAATCGATTCGATGCGCTCGTAGCGATACTCGCCCGCGGGCGACACCGTCTCCAGCGTGTAGCGGCCGCCCTGCGCCTGCAATGCATCGAGCACCGGGGCCATGTCGCCGCGCAGGTTGGCGCCGGTGATCGACCATCGCGTGTCGCCGGCCTCTATGAGGCGTTGCAGGTACACAGCCTGATGCGCCCGATGAAACGAGCCGAGCCCGAGATGAAGGATTACCCGATCGGGTTCACTGGTGGTCACGATGTCCTTTGCGTTGGTGCCTCATGCGGCAACCGTTCGGCCTTCTTTGTTGAACAGATGCAGCACCGACGGATCGAGCTCGACGCCGACCTCGTCGCCCACGCGCAGCGGCGTGCGTTCGTTCTGGCGAGCGATCAGCGGTACGCCACCCACGTCGACGTGAATCAACGTGTCGGCACCGAGCGCTTCGATCAGGTCGACGCGGCCGGACACGCCGCCCGGTGCCGCGCCGCGGCCCGGATGCACACGCAAGCCTTCGGGACGCACGCCGAGGAAACCGTCCTGCGGCAAACGTCCACCGGTCTGCGACGAGAAGCTCGGGATCGCGGCGGCAGCCACCATGTTCATCGACGGCATGCCGATGAACTGCGCGACGAACTGGTTGGCCGGCCGGTCGTACAGGTCGAGCGGCGAGCCGACCTGTTCGATCAGCCCGTCGCGCAGCACCACCACGCGATCGGCCAGCGTCATCGCCTCGACCTGGTCGTGCGTGACGTAGATCGTGGTCGCGCCGAGCGCCACGTGCAGCTTGTGGATCTCGACGCGCGTGTTGCCGCGCAATGCGGCGTCGAGGTTGGACAGCGGCTCGTCGAACAAGAACACCTTGGGAGCCCGCACGATGGCGCGGCCGATGGCGACGCGCTGGCGTTGTCCGCCCGACAAGTCCTTGGGCGTGCGGTCGAGGTACTGCGTCAGATTGAGCGTGTTGGCCGCGTGCTCGACCTTGGTCTTGATCTCGGCCTTGGATACGCCGGCCAGCTTGAGCGCGAACGACATGTTGTCGTACACGCTCATGTGCGGGTAGAGCGCGTAGCTCTGGAACACCATCGCCAAGTCGCGCTTGCCCGATGCGGTGTAGGTGATGTCCTTGCCGTCGAGCAGCAGGTTGCCGCTGGTGATGGGTTCGAGCCCGGCAATGAGCCGCAGCAGCGTCGACTTGCCGCAGCCCGAAGGTCCCACGAAGACGATGAATTCGCCCTTGGCAATTTCGAGATCGACGCCCTTGATGATGTGCGCGTCGCCGAAGCTTTTCTTGATACTTTTGAGTTCGAGGTAGGCCATTGATTCGTCTCCTTGATTACTTCACTGCGCCAAAGGTCAGGCCTTGGACGAGTTGTTTTTGGCTGAACCAGCCGAAGACCACGATGGGCGCGATGGCCATCAGCGAAGCTGCCGACAGCTTGGCCCAGAACAAACCTTCGGGGCTCGAGTACGAAGCGATCAGCGTGGCCAGCGTGCCGGCTTTGGCGGACGTGAGGTTGAGCGCCCAGAAAGCCTCGTTCCAGCTCAGCACCAGGCACAGCAGGCCGGTCGATGCGAGGCCGCCGACCGACAGCGGCAGCACCACGTGGCGGAACTCTTTCCAGAGACTGGCGCCGTCCATGCGCGCCGCTTCGAGGATCTCCGGCGGGATGTCCTTGTAGCTGGTGTAGAGCATCCACACCATGATCGGCAGGTTAGACAGCGTGAAGACGATGGTCAGCGCCGTCAGCGAGTCGAGCATGCCGACCGTCTGCGCCATGACATAGATCGGCACCAGCGCGCCGACCGCCGGCATCATCTTCGTCGACAGCATCCACATCAGGATGTCGCGTGTTCGCTTGGTGCGAAAGAACGCCATCGAATATGCGGCGGGCGCCGCGATCAGCAGGCCGATGATGGTCGAGCCCAGGCTGGTGATGAGCGAGTTGCGCGCGTACAGCAGGTAGTCGCTGCGACGCTGCACCTCGGTGAAGTTGTCCATCGTCGGCTCGAAGACAAAGAGCGGCGGCACGTGGATCGCCTGCAATTCCGTCTTGAAGGCGGTGAGGAACAGCCAGCCGAGCGGAAAGAACAGGATCAGCGTGACGGCCCACGCACCGACGGTACGCAGCGTCAGCGGCAGAAAATTGCTGGGGGGTTTGGTGACTTGCATGCTTGCCTCTCAGTCCAGGTTCTTGCCGATGATGCGAATCAAAAACACGGCCACGATGTTGGCGAACACCACCGCGAACAGCGCACCGGCGGAGGCCACACCCACGTCGAAATTCATCAGCGACTGCTTGAAGATCAGGTAGGTCATGTTGGTGCTCTCGTTGCCCGGACCACCGTTGGTGGTGATGGCGATCTCGGCAAAGATGCTGAGCAAAAAGATCATCTCGATCATGATCACCACCGCCATCGGGCGGCCCAGATGCGGAATGGTCAGGTAGAAGAATCGCTGCGGCCCGGTCGCGCCGTCCATGCGCGCGGCTTCCATCTGTTCACGGTCGAGCGACTGCAGCGATGTGATGAAAATCAGGCAGGCAAAAGGCAGCCATTGCCATGCCACCATGATGATGATCGAGAACAGCGGCACGTCGGTCAGCCAGTCGACCGGCGTCGCACCGAAGAAGCGCCACAGGTCGGCCAGCACCCCGTAGATCGGATTCATCATCATGTGCTTCCACAGCAGCGCGTTGACCGCGGGCATGACGAAGAACGGCGAGATGAGCAGCACGCGCACGATGCCGCGGCCCGGAAACGGTTCGTTGACCAGCAAGGCCAACAGCACCCCGCCCACCACCGTGATGATGATGACGCTGCCGATCAGCATCAGCGTGTTCCACACCGCCGGCCAGAAGTCGGGGTCGGTCACGAAGTAGTGAAAGTTCTCGATGCCGGCGAAGGTGCGCTCGCCCGGCTGCATGAGGTTGTAGTTGACGAACGAAAAGTACAACGTCATCAACAGCGGCACGATCATCCAGAGGAAGAGCGTGAGCACGGCGGGCGCCATGAGGGCGCGCGGCAGTATTCTTTTCATTTTTGTATTCCTCGCTGGCGATTGCCCCCTCTCCCGTTGCGGGAGAGGGTTGGGGTGAGGGAGAGCGACATAGACCACTGTTGATGTGGATATGCCGATGCCCCCTCACCCTGGCCCTCTCCCCGCGAGGAGAGGGGATGAAAACGGACTACTTGTAGTAGCCGCCCTTTTTCATCTCACGCTCGGCCGCAGTCTGCGATGTCTTCAACGCCTGGTCGACAGTGACCTTGCCCGACAGCGCCGCGCTCATCTGCTGGCCCACAGCCACGCCGATCGCCTGGAACTCCGGAATCGCCGCGTACTGCACACCGACGTAAGGTGACTTCGGCAGCGTGCTGTCGGTCAGGTTAGCGGTGTCGATGGCCTTCTTCTCGGCTTCTGCAAACTTGGCCACCTTCTGGAATTCAGGGTTGGCGTAGGTCGACTTGCGCGTGCCGGTCGGCACCGAAGCCCAGCCCGTTTCCTTGGCGACCAGGTTGATGTAGTCCTTCGACGTTGCCCACTTGATGAACTTCTGCGCAGCTTCATCCTTGCTCGAGCTGGCGGGGATGGCGAGGTTCCACGACCAGAGCCAGTTGGCGCCCTTGGGCGTCGTGGCGGTCGGTGCCTGCGCGAAGGCGACCTTGTCGGCCACCTTCGACTGCTTCGGGTCGCTGATGAACGATGCCGCGATGGTCGCGTCGACCCATGCAGCGCACTTGCCTTCGTTGAACAGCGCCAGGTTCTCGTTGAAGCTGTTGGCCGACGCGCCAGGAGGGCCGTCTTTCTTCATCATGTCGACGTAGAAAGTGACGGCGTCATGCCAGGGCTTGGTGTCGATCTGCGGCTTCCACTTCATGTCGAACCACTGGCCGCCGTTGGTGTTCACCAGCGTGGTCAGGAAGGCCATGTTGTCGCCCCAACCCGGCTTGCCGCGCAGGCACATGCCGTAGACACCCGCCTTCGGATCGTTGGCCTTGTCGGCGAACGCCCTGACTTCGGTCCACGTTGGGTTGTCGGAGATCTTGATGCCGAGCTTGTCTGCCAGGTCCTTGCGGTACATCAGCATCGAGCTCTCGCCGTAGAACGGTGCGGCGTACAGCTTGCCGTCGGTCGAGAGGCCGCTGCGAATCGCGGGCAGCAGGTCGTCGACGTCGTATGCCGCGTCGGTGGCGATGGGCTTGAGCCAGCCCTTCTTCGACCAGATCGGTGTTTCATAGAGGCCGATGGTCATCACGTCGAACTGGCCGCCCTTGGTGGCGATGTCGGTGGTCACGCGCTGGCGCAGGGTGCCTTCTTCGAGCGTTACCCACTTGAGCTTGATGTCGGGGTTGGCCTTCTCGAAGAACGGCGTGAGCTTCTGCATTTCGATCATGTGGCCGTTGTTCACGGTGGCAATGACCAATTCCGTGGCGGCATGGGCGAACCCGGCAGCGGTGAGTGCGAGGACAAGGCCCGCTTTGGCAAAACGCTTCATGAATAGTCTCCTGTTGTGATCAGCGACCACCGATCGCTGTGGGAAGGATTCTGTAGATTGCGGATTGCGGCTTTGGTACTTCGATCGCCACATCCGGTACTTTCATGCATTGATTGGCTAGTGGATTCCCTGATTCGAGCAATACAGGATGTAGTTTGACCCTGGCGACGTGAAAAAGGCCGCGCAAGGCGGCCTTCGAGGGTGCAAATTTCGAGCGCCTAAACGACCGGCACCGTGGTGGGTGGAGCGCCCCACTGGTTGGTCTCAGGCTGCGACGGCTGCACCGTGAAGTACAGGAGGACGAAGTTGACGAGCGGAATCAGCCCGAGCAGCATCAGCCAGCCGGTCTTGCCGATGTCATGGAGGCGGCGCGCGCCGACTGCAATGATCGGCACGATAAACACCAGCACCACCAAGCCCTGCACGAAGCGGTGAATCAGCGCGCCGACAAACAAGGCGATCAGATACGCGAGGACGAACCACCAATACTCGGATCGCGAAGCACGACCCGTGAAATCGGCGAACTCCTCTTTGTAGTCCCATGGGAAAACCCCAAAGGATCATAAAGGCGGAGTGGCCGTGCAAGCCACTTAAGCTGCCGGACGCAGGCGCTCCAGCAAACCGGCCGTCGAAGCGTCGAGCCCGGACGTGTCCCCCGAAGCCAGCCGCGGCTCGATGTCCCGCGCCAGCACCTTGCCGAGTTCCACGCCCCACTGGTCGAAGCTGTTGATGCCCCACAGCGCGCCACTGGTGAACACGCGATGCTCGTACATCGCCAGGAACGCGCCGAGCGTTTCCGGCGTGAGCTTCTCGAACACGAAGAAAGTGCTGGGCCGATTGCCCGGAAAGTTCTTGTGGCCGCCAGCGTCCTGCTTGCCGACCATCAGCGCCTGCGCCTGCGCGATGCAGTTGGCCAGCAGCTTCGGGTGATGCCCATCGAGATCGTGCGATGCATCGCGCACGCCGATGAACTCGAGCGGCGTCACGTCGGTGCCCTGGTGCAACATTTGAAAATACGCGTGCTGTCCGTTGGTGCCCGGCTCGCCCCACAACACCGGCGACGTGCCGAAAGGCAGCAGCTTGCCGTCGAGGTCGACCTGCTTGCCGTTGCTCTCCATCTCGAGCTGCTGCAGGTACGCCGGCAGTCGCTTCAACGCGCTGTGATATGGCGCGATGCTGCGCGTCGTGAAGCGATGGAAGTTGCGATACCAGACGTCGAGCAGGCCGAGCCGCACTGGCAGGTTTTGCGCCAGCGGCGCGGTCCTAAAGTGTTCGTCCATCGCATGCGCGCCAGCCAGCAACGCACGAAAGCCGTCGGCACCGATGGCCAGCGCGATCGGCAACCCGATGGCGGACCACAACGAGTAGCGCCCGCCGACCCAATCCCAAAAGCCGAAAGTCGTGTCGATGCCGAAGGCTTTGGCCGCTTCGACATTGGTCGTGAGAGCCGCGAAATGCTGCGCGATGTCGACGCCGCCGGCCTGCTCGAACCAGCGCTTGGCCGACTGTGCGTTGGTCATCGTCTCGGCGGTGGTGAAGGTCTTCGACGCGATCAGGAACAGCGTGTGTTCCGGGGCCAGACCCTTGAGCACGCCGGCCAGTTCGTGGCCGTCGACGTTCGAGACGAAGTGAAAACGCTTGCCCGGCGCAACGTACTCGGCCATGGCCAGCACCGCCATCTGCGGACCGAGGTCGGAGCCACCGATACCGATGTTGACCACGTCGGTGATCGTGTGATCGGCGCGTACCTTTTCGGCATACGCCAGCATCGCATCGAGCGTGGCGTGCACCTCGGCCAGCTTGCCGGTCATGCCGTTGGTGGCCGGCGCGCGCAGCAGCGTGTGCAGCACCGCGCGGTCTTCGGTGATGTTGATGTGGTCACCGGCGAACATCGCGTCTCGGTGCGCTTCGAGGCCGCATTCGCGTGCCAGCGCCAGCAACAACTTTTCAGTTGCCACGTCGGTCAGGTTCTTCGACATGTCGGCGAAGACATGAGGCGCCGACTGACTCAGCGAAGCGACGCGCTGCGGGTCCGATGCAAAAGCTTCGCGCAAATCGAGCGACTTGCCGGACGCTTCGAAGTGCGCCTGCAACGCGGCCCAGGTCGGCGCGTTGTCGGCCCGCAAGTAGCCAGATGCCAAGGGCACGCCCGCGGCGCTCACTTGGCCTCCATCAACTTTTCAAGCTTGATCGCATCGGCGGCGAAGGCACGAATACCCTCGGCCAGTTTCTCGGTGGCCATCGCATCCTCGTTCATCGCAAAGCGGAACGCTGGCTCGTCGTAAGAAGCCGGTTGGATATCGAGCTTGGCCGCAGCCGACGCATCGAGTGCATGCGGCAACGGCGCTTCGCTCGCCGCCAGTTCGCCCAGCAGTTCGGGGCTGATGGTCAACAGGTCGCAGCCCGCCAGTGCAGCGATCTGGCCAACGTTGCGAAAGCTCGCGCCCATGACTTCGGTCTTGATGCCCTGGCTCTTGTAGTAATCGAAAATCTGCTGGACCGACTTCACGCCCGGGTCGTTGGCGCCCGCGTTGGCGGCCTCCTCCCACTTGGCGCCACCTGTCTTTTTGTACCAGTCGTAGATGCGCCCGACGAAGGGCGAGATCAGCTTGACCTTGGCCGCGCCGCACGCCACCGCTTGCGCGTACGAGAACAGCAGCGTGAGGTTGCAGTTGATGCCCTTCAGCTGCAGCTGGCGGGCGGCCTCGATGCCTTCCCACGTCGACGCGACCTTGATGAGCACGCGCTTTTCGACGTCGATGCCTTCTGCGCGATACAGCGCCACGATACGGTCGGCCCGTGCCACCGTCGCAGCGGTATCGAAGCTGAGTCGTGCATCGACTTCGGTCGACACGCGGCCCGGAATGATCGACAGGATCTCGGTGCCGAAGCGAACCAGAAGCCGGTCGATCACCTCGTCGATCGGCTTGCCCTTGAATTTGGAAACCGCTTCGTCGAGCAGCGGTCGGTAGTCCGGCTTTTGCACGGCCTTCAGGATGAGCGACGGATTGGTCGTCGCGTCCTGCGGTTTGTACTGCACGAATTGCCGAAAGTCACCGGTGTCGGCGACCACGGCGGTCCATTGGCGAAGAGCGTCGAGTTGGTTCATCGAAACATTATCCTGCGCGAAGTCGGCGAATGCTTGTACCGGGATGAGCGGCCTGCATGTTTTGATGCAGCCTCCGGGATGCAAAGTCGACGGCAAATAGCGCCGATGCCGACAGTCCCCGTGGTCCGTCACCGACACCGCCTCGGGAGTTTTCGGTCCAGCATTTCCAACCCGTCACATCAGGAGGAATCAATGTCCTTTCGCCGCAGCCGCGAGCCGCTCCCGTCGTCAGCTTCTCGACCCCGTTTCGGATCCGAAGACCAGGCCCGCAACGTGTCCATCGGAACGCTTGCCGCCGCCTTCTGCGTGGGCGGTTTCCTCACGCTGATCGCGTTGACCAGCGCACGAACTGCACGCGCTCAATCCATGGGCGGCCCGGCAGACGGCGCGCCGTTGATGCGGGCGCCGCTGCAAGTCGTGGCACCTGTCGACCTCAAGCGCTACTCGGGCGTCTGGCACGAACAGGCCCGGTTGCCCAACCGGTTCGAAAAAAAGTGCACCGGCCCGGTGTCGGCCGACTACACGCAGCTGGCCGACGGCACATTCGAGGTGCGCAACCGCTGCATGCTGGCCGACGGTAGTTTCGACGAAGCGGTGGGCTCTGCACACGTCGTTCCAGTGATCGGCCAGCCTGGCGCAGGCAGGTTGAAAGTGCGCTTCGCACCTGCCTGGCTAAGTTGGCTGCCGGCAGTTTGGGGCGACTACTGGATCCTGAAGCTCGACCGCGACTACCAGGTCGCGCTGGTCGGCACGCCGGATCGCGACTACCTCTGGGTGCTGTCGCGCGCGCCGCGGGTCGACGAGGCAACGCTTGCCGCCGAACTCGAATACGCACGGACTCTGGGGTTCGACGTCGACAAGGTGGTGCGGACTGGCGAGCCGGTGGGGTCGGCGGCTTTCACGCCGCCATCGGGCAGCCAGTCGACGTTGTCACAGAAGCGCGCAGTCACCACCACGACTCCCTGACGGTCGCCTCAGATCCGACGATTGCCTTCGTGGCGGCGGTCCCCCGTGGTCCCCGACAACGCAGTCATCTGACGGGCCAGCTGTTCAGGCAGCGCAGTCGGCGACTCGCAATGCACGGCGTGCCAGCCGAAGACACGCGCTGCGTCCACATTCGCCATGGAATCGTCGATGAACACGGTCACCTGGGGCTTCAGCGCAAAACGATCTGCCAGTAACGCGTAGATCTCGCGTTGCGGCTTGAGCAGCTTCACATCACCTGAAAAAATGCCGCCGTCGAACCATTGCAGGAACGACATCCGCCGCTCCAGCGCGCGCGCATACGGCACCGGCATGTTCGACAGGTAGTACAGCTTCAGGTCTTCGCCGGCATCACGGCGCTGGCGTAGCCCGTCAAGCAGTTCGACCGTGACCGCGATCGGCGCCAGCCGCTCGCCCATAGGGGCCAGCAACGCGTCGAGCTTGTCGGCCGGCAGGCCCAGGCGCGTCGCCATCAGTCCGATCGCGACGTCCAGCGGATGGGTGCCGCGGTCGAAACCGAGCCAGTCTTCATGGTGAAACATGTCGCGTGCCAGCACGTGCGCGGCCTCGGCGGTCGGTGCATGGGCGCCGAGGTGCGCCTGCACCAGCGCCACGGGTTCCCATGTCAACAGCACGGCGCCCAGATCGAAAACGATGTTCATGCCGCCATTGGACCGCAGGAGCCACCCGGCGCGCTCAAGCCGCCGCAGGCACCACCGAAACGCCATGGTTGCCGAGCGACAACGTTGTCTTTACGCCGGCAGCCAACGGACGCGCGAGGTCGTAAGACACCACGAACACCGCACCGAGCGCCGTGTCGAAAACGTACTCGTAGAAGCTGCCGAGGTAGGTCGCCTTGCGCAGCGTCGCCTCGATGCCGACGGCCGAGCCGAGGAGCCAAGCTTCCGGCCGCACGGCCACCTTGACGACACCCGGCACCACGCTGCTGTAGCGCGACCCCAGCGTGAGCGGGCCGAGCGTGACCACGCCATCGGGCTGCGCCATGGCCGGGAACACCATCGCCTCGCCCATGAAGCCGGCGACGAATTCGCTTTCAGGCTTGCCGTAGAGCTGCTCGGGCGTGCCGCGTTGCGCAATGACGCCTTGGTCCATCACGATGATCTGGTCGCTCACCGCCAGCGCCTCGCTCTGGTCGTGCGTGACATAGGCGACCGTCAGCTTCAGCCGTTGCTGCAGCGTGCGGATCTCTTCGCGCATCTCGCGGCGCAGGCGGGCGTCGAGGTTCGACAACGGCTCGTCGAACAACAGCACCGCGGGCTCCAGCACCAGCGCGCGCGCCAGCGCCACGCGTTGCTGCTGTCCACCTGAAAGCTCGCTGGGCAAACGCGTGTCGAAGCCGACAAGTCCGACACCGCGCAAGGCCTCGCGCGCACGCGACGTCGCCTCGTCTTTCTTGACACCGCTCATGCGCAAACCGTAGGCCACGTTCTGAATCACGTCCATGTGCGGAAAGAGCGCGTAGCTCTGGAACATCATGCTGACGTTGCGCTCGGCCGGCCCGAGCGTCGTGACGTCGCGGCCGCCTATGAAGATCGAGCCCGAGGTCGGCGATTCGAGCCCCGCGATCATGCGCAGCGTGGTCGTCTTGCCGCAGCCCGACGGACCCAGGATGGTGGTCAGCGTGCCTTGCGGCACCTCGAAGCTGATCCCTTTGACCGCGAGTGGCGCGTTGGCGTCGCTGCCGTAGCGCTTGGAGACGTTGCGAAATTCGATGCCGTGGGTCGTCATGACTGCCTCGTGTTCAGTGTGCCGGCAACGCGGATGCGGCCACGGTCTTCGTGTCCGCCCCCGTGCTTGCCCCATCGGCGCCGCGCCGCCCCAGCCTGCGCTCGCCGACCGCCCACTGGATCAGCGCGATGACCGCAGACATCAGCACGATCAGCACGGTGCAGTACGCGAGCGCAACGCCGTAGTCGCCATTGCCGACGCGGCCGATGATGTAG
Organism: Variovorax sp. PAMC28562; assembly: GCF_014303735.1. Lineage (NCBI taxonomy): Bacteria > Pseudomonadati > Pseudomonadota > Betaproteobacteria > Burkholderiales > Comamonadaceae > Variovorax > Variovorax sp. PAMC28562. The sequence goes on along the minus strand of NZ_CP060296.1, from coordinate 2,062,245 downwards.
GTCGTCGCCAGTTCGTTCTCGGCCGTGACGAGAAAAATCACGGCGCTCACCGTCGTCATCGCCCGCACGAAGCTGTAGACCAGCGCAGCCACCAGCGCGGGCTTCAACAGCGGCAGCACGATCTTGAAGAGCGTTTGCGAAGTCGACGCGCGCAGCATCAGCGAGGCCTCGTCCAGCGAGCGGTCGAGCTGCTTGAAAGCCGCGGTGCCGGCGCGCACGCCGACCGGCAAATTGCGAAACATGAAGCACAGCACGATGATGAGTCCGGTGCCGGTGAGCTCCAGCGGCGGCACGTTGAAAGCCAGGATGTAGCTCACGCCCAGCACCGTGCCCGGTATCGCAAATGCCAGCAATGCCGCGAACTCGAACAACCCCTGCCCCTTGAACTCGTTGCGCGCCAGGAGCCAGGCGATCAGCAAGCCGAGCGATGCGGTGATCGGTGCCGAAATGCCGGCCAGCTTGAGCGTGGTGAAGAGCGAGTTCCACGCGGTCCCGGCCCACACGAGTCCGAACTGCCCCCACTCGAGCGAGAACGCCGTCTTGAAGTGGGCGAGCGTCGGGCTGTAGTCGCGGCCCCAGGTCTGCACGAAGCCCCCGGCAAAAGCGAACAGATAGACCACCAACGTGAACACGATCCAAGGAAAGGCGATGGCGTAGATCGTGCGCCGCACCCCGTCGGGCAGCGGCATCGCGATACCGGCATCACCCTTGCCGCTGACCGTGGTGAAGTTTTGTTTGCCGAGCAGGCCGCGCTGCAGCGCGAAGACGCCGAGCGCGAAGAAGGTGAGGATCCAGGCCAGCGAAGACGCCCGCCCCGGATCGTTCTGCGCGCCGACGATGGCGAAGAACACATCGGTCGCCAGCACCGAGAAATCGCCACCCACCACCACCGGGTTGCCAAAGTCGGCCATGCTCTCGATGAAGCCGACCAAAAACGCATTGGCCAGCCCCGGCTTCAGCAACGGCAGCGTGATGGTGAAGAAGGTGCGACGCCGGTCGGCGCGCAACATTTGCGCGGCTTCTTCGAGGCTCGGCGCGATGCCCTGCACCACGCCGCGCATGATCATGAAAGCGATGGGCGTGAAGGCAAAGAGCTGCGCGATGATCAGGCCCTTGAGCCCGTAGAACCAGCGTGACGGCTCGATGCCGAACCCGCTTTCCAGCAACTGGTTGACGACCCCGGCGCGGCCGAACAACAGGATGAGCCCGAGCCCGACGACGAACGGCGGTGTGATGATCGGCAACACCGCGAGCACGCGCATCGGGCTTTGCCAGCGCCTGTGCCCGCGCTCGGCCATCAGCGCCATCGACGTGCCTAGAAAGGTGGTGCCAACGGCGGTGACCAGCGCCAGCGCCAGTGTGTTCCATGCGACGCCGCAGCGCAGCCCGCCGGCCAGACAACTCAGGCCCCAGATACGCTCCATGAAGACACGGCCGACGAAGGCCGACAGCGACGCATGGCCGTCTTCGTCGAAGAAGGCGCCGGCCAGCGCCTTGCTCACCGGGTAGGCGATGAAGAGCGCCATCAGCACGCCGCAGCCGATGACCGCTCCCGAGACGAACAGATCGCCCTTGAAGAAGCCGAGCCGCGCCAGCCCGAAGGCGCACAGCAGGATGAGCGCGAGCAACGCCACGAAGCCGCCGGCACCGATGCCGAACTGATTGACCGCGAGCTCGCCGAAAGCGCTGTTGAGCCAGCCCGCGCTCCAGCCCCGGGCACCGATCAGGAAGCCGGAGAGCGAAATGCCGACCGCGCCGACGAGCCCGCCGACGAGCAGCCAGCGGCCCTGCGCACGGCCGGCTGGCAGCAGCGCACCGATGGTGCACAGCGCGAGCCCGACGACGCCCGCGACCAGCCAGACCCGCCCGTGCGTTGCCGCCTGCAACACGCCATTGGCAGCCTCGTCGCCGCTGAAGATTCGGGGCAATGCTTCGTACCAGCTGGTGTCCTGAATGGCGTACCACGGCAGGACCACGTAGCCGAAAAATCCCGCCGCGAGACAGAGCCAGATCGCGGCGTTGCGCTTGCCCTTCACATCACGCTTCATCACGCTTGACTGGGTGCGCACTCGAGCCGTCACTCAATGCGGAAGCGAGTTGACGTCTTTTTCCCAACGCGCGATCAGCCGGCGACGCTCCGCGCTCTCACCGTACTTCTTGTAGTCGTAATTGATGAGCTTGATCTTCTTGAAGTCGGGTACGTTGGCATCGACCGGCGTCGCCCTGTTCGATGGCAACTGGTACTGCTTGGCGGCAGCGCCGAAGGTCTGCGCCTGCGGCGTCAGCGCCCACTCGTAGAACTTCTTGGCCTGCTCCAGATTGCGTGCACCCTTGACGATGCTCATCGAACCGATCTCGGCGCCGGTGCCTTCGCTCGGCGTGGCGGTCTCGACCGGAAAGCCCTGCATCTTTTCTTGCGGCGCGTCGTGCACGAAGCTGATCGACACCGCCGTTTCACCGCGTGCCACCGCCTTGATCGGGCCGGTGCCCGAGCGGGTGTACTGGCTGACGTTCTTGTGCAGCGCCTTGAGATAGTCGAAGGCCTTGTCTTCGCCCATGAGTTGCACCAGCGTGGCGATCATCGTGTAGGCCGTGCCGCTCGATGCCGGGTTGGCGACCTGGATTTCACCCTTGTATTCGGGCTTGAGCAGGTCGGCCCAACTGGTGGGTGCAGCCAGCTTTTTCTTCTTCAGCAGCTCGGTGTTGTAACCGAAACCGAGCGGTCCGGAGTAGATGCCGACGGTCTTGTAGCCCGACTGTTGCGCCTGCTGCTGCGCCCACGGATAAAGCTGCGGCAACGACGGCGATTTGTATTCGAGCGTGAGGCTCGATTCAGCCGCCTGCAGGTGCGGGTCGCCGGTGCCGCCGAACCAGACGTCCGTCTTCGGGTTGTCCTTTTCCGCGACGAGTTGGGCCAGTGCCTCGCCCGAGCCCTTGAGCGCCAGGTTGATCCTGACGCCAGTGGTCTTTGCGTAGACCGTGGCGATCATGTTGCACCAATCGGCCTGCACCGAGCAGATCACGTTGACTTGCTGGGCCGACGCCGCACCAGACGCAACGAGCAATACCACCGTACCAAGAAGTTTTTTCATGTGCCCTTACGCCCGACGTTGATCCTGCACTGCAAACAAAATGGCCCGCTCGGGCCACGGGTCAGCCTATCAAAGTCAGCGCGTTTTCAGCATCGGTACAACTACCATTAAAGTGATGCATGGTCACCCGTGCCACCCTTCTCCACCATCCACACAAGTCACCCCCATGAGTTTCGATCTCGTTTTGTTCGGCGGCACCGGCGACCTGGCATGGCGCAAGCTGATGCCGGCGCTGTTCCAGGCATTCCGACATGGCAGCCTTCCGGCCGAGGGCCGCATCATCGGCGTCTCGCGCGAAGACCTCACAGAAGACGCCTATCGTGAGCTGATCCGCTCGCGCTTCAAAGCCGTCGAAGGCGCCAAGCGGCCGAGCGAGGACGAGTTCAAGAAGTTCTCCGAGATGCTGACGTTCCAGCGCATGGACCTGTCCAAGCCATCCGACTACGCACAGCTCGCCGACCTGCTCAAAACGCGCAACGCCGAGACCGTGGTGATGTACGTCGCCACCGCGCCTTCGCTCTTCACGCAGGTGGTCGAGCAGATCGCAGCGGCCGGCCTCAACGGTCCGCAAACCCGCGTGGTGCTCGAGAAGCCGCTGGGCCACGACCTCGCATCGAACCAGGCGATCAACGCGGCAGTGCGCAAGGTGCTGCACGAGAACCAGGTGTTCCGCATCGATCACTACCTCGGCAAGCCCTCGGTGCAAAACCTGTTCGCGCTGCGCTTCGGCAACTCGTTGTTCGAGCCGATCTGGCGCCGCGAGCACATCGCCAACATCCAGATCACGATCGCGGAGGACCTGGGCGTCGAGAAGCGCGGAGCCTTCTACGACCAGACCGGCGCCTTGCGCGACATGGTGCAGAACCATGCGCTGCAGTTGGTGTGCGCCATCGGCATGGAGCCACCGATCAACGCGCACGCCGATGCTATTCGCGACGAAAAGCTGAAGGTGTTGCGCTCGCTGAAGCGCTGGACGCCAGAGACGCTGGGCCTGCATGCGATTCGCGGGCAGTACACCGCGGGCACGGCCTACGGTGAACGCGTGCCGGGCTACAAGGAAGAAGCCGGCGTGCCGCCCGACAGCCGCACCGAGACCTTCGTGGCGCTGCGCACCGAGATCGAGAACTGGCGCTGGGCCGGCGTGCCAATCTACATTCGCACCGGCAAGCGGCTGGGCTCGCGAGACGCTCGCATCGAGATGAATTTTCGGCCAGCGCCGCATGCGATCTTTCGCACGCCGGTCGGTGTCGCGAACAAGCTGGTCATCAACCTGCAACCGAAAGACGGGCTCGAACTGCATCTGCTCGCCCAGGCGCAAGACCAGCGCGTCACCATCAAGGGCGGCGTGCGCAGCGACATGGTGCCGCTGGCGCCGGTGCAGCTCGACCTCGACTTCGACAAGCGATTCGGCGCAGAACGCGTGGGCGCGTATGAGCGCCTGCTGCTCGACGTGATCGCCGGTCGGCTGAATCTTTTCGTGCGCAGCGACGAGCAGGAAGAAGCGTGGCGCTGGGTCGAACCGCTGATCGACAGCTGGGGTGCCGACGGCGCACCGCGCCCATACGCCGCGGGCACTTGGGGGCCGAGCGCATCGAGCGCGATGATCGCCCGCGACGGGTTTGCCTGGGGCGAAGAGCAGTAAGCGTTTTCGGGCTTGTCGACTCAGGTACCGCGTTCGAACCAGTCGCGTGCCGAACGGCCCTGGTCCGGGCCGAGCATCGAAAAACCGCCGTCGACCGGAATGTCGGCACCGGTGACGAAGCGCGCTGCATCCGAGCAGAGGAACAGCACCACCTGCGCCACATCCTCGACGTCGCCGGCACGGCCGAGCGGGTGCAGGGGCGCGGCCATGGCGTCGGCCCGCGCCCTGTCGCCACCGGCCATGCGCGACAGCGCGTCCGACCACGTCCAGCCCGGCGACACCGAGTTGACGCGCACGCGCTGTGGCGCCAGCGTCGCAGCCTGGTTGCGGGTGAGCTGCAGGATGGCCGCCTTGGCTGCCGGATAGAGAGCACGACCGGCCGTGCCGAACTTGCCGCCGACGCTGCCCATGTTGATGACGGCACCGCCTTGCTTCGCCAACTCGGCGCTGGCCTTGTGGACCAGCAACGCGCCAGATACGAGATTGATGTCGAGCGCATGGAGCCATTCGGCGCGACTCGCCTCGGCGCCACGGTCGCCGTAGAACACGGCGTTGTTGACGACGAAGTCGATGCGGCCGGCGAAGTCGAGCGCCGATTGAATCAACGCATCGAGCACCGCGTCGGAGCCGATGTCGCCATGCACGAAGCGGCAACGCGGGCCCAGCGCCGCATGCAACGCGCGGCCGCGGGCTTCATCGATATCCGCCGCCAGCACACAGGCGCCTGCATCGACGAAGGCGCGTGCGATGGCGGCGCCGATACCAGTCGACGCGCCGGTGACGATCGCCAATTTGCCTTCGAGCTGGCCGTCGTGCGTCATCGTTCAGACCTCGTGTTTGCTGCCATCTGCGCCACGGCTTCGTCCACCGTCACGATGTCCGCCAGCAACGACAGCGTCTCAAGGCTCGCAGCATGCAGATGCGGCTTGGCGGTGCTGCACGCATCGCCGATCACGGCCACGTCGTAACCCAGATCACTCGCATGGCGTGCGCCGTGCTCGACCACGTAGTTGGTCGCGATGCCCGCCATGTAGAGCCGCGTGGCGCCGGTGCGCTGCACCACGGCTTCCAGATCCGTCGCCCAGAACGGGTTGTCGCGCTGGTGCGTGACGATGGCTTCGCCGGACAGCGGCGCCAGCGCCGCGAAGAAGTCGGCGCCCCATTGGCCTTCCTGCACCGCGCCGCTTTTTGCGACGTTGCGAAACAGCGCGCAGTTGGTCAGACAGTCGGCATAGCCAGGCGCGAACGCGATGCGAACCGAGATCACTGGCACGCCGTTGGCGCGGGCACCGGCGATCAGTCGCGCCGCCGCATCGATCAGCAGCGTGCGTTTGGGGTCGTCCGCGGCGACGCCGACGCGCACCAACCCATCGGGGTGCAGCACATCGTTCTGGTAGTGCATCGCAAGCAAGGCGGCCTTCACATGAACACCTCGAGCGCTTCGTGCGGCGCCTCGCAATTGAGCAGATCGACGCGCTTCATGCGAATGCGAAAGCTGTCGCCCTCGCGTTGCAGGGTGTGCAGCACGCTGCCGCCGAAAGCGCGTTGCGCGTCCTTGCGCCATTCGAGCAAATGAAAGGTCGAGTAGACGATGCAGCCATCCGCCGCGCGCGATTCGAGCGCGATGTTGCCGATGACGTGCGAGGTGCGCGTGGCGGGCTGCTGCGAATAGGCGCGCACCTGCGACAGCCGGCGCACGCGCATCGAGCGCAGCAAGGCGTCGTCGCAAAAGAGCGAGGCATGGTCGAGGTGGTCGGTCTGGCCGCGCACCAGCGGCATCCAGTAGAGGCCGTCGGGCGTGAAGAGGTCCATCCATTCGGCCCAGCGGTGCTCGTCGAGCAGCCGCGCCTCGTGGTGCAGGAACTGCGTGACGTGCTGCTGCTCTTGCCAGTCGGTGAAGTTCATGCGGCATCTTTCAGCAGACCGTGCTTTGTCGGCTCGGTTGCCATGTAGCCGGCCCACGCGCGGAACATGTTGCGCATCGGCATCTCGCTGTTGCCGTTGGATGCACGGCCACCGGGCAACGCCTCTTCGCGTCCTGCCGCGCGGTGCAGGCTGACCCAGTCGCCACCGTCGGAGCCGAGACCTTCCTGCACGCGGTTGTAGGCCTCCAGGTCATCGGGCATCACGGTCGACGACGGCGAGTTGATGACGTTGGTGTACTTGAGCGCGCGTCGGAAAGTGGCATCCGGCGCGCCCTTCAACCTGAAGGTGAAGATCTCGACCAGCGTGCGGTCGACCGACAGCGGCCGGATCACGCGAATCTGCTGGAACGAGGTGTGCGGCGAACAGCTCGGATAGACGATGGTGTTGTGTCGGTTCACCCGCAGGATCTCATCGGCACGCGCCGCGCCCTGGCGGGCTTCGAGCGATGCGACATACGCCAGGCTCACCGGATCTTTGGGCGGCGTGAAGATGCCTTCCATGTAGCCGTGGCCGCCGTCGTAGCCCTTGAGCTCCAGCTTCTCCCAGAACTCCAGCGGCTCGCCGTTGCCGTCGACGATGACGATCTCGAAAGGTTTTTGCGTGCCCTCTGGCATCGACTCGAACTCTTCCTTGGCGGCGCGCCACGACGATTCGTGCGTGGCGACCGCGTGGATGGTGTCGTGCAGGTTCTCGAAAAAGATCTTCCAGTTGTTGCGCTGGATGACGCGCTGCACGCCGCCGGCCACCTCGACTTCGCCATCGGGTGCCCGGTCGCAGAAGTTGTCGAGAGAGGTCGCCACGCCGCCAAGAAATTCGGGCAGATCGGGCCCGTCGGCCGCCAGGCTGGCAAAGACGAAGCCGCGATACGTCGCCACGCGCGCCACCTTGCGCACGCCGTTCTCGCGGTCTTTCAAGTCCATCGCAGTGTCTTCGTAGCCGCTGCGCAAAGGCACCGCCAGCAGGCTGCCGTCGCACTTGAAAGTCCAGCCGTGGTACAGGCAGCGCAGGAACTTTCCGGCACTGCCGCTGCCGTCCGGCACGATCTTCGCGCCCTTGTGCGGGCAGCGGTTGTAAAGCACATGGACCGCGCCGTCGGAATGCCGCAGCATGACGACCGGCTCGCGCCCGAGTCGCGTGGTGAAGTAGTCGCCAGTGTTCGGCACCTGGCTCTCGTGACCGACGTAGAGCCAGGCCTGGCCGAAAACGCGGTCCATCTCGAGCTCGAAAATTTCGGGGTCGGTGTAGACGCTTTTGTGGACGCGGTCGGCCTGCACGAGCGTGTGGGGCGCCGCGTTTTTCTGGGCATGCGCCGTTGGATAGAAGCGCACTTCTTGTTGGACTTGTCGTTCGACTGCAATGTCGGTTTGGTTCTGCATGGGAGGCTCGCTTTCTAACTACGAACACAGCTGCATTCTGGGAATGGTTTTGCACCGCGTCTGTCCGCTTCGAGAATGCCCCGCATTGCCCGAAATGGATAGCCCGCGCGGCCGGCGGCCACCAGACTCGCAAGTACATCAAGTTACTTCGAGGATCTTCATGCCCGCTCCGTCACAGTTTCCCCGCAGCCTTGCCTGCCTGACTTTCGCTTTGGCTGCGACGCTGTCTACAGCGGCCGGCGCACAGGGCGTCAAGGTCGGCCTCGCGCTCGACCTGTCCGGTCCTTTCGCGGCGCTCGGCGCCGATTCCAAGACTGGCTTCGCTGTCGCGATGAAGCAGCTCGGCGGCAAGCTGGGGGGCGTGCCGGTCACTTACGTCGAAGCCGACACCGGCGGCAACCCCGACTCGGCGCGGCAGGCGGTCGACCGCATGGTGCAACGCGACAAGATCGACCTCTTCACCGGCCCGATCGGTTCGCAAGTGGCTCTCGCCGTCGGCCCGGTGCTGTTCGCGGCCAAGGTGCCGTACCTGTCGAACAACACGGGCCCGAGCGCGTACTCCGGCGCGCAGTGCAATGCGTACTTCTTCGGCACCTCGTACCAGAACGACGCATACCACGAGTCGGCCGGCAAGTTCGCCTCCGACAAGGGCTTCAAGAAGACCATCGTGATCGCGCCCAACTATCCGGGCGGCAAGGATGCGGCCAACGGTTTCAAGCGCGCCTACAAGGGGACGGTGGCCGACGAGATCTTCACCAAGCTCGGCCAGATCGACTACGCGCCGGAGCTCGCGCAGATTCGCGCCGCCAAGGCCGATTCGCTCTACTACTTCTTGCCCGGCGCGATGGGCATCGCTTTCGTCAAACAGTTCGTGGCGGCCGGTTTGTCGAAAGATGTCACGCTGGTGTCGACAGCCTTTGCCGCCGATGAAGACATGATCGGCGGCGTCGGTGAGCCGATGCTGGGCATCTTCAACACTTCGCATTGGGCGCACGACCTCGACAACGATGCCAACCGCCGCTTCGTCGCCGACTACCGCGCGCAAAACGGTGGTCGCAATCCTTCGCTCTACGCTGCGCAAGCCTATGACGTGCTGATGGCAATGGACGCTGCGGTGCGCGATGTCGGCGGCAAGGTAGACGACAAGCCCGCCATGCTCAAGGCGATCAAGGCCGCCAAGTACAAGTCGATCCGCGGTGACTTCAAATACGGCGCCAACAACTTCCCGATCCAGAACTACTACCTTCGCGTCATTAGCAAAGACGCCACCGGCCGCATCACCAACAAGCTGATCGGCACCGTCATGACCAACTACGTGGACACGGGCGCACCGCTCTGCACCGCCAAGCTGTAAGCCCCAGGAACACGCCAAGGGCACGCTTGTTGCTATGACCGTTGAGGTCTACGCTTACGGGCCAGGGAGTGCCCATGAACGCTTTGTCCAGCCAGCAGCTGTCGCCTTTGTATCGGCATGAGGTTTTTCGATCGCGTCATGCCGACGAAACGCAGGCGCTCGTCAGCGCCGAGCTGAAGTCGCATCGCAGCCACTGGGGCCGCGGCGCGGTCGACTCGGCTTTCTACCGCGCCGGTTTGGGGCCGATGTCGTTGTGCATCCTGCGTTACGGCTGCGAAGTCGACATCGAACCCGACTCGCTCGACGACTTCGTGCTCGTGCAGATGCCTTTGCGCGGACGCGCCGAGGTCCGCATGGGCAGCGAGCTGGTGCAGATCCATGCCGGCCAGGGCGCGGTGATTTCAGCGCATCGGCCTGTCAAGGTGAAGTGGCACGCCGGCTGCGAACAGCTCATGCTGAAGATCGAGCGCAAGCATCTGAACGAGGTAGCACGCCAGGCCTTTGCAGCAGATGACGTTCGAGATCGGATCGGCGACAGCAACATCGAATTCGAGACACCGTTCCGGCTCGACGACGCCATCGGCATGCAGTGGCGGCGCCTCGTGGCGGGACTGGTCGCCTTGCTGCCCGCAGCCGCGCCTGTCATGGGCGGTGGAACCTACGACCCACAGTGGTTGCTGCACTACGAAGACAACCTCATTCGCTATCTCTTGTGCCATCACCCGAACTCGGCGCGGCGACAACACGACGGTGCACGGCGCTCGACACAGCGAATCGACTTGCCGCCGCTGCGTCGCGCCGAAGAGTTCATGCAAAGCCGGCTCGCGGAAAGCCAGTCGCTCGACGACATCGCCGATGCCGCCGGTGTGAGCCGGCGCACGCTGAGCCTGATGTTTCGTCGGCACCGCGAGGCTTCGCCGATGGAAGCCTTGCGCAACCTGCGGCTCGATGCGGCGCACGCGCAGCTCGCGAGGCGCAGCGCAGACAGCGTGACCGACGTCGCGCTCGGCTGCGGCTTCTCGCACCTGAGTCGCTTTTCGGCTTCGTACCGCGAGCGCTTCGGCAAGCTGCCGAACGAAACCTGGCGCAGCGCCCGGCTCTGTTGAGCAGTCGGAACGATCCGCTACGAGTCGCCACAGTCCGGTGATCGGCTGCTTACAGGCGACCTTCTTCAACCGCGTGGCAGGCAACCTGCACGCTGTCGATGGCCAACAGCTTCGGGCGCTCGACGCGGCAGCGTTCGTTAGCAAACGGGCAGCGTGGATTGAAGGCACAGCCTGAGGGCGGCGCAAGCGGATTGGGCACCTCACCCTGCACCGGCGTGCGGTCGCGCCCGGTCGCGTGCATCTGCGGAATCGCGTCCAGGAGCATGCGCGTGTAGGGGTGGCGCGGCGTCGCGAACAGCGTGCGCTTGGGCGACACCTCCACCAGCCGACCGAGGTACATCACGCCCACCTGATCGCTCACATGCTGCACCACCGCGAGGTTGTGCGAAATGAAGAGATAGGTCAGACCGCGCTCGCGCTGCAGGTCTTTCATGATGTTGAGCACCTGCGCCTGAACGCTCACGTCGAGTGCCGACGTCGGCTCGTCGCACACCAGGAACTCGGGGGCGGTCGCGAGCGCACGCGCGATCGAGATGCGCTGTCGCTGCCCGCCTGAAAATTGATGCGGGTACTTGACGCCATCGAGCGGATTCAGCCCGACCGATCGCAGCAACTCGCCGACGCGTTCTTTCAGCACTGCCTTTTCGGTCACGAGGCCGTGCTCGCGCAGCGGCTCGCCGACGATCGCCTCGACCGTCCATCGCGGGTTCAGGCTCGCGTACGGGTCCTGAAAAATCATCTGGATGCGTTGCCGCAGCGCACGCCCTTTCGGCGACGCAAAGGTGGCGTGCACGTCTTGCCCGTCGAAGCGCACGCTGCCGCGGCTCGGACCATAGAGGCCGACCATCAGCCGCGCCACGGTGCTCTTGCCGCAGCCCGATTCGCCGACCAGCGCCATCGTCTGTCCGCGCGGAATCGTGAAGCTCACGCCATCGACGGCGTGCAGCAACAGTCGCGGCTGACGCTCGATCACGCGATTGAGCCAGGGCGCAGAGACGTCGAAGGTGCGCGCGAGGTCGTCGACCTGCACGAGCGGTGGCGGCGCGATCGCCGGTGTGGTTGTGAAAGGCAGCACTGCGCTCATACCTTTGCCTCTTTGCCGTGGGGCGCATCGTGACCGTGCGCGTCGTGCAGCCAGCAAGCCGCACTCGTGGCACCAGCGGGAATCAGTTCAGGCCGCTCCTGCGTGCAACGATCGAAGGCACGCGGGCAGCGTGGGTGATAGGCGCAACCTTTCGGAATCGCGTTGAGCCGCGGCATTGCGCCGTCGATCTGGTTCAGGCGCTCGCGCTCGATCGCCATGTCCGGGATCGACGCCATCAGCCCTGCGGTGTACGGATGCGCCGGCGTGTGAATCACTTCGTGCACCGGGCCGATCTCCACGATGCGGCCGGCGTACATCACCGCCACGCGATCGCATGTTTCGGCGATCACGCCCATGTCGTGCGTGATGAGCATCACCGCCGCACCGCGCTCGCGGCACAGGCGCTTCAGGAGCTGGATGATCTGTGCCTGGATCGACACGTCGAGTGCAGTGGTCGGCTCGTCGGCGACGATCAGGGTCGGCTCGGCGGCCAGGGCCAAGGCGATGACGACGCGTTGCCGCATGCCGCCGGAAAACTGATGCGGATAGTGATCGATGCGCTGCGCCGCGGCCGGAATGCCGGTGTCTTCGAGCAGCGCGATGGCACGGCGCCGCGCTTCGCTTTCGTTCACCGGCAAGTGCGCGCGAATGGTCTCCGTGATCTGTCGGCCGACCGTGTACAGCGGGTTGAGCGAGGTCAGCGGATCCTGAAAAATCGCGCCGATGCGCTTGCCGCGGATATGCCGCATCTGCTGGTGGTTGAGATGATCGATGCGTTCGCCTTCGAGCATGATCTGCCCGCTGGCAACACGGCCCGGCGGTTCGAGCAGCCCGATGATGGATGCGCCGGTGAGCGACTTGCCCGCACCCGATTCACCGACCACGCCGAGGATTTCTCCGGGTGCGATGTCGAACGAGATGTCGTCCAGCGCGCGCAGCGTGCCGCGCCGACCGGGGAATTCGACGACCAGATGCTGGACATCGAGCAGCTTGACCGTGTCGCTTCTCATTGCAGCCTCGGATTCAGCGCATCGCGCAGCCAGTCGCCCAGCAGGTTGACGCTCAGCACGATGAGCACCAGCGCAGCGCCGGGAAACACCGACAGCCACCACTCGCCCGAAAACAGGAACTGGTTGCCGATGCTGATGAGCGTGCCGAGCGACGGTGAAGTCGGCGGCACGCCGACCCCGAGAAACGATAGCGTGGCCTCGGTGATGATGGCCGTCGCGACCTGGATGGTCGCCAGCACGAAGACCGGACCCATCACGTTGGGCAGCACGTGCTTGCGCATGATGCGCAGTGGCGTGACGCCGGTCACGCGCGCGGCCTGCACGTATTCCTTGTTGCGCTCCACCATGGTGGAGCCGCGCACGGTGCGCGCGTAGTCGACCCACTTGGTGAGCGAGATCGCAAGGATGAGCACGCCGAAAGCGACCGTGTTCTGTGCGTTGGGAAAAAGTGCTCGGCCGACCCCGGCGATGAGCAGCGCTACGAGGATGGTCGGGAACGAGAGCATCACATCGCACAGCCGCATGAGAAAGGTATCGATCCAGCCACCGCGGAAGCCCGCGAGCAGCCCGAGTGCGACACCCACCACCATCGACAACAACACCGACGCGATGCCGACCACCAGCGAGGTGCGGGCACCGTACATGAGCGTCGACAGGATGTCGCGGCCCTGGTCGTCGGTGCCGAGAATGAAACGGCGAGATCCGGCCTCGACCCACGCCGGCGGCAAGAAGGCGTCTTCGCTGCGAAGCGTGGCGAGGTCGTAGGGATTGTGCGGCGCGATCCAGCCTGCGAAGGTCGCGCAAAAAATGCAGACAAAGGCGACGAACGCCGCTGCCATGGCAACGGGCGAATGCCGGAAGCTGTAGCCGACATCGCTGTCGTACCAGCGTGCGAAGGTTTTTTTCATTGTGGGGAGAGTGGCAACATTCAATGCAAGTATTCGATGCAAGGTGCTGCAAAGATCGCGCCCGCCACTGCGGCCGGCGCGACCTATGTCTGCTTTTGTCTTCTGTCTAAGCGATGCGGAAATCGACGTTTACGGCTTGATGCTCATCCACTTGAAGGGCATGTAGTTGTCGGCCATCTGCGTGAGCTCGACCTTCTTGCTGACACCCCACGCCAGCGCTTGCTGGTGCAGAGGCAGATGGCCGACATCGTCGGTATGCAGCGCAAAGGCTTCCTTGATCATGGCGTCGCGCTTTGGCTTGTCGGTCTCCGACTGGATCTTCTTGGTCAGCTCGTCGACCTTCGCGTTGCAGTACGCACCCAGGTTGAACTGGCCCGCGCCGGTCTTGTCGTCCGGGCAAGCCATCAGCGCGGTCAGCGCGTTGTGCGAGTCGTACGTGGTCGGGGTCCAGCCCAGCAGATAGAAGCTGGTGTCGCGGCGCAGGATCTTCGGGAAGTAGGTTCCCTTGGTTTCGGTCGCGAGGTTGACCTTGACGCCGATGCGCGCCAGGTTGGCGGCCACGCTCTGGCAGATCTGTCCGTCGTTCACATAGCGGTCGTTCGGACAGTTCATCGTCACTTCGAAGCCGTTGGGATAGCCGGCGTCCGCCAACAGCTTCTTGGCGGCTTCGATGTCGTAAGGCAGGCGCTTGTCTTGCTCGGCGGTCCAGCCGTTGATGCCGGGACCGACCATCAACGCGGTGGGGCGCGAAGCGCCGCGCATCACCGTGCGTTGGATGCCGTTGATGTCGATGGCTTGATAGAAAGCCTGGCGAACGCGCTTGTCCTTGAACGGGTTCTTTCCCTTGACGCTCGAGTAGAGCAACTCGTCTCGCTTCTGGTCCATGCCGAGAAAAATCGTGCGCAGCTCGGGGCCGGCAATGACGCGGGCGTTGGGGCTGGCGTTGATGCGCGCCACGTCCTGTACTGGCACCGGCTCCATCACGTCGATTTCACCCGAAATCAACGCGGCGACCCGCGTGGCGGGATTCGAGATGGGCGTGAAGATGACCTCCTGCACATTGCCCTCGATCTTTCCCCAGTAGGTCGGATTGCGGGTGAACACCGTGCGTACGTTCGGCTGGCGTTCGCGCACGCGGTACGGGCCGGTGCCGTTGGCCTTGAAGGAGGCGGTGTTTTCGATGCCCTTGCGGCGGTCCACAGGCGTCGTCGCCTTGTTGTCCTCGCACCACTTCTTGCTCATGATCATGAGTTGGGTGATGACGTCCGGAAGGATCGGGAACGGGCCCTTGGTTTCAATCTCGACGGCAAAGTCGCCGTCCTTGCGCACTTCCTTGATGTCGGTGGTGTTCGACTTCATGTCCGAGCCCTCGCCGGACGCCCGTGCGAAGCTGAACAGCACGTCGTCGGCCGTGAACGGTGTGCCGTCATGAAATTTGACGCCCTTGCGCAATTCGAAGCGCCAGACCGTGGGCGACGTCTGCTTCCAGCTCGTCGCGAGCAGCGGCGCCACCGTCAGATCTTTGTTGCGGCCGACCAGGGTGTCGTACACATTGGCATCGGTACTCAGTTGCAGCGACTCGTTCAGCGAGTGCGGATCGAGCGACAGTGCATCGCCCTGGTTCGCGATGCGGATGGTCTGCGCGTTGGCCAGCAAACTGGTGGCGGTCAGCGTGAACAGCGCTGCCGCTGCGAGCATATTTCGCTTGAAACTCATGGGGGAAAACTCCTCGGGTTTGGGAAACGGATGAAAGAGATGAACGAGGTCAAGTCAGTGAGCTGACGATGATGCAGCTTTTTGGTGCATATCGGAGTTCACGCTTTCCTTGATAGTCGCCTGCGTGCGAACTGCATCTGCAAGGGGCATGCCCTGCTCGACCAGGCCAGCATGAAGCGCGGCGCCGAGCGGCAATATCTCGTCGTTGAAGTCGTAGCGGCTGTTGTGCAGAAATGCGCCACCCTTGGCGTCCTGGCCGATGCGCAGATACGCACCGGGCTTTTTCTGCAACATGAAAGAGAAGTCTTCGGCGCCCATGCTGGGCTCCATGTGGCGCTCGACATTGCGCGCGCCGACGAGGCCCTGCGCCACGTCGCCGGCAAACAAGGCTTCTGCCAGCGTGTTGACGGTGGCGGGGTAAATGCGCTCGAAGGTGACGGTCGCCGTGGCGCCGAAGCCCGCTGCCACCGCACGACACAGCTCGCCAAGCCGTTGCTCGATCATGGCCTGAACCTGCGCGCTGAAGGTGCGCACGGTGCCCACCATCACAGCCTTGCCAGGCACCACGCTCATCGCTCCCATGTCGCCTGCCTGCACCGCGCAAATGCTGATGACCGCAGAGTCGATCGGCCGCACGTTGCGCGAGACGATGCTCTGCACCGCCGTGATGATGTGGGCCGATACCAGTACCGGATCGACCGTGAGGTAGGCATGCGCACCATGACCGCCCTTGCCCGTCACCTCGATGGTGATGCGGTCGGCGGCCGCCATCATCGCGCCGCTGTTGATGCCGATGGTGCCGACCGGCATGGCCGGCCAGTTGTGCATGGCATAGACCGACTGCACCGGGAAGCGGTCGAACAAACCGTCCTCGATCATCACGCGCGCACCGGCGTAGCCTTCTTCGCCGGGTTGAAAGATGAGTACGGCGGTGCCGTCGAAGTTGCGCGTCTCGGCAAGGTAACGGGCGGCACCGACGAGCATTGCGGTGTGGCCATCGTGGCCGCAACCATGCATCAGGCCCGACTTGGCGGAACGCCACGCGAAATCGTTGTCTTCCTTCATGGGCAGCGCGTCCATGTCGGCACGCAGACCGATCATGCGTTTGCTGGCCGTCGAGCGACCGCGGATTACCGCGACCAGTCCGGTCTTGCCGATGCCGGTGTGCACCTCGTCGACACCGCAAGCCTTGAGCGCCTCATGGACGCGGGCGCCGGTGTACACCTCTTCGAATCCGAGTTCCGGATGCACGTGGAGGTCGCGCCGGAAGGCGGCGATCTCCGGATAGAAGGCCGCGATGTGGGCAAAGGCACGCCCGGAAACTTGCAGGCGTGACATCAATGTCCCCCAAGAGTCGAGATGCGCAGCCTCGGATCAACTGCGAAATACATGAGGTCGACGATCAGGTTGATCGTGACGAAGATGAGAGCGATGAGGCAAAGGTACGCCGCCATCACCGGAATGTCGGCATAGGTCACGGCCTGGATGAACAGCAGGCCCATGCCGGGCCACTGGAATACCGTCTCGGTGATGATCGCGAAGGCAATCAGCGAGCCCAGTTGCAGACCCGTGATGGTGATGACAGGCACCATCGTGTTGCGCAGCGCATGACCGAAGTGAATCGCGCGGTCGGACAGGCCTCTTGCCCGCGCGAACTTGATGTAGTCGGTGCGCAGCACTTCGAGCATCTCGGCACGCACCAGCCGCATGATGAGCGTGAGCTGGAACACCGCCAGCGTGATCGCCGGCAATATCAGATGACTCCAGCCATCGCGCGAGAAAAGACCGGTCGACCACCAGCCGAGCTGCGTGACCTCACCGCGGCCGAAGCTCGGCAACCAGCCGAGCCAGACCGAGAAAACGAGGATCAACAAAATTCCGATCAGGAAGGTCGGCAACGAGACGCCCAAGAGCGACAGCGCCATCAGCGTCTGGCTACCCCACGAGCCGCGACGCAGTGCCGCATAGACGCCCATCGGCAGCCCAATGGCGAGTGCCATCACCGCAGCGACCAGTGAGAGTTCCAGCGTGGCGGGCAAGCGCTCAGCGATCAGCCTAGACACCTTCGCGCCCTGCCGCAGGCTGAGGCCGAATTCACCTTGCGCCGCGTTGATCAGGAAGTGCCAGAACTGCACCGCGAAGGGTTTGTCGAAACCGAGATCGACTCTGAGTTGCTGGATCTGCTCGGGCTTGGCGTCTTGCCCGAGCAAGAACACGACCGGGTCACCCACGTACTGGAACAGCAGGAAGGCCACGAAAGCCACGACCACCATGACGATGACCGCCTGGAACAAACGGCGCAGAATAAAAACGAGCATCAGTGAGGCACTAACGAGGGTGACGGAGAGAAAGGCAAAGCGCTGTGCGGAGAGACGTGCAAGGGCTGTGCCGGCCTATGGCTAAAAACATAAAAAAAGCCACTCGACTTGCGTCGAGTGGCTTTTATCGTTTTCAAACTTGAACTGGCAAGGCCAGTGTCAAATTAGAACGAGTGGCGAACGCCGAAGTCGTAGCCCATCGAGCTGCGCTGGGTGTAGCCAGCTGGCGAATTGCCCACGCCACCGGTTGGGTTCGTGCCATTGCTTTGAGCAATGGACTGGCCGCCGAGGACTGCGCTGTTCTGGCCGTCGGTGATCTTCAGCTTTGCGATCGTAGCGTACAGAGCCGTGCGCTTCGACAGGTTGTGCACGTAGCCGAGCGCCAACTGGTTAGCCGTAGAGTCGAAGTTCGACGTGCTGAAGAAGTTTTGCACGTTGACGACAGGCGTTGCACCGTTGCTGAACTTGACACGCGAGTACGAAGCGCGAATCAGGCCTGCACCGACGGGAACAGTCACACCCACCAAAGCACCGTTGTACTTGTCGGTCTGGCTCGTGGTCACGAAGTAAGGAAGACCTGCGATCGCAGCGGAGGTGCCCAGCTTGTTCTTGTCCTTGGCTTGCGACAGTTCAGCGAACAGCTTTGCAGGACCGAAGTCATACGAAGCGCCGAGGTTCAGCGTGTCGATCTTGCGCTGCTGGCTGTTACCGATCACGAGGCCAGTCACGACCGAAGGAGTGTCTGCAGCCGTGCTTTGGCCGTAGGCAACTGCCACGTCCAGAGGTCCATTGGCGTAGCCGAAGCGACCGCCAACATAACGACCCTTTTGCGACTGCTCGAGACCGCTGTTCTTGACGGTTTCAGGCAGTGCGTATTGCACTTGGCCGTAGAAACCACCGAGGTTAGGCGGAAGGAAGTAGCCGATGGAGTTGCTGGTACGAACGTACGTGTCGCTGCCGGAGCCGCCTGAAGCAGCACCTGGGCCACGCAACGACGCCAAACGGAGGTTCGAGCCGAAGATTGCGCTGCTGCCGACGCCATTGGTGCCGAACGGATCAAAAACGGTGTCGTTCCAGAACGTGGCGGTGTAGTCACGGCCCAGACGAACTTCACCGAAACCACCGGACAAGCTCACCGTCGAGCGACGGTTGAAGTTGCCGAGAGCCTTGGCACCGTCGTCATTGGACATGCTGGATTCAAGCCAGAAGCTTGCAGCCAAGCCGCCGCCGAGATCTTCCGTACCACGGAAGCCGAGACGGCTCGAGTTGTAGCCCGAATTGCCGAGAACGGTCTGGCTTTGCTTGATGCCGGTAGGAACCGCGAAGGGTGCCACTGCGAACGGGTTGGCCAACTCGGCTTTGGACGAGTAATGGCTGACCGAAGCGTCGACCACACCGAACAGCGTGACGGACGACTGAGCCGAGGCAATACCGGCAACAGCCAGGGCAGCCAAAGCAACTAGAGATTTTTTCATTGCAAGTTTCTCCAAGGTTAAACATAGGGCTCCGGTGCGGAGGGTTCACTGTGCTTGTGCACTTTTGTGCTCCCACCGGACCCCGGGCCAACCTCCTTTTGGGAAGTTGTTGCTATTGCACCAGAGCAGCCGCGACAGGGCAAAACAATTCGCCCGAAAAGGCGGCGGGTCCGCGTGTTTCGTTGCACCGGTGCAACAAAGGACTGAAAGCCTCCTCGGTGCCGTGATGTGAAATAGAAAGTGCACAACGGCGAGGTGATTGCGCTTCGGTTCAAATAAGGTCATGAGTTCGTCCCTTGACCCCCTTTTGATTGCAGCCGACGCAGCACTTCGGACCCTTTTTGCCGCGCCGTACGCGACGCGACCCATCCCCTCGGCGGCAGCGACAGATGCTGCTCCACTCGCACTGACCGACATCGAGCGGCGCGAAGCCGGCGCGCTGATGCGAGTGAACCATGTCGGCGAGGTCTGCGCTCAGGCGCTGTACACGGCACAGGCCGCCGTCACCAAGGACAAAAGTCTGCGCGATCACTTCCTGCACGCCGCTCGCGAGGAAACCGACCACCTGTCCTGGACGCATGAGCGGCTGGAGGCATTGGGCGCGCGCCCGTCGCTGCTCAATCCGCTCTGGTATGCGGGCGCTTTCGGGCTGGGATTGTTGGCGGGCCGCCTGGGCGATCGCTGGAGTCTGGGCTTCGTCGCAGAGACGGAAAAGCAGGTCGAGGCGCATCTCGACGGCCATCTGGACCGTCTGCCGGCAGCTGATCGCGAATCGCGCGCAGTGATCGTGCAAATGAAGATGGACGAAGCGCGCCACGCAGCAGAGGCATGGAGCGCCGGCGCTAAGGAACTGCCCGCGCCGGCCAAGGCAATGATGAAGCTCGTATCACGGGTGATGACGACCGTCGCGCATCGCATATGAGCAGGATTAAGCCGATCAAGTCTCGATCAGGTCGAAACTGGTCGTGATCTCAGCCGTCTTGCCAAGCATGATGGTCGCAGAGCAATAAGTGTCGTGGCTTAGCGCGATGGCACGCTCGACCGCAGAGGCTGGGATGCCTTTGCCGGCGACGGTGAAGTGCATATGGATCGTTGTGAACACTTTGGGATCCTTCTCAGCCCGCGTGCTGGTCAGCTTGACGCTGCAACGCTCGACCTTGTGGCGCCCGCGCTTCAAGATCATTACCACGTCATACGCAGTACAACCACCGGTGCCGGCCAAAAGCGTTTCCATCGGACGCGGCGCCTGATTGCGCCCACCGTTTTCAGGTTTCGTCTCGTCCACTGCGCCGTCCATTGTCAAAACGTGGCCACTGCCGGTTTCTGCGACAAAGCCCATTGCCGATTGCGTGCCGGCATTTCCAGTCCAGCTCACTGTGCATTCCATCGTCGTAGCTCCATAAGGTCGGGGTCGCAGGCAAAAAAATCACACTGCAAGTTGGTTTGTGTATGCGAAAAGCGTCGGTCGCTTGTTGCAATGCAACAAACTGTCGATATACTTTATTTCATCGCCTCCGCAAGGAAGCACCGGTTGTCTCCTCCACCCTTCCAATTGGTGGATTTAGCCCCGAGTCGCAAGACCCGGGGCTTTTTTCTTGGGCGCACTATGATCGCGGCCCCATGCCCACCTCGCTCACTCCCGCCGACTATCTGAAGAAGATCCTGACGGCGCGCGTGTACGACGTGGCGGTCGAATCCGCGCTGGAACCTGCCAAGGCGTTGAGCGCTCGCCTCGGCAATACGGTTCTGCTCAAGCGCGAAGACCAGCAACCCGTGTTCAGCTTCAAGCTGCGCGGCGCGTACAACAAGATGGCGCACCTGAGCGCCCAACAGTTGGCGAACGGCGTGATCTGCGCTTCGGCCGGTAACCATGCGCAAGGCGTGGCGCTGGGCGCGCAAAAACTCGGCGCACGCGCGGTGGTGGTGATGCCGGTTACCACGCCCGAACTCAAGGTAAACGCAGTGCGCGCGCTGGGCGGTGAAGTGCATCTGCACGGCGACAGCTACTCCGACGCCTATGCACATGCGCTCGAACTGCAAACGGCACAGGGCCTGACTTTCGTCCATCCGTTCGATGACCCCGATGTCATTGCCGGCCAGGGCACCATCGCCATGGAAATCCTGCGCCAACATCAGGGTCGACTCGATGCGGTGTTCGTCGCCATCGGCGGCGGCGGCTTGATCTCCGGCGTGGCCAACTACATCAAGGCCGTTCGACCCGAGATCAAGGTCATCGGCGTGCAAATGAGCGACTCCGACGCGATGATGCAATCGGTCGCAGCCAAACGACGCGTGACGCTCGTCGATGTGGGCTTGTTCTCCGATGGGACGGCCGTCAAGCTGGTCGGCGAAGAGACTTTTCGCATCGCTGCTGACCTGGTCGACGAGTTCATGACGGTCGACACCGATGCCGTGTGCGCCGGCATCAAGGACGTGTTCATCGACACGCGCAGCATCGTCGAGCCAGCGGGCGCATTGGCCGTGGCCGCCGTCAAGCAGTACGTGGAAACGCACGGCACGCGCGGCGAAACCTACGCAGTGATCCTGTGCGGCGCCAACATGAACTTCGACCGCTTGCGCTTCGTCGCGGAACGGGCCGAAGTCGGCGAAGAACGCGAAGCACTTTTCGCCGTCACCATTCCTGAAGAGCGCGGCAGCTTTCGCCGCTTCTGCGAACTGGTGGGCGAGGTGCCGGGTGCATCACGCAACGTCACCGAGTTCAACTACCGCATCAGCGACGCCAGCGAGGCGCATGTGTTCGTCGGCCTCACGACCTCGACGCGTGGCGAATCGAAGACGATTGCCGACACCTTCGTCGCGCACGGGTTCGGCACGATCGATCTCACGCACGACGAGTTGGCCAAGGAGCACATTCGCCACATGGTCGGCGGCCGGACAGGGCTCGCGCATGAAGAACGACTGCTGCGCTTCGTGTTCCCGGAGCGGCCGGGCGCTCTGTTGAAGTTCTTGAGCCTGATGCGGCCGAACTGGAACATCAGCCTGTTTCACTACCGCAACCAGGGCGCAGACTACGGCCGAATTCTGGTCGGGCTCCAGGTACCCGCGGCCGACCATGGCGCCTTTAGCGAATTTCTCGAAACACTCGGTTATCCGTATGTCGACGAAACCGCCAACCCGGTCTATCGGCTGTTCCTGAAGGCTTGAAAGCAGACGCGGAAGCGCTCAGTTCGCGTCTGGCAACGAGAGCACTTGCGGCGGCAACAGCACGGCGAGCGGGCGCGTCGGCATCTGCAGCGTGAAGGCTGGCGCAGCGGTACCGGCTGCGCCTAACGTTGCCGCGCGCGGGCCGACTGACTGCAGCACATAACCCCCGGCTGAGCGGCCACCCACGCTGCCACCGACGCGGAACGGCCGAGGCGGCTTGCCATCGACCGCAATCAGCGCCACGCCCTGACCATCGGTGTCGGCCACGACGCCGAGCAGCGCGAAACGGCTCGCCGCATCGGGGGTTGAGGTAACCACCGGGTCGGTCGACACGCCGCCGAGAAAGCGCGACAAGGTCGTCGAATCGACCGCGACAATGGCCGGCCCACCGACCGCTGGCGGCGGCGCTGCATCGGCCGGCGCCGTGAGTCGCAGGCCCCAGAAAACGATGCTTGCGGCAGCGGCGCCCCACAACACCACGGTAGCGGTCGCGGAGGGCCAACGGGCGGGAGCGTAGGGAAGTGCCATGGGGCCGCATTATCATTGCTCATGACCTTTTTGACCCGCTCACCCCGTTCCTTCGTGCGACATCTGCAGCGCCGTCGGCAGCAGTTCTTGCAGCGTGCATTCACGCTGATCGAGTTGATGGTGGTGCTGGTCATCATCGGCGTGCTGGCGGCGCTGATAGTGCCGAACGTGATCGAGCGGGCCGACGATGCGCGCGTCACGGCGGCCAAGACCGATGTCAACAACCTGATGCAGGCGCTCAAGCTGTATCGCCTGGACAACCAGCGCTACCCGACGGCCGAACAAGGGCTGCAGGCGCTGCTGGTGAGGCCCACGGCGGGGCCTGCCGCGCCCAACTGGAAGCCGTATGTCGAGAAGCTGCCCAACGACCCGTGGGGCCGCTCCTACCAGTACATGAACCCGGGCATCAAGGGCGAAATCGATGTGCTCTCGCTCGGTGCCGATGGCCAGCCCGGTGGCGAAGGCAAGAATGCCGACATCGGCAGTTGGCAATAGCCGCTGCGGCCGCTACAGCCGCAACCTGCACAGCGGCTACGGCGGCGCTGACGGCCAAATCGGCTGCCAGCGATCCGGTCTGCGCGCGACCGGCTTCACCTTGCTCGAACTCATCGTCGTCATCGCGATCATCGCGCTGGCGACAGCCGGTGTCGGTCTGGCGCTTCGCGATTCGGGCCAGGCCACGCTCGACCGCGAAGCCGAACGGCTTGCGGCCTTGCTCGAATCGGCGCGCGCGCAGTCACGTTCCAGTGGCACCGCAGTGCGCTTCCGACCGACGCCCAATGGCCCGGAAGCATTCGTGTTCGACGGGTTGCCGCCGGGCGCCTTGCCGACCAGCTGGATGAGCACCGGCATGCACGCGCAACCGGTCGCGACCGATGGCACCGCCGCGGTCGCCTTGCTGCTGGGGCCTGATCCGATCATTGCGGCGCAACAGCTTTTGTTGACGGCCGATGGTCCACCGGCGCGCACGCTGCGCATCGCGACCGACGGGCTACGCCCTTTCTCGGTGAGCGCGCCATGAGGTCATGTCGATCGAACGGAAGCTCTCGCGGCTTCACCCTGATCGAAGTGCTGGTCGCACTCGCCATCGTCGCCATCGCACTGGCCGCGGGCACCCAAGCCACCATGGCCTTGACTCGCAATGCGCAACGGCAATCCGACGTGTTGCTGGCTCAGCTTTGCGTAGAGAACGAACTCGTCAAGGCACGGCTCGCCCGCGTGATGCCGCCCGTCGGCGAGGCCGGCTCCGTGTGCACCCAGGCCAACACCAGTTTCGGCATGACGGTTTCGACCACGCAAACGCTCAACCCCAACTTCAGGCGCGTCGACGTGCAGGTGCGCGACGCGACCGAAGCCACGGTGCTTCGGGTGTCCACCGTGGTCGGGAGGTACTGATGCGCAAACCTTCCGCCGCAGGCTTCACGCTCATCGAGCTGATGGTCGCCATCGCGGTGATGGCGTTGCTCGCGATCATGAGCTGGCGTGGCCTCGACGGCATGAGCCGCGCGCACGAACAAAACCGCGCGCGCGGCGACGCCGTGCTCACACTGCAGACCACGCTGTCGCAATGGAGCGCCGATCTCGACGCAACGATCGCGCTGTCGCAAACGCATCCGATCGACTGGGACGGCCGCACCCTGCGGCTGACGCGGCGCGGCCCCGATCAGGCACAGCCCGTGGTGTACGTGGTCGCATGGACGGTGCGCGGCGACACCGATGGCGTCCAGCGCTGGCGTCGTTGGCAATCCGCCCCCTTCGTGACGCGCACGGAGTGGCAGTTGGCGTGGGATCGTGCGGCCACTTGGGCACAAGGCGGCGGCAGCGATGCCCGTGGTGCCGATGTGGCGCTGATGCCATTGCAGAACTGGCAGATCGCTTACTTTCGCGACAACCTGTGGACCGCAGCGGTGACCAGCGAAGCGCTGGGCACCGAGAACCCGGTGCCCGACGGCGTCCGGCTGGTGCTCGACTTGCCGCCCGGCCCGGCACTGGCGGGCCAGCTGGTGCGCGACTGGGTTCGTCCGACCGCGAACGTGCCCAAGTCATGAAAACCCGTTCGACTTCGGCCTCGCGCCACGCATCGTTCTCGCTGGTTCGCCAACGCGGGGCCGCGCTGCTGGCGGCGATGCTCACCGTGACGCTGGTCGCAACTTTCGCTGCCGCCGCACTCTGGCAGCAATGGCGCGCCACCGAAGTCGAAGCCGCCGAACGCAGCCGGGTGCAGGCGGCGTGGGTATTGATCGGCGCGCTCGACTGGTCGCGCCTCATTCTGCGAGAAGACGCGCGTGCAGGTGGCCCCGACTCGCTCGCCGAACCGTGGGCGGTGCCGCTGGAGGAAGCGCGGCTTTCGAGCTTTCTGGCAGACGACAAGAACATTGCAAGCGATGCGCTCGAAGGGCTGCCCGACGCCTTTTTGTCGGGCCGAATCATCGATGCGCAATCGAAGCTCAACGTGATGAACCTGGTGTCGGGCGGCAAGCCGGTCCCGGCGTCGGTCGCGGCATTTTCAAAGCTGTTCGAGCTGCTCGGACTGCCGGCACAAGAGGTAGGGGTGCTCACCGCCAACCTGCAACGTGCAGCGCCCGCCACAATTTCGGCGACGGCTGCCGGCGCCAATACGACGCAAGGCGCGGCGGCCGCGACGGCAGCCATTGCGACGGCCAACGTCGCAGGCAGCACGGGGAGCGCCGGAACGACCGCAGCGAGCGGTGGCACCGCGAGCACCACAGGTGCAACCGGCACCAGCGATCCCAACGGCCCGCTTTTACCGCAACGCACAGGCCAACTCGTATGGCTTGGCCTGTCGCCATCGACCGTGACCGCGATTTCGCCCTATGTGACGATCCTGCCGGTCGGCACGCGGCTCAACCTCAATACCGCCGCAGCCGAGGCGCTGTTCGCGAGCGTCCCCACGCTCGACTTGGCCGGCGCCAAGCGGTTGGTAGCGCAGCGTACGCGGACCCCGTTCAAAACCGTGGCGGACGCAGGGACTGTGGTGCCGCAAGTTGCTGCAGAGCTCAAGGATACGGAGTTCGACGTCGGCACCCGGTTTTTCGAAGTCGAAGGCCGTCTGCGAATCGACCGCACCTATGTCGAAGAGCATTCCTTGCTCCAGCGAGATGGCGTCGAAGTGAAGCTGGTATGGCGCGAACGTGGCGCCGGCGCCACGGCTGTGGCCGGCAAACCATGAACACTGCGGTCACTGTCACCTTTCTCAGTTAAAAAAAGCTGGACCGCCCGTCATGGTTGCCGGCGGCGCTATCAAATTCGTAGCGATATCCATCAGTCGACTCCTACAATAGACGCCCTGATTCAAACGCCGATTCATGCCTCAGTTACTGGTTGTTGCTCCCCTGTCACCCGCCGCGGCCAGCGCTGAACTGGCGTGGGCGGCGTGGTCGAATGACGGGCGGCGGCTGCGTGCGCAGGGCAGCGCACTCCCCGCGCTGCTGCCGTCCAGCGATGAAGTGACGCTGTGCGTGCCGGCCTCGATGTTGTCGTGGCACCAGCTCACCCTGCCACCGGGCAGCCTGAGTGGCGCTGTACGGCTGCGCTCGGTGCTCAACGGCCTGCTCGAAGACCGGCTGCTCGACGAGCCCGAGCTTCTCCACTTCGCGCTGGAGCCCGGCGCGCGCGCGGGCGGCTCGGTCTGGGTCGCCGCCTGCAACCGCATCTGGCTGCGCAGCTGGGTGCAGGCGCTAGAAGCCGCCAACCGGCGCATCGCCCGCATCATTCCTGAATTCACCCCGCAGCCGGTCGGCGCAGCAGCCATGCTGGTTGCAACCGGCGAACCCGGCGCGGCGCAACTCACCGTCTGCGATACGGCTGGGGTGTCGGTGCTGCCGCTCGACAGCGCCAGCCTCGCGTTGATCGGGCCCTTGCCGGAGAGCGCCGCGTTGCTGGCCGAACCCGGCGTCGCGGAGTTGGCCGATGGCCTTTTCAATCGCCGCGTGCCGATCGTCAAGCCCGCCGAGCGCTGGATGCAGGCCAGCAACTCGCCGTGGGACTTGGCCCAGTTCGACCTCGCCTCGACCGGCCGCGCGCGCGCCAGCAAAAAGCTCGCATCGATCACGCAGGCGCTTCTGCGTGCACCGCGCTGGCGAGCTGCCCGATGGGGCGCCGTAGTGCTTGTGATGGCGCAGCTCTTCGGCCTCAATGCCTGGGCCTGGAAAGAACGCAGCGCGCTGGATGCCAAGCGCAGCGCGGTACGCACGGTGCTGACTCAAACCTTTCCCTCGGTGCAACTGGTGGTCGATGCGCCGCTGCAAATGGCGCGCGAAGTCTCCGCACTGCAGCAGGCAACCGG
Source organism: Variovorax sp. PAMC28562 (assembly GCF_014303735.1). Classification (NCBI taxonomy): domain Bacteria; kingdom Pseudomonadati; phylum Pseudomonadota; class Betaproteobacteria; order Burkholderiales; family Comamonadaceae; genus Variovorax; species Variovorax sp. PAMC28562. Next base: position 2,035,239 of record NZ_CP060296.1, on the reverse strand, counting down.
CGGTGTGGCCGGCGCCGACCTCGAACCAATGCTCGGAGCACTGGCAGCCAGCCTGCCGCCGGGTCGCGTGCCCACGGCGATCGACTACAGCGCCGGACAACTCCGGCTGCGCGGCCTGGGCTTGCAGCCGAGCGACGAAAACGGCTTGGCGACCACGCTCTCGGCACGAGGCTACAGCGCCCGGCTCGAAGGCGACTTGCTGCTGGTGCAAGCGGAGGCGGCCCGATGACGTGGTTCGATTCCCTCAACGAACGCTGGCAAGCCTGGTGGCCAGACCTTCCGCCGCGCGAGCAACGGCTGGTGATCATCGCGGCGACGGTCGTCGCGCTGGCGCTGCTTTGGTGGGTGGCGCTGGCGCCGGCACTGCGAACGCTAGCCTCTGCGCCCGCGGAACACGCACAGCTCGACGCTCAACTGCAGCAAATGACGACCTTGCAAACGCAAGCGCGAGCGCTCCAGTCGCAGCCCCGTTCCAACCGGGACGACGCGTTGCGTGCGCTCGAAACTTCGGTCCGCCAAAGCCTCGGTGCCAACGCACAACTGCAGACTGCCGGTGCCAACGAAGGCGTTACCGTGCAGGTCCGCGCTGCGCCCGCCGAAGGTCTGGCGCAATGGTTTGGCCAGGCTCGCAGCAACGCACGCGCCGTGCCGCGAGAAGCGCATCTGACACGCGCACCCGGCGGCGGTGGCGCCACGCCGGGAGCTTTCGGCCAGACCGGATCGCCCAACGCTGCTGCTTCTGCAGCCGCGGCTGCAGAAGCAGCCAGAGTCCGCTGGGACGGCACCCTGGTCATGAGCCTTCCGGCACGCTGATTGCGTCTTTGATCGCATCGTCCAACACCATGGCCACCCGCCCCCGCTCCATCCTCGCGCCAGAGACCTCCGTCATCGGATGGCGCTGGGCGCTTCTGGGTTCGGTGCTGGGCATTGCGATGGCCCTCGCGCTGTTCGCACCGGCCCGCTGGCTGGCCGCCAGCCTGGCGCAGTGGAGCAACGGGCACCTCGAGTTGGTCAACCCACGCGGCACGGTGTGGAACGGCACGGCCGGCGTGGTGTTTTCCAGCGGTGGCGGCGGGGCGGAGTCGATCTCGCTGCCAGGCACGCTGGCGTGGACGCTGCGGCCGCGCTGGAACGCCATCGCCGGTGCGCTCGACATTCCTTGTTGCGCCGCGCAGTCGTTGCGCTTCACTGCCGCGCCGCATGCCAACGGCGTGCAGGTCGACTGGCAAGACGGCCAGTCGCGCTGGCCCGCGGCGCTTCTGAGCGGCTTCGGCGCGCCCTGGAACACGCTCAAGCCCGAAGGCGTGCTCGACCTGACAACCCGCGCCTGGTCGATGCGCTGGGACGGCCCTCGACTCGCGATGGCTGGCCGCGCCACGCTGGCGGCCACCGACATTTCATCCAGCCTCTCGACACTGCGGCCGATGGGCAGCTACCAGTTGCTGCTCGACGGCGGTCCGGCACCGACGTTGCTGCTCACCACGCGTGAAGGCAGTCTGCAATTGAGCGGCAGCGGCCGCTGGAACGGCAAGGCGTTTCGCTTCGACGGCGAGGCCAGTGCCGCCGCCGGCCGCGAAGACGCGCTTTCGAATCTTTTGAACATCATCGGACGGCGCAGCGGCGCGCGTTCGCTCATCACTTTGGGTTGACCATGAAGCACTTGTCTTCGCATGGCGTTCGCATCGGTCTGGTCGCACTCGCGGCACAGATTTTGATAGCGGCTTGCATTCCATCAGCGTTCGCGCAAGACGTCGCGGGCCCGCGCCGCGGCGAGCCGATCACGCTCAACTTCAACAACGCCGAAATCGAATCGGTAGCGCGCACGCTGGCCGTCGTCACCGGCCGCGACGTGGTGGTCGACCCGCGCGTCAAGGGCACCATCAATCTGCAAACCGATCGGCCGATCTCGCCGGCCGCCGCCTTCAACCAGTTCGCTGCCGCACTGCGACTGCAGGGCTTTGCGATCGTGCAGGCCGACGGCCTCTACAAGATCGTTCCCGAAGCCGACGCCAAACTGCAAAGCAGCGCGGTGACAACGTCGACCAGCGCCACCTCGACGCTCTCTGGCAACCAGATCGTCACGCAGGTCTTCAAGCTCAACTACGAGTCGGCGGCCAACCTGCTGCCGGTGCTGCGCCCGCTCATCGCGCCCAACAACACGATCAATGTGAACCCAGGCAACAACTCGCTGGTCATTACCGACTATGCCGAGAACATGCGCCGCCTGGCGCGCATCGTGGCCGCACTCGACGTGCCGAACGCCGGTGATGTCGACATCATTCCGCTCAAGCATTCGGTCGCCACCGACCTGGTGCCCCTGGTCACGCGACTGCTCGAAGGCACCGGCTCGCAAGGTACGGCGCCCGGCACGGTCGACGCGTCGTTTCGCACCACGCTGCTGGCCGAACCGCGCAGCAATGCCATCATCGTGCGGGCCGCGAATCCGGCGCGCGCGCAGCTTGTTCGCACGCTGGTCGACAAGCTCGACCGCGCGCCCATCGACAGCGGCAACGGTGCAGCTGGCAACATCTACGTCATCTACCTCAAGAACTCAGACGCGGTGAAGTTGGCCGCCACGCTGCGGGCTGCGCTGTCGACCGAAGCGCGCGGCGGCAGTGCTGCGGGTGCGTCGTTTCCCAACGCGACGGGCATTCAACCGGTGTCGCAGGTGCAGCCCACCCAGGCCGGCACGTCGGCCGCCAACACGCCGCTCAACAACACCAACCAGCCGTCGACCGGCGGCCAGATCCAGGCCGATCCGTCGACCAATTCGCTGATCATCACAGCGGCAGAGCCGCAATACCGACAGATTCGTGCGGTCGTCGACAAGCTCGACAGTCGCCGCGCACAGGTCATGATCGAAAGCCTGATCATCGAAGTGAGCGCCACCAAGGCGGCGGAGTTTGGCGTGCAATGGCAGAGCGCGCTGGGCGGCAGCGGAGAAAACGTCGGGGTGCTCGGCACCAACTCGAGCCTGGGCGGTCAAAACATCATCGACCTGGCCGTAGGCATCGCCACCAAGAACGCGGCAACGCGGCCTTCTACCGGCATCAACTTCGGCATCGGCCACAAGATCAATGGAAAGTACGTGCTCGGCTTTCTGGCGCGCTTTCTTGAAAGCAACGGCGAAGGCAACACGCTGTCCACGCCCAACCTGCTGACACTCGACAACGAGGAAGCCAAGATCGTGATCGGCCAAAACGTACCTTTCGTGACGGGTCAATACGCGAGCACCAACGGCAACACTTCGACGATCAACCCGTTCACCACGGTCGAGCGCAAGGACGTCGGCCTGACATTGCGCGTGCGGCCGCAGATCAACGAGAACGGCACCGTCAAGCTGGCGATCTTTCAGGAAGTGTCGAACGTCGATCCGGCCACTCGCACCGACATCAATGGCCCGACCACCAACAAGCGTTCGATCGAATCCAACGTGCTGGTCGAAGACGGCAGCATCGTCATGTTGGGCGGCCTGCTGCAGGACGACTACTCGCGCTCGAACGAAAAAGTGCCGCTGGCCGGCGACATTCCGATCATCGGCAACCTGTTCAAGAGCGAAACCCGCTCGCGCAACAAGACCAACCTGATGATCTTTCTGCGACCGGTCGTGATTCGCGACGGCGCTGCCAGCGAAGCCTTTGCCTACGACCGCTACGACGCGATCCGTGCGCAACAGATCGCGATCCAGCCGGAAAGCAACCTCGCGCTGCGCGGTGTGAGCGAGGCACCTTTGCTGCCCGAACTGCCACCGTCGAAGCTGGGCAACACCCGCATAGAAGGCACCCGCCTGATACCTCCACCGCTGGTGAACGAGAGCTTCAAGCCGGTTGCACCCAGCCCCTTGCGCGGTGCCCTGCCGCCGACCGCGGATCCGACGAGCACACGCGAATTGCCCTGAGATAAATTGGCCTCCTGATGCGCTACCCCCTGCCCTACGCGTTCGCTCGCGGCCAGCAACTGCTGCTCGAAGAGGCCGACGACGGCGCTTACACCTTGTGGATGCCGCAGGCGCCACCGCGCAGTGCTGTCGGCGAGGTGATGCGCAAGTACGCCATCAAGACCTTCGAAGCCCTCCCGGCCGGCCAGCTGGCGCAACGCATCAGCGCTGCCTATGCGCAAGGCGAATCGAACGCCGCCGCAGTCGTGAGCGAAGTGCAGGGCGACGCCGACCTGTCGAGAATGATGCAGGAGCTCCCGGCGGTCGAAGACTTGCTTGAAAGCGCGGGCGACGCGCCCATCATTCGCATGCTTAACGCGCTGTTGACGCAGGCCGCGCGCGACGGCGCCAGCGACATCCACATCGAGCCGTACGAGCGCACCTCGTCGGTCCGCTTTCGCATCGACGGCACGCTGCGCGAAGTGGTGCAGCCCAATCGCGCGCTGCATGCGGCGCTGATATCGCGGCTGAAGATCATGGCGGACCTCGACATCGCCGAAAAGCGCCTGCCTCAAGATGGCCGCATCAGCCTGCGCATCGGCACCCGTGCAGTCGACGTGCGCGTGTCGACGCTGCCCTCGGCGCACGGCGAACGCGCTGTGCTGCGGCTGCTAGACAAGACCGAAAGCAAGCTCACGCTAGAGGCTGTCGGCATGCAGGGCGGCACGCTGGCGCGCTTCGAGCAGCTCATCGGCCAGCCGCACGGGATCATCCTGGTGACGGGACCGACCGGCTCAGGCAAGACCACGACGCTGTACGCCGCACTCGGCCGACTCGACGCCGGCCGCAGCAACATCATGACGGTCGAAGACCCCATCGAGTACGAGCTGACAGGCATCGGGCAAACGCAGGTCAACGCCAAGATCGAACTGACTTTTGCCAAGGCCTTGCGCGCGATCCTCCGGCAAGACCCCGACGTGATCATGATCGGCGAGATTCGCGATTTCGAGACTGCGCAGATCGCGATCCAGGCGTCGCTCACAGGACACCTGGTGCTGGCGACTTTGCACACCAACGATTCGGTGAGTGCGGTGACGCGGCTGACCGACATGGGCGTCGAACCGTTCCTGCTCAGCTCGTCGTTGCTCGGCGTGCTGGCGCAACGACTGGTGCGAAAGGTCTGCACCGTGTGCACCGGCGCCGGCTGCGAAGCTTGCGGCCAAACCGGCTACCAGGGCCGCACCGGTATCTTCGAACTGCTGGTCGCCGACGAAACAGTGCAGTCGCTGATTCACAGCCGCGCGTCCGAGAGCCAGCTCTTCGTCGCTGCCGAGCGCGGCGGCTTGCGGTCGATGCGCGAGGACGGGGAGCGACTGGTGCAGGCCGGGGTGACGTCGCGGGCAGAACTGTTGCGGGTGACGCGAGACTGAGGCGTCTCGCCGGGTACGACCCGTGCCGCCTGCAAACACTGACAATGCGAACCAGCGAACCCTCGCCACCTATCCGCTCATGCCTGCCTATTCCTTCGAAGCCATAGACCAACAAGGCCTAGCCCGCAAAGGCGTGCTCGAGGCCGACACCGCCCGCAGCGCCCGCGGCCTGCTCCGCGCGCAATCGCTCATCCCGCTGACCGTCACCTCCGTCGGCAGTGGCGGGGCCGATGCACCATCGTCCAGCGGCTGGCGCCGCGCACTGGCAGGCGGGCGCATCTTCAATTCCACCGCCCTGGCCATCTGGACGCGGCAACTTGCAGGATTGATCTCTTCCGGCCTGCCGCTGGAACGCGCCCTCACCGCGCTGACTGACGAGGCCGAAAGCGAACGACAGCGCAATCTGCTGGCCTCGCTGCGGGCCGAAGTCAACGGCGGCTCGCCCTTCGGACGCGCCCTGTCGCAGCATCCTCACGAGTTCTCGCCGATCTACACCGCGGTGATCAGCGCCGGCGAGCAGAGCGGCAACCTGGGCATGGTGCTGGAGCGACTTGCCGACGACCTTGAACAAAGCATGGCGTTGCGGCAAAAGCTGGTCGGCGCGGCGCTGTACCCGGCCATCGTCACGCTGGTAGCGATTGCGATCGTGATCTTTCTGGTCAGCTACGTGGTGCCGCAAGTCGCCAATGTGTTCGCCGGAACCAAGCGCGCGTTGCCGTTTTTGACCGTCGCGATGCTGGGCCTGAGCGCGTTCGTTCGGAACTATGGCTGGGCCATGCTGGTGGCGATCGCCTTCATCGTGTTCAGCGCACGGCTCGCTTTAGCCCGCGCGGCCTTCCGCGAAAAGTTCGATGCCGCGTGGCTCAACCTTCCATTGGTCGGCAAGCTCGCGCGTCAGTACAACGCGGCGCGCTTTGCCAGCACGCTGGCCATGCTCACGACGGCCGGCGTGCCGATCCTGAAAGCGCTGCAGGCCGCTTCCGAAACGCTGAGCAACACCGCCATGCGCGCCGATGCGCTCGATGCCCTGGTGCTGGTGCGCGAAGGCGCGCCGCTGGCTTCGGCGCTGGCGCAAAAGAAACGCTTTCCCGGCATCGTCTCGATGTTCGCGCGGCTCGGCGAGCAAACCGGCACGCTGCCGCTGATGCTGCAGCGCGCCGCCAACCAGCTCGGCGCCGAGGTCCAACGGCGCGCGATGCATCTGGCGACCATCCTGGAGCCACTGCTGATCGTCGCGATGGGCGGCGTCGTCATGCTCATCGTGCTGGCGGTGCTGATGCCGATCATTCAGCTCAACCAGTTCGTCAAGTAGCAAGCGACAACCCATGGCCGTCACCCTGGACGACAAGCTCGTCGTCGCCATTTCTTCCCGCGCACTCTTCAATCTCGAAGAAGAAAACCGGCTGTTCGATTCGGGCGATCCCGAGGGCTACATGAAGCTGCAGTTCGAGCGGCTCGACGTGCCGGCCCAACCCGGCATCGCGTACTCGCTGGTGCGCAAGCTTCTGCGCTTCAACGACGACGGCGTGCAGCGCGTCGAAGTCGTGATCCTGTCGCGCAACGATCCGGTGTCGGGCATGCGCATCTTCAAGTCGAGCGTGGCCGCCGACATCAAGCTGCAGCGCGGCGTGTTCACTCAGGGCCGGCCGCCCTTCGGCTACCTGCGACCTTTGCGCGCGCATCTGTTTTTGTCGGTGAATGCACAGGACGTGCGCGAAGCGCTGAACGCCGGCTTCCCGGCGGCGCGCGTGTTGGTCGAATCGGTCAAGGCGAGCGACGCCTACCCGGACGAAGTGCGCATCGCTTTCGACGGCGACGCGGTGCTGTTCAGCGACGAGGCCGAGCGCGTGTTCCAGAGCCAGGGGCTCGATGCGTTCCAGGCGCACGAATCCAGCAAGGCCGAGCTGCCCTTGCCCGAAGGCCCGTTCAAACCATTGCTGGCCGCGCTGCATCGCTTGCAACACGCCGGAAATGTCGACATGCGCATTCGCACTGCGCTGGTGACGGCGCGCAGCGCGCCGGCCCACGAGCGCGCCATTCGTACGCTCATGAAATGGAACATCCGCGTCGACGAAGCGATGTTCCTCGGTGGCCTGCCCAAGGGCGAGTTCCTGCGCGAGTTCGAACCCGATTTCTTCTTCGACGACCAGACCGGCCACGTCGACGCGGCGGCACGCCATGTGCCGTCTGGCCACGTGTCGAGCGGCATCAGCAATCCGCACTGAAAAACCGCCGAAAATAACGCGTTCGGTTTTCCTCTTTCCGCGTGCTACGGCACCCTGAGCCCACCTTCTGCCCCACGTTGCCCATGTCCACCATCCTCCAAGACATCCCCGCCGGCCAAAAAGTCGGCATCGCCTTTTCCGGCGGCCTCGACACCAGTGCCGCCTTGCTCTGGATGAAGCAAAAGGGTGCCCTCCCCTATGCGTACACGGCCAACCTGGGCCAACCCGACGAGCCGGACTACGAAGAGATCCCGCGCAAGGCGATGGAGTACGGCGCGATCCAGGCCCGGCTCGTCGACTGCCGCACGCAGCTGGTCAACGAAGGCATCGCCGCGCTGCAGGCCGGTGCCTTCCACATTTCGACCGCCGGCGTCACCTACTTCAACACGACGCCCATCGGCCGTGCAGTCACCGGCACGATGCTGGTCGCGGCCATGAAGGAAGACGACGTCAACATCTGGGGCGATGGCAGCACCTACAAGGGCAACGACATCGAGCGTTTCTACCGCTACGGTCTGCTCACCAATCCGTCGCTCAAGATCTACAAGCCGTGGCTCGACCAGTTGTTCATCGACGAGCTGGGCGGCCGTGCCGAGATGTCGGCCTTCATGACGCAGCACGGTTTCGGCTACAAGATGTCGGCCGAAAAGGCCTACTCGACCGACTCCAACATGCTGGGTGCGACGCACGAGGCCAAAGACCTGGAGCACTTGTCGAGCGGCATGAAGATCGTCAATCCGATCATGGGCGTGGCCTTCTGGAAAGAGACCGTCGAGGTCAAGACCGAGGAGGTCACGGTGCGCTTCGAAGAAGGCATGCCGGTGGCGCTCAACGGCGTGAGCTACGCCGACCCGGTGTCGTTGCTGCTCGAAGCGAATCGCATCGGCGGCCGCCACGGTTTGGGCATGAGCGACCAGATCGAAAACCGCATCATCGAAGCCAAGAGCCGCGGCATCTACGAGGCACCCGGCCTGGCCTTGCTCTTCATCGCCTACGAGCGACTGGTGACGGGCATCCACAACGAGGACACCATCGAGCAGTACCGCATGAACGGCCTGAAACTCGGCCGCCTGCTCTACCAGGGCCGCTGGTTCGACCCGCAGGCGATCATGCTGCGCGAGACGGCGCAGCGCTGGATTGCCAGCGCGATCACCGGTGAAGTGACACTGGAACTGCGCCGCGGCAACGACTACTCGCTGCTGAACACCGATTCGCCGAACCTCACCTACAAGCCCGAGCGCCTGAGCATGGAAAAGGTAGAGGGCGCTTTCTCGCCGCGCGACCGCATCGGTCAGTTGACCATGCGCAACCTCGACATCATCGACACGCGCGACAAGCTGATGACTTACACGCGCACCGGCTTGCTGGCGCCGGGCTCGACGCCCGTTCTGCCAAAGCCGAAGGCCGAAGACAAGCCCGACTGAAGCACTGCGCTTCAGCGCCGCTTAACTTTGGCGCGAGGCACGGCGCTAGGATGCCCGCACCGCGCGTACCGACGCGCTTCACGATGATGGCGGTTCGATGTCTTCTGCTTCTTCCACTCTTCCCGCAACGTCGCTCGCGGAGCCTTCTCGGTCTTTCCTGCAGACGCTGCGGCGCATAGGGCGGCTGTCGGCGCCTTACTTTCGCTCCGAAGAAAAGTGGAAGGCCTGGGGCCTGTTGATCGGTGTCGTCGCGCTGAACCTCGGCACTGTCTACGTGACGGTGCTCATCAACGACTGGAGCCGCGTGTTCTACGACGCGCTGCAGGCCAAGAACCAGCCGGTGTTCTGGACGCAGCTGCTGCGCTTCACCTACATCGCGATGGCCGGCATCCTGGTCGCTGTCCTCAAGTTCTATTTGACTCAACTCCTGCAGGTGCGGTGGCGCGCTTGGATGACGCGCAGCTACATGACGCGCTGGCTCGCCAACCACACCTTCTACCGGCTCGAGCTCGCGCGATATTCGGCTCGGAACACGGTCGATGGCGCGCAAACTGCCAACCCCGACAACCCAGACCAGCGTATCCAGGAAGACATGCAGCTCTTCACCGACTACACGGTGACGCTGTCGATGGGCATCCTGAACTCGGTCGTGACGCTGGTCACCTTCATCGGCATTCTGTGGGGCCTGTCGGGTCCGCTGGCGTTCACGCTGGGCGGGCAAAGCTTCTCGGTGCCGGGTTACATGGTCTGGGTCGCGGTGATCTACTGCGCCGTCGGCACGACCATCACGCATTACATCGGGCGGCCGCTCATCGGCCTCAACTTCCGTCAGCAGCGCTTCGAAGCCGACTTCCGGCATCACCTGATCCGGGTGCGCGAGAACAGCGAAGCGATCGCGCTCGATCGCGGTGAAAAGGTCGAGCACGGCCAGCTCGACACGCGCTTCTCCAGTGTGCTGCGCAACTACCTCTCGCTCATCAAGCAACAGAAGAACCTGGTGGCGTTCACCGCATCGTTCGGCCAGTTGTCCGTGGTGTTTCCGTTCTTTCTGGCGGCGCCCCGCTTCTTCAGTGGTGCGATCCAGTTCGGCGAGCTGATGCAGATTTCACGGACCTTCAGCACGGTGCAGGATTCGCTCTCATGGTTTGTCGACAACTACGATCGGGTCGCAGTTTGGCGCGCCACCGCCGACCGGCTCTCCACCTTCGACGACGCCATGCGCGCGCACGCAGAAACGCAGGCAGCGGTCGCGCGCCAGCCCGGCTCGCGCCTGCACACCGACAACCTCGACCTGGCATTGCCCGACGGCACCAAGCTGTTGCACCACACCGCGTTGACCGTGCAGCCCGGCGAAAGCGTGCTGCTGCAGGGCCCGTCGGGCAGCGGAAAGTCGACGCTGTTCCGCGCCTTCGCCGGCATCTGGCCTTTTGCCGTCGGCACCGTGCACGTGCCAACCAACACGATGTTCATTCCGCAGCGGCCGTATGTGCCGGATGGCAGTTTGCGCGATGCGCTGACCTACCCGAACCCCGCCTCCGACTACGACGACGACGCATTGCGCCAGGCGTTGAATGACGCGCTGCTGCCCGAGCTCGCAAAGCGGCTGGACGACAGCGACGCCTGGAGCCAGAAGCTCTCCGGCGGCGAGCAACAACGCCTCGCCATCGCGCGCGTGCTGCTCAAGAAACCGGCATGGCTGTTCGCCGATGAGGCCACGAGCGCGCTCGATGCCGAGGCAGAGGCCGTGTTGTACAAGCGGCTAGCGGCCACGGTGCAGGCAGCGGGTGGCGCCATGGTGTCGATCGCTCATCGACCTTCCGTAGGCGATCACCACAAGCAGCGCTGGACGCTGGTGCCGGAAGCTGAGGGCACTGGATCGGAAGGCAAAGCGCGCTACCGATTGAGCACCGATGCGGGAAGCCCAGCCGGCGCTGCCGCGTGAGCTCGTCGACTGCTCAGTCACGGACGACGTAGCGCTCCCACCCGTTCTTTCGAAGCACGCACGCCGGGCAGGTGCCGCAGCCATAACCCCAGGCGTGCCGGTGCGTGCGGTCGCCGAGGTAGCAGGTGTGCGTCTCTTCGACGATGAGTTCGACCAGCGGCAAGCCGCCGAGACGCTCGGCCATTTGCCAAGTCTCGGCCTTGTTGATCCACATCAACGGCGTCTCGATGACCAGGCGCCGCTCCAGGCCGAGCGACAGGGCCAGTTGCATCGCCTTCATGGTGTCGTCGCGGCAATCGGGGTAGCCGGAAAAGTCGGTTTCGCAAACTCCGGTGACGATCACTTGGAGTCCGCGCCGGTAGGCCAGCGCACCGGCGAGCGTGAGGAACAGCAGGTTGCGGCCGGGCACGAACGTGTTTGGCAAGCCGTCGGCCTGCATCGCGAAAGCGACCTCTTCGGTGAGCGACGAGCCTCCGAGCTGAGCCAGCGCGTCGATCGTCAGCAAATGGTCTTCGCCGAGCCGCGATGCCCAGCGCGGAAAGCACTCGCGCAGTTTCGCCAGAATACTGCCGCGCATGTCGAGCTCGATGCGGTGGCGCTGGCCGTAGTCGAAACCGAGTGTCTCGACCCGTTGGTACTTCGAAAGCGCGTCGGCGAGGCAAGTCGTCGAGTCCTGGCCGCCGGAAAAGAGGACGAGTGCGGTGGTGTGGAGCGGCATGTTCGTGAAAGGTATGGTGGGCGATCGGCGCCGTGCATGGCACGTCGACTGCGCGCCACGCCTCGTGGCCGGCTGGCCTGATTTTCGCAGTCACGCAGGTTGTGCCGTTTCGACATACCCGGCTCAGTGCAGGCTTTCGACTAGTCTGCTTCAGGAAGTTGTTTTGACAATGGCGCTACTTCGGAGTCGATACCATGTACCAAAACGGTTGTCGTATGCCGGCTCGTACATCTCCTTGATCGTTATCGGTAATATGCCGCCCCCGTGATAGGTCATACGGTCTCTCTCTTTGCTCAGATAAATGAGCTTCGGCTTTTTCTCCCGAATCTCGCTGACTACCTGTTCCAACTGGCGAGCAAGATAAAACGTTGAGCCATTGATTTCAATCACCGGTCGACGTTGCAGCATGAAATGCATCCTCGCATCACCCCAGACAACGATACGGTCCTGCTCGCCGGCAATGCCTCTCACAGCCTCCACGGACTCTTTGTACTCTGACAACCGAGCATCGAGCGAATTGTCCAACGCGCTCTGACTGGCCGCAGTAAAGGGCATCGCAGCAAACACCTTCACTACTTTTCGGCCCAATGGCCATCCGAAATTAATCAGTGCGCTGATGATCATCAGCGCAATGGCGGCTTGTCGATAGTGCAGGTTCTTCGTGGAACCAAGACGGTACAGTGCATCGACAAAGCCCAGTGCTGCGAGTACGCCGAGTGGCAGGAAAAGCAGGTCGAAGTGATAGTCCCAGAATGAAAGCACCTGCAAGGGGATGACGATCATCGCCCCTGCACACCACGCGGTACAGAGCAACTCCAGGCGCGACCGATGCCGCAACCCGTTGAAGGCAGCCCATGCGGCCCAGGGAACCAACGCAACCGTGCCGATAAGGAACCAGCGCGTCGAACCCAGGAGCCTGAGTACGGTGTTGTGCTCGTACTCTCGCACTGCGATCCCGGGATACACGAATGCCGTCCAGAGCGCCTCGGTCAAGGTGCCATTGAGTTGCATCCAGATCACCACCGGCAACAACGTAAGGAAGCAACCCGCGACCATCGGTGCCACTCGCCACCTGATCAAACTACCTCCATCAATCCTGTCTTTCCACCTGGCGTGGGCGATTGCCGTCACGATCACGGCCATGGGCAGAATAACCAGCATGGTTTTGAACAACGCAACGATTGCAAGCATCGCGCCGGCAATCGCGTAGCGCCCTGCCGTCGCGCGTTCTTTGCCTGGCTTCGACTCGCCACCGACGCACCACAGCACGATCGCGATGGGGCCGCCCACAATCCATTCGACCTGTGAAAACTGGTTGATGGAAGCCCGACCGTAGAAACTCGCGAAACCGAAGCACGGCGCAAGGACGGCTGCGAGTGCGCCTCGCTGTCGCACAGCCGCCCACAGAACGCCGGCAACACAGAGAGACCAGAGAACATCCATCCAGCGCAGGCCGACTGCATCGAAGCTGAAGATCGATCCGACCGCCAGGTACCACCAATAGATCCCAGGCTGCTTCATATCCCAGAACTCGCGGTACATCTGTGCGCCATCGGCCATCTCGCGCGCCGCGTACATGAAAAGCGCCTGGTCTTCGTTGAACGGGTAGTGCAAATGAAGCATCGTCAACAAAAGTACGACTGCCAGCACGATCAGCACGCTTTCCCTGCCCGTTGCAGAACTGCGCCTGTACGCCGTATTGATATTGTTCATTGCTTATTCAAATCTTTGCGAAAGGAAATTGTGTTTGAAGCTCAACCGGCTAGGTATAGGACAACTGCAGCCATGCCGACGGCAAGTCGGCTGACCCAGTCACGCGCGGCAAAAACCACCGGGTCGTCGTGCAGCGCGCCACGAATCGCCTTAAGCCAGATGCGCATGACCCAGAACAAGAAAACCGGAATCAATGCCCATAGGTAAACAGGATTGACGTATCTCTCCGACATCTGCGAGTCCTGCAAATACAAGCTGAGCAACAGCGCCGACATTTGCCCTGCCGCGACGCCTGCGCTGAGCACGAAAGTAACGTCGCCAGGTTGATAGCCGCGATCACGCGTCATTCGCTCCAGTGCATCCGGCGATCCGGTCGTCAGTTCGACGTAGCGCTTGGCCAATGCAAGACTCAGGAATATGAAAAGCGAGAACGACAAAATCCAGAACGACAGTGGCTGCCCGGTTGCCGCAGTTCCCGCCGCGACCCGGACTGTGTAGAGGCCGGCCAGCGAAAAGACATCGACCACCGCACGACGCTTCAAAAACAGGGAATAAGCGGTGGTCAGTGCGACATAGAAGAGCAGCACCCACAGAAAAACTTTCGGGAGAAAGAGCAACGAAAACGCAAGCGACGCCAAGGCAAGCCCAGTCGCCAGCGCAAGGCCGCGGAGCACCGAGATCTCGCCGGCCGCAAACGGTCGTGACCGTTTGCGATGGTGCAGTCGATCAGACTGTAAATCGAGCAAATCATTGACGATATAGACCGCAGATGCAGCCAGCCCAAAAGCAAAAAAGGCAAAGACGCCGTTGAGCAGCAGCGCGCTGCTGAGGGCGTGCAGCACTGGCATCAGCGGCAAAAACACCAGCACGTTTTTAAGCCATTGATGCAGCCGCATTCCATAGAGGTAGCGCCGCAAGGAGGTAGCCGGAGGTTCGATGACTGCATCGACCTTTGTCAACCGGGCGGCATGCTGTACCAAAGAACGCGAGCGGCTTACGACAACCGCGGCGGCGGCACCACTCCACACGTCCAGATCCGCGGTGCTGTCACCTGCGTAGCAGAACGGCTCACCTTCGGCATCATCTTGAATGGCCTTCAGCTTGGCCGCGCCGCGCATGTTGATAAGGCCGTCCGAAGCCAGAACGGCATCGAACAGACCCAAATGGTCTGCGACCTTGCGCGCGAATTCGGCGTCGCTGGCAGTGGCGAGCACCACCCGGCGTCCGGCCACACGTGCGTTACGAATCAATTCCAGAACAGCGGGGCGATATGGCAGCGTGACGACATCGATGTCAACGTGCAGTGCGACTTTTCGCTTGAAAGCGGATTTCCCGTGCACGAGCCACCATGGGAGGCTGAGCAACGAACCCGGTGCTGAGCGCACCAACTGCAGCAATGATTCGTGCAGCAGATCGGTGGCGATCAATGTACCGTCGAGATCGACGTAGAGCGGCTGGGGCGAGACCGCGAGAGTGATGCTCGATGCCATCTCAACCCCGGCCGAGAACAACCACGCCGACCAGGATGATTGCGATCCCGAGCAAGCGTTGCGTAGTTAATGCCTCACCGAAAAAATGCCATGCGAGGACCGCTGCGATGACGTATCCCATCGAGAGCATGGGGTATGCGACTGTGACATCGACTCGCGTCAATGCAACGACCCACAGTCCGGCACTGATGAAATAGCAGGTCAGACCTACCAGTATCCAAGGCTGCAAGGCAGCGCTCCACGCGGCATCGACTATCGATCCGATACTTGCCATGGACACTGAACCGATCGCGCGGGCGCCTGCCTTGAGCATCAGCTGGGCTGCCGAATTCAGCAGCACACCCGCAAAAATAATGGCGAAAGTGCTGAGATTCACGCCTATGACCCTTTGTACGATCCGCGCGAACGAGGCGTGGCGGAGAAGCTGAACATCGAAACCTCCGGGTTGAAAGCAAGGCAGCGCGAAACGATGTTTCGCTAACGAACTGCCTACTGCGCCCCGCTCTATCCGGATTGCATTTGAGTGCTTTGTGTTGGCGTGATGTTACAACAAAAGACTTACATTACAACTAGTATCCATTTGGGCCGGTGTCGATCGGCGCGGTTTTACTCCGCAGATTGATCTGGTCTTTGACTACAGCGAACTAAAGAAAGCGCTCGAGCAACTTGCGCGAAGCACGGTCCAGCGCCTTCGCATCGGGAATGCGGAACTGCACGCCATGCGCGCTGGCGATCAGCAATGCGCCGCCGTCGAGCCGGCGAATGTCTTCTTCGGCTTTCAGCACGAAACTGGTCTTGCCGCGGTCGGTGCTGACGGTCCATGTGCTCGGCACACCGAAGCTCGACACCGCATGCAGTTGCTGCAGCGTCGGCGCGAAGTCGCGCACCGCCAAGTCTTGCGCCAGCAAAGCGAGCGCCTCTGGAGGCACATCATCGAGCCGGTCGAGCCACAGCACTTCCTTGCCGTCGCTACCCACCAGGGACACGCCGGCGTCCGGCGCACTGAGCGGAAAGGCGCGTACCGGCACGATGCCGATGTGGCGCACGCCGTCAGCGTCGATCAGCACGAGTCGCCCAAAGGTGTCGCGTTCGATGTCCATCTTCATTCGCGTTGTCGTCGTGTTCATTGCAGCCCCGCCGGATGTGCCGCGTGCGTGCCGAGCGCCAATTGCACCGCAGCGCGCTCGCTCACCGCGCCATCGCTCGCCTCTTCGTCCGCCTGCCGCAATTGCGCCTGGTAGAGCCGCCAATAGGCGCCCTGCTTTTCCATCAACGCGTCGTGCGGCCCGACCTCGACGACCTCGCCGCGGTCCATCACGACCAGCCGGTCGGCCTTGCGCAACGTAGACAACCGATGCGCGATGGCGATGGTCGTACGTCCTTTCACCAGGTTGTCCAGTGCCCGCTGAATCTCTTTCTCCGTCTCGGTGTCGACCGCCGATGTGGCCTCGTCGAGGATCAGGATACGCGGGTCGATCAAGAGCGCGCGGGCGATGCTGATGCGCTGTCGCTCACCGCCCGACAGGCCTTGCCCGCGCTCGCCGACCAGCGAGTCGTAGCCGTGCGCGAGCCGCAGGATGAAGTCGTGCGCGTGGGCCGCGCGTGCGGCAGCCACGACCTCTTCACGCGTGGCGTCGGGCTTGCCGTAGGCGATGTTCTGCGCGATGGTGCCGAAAAACAGAAACGGCTCCTGCAGCACCAGCCCGACATGTCTCCGGTAGTCGGTGACTGCGAAGCGCCGGATGTCGGTGCCGTCGACCAGGATGGCGCCATCGGTCACGTCGTAGAAGCGGCAGATCAGGTTGACCAGCGTGCTCTTGCCCGAGCCGCTGTGGCCGACGAGGCCGATCATTTCGCCGGGCTCGATCACCAGGTCGAGGTTGCGAATGACCACACGCGAGCCGTATCGAAAGCCCACGTCCTTCATCTCGATACGTCCGGTAATGCGCTGCACCTTGACCGGGTTCGCCGGCTCCGGCACGTTGCTCACATGGTCGAGGATGTCGAAGATGCGCTTGGCACCGGCCGCCGCTTTTTGCGTGACCGAGACGATGCGGCTCATCGAATCGAGCCGCGTGTAGAAGCGGCCGATATAGGCGATGAAGGCGGTCAGCACACCGACCGTGATGCGCCCGCGCGCCACCTGCCAGATACCGAAGCCCCAGACCACGAGCAGGCCGATCTCGGTGAGCAGCGACACGCTGGGCGTGAACAGCGACCACGTCTTGTTCAGCTTGTCGTTCACTTGCAGGTTGTACGCATTGGCGGCATGGAAGCGATCGGCCTCGCGCTTTTCCTGCGCGAAGGCCTTGACCACGCGAATGCCCGGAATGGTGTCGGCCAGCACGTTGGTCACTTCGCTCCACACGCGGTCGATTTTCTCGAAGCCGGTGCGCAGGCGATCGCGCACCACATGGATCATCCAGGCGATGAAGGGCAGCGGTACCAGCGTGACGAGCGCCAGCAACGGATTGATCGAAAACAGGATCACCGCGGTCATCGCGATCATCAGCACGTCGGTCACGAAGTCGAGCGCGTGCAACGAAAGAAAAACATTGATGCGGTCGGTCTCGGAGCCGATGCGCGACATCAGGTCGCCAGTGCGTTTGCCACCGAAGTAGTCGAGCGGCAATGTCAGCAGATGCTCGTACGTCGTCGTGCGCAAGTCGGCGCCGATGCGCTCCGACACGAGTGCCAGCAGGTAGGTGCGCGCCCAGCCCAACGCCCATCCAGCCAATGCCGAAAGCAAGAGTGCCCCAAGAAAAAGCACAACCTTTGCGATGGCTATCTGCTGCCCGTTCTGGAACGGAATCAGGATGTCGTCCATCAACGGGATGGTCAGATAGGGTGGCACCAGCGTGGCAGCGGTCGACGCCAGCGTGAGCAGGAAGCCGGTGATCAATTGTTTGCGATAGGGCTTGGCGAAGCGGCCCAGCCGCAGCAGCACCCATGTCGACGGCGGCGCCTGCGCCTCGACTGCCTCGGGAAGTTCATCGGCGTCGGCCAGCCCGGCGATTGCAGCAGCGCCTGCATTCGGGTCAACAGCAACAGCCATCCGCTGCCCGAAAAGCTTCAACAGCCTGAGCGCCGAAGCCTGCTGCTCGAGCGTGTAATGCCAGCGTGCCAGCTGGCCCTGCGCACCCTGCAACTCGAGCGTGCCAATGCCCGCATGGTCGATCAGATGCAGCGCGATTCCGGGTTCCGAAAGTGGCCACTCGCGCCACGCGCCGGCGGCGTCTCGCGCCAGCAGGCGATGATCTGTCAGCGCGACGAGCCCGGACGAAAACCGAAGTTCGTTGTCGAGGTCAACCGCGAGCGTCGCCAGAACGTTTTCCGCGGAGGTGAGTCGGCTTTTCAGCGCGTCTGAGACCGCCTCTAATTCTCTCTGCCGGGTACCCACTGGATCGTGATGTTGCATTGTGTTTATTTGACTCTCGCCTGCTGCAGGCCCGCCGAGCCCCGGGGGACCCGCCGTGGCGCGCGGTGGGCGCCGATTTTGACCGATCGCCATGAGCACGCCTGAGCGCGCCGCGGTGCCCTGCCAAATCATTTAGAAAAGCACATCGAACGTTCCCATGACCCGTTTCGACGACATCCGACTCCTGCGCATCAACTATTTGCGCGGCCCCAACATCTGGACTTATCGGCCGGTGCTGGAAGTTTGGCTCGATCTCGGCCGGCTGGAAGATTTTCCGTCGAACACCATCGACGGCTTCACCGGGCGGCTGACGACCCTGCTGCCGGCACTCATCGAGCACCATTGCGGCGTCGGTGAGCGCGGCGGATTTATTTCCCGGCTCAACGAAGGCACGTGGTCGGGCCATGTGCTCGAACACGTCGTCATCGAACTGCTCAACCTCGCCGGCATGCCGACCGGGTTCGGCCAGACCCGCAGCACTTCCGAGCACGGCGTGTACCGCATGGTGTTCCGGGCACGCGACGAGCAAGTTGCGCGTGCCGCCTTGGCAGAAGGCCATCGCCTGCTGATGAGCGCGATCAACGACGATCCTTTCGGTACGGCCGACGTGCAGCGAGCGGTCGACGTGGTCAAGGGCCAGGTCGAAGACTGCTACCTCGGCCCGAGCACCGCGTGCATCGTCGGCGCCGCCACCGACCGCGGCATTCCGCACATGCGCCTGAACAGCGGCAACCTGGTACAGCTCGGCTACGGCGCCAGCCAGCGCCGCATCTGGACTGCCGAGACCGACTACACCAGCGCCATCGGCGAATCGATTGCCAGCGACAAGGAACTCACCAAGTCGCTTCTCGCGAGCTGCGGCGTGCCGGTGCCTGAAGGCGAAGTGGTCGACAGTGCCGAAGAAGCCTGGGACGTTGCCGAGAGCATGGGCCTGCCGGTGGTCGTCAAGCCGTCCGACGCCAACCACGGCCGCGGCGTCTCGCTCGAACTCAACACGCGCGAAGAAGTCATGGGCGCTTACGCCGTCGCCGAGCCCGAGGGCAGCGACGTGATGGTCGAGCGCTTCATCCGTGGCAGCGAACACCGCCTGCTGGTGGTCGGCGGCCAGGTCGTGGCAGCGGCCCGTGGCGAGATCATCACCGTGACGGGCGACGGCAACACCGCTGTCGCCGACCTCATTGAAAAGCAACTCAACAGCGACCCTCGCCGCGGCGCCGAAGAAGAATTTCCACTCGACCTGATCGACCTGCCGACCGACGCCAAGCTGCAGCTCGAGCTGCAACGCCAGAAGCTCGACGGCACCTCGGTGCCCGAGGCCGGCCGCGTGGTCACCATCCAGCGCAACGGCAACCTCGGTGTCGACTGCACCGATCAGGTCCACCCTGAAGTCGCTCACGCAGCCGTGCTCGCGGCCCGCGTCGTCGGGCTCGACATCGCCGGCATCGACCTGGTGGCGCAAGACATCGGCCGGCCGCTGGCAGCGCAAGGCGGCGCCATTGTCGAAGTGAATGCCGGCCCGGGCTTGCTGATGCACCTGAAGCCTGCGGTCGGTTCGCCACGGCCGGTCGGCCGTGCGATTTGCGATCACCTCTTCCCGGATGAAGCCTCAGGCCGGATTCCAATCGTGGGCATCGCCGGCTCGCAGGACACCGCTGTGCTGGCGCGCTTGGTGGCATGGCTCATCGGCCTCGGCGGCCGGTACACCGGGCTCGCTTGCCGCGACGGCCTCTTTCTGGAACGCCGCCGCGTCGATGCGCGCAACAGCGCCAATTGGGGCGCAGGCCATCGCCTGCTGGTCAACCGTGCGGTGCAGGCCGTCGTCATCGAGAACGGTGCCGAGACCATCCTGCGCGACGGCTTGGCCTACGACCGCTGCGAAGTCGGCATCGTGACCGATCTGGAAGGCGCTGCCGCGCTCGCCGAGTTCGACATCACGGAGAGCGACCAGCTGGTGAAGGTGCTGCGCACCCAAGTCGACGTGGTGCTGCCCGAAGGCACCGCCGTGCTGAACGCCGCCGATGACCGCGTTGCCGGGCTAGCGCCGTTGTGCGATGGCGTGGTCATTCTGTATTCGACCGACGCGCACGCAGCGACACTGACGACGCACCAGGCCAGCGGCGGCAAAGCCGTTCTGGTACGGCAAGACCGCGTGGTGCTGGCCAACGGCAGCAGTGAATCGTTCTTGCCGGGCCTCGGGCGCCTCACGATCTGGAGCGCGACCCATGCGGGTGTGAGCATCGACAGCTTGCTGGCGGCGGTCGCGGCCGGCTGGGCGCTCGGCATACCACTGAACCTGATCGGTGCCGGTGTCGAGGCCTTCGAAGCCGACCTGCAGGCGGCGCTCGCATCGCTGCAACTTTCTCAGACGGCGCCGTCTCCTTCGGCACTGCACGCCTCGTCGTCCTTTCAACAATTTTCCTGAAGAGCCGGCATGGAAGTCACACGCATTCGCGCCCTGCGCGGCCCCAACCTCTGGAGCCGACACACCGCCATCGAGGCGATCGTTTCGTGCACCGGCGACGAGAACGCCGTGGAACGGCTCTCCGGTTTCGACGCGCGCCTTCGCTCGCTGTTTCCGACCATCGGCGAGCTGCATCCGATCGTGCTTGGCCAGCCGCTGGCCCTTGCACACGTGCTTGAAAACGCCGCGTTGGCACTGCAGGCGCAAGCCGGCTGTGCGGTCAACTTCGGCCACACCCAGCCGACGGCGGAAGCGGGCATTTATCAAGTGACGGTGCAGTACGGCGAAGAGTCGGTAGGCCGACGCGCCATTCAACTGGCCGAGCAACTTATCAATGCGGCGTTGCACGACACCACCTTCGACGCAGATGCGGCCATCGCTGAATTGCGCGAAGAAGACGAATCCGAACGCCTCGGCCCGAGCACCGGCTCGATCGTCGATGCAGCCGTCGCGCGCGGCATTCCGTATCGACGCCTCACGCGCGGCAGTCTGGTGCAGTTCGGCTGGGGCGCCAAGCAGCGACGCATCCAGGCGGCAGAGATCGACAGCACGAGCGGCGTGGCCGAGTCGATTGCGCAAGACAAGGAACTCACCAAGCAATTGCTCAACGCCGCTGGCGTGCCCGTGCCGCTGGGTCGGCCGGTGACGAGCGCCGACGACGGCTGGGCCGCATCGATGGACATCGGCCTGCCGGTGGTGGTAAAGCCGCAAGACGGCAACCAGGGCAAGGGCGTGACGGTCAACATCACCACGCGCGAGCAACTCACAGCCGCCTACGACTCGGCCGCTGTCTACGGCGAGGTCATGGTCGAGAAGTTCTTGCCCGGCTTCGACTTCCGCCTGCTGGTCGTCGGCGACAAGCTCATCGCCGCGGCGCGACGCGATCCGCCGCAGGTGATCGGCGACGGCACCTGCACCGTGCGGCAGCTGGTCGACACCGTCAACCTCGACCCGCGCCGTGGCGAAGGCCATTCGACCTCGCTCACCAAGATCCAGCTCGACGGCATCGCCATCGGGCGTCTCGAATCGCAGGGCCTGACGCCCGAAAGCGTGCCGAAACGAGGTCAGCGGGTCGTGCTCCGTAACAACGCGAATCTCTCCACGGGCGGCACCGCCACCGACGTGACCGACACCGTGCACCCCGAAATCGCAGCGCGCGCGGTCGATGCGGCGCAAATGGTCGGCCTCGACATCTGCGGCGTCGACATGGTCTGCGAGAGCGTGCTGCGGCCGCTCGAAGAACAACACGGCGGCGTCGTCGAAGTCAACGCCGCGCCCGGCCTGCGCATGCACATCTCCCCCTCGTTCGGCCGCGGCCGCGCGGTCGGCGAGGCCATCATGGACACCCTCTATGCACCCGGCGACACCGGCCGCATCCCGGTGGTCGCAGTCACCGGCACCAACGGCAAGACGACGACGGCGCGCCTCATCAACCATCTGCTCGCATCGAGCGGACTGCGCACCGGCATGACCAACACCGACGGCGTGTGGGTCGATGGCCGGCAGATCGACAGCGGCGATTGCAGCGGCCCGAAAAGCGCGCGCAACGTGCTGATGCACCCCGAGGTCGATGCGGCTGTGTTCGAGGTCGCGCGCGGTGGCGTGCTGCGAGAAGGCCTCGGCTTCGACCGCTGCCAGGTCGCAGTGGTGACCAACATCGGCAGCGGGGATCACCTGGGCCTCAACTACATCACCACGGTCGAAGACCTCGCCGTGCTCAAGCGCGTGATCGTCCGCAACGTGGCTTACGACGGGTATGCGGTGCTCAATGCCGCCGACCCGAACGTCGCCGCCATGGCCGCAGGCTGCCCCGGCAGCGTGATCTTCTTTGCCGCCGACCGGCAGCACCCGGTGATGGCAACGCACCGCGCGCAAGGCAAGCGGACCGTCTACGTCGACCAGGACACCCTGATCGCCGCTGAAGGTTCGTGGCGCGAGCGCATTCCACTGCGCGACGTGCCGATCACCCGTGGCGGCACGATCAGCTTTCAGGTCGACAACGTGATGGCGGCAGTGGCCGCAGGCTGGGCCGTCGGCCTCGACTGGGGCACCATCCGCAGCGGCGTTGCGAGCTTCATGAACGACGCAGCCGGCGTGCCCGGGCGCTTCAACGTGATGGACTATCGCGGTGCCACCGTCATCGCCGACTACGGCCACAACACCGACGCCATGCGCGCACTGGTGTCCGCCGTCGACACCATGCCGGCCAACAAGCGCTCAGTGGTCATCAGCGGTGCCGGCGACCGGCGCGACAGCGACATCCGCGACCAGACCGCCATCCTCGGGCAAGCGTTCGATGAAGTGATCCTGTACCAGGACGCAGCGCAGCGTGGACGGGCCGATGGCGAAGTCATGGCACTGCTGCGGCAAGGTCTGCAGGGCGCATCGCGGACGCAACTCATCGACGAGATCCGCGGCGAGTTCATCGCCATCGACACGGCGCTGGCGCGTTTGCAGCCGGGCGATTTGTCGTTGATTTTGGTGGACCAGGTCGAAGAGGCCTTGGCGCACCTTGCGATGCGGATCGCTGCCGGATAAGTGCCGCTGACATCGCGCGCCACCGATCGGGCCTGCATGGCTGCGAGCGATGGCTCGTGCCGTTCCATTCGAGAGATTTGTAGGAAAAATCCTGCAGCGCGCGGGCTCGTGGAGCGCCTGTAAAGGCTGTGCAGTCCCACACCCAGGGGGCGCTTCCGGCATGACAGTTCAAAGCGACCATAAGGACCTCTTTCATGAACAACAAATCTCTCGTACTTCCGTTCGCGCACCATCTGGCCGCCGGCGCACTCTTCGCAGTCGTCACGCTAGGCGTCGCGCCCGCCGCCTGGGCGCAGCAGGCTGCGGCACCCGGTACCGCGGCTCGCATGGAAAGCGAGAAGGCCACATGCGATGGCGTTCAGCAGGACAAAGCCGCCTGCCTGCGCGAAGCCGGTGCGGCGCGCCAGGAAGCCGGTCGTGCCGGGCTCACGACCGCCGGCCCTGCCGGCAACAGCGCGAACACGATGGAGCGTTGCAAGCTTCAGCCCGCAGCCGACCAGGCTGACTGCATGGCGCGCATTCAGGGCGGCGCCGGCGACACCTCGACCTCCACCAGCGGCAGCGTGATGGGCGGCGGCGTCATCCGCGAAACCGTGACGACCACTCCCGCCAAGTGATCCTTGGTACCTCCCTAGTTTTCTGAAGGAGCCATCACCATGAAAAACTCAGCTATTCGGTCGACACTGGCGGTCCTCCTCGCCGCCGGGGGCATTGCCTTTGCCGGGGTCGCTTCGGCCGCCGGGCCGCGACATCAGTCGGATGGCTACGCTGCGGGCAGCGCCAGCACTTACCGGGAAGAACTCGCTGTGTGCGGTCATATCCAGCAAGACCGCGCCGCGTGCATCCGCGAGGCTGGTGCAGCGCGCCAGGCTGCGGCCCAAGGCCAGCTGACAGGCGCACCTGACTATTTACAAAACGCGCTGGCACGCTGCAGCCTGCAACCGCCCATGGAACGCAGTGCCTGCGAAGCGCGCGTGCGCGGTACGGGACAAACCGAGATCGAAGGCAGCGTGCTGGGCGGCGGTGTGATCCGAGAAACGGTCACGCCGATCCGCTGATCTGATGATGCAGTGATCAGCGGCGCGGGGCGCGCGCGCTGAAGAAGCGCTGCAGCAGGCAGAAGGCAAACAGCAGCGCACCAACGACGATGCGCGTCCACCACGAGCTCAACGTCCCGTCGAACGAGATCAGCGTCTGAATGATGCCGAGCATCAGCACGCCGAAGAGCGTACCCGCCACGTAGCCCACGCCGCCCGTGAGCAGCGTGCCGCCGATGACGACGGCAGCGATGGCGTCCAGCTCCAGGCCGACCGCATGCAGGCCGTAGCCCGACAGCATGTAGAAGGTGAACACCACGCCCGCCAGCGCCGAGCAAAAGCCCGACAGCGTGTACACGCCGACCAGGGTGGAGCGCACTGGCAAGCCCATCAACATGGCCGAGTGCTCGCTGCCACCAATGGCATACACGGCGCGACCGAACGGCGTGCAATGGGCGACGAATATCGCGACCAGCACCACCACGATGGCAATCACCGCGCTGATCGACAGCGACGCATCGCCCCACACCGGAATGCGCGCCTGCGACACGGCCTCGTAGAACGGGTTGGTGATGCTGATCGAGTCGATGCTGATGAGATAGCACAGGCCGCGCGCCAGAAACATCCCAGCCAGCGTGACGATGAAAGGCTGCAGCCTGAAGCGCTCGATCAAGACGCCCATGAACGCGCCGAACGCGGTTCCCATGAGCAGCACCAGCGGGATGACGACCCACGGACTCCAGCCGTGCTTTTCGACCAGCGTGGCCGACACCATCGTGGTGAGCGCGATGACCGAGCCGACCGACAAGTCGATGCCGCCCGACAGGATCACGAAGGTCATGCCGACCGCGACGATGATCAAAAACGCGTTGTCGATCAGCAGATTGAAGAAGACCTGCGCCGAGAAGAAGCCGTCGTAGAGCACCGAGCCAAGCGTCGCCATCAAGACGAACAATGAGACGGTCGCAGCGAGGGGCCAGTATTTAGGGTTCAATTTCTTGCCCCCTCGCCCGCTGGCAGGAGTCGGTCGGGGTGAGGACGAATTCCCCGGCGGCGCGATGACAGCACTCATGCGCGCACCTCCCCGCGCGGCGCGCGTACCGCCAGGGCCCGCACCTGCCCACGAAATTCCGGCGACTGCATCAGCATCACCAAGAACACCACGACCGCCTTCACCACCAGGTTGATCTCAGGTGGCACGCCGAGCGAATAGATGGCGTACGTCAGCGTCTGGATAATCAACGCGCCGATCACGCTGCCGACCAGGCTGAAGCGCCCGCCTGTGAGCGCGGTGCCGCCGAGCGTGACCGCGAGGATCGCGTCGAGCTCCAGCAACTGCCCGGCGTTGTTGCCATCGGCGCTCTTGACGTTGGAGCTGATCAGGAGACCCGCGATGCCCGCGCACAAGCCGCAGAACGCATAGGCGCCGACGACGAGCCGGCGCGACTGGATGCCGGCCACGCGCGCCGCCGTCGGGTTGATGCCGACCGCCTGAATGAAGAGCCCGAGCGCCGTCCGCGTGATCGCCAGGTACAGCAACACGAACACCGCCGCCGCGATGAAAAGCGAGAAGGGCAGGCCGAGCAGATAGCCACTGCCCAGAAAGAAATACGGCGTGTAGTAGATGGTGATGATCTGCCCACCGGTGATGAGCTGCGCAATGCCGCGCCCCGCCACCATCAGAATCAGTGTCGCGATGATCGGCTGCATGCCGACCTTGGCGACCAGCAAGCCGTTCCATACGCCGCACACCAGCGCCAGCGCAACGGCCGCGACGATAGCGAGCGACATCGGAAAGCGCGCGACGTTGCCCGCAACCGAGCCACCGATCATCCAGCCCGCCACCGCCGCGGCGATCGCCACCACGGCACCCACTGAAATGTCGATGCCACGCGTCGCGATCACCAGCGTCATGCCGAGCGACACCAGCATCAGCGGCGCCGCGCGGTTGAGGATGTCGATCAGGCTGCCGTAGAGATGGCCGCCACGCACTTCGATGTGCAAAAAGCTGGCATTGAATGCGGTGTTGAGCGCGAGCAGGAGAAGCAGCGTGATCACCGGCCACGCGAGCCGATGCCGCATGACGACGGCGAAGTTGCCGGCCGAAGGGAGTGCGTCAGACACTTCAGACATGCTCGGCCGCGATCATTTCGTAGACCTCGTCTTCGGTGCTGCCGCCCGGCAGCTCACCGACCTTGCGGCGGTCGCGCAGCACCACGATGCGATGCGCCACGCGCACCACCTCGCTCATTTCGGAGGAGATGAAGATCACAGCCATTCCTGCTTTGGCGAGTTGCAACATCTGTTCCATGATCTCCTGCTTGGCGGCGACGTCGACGCCTCGCGTCGGCTCGTCGAGGATGAGGAGGCGCGGCTCGGTCGCAAGCCAGCGCGCGATCATCGCCTTCTGCTGGTTGCCGCCCGACAGCAAGCCGATGGGCGTCTCGACGCTCGCGGCCTTGATGCCCAGCGAGGTGACGAAGCGTTCCGCCAACGCGGTCTGCTCGGCCAGAGAGAGAAAGCGCCGGACACCGAGTCGCGCCTGCAACGCGAGCGCGATGTTCTCGCGCAGCGAAAGCTCGGCGACGATGCCGTCGGTCTTGCGCTCTTCGGGGCACAGCGCCAGTCCTTCGCGAATGGCATCGGCCGGGTTTGAAAACGTGACGCTGCGACCGTCGATCTTCAGCACGCCACGGTCGGGCGTCTCCAGCCCGAACAGCAGGCGCGCGAGCTCGGTCCGGCCGGCACCGAGCAGCCCGGCCACGCCCACCACCTCGCCGGCCCGCACGCGCAAGTCGGTCGCCTGCAACTGACCGGCTTGCCCCAGGCCCTCGGCCTGCAGCAGCGCTGTCGCCGATTCATCGAAGGCCGGCAGCGCCGTCGGCCGCGCCGATTGCGCTGCCAGTTCGCGGCCGAGCATGGCGGCAATGAGCGCCTGCGGGCCGAGATCAGCCGCGCGCCATTCGCCGACCCAGCCGCCGTTGCGCAGCACGGTGATGCGGTCCGACACGGCATACACCTGGTTCAGAAAGTGGGTGACGAAAAGAATCGCAAGCCCTTCGTCGCGCAGACGCCGCAACACGTCGAACAGCTTGTTCACTTCGTCGTCGTCGAGGCTCGATGTCGGCTCGTCGAGGATCAGCACCTTGGCCGACACCCCGAGCGCACGGGCGATCGCGACGAGCTGTTGCACCGCCACCGGATAGCTCGACAGCAGCCGCGTCACGTCGATGTCGAGCCCGATGCGCGCCAACAGTTGCTGCGCCTCCCGGTTCACCGCGGCCCAGTCGATGCGCCACCCTTGCGTCATGCCGCAACGCGGATAGCGCCCGGCGAACACGTTCTCGGCCACCGACAGATTCGGGCAAAGGTTCACCTCCTGGTAGACCGTGCTGATGCCGAGCTGCTGTGCCTCCAGCGGTGAGCCCGGCCGGATGGTTTCGCCGGCCAGCCGCATCTCGCCGCCGCTGGATGCGAGTACGCCCGTCAACACCTTGATAAGGGTCGATTTCCCGGCGCCGTTCTGGCCCATCAGCGCGTGGATCTCGCCGGGATAGAGCTTCAGTTGCACATCGCGCAACACGCTGATGCCTGCAAATTCCTTGTGGATGCCGGAGAGCTCCAGCACCGGCGCGGTCGTACTCACGGGTTGCGGCTCACTTGTTCTTGTTGTAAACGTCGATGAACACGGCCGCCAGCAGCACCAGGCCCTTGATCACCTGCTGGTAGTCGATGCCGACACCGAGAATCGACATACCGTTGTTCATCACGCCCATGACGAAGGCACCGATGACCGCCCCCATGACCTTGCCGACGCCGCCCGAGGCCGACGCGCCGCCAATGAAGCACGCGGCGATCACGTCGAGCTCGAAGCCCAGCCCGGCCTTGGGCGTCGCGGTATTGAGCCGTGCCGCGAACACCAGCCCGGCCAGCGCGGCCAGTACGCCCATGTTGACGAAGGTGAGAAACGCCAGCCGCTGCGTCTTGATGCCCGACAGCCGCGCCGCCTTCTCGTTGCCGCCCAGCGCGTAGATGCGCCGGCCGATGGTGGTGCGGTTGGTGACGAAGTCGTAGGCGACGATCAGCACCGCCATCACGATCAGCACGTTGGGCAAGCCCCGGTACGACGCCAGCAGGTAGCTCAAAAACAGAATGACGCCGGCAAAGAAAACGTTCTTGACGAGGAAGAAGGCGTAGGGCTCCTGGTCCATTCCGTACTTCGCCAGCTTGGCACGGCCGCGCAGCTTGAAGAACAGCAACGCGGCCGCGGCGATGGCGCCGAGCACGACAGATGTCGTGCGCAGCTCTTCACCGCCGAACACGTCGGGAATAAAGCCTGAACTCAGCCGCTGGAACTCGACCGGGAAAGGGCCGACAGATTGGCCTTCGAGCAGCGCCAGCGACAGCCCCTTGAAGACCAGCATGCCCGCCAGCGTGACGATGAACGACGGGATACGAAAGAACGCCACGAACCACCCCTGCGCCGCGCCGATCGCGCCACCGGCGACCAGGCACACGATGGTCGTCGGCACGAAGTGCCAGTGGTACTCGACCATCAGCACGGCCGCCAGCGCGCCGATAAAGCCGCACACCGAACCGACCGACAAATCGATGTGGCCCGCCACGATCACCAGCAACATGCCCAACGCCATGATGACGATGTAGCTGTTCTGCAGCAGCAGGTTGGTGATGTTGAGCGGCCGCATCAGCGTGCCATCGGTCAGCACCTGGAACAGCACCATGATCGCGACCAGCGAGATCAGCATGCCGTATTCGCGCAGGTTGTTCTTGATGAAACCCACGTGCAGCCGCGCGCGGGGCGCGGCAGTCACCGCGGACTCCACGGTATTCACTTCACTCTGCATGAACGGAACTCCCGGCGTTGACGATGGCGCGCATGATCCGCTCCTGCGACGCCTCGGCGGCTGTGTACTCGACCACGAAGCGCCCTTCGTTCATGACGTAGATGCGGTCGCACATGCCGAGCAGTTCGGGCATTTCCGAGGAGATCATCAAGATGCCTTTTCCTTCGCTCGCGAGCTGGTCGACGATGGTGTAAATCTCGTACTTGGCGCCCACGTCGATGCCGCGCGTGGGCTCGTCGAGGATGAGCAGTTCGGGCTTGGCAAAGAGCCATTTGCTCAGCACCACTTTTTGCTGGTTCCCGCCCGACAGGTTGACCACCTGCTGGTCGACGCCCGAGCAGCGGATGTTCAGCGCGTTGCGGTAGTTGTTCGCGACTTCGAACTCCAGCCCGTCGTCGATCACCATCGCACTCGACACCGCCGCAAGGTTGGCGAGGCTCACGTTCTTCTGGATGTCTTCTTCGAGCACCAGACCGAGTCCCTTGCGGTCTTCGGTGACATAGGCAATGCCGCAGTCGATCGCCTTGCGGATGGTGCCGAGGTCGACCGGCTTGCCATGCATGAACGCCGTGCCGCGAATGCGTTGCCCATAGGAGCGACCGAACACGCTCATCGCGAACTCGGTGCGACCCGAGCCCATGAGTCCTGCGATACCGACGATCTCACCACGCTTCACATGCAGGTCGACGCCTTTGATGACTTCGCGGTCGGCGTGCTGCGCATGGTTCACATGCCAGTCGCGGACTTCGAAGATCGTCTCGCCGATCTTCGGATTGCGCTGCGGGTAGCGGTGCGCCATGTCGCGCCCGACCATGCCGCGGATGATGCGGTCTTCGCTGATCGGTTCGGTACGGCAGTCCATCGTCTCGACCGTAGCGCCGTCGCGCAACACGGTGATCGAGTCCGCGACCTTGGCGATTTCGTTGAGCTTGTGCGAGATCAGAATCGACGCGATACCCTGCGCCTTGAGTTCGAGCAGCAGCGCCAGCAATGCGTCACTGTCGCTTTCATTGAGGCTGGCGGTCGGCTCGTCGAGGATCAGCAGCTTGACCTCTTTCGACAGCGCCTTGGCGATCTCGACCAGTTGCTGTTTGCCGACGCCCAGGTTGGTGATCAACGCCGTCGGTGGCTCCTTGAGCCCGACCTTCGCGAGCAGCGCCTGCGTCCGCGCATAGGCTTCGAACCAATCGATGACGCCGCCGTGCGCAGTTTCGTTGCCGAGAAAAATGTTCTCGGCGATCGACAGCAACGGCACCAGCGCCAGCTCCTGGTGAATGATGATGATGCCGAGCTTCTCGCTGTCGGCGATGCCCTTGAAGCGACGCAGCTCGCCTTCGAAGCGGATTTCGCCGGTGTACGAATCGGCCGGGTAGACGCCGCTCAGCACCTTCATGAGCGTCGACTTGCCGGCCCCGTTCTCTCCGACCACGGCATGGATCTCGCCTGCGCGCACCGCGAGGTTGACGTTGTCGAGCGCATTCACGCCCGGAAACGTTTTCGTGATGCCGCGCATCTCCAGAATGGCGTCGGTCAAACCCGTTGCGCCCCAGGGCGCGTTCTTGCTCGCACGCTCACTTGACCTGGCTCTCGGTGTAGTAGCCGCTGTCGATCAACACCGGTTTCCAGTTGGAAATATCGACGCTCACCGGCTTCAGCAAATACGAAGGCACGACCTTCACGCCGTTGTTGTAGGTCTTGGTGTCGTTCACTTCCGGCGTCTTGCCCGAGAGCATGGCGTCGGCCATGGCGACAGTCACCTTGGCAAGTTCGCGCGTGTCCTTGAACACGGTCGATGTCTGCTCCTTGCGAATCATCGACTTGACCGACGGCACCTCTGCGTCTTGCCCCGTGACGATCGGCATCGGCTGCTTGGGTGAACCGTAGCCGACGCCCTTCAGCGACGACAGGATGCCGATCGACAAACCGTCGTATGGCGACAGCACCGCATCGACACGGTCCTTTGTGTAGTAGGCCGACAGCAGGTTGTCCATGCGCGCTTGCGCCACCGCGCCGTCCCAACGCAGCGTTCCGACCTTGTCCATGCCCATCTGCTTGCTCCGCACGACCAGCTTGCCGCTGTCCATGTAGGGCTTCAGCACCGACATCGCGCCGTTGTAGAAAAAGAAGGCGTTGTTGTCGTCGGGCGAACCGCCGAACAACTCGACATTGAAGGGCCCTTTGCCGCCCTTCAGGTCGAGCGACTTCTCGATCGATTGCGCCTGCAGCACGCCGACCTGGAAGTTGTCGAAGGTGGCGTAGTAGTCGACGTTCTTGGAACCCTTGATCAGCCGGTCGTACGCGATGATCTTCACGCCCTTGTCGGCCGCCTTTTGCAGCACGTCGGACAGCGTGGTGCCGTCGATGGCCGCGATCACCAGCACCTTCGCGCCCTTGGTCACCATGTTCTCGATCTGCGCGAGCTGGTTGGGGATGTCGTCGTCGGCGTATTGCAGATCGGTCTTGTAGCCCTTCTCCTTGAAGTACTTGACCATGTTGGCGCCATCGGCGATCCAGCGTGCCGACGACTTGGTCGGCATCGAGATGGCGATGGGACCTTTGTCCTGCGCATAGGCCAGCGGCGCGATGCCGATCGTGGCGACAACGGCCGAAGCGAGCAGTGTTTTAAGGAAGATGCGTTTCATGTTGTGCTGGCTTTCAGTACTTGCGTTTCGGGAATTCGGCGGCCGCAACTTCCATCGGGAAGATGCTCTCGACCGTCACGATGCGCTTGGGCAGCGTCTTGCCGGACTTGATGTCTTTGACGGCGCTCATGAGCTGCGGGCCCAGCAGCGGACTGCACTCGACCGACACATTCAGCTTGCCGGCCATCATGGCTTCGAAGGCGCCCTTCACTGCGTCAATCGAGATGATCACGATGTCCGTGGCCGGCTTCATGCCAGCTTCTTCGATCGCCTGGATCGCGCCGATCGCCATGTCGTCGTTGTGCGCGTACAGCACGTTGATCTTCTTGCCGTCGGCCTTGAGGAATGCCTCCATGACTTCCTTGCCCTTGGCGCGCGTGAAATCGCCTGTCTGCGAGCGAATGATCTTGAACTTGGGATCCGCCTTGATGATTTCCTCGAAGCCCTTCTTGCGGTCGATGGCCGGGGCCGAACCCACAGTGCCCTGCAGCTCGACGATGTTCACGTCGCCCTTCTGGTCCTTCATTTTTTCGGTCAACCAGCGTCCGGCCTTGCGTCCTTCTTCGACGAAGTCGGAGCCCATGAAGGTGACGTACAGCGAGTCGTCCTTCGAGTTGACCGAGCGGTCGGTCAGCACCACCGGAATCTTGGCAGCCTTGGCTTCCATCAGCACGGTGTCCCAACCGGTTTCGACCACTGGAGAAAAGGCAATGACGTCGACCTTCTGAGCGATGTACGAGCGAATGGCCTTGATCTGGTTCTCTTGCTTTTGCTGGGCGTCGGAGAACTTCAGGTCGATGCCCGCTTCCTTGGCCGATGACTTGATCGACTCCGTGTTGGCGGTGCGCCACTCGCTTTCGGCGCCGACCTGGGCGAAGCCGAGCACGAGTTTCTTCTGCGCCAGCGCGGTGACCGGCAGCATGCCGATGAGCGATGCGGCACCGAGTGCGGTGGTGAGAGTGCGACGATTGATTGCCATGGTTTGTCTCCTGTGATTTTGGTGAAAAAACGCTCTGCGAAAACTCTTGTGAACGCGGCCCTTGCCGGTTCTCGTGGTCGGTTGCGGGCTGCTTTGTAGTCTTTCTTACTCACGCCATCATGTAGCCCGTCTTGATCGACGTGTAGAACTCGGCAGCGTAGCGGCCCTGCTCGCGGGGTCCATAGCTAGAACCCTTACGTCCGCCGAAAGGAACATGAAAGTCGATCCCCGCCGTCGGCAGGTTGACCATCGTCATGCCGACCTCGGCATGCCGCCTGAAATGCATCGCGTACTTGAGGGACGTCGTGCAGATGCCGGCACATAAGCCGAAGGGCGTGTCGTTGGCAAGGTGCAGCGCATGCTCGTAGTCGTCGGCCTGCAGCACGCAGGCAATGGGGCCGAAGATTTCTTCGCGAGCCACGCGGTGTTGTGGTTTGGCGAGGAACAACGCCGGGCTCATGAAGTGGCCTGTCGTTGCGCGCTGCAGCGCCTCACCGCCATAAACATGCTCGGCGCCTTCGTCGCGCGCGATGGTCATCCATTCGAGGTTTTGAGCGAGCTGTTCGCCATTGACCACCGGGCCGATGTCGACACCGCGCTCCAACGCATGGCCGATGTGCAAGGCGGCCAGCCGATGACGCAGCCGCACCACGAAGGCGTCGTGCACAGATGCCTCGACGATCAATCGGCTCGACGCAGTGCAACGTTGCCCAGCCGAGAAGTACGCGCCCTGCACGGCACAGTCGACCGCGCGATCGAGATCGGCGTCGGCCAGCACCACCAGCGGGTTCTTGCCGCCCATTTCCAGTTGCACCTTGGCGCGTCGTGCCGAAGCCGCCTGCAAGACGCGCTCACCCGTGGCCACCGAGCCGGTGAAGCTCAGCGCATCGACCAGCGGGCTTTCGACGATCGTCTGCCCGACCTCCCGCCCGCTGCCCATCACCAGATTGAAGGTGCCGGCCGGCAATGTGGCCCGCGCGATGATTTCAGCCAGTGCCCAGCCGCAGGCCGGTACCAGTTCGGAAGGCTTGAAGACCACCGTGTTGCCGTAAGCCAGCGCCGGAGCGATCTTCCATGCGGGTATCGCCAAAGGAAAGTTCCAGGGCGCGATCAGGCCGACGACACCCACCGGTTCGCGGGTGACGTCGACCAGCACATCGGGCCGCACCGAGTCCATCGATTCGCCGCCGACACGCAATGCCTCGCCGGCGAAGAACTTGAAGATGTGGCCGGCGCGTGCGGCCTCCGCAATGGCTTCGGGCAGCGTCTTGCCTTCTTCGCGCGCCAGCAAAAGGCCGAGCTGGTCTTTGCGCGCCAGGATCTCGCTGCCGATCTGGTCGAGCACGTCGGCACGGCGCTGCGGCGTGGTGCGGCGCCAGTGCGGAAACGCATCGGCAGCGGCACGGATGGCCGCCTCGGTCTGGCTGCGGTCGGCGCGGGCGTATTCGGCGACTACTTCACTGGTGTCGGACGGGTTCTCGCTCGACCCGGTGGTCACGCCGGTCTGCCAACGGCCGTTGATGTACTGCCGTGCGGTATGAGTGACGTGCGAAAGATCTGTGCGCTTCAAGGTGGGGCGAGTATGGGAATCTCACCAATATCTTTCCAATCAAAAATTGGGTGCAATCGATACCGGAAACCGCATTCAGGTAAACCCCTATCAACGCAAACAACAACAAAGAAACATGACCAATTACACGCACTGGTTCATCCGTGCGCGACTCAAGACGCGGCAGCTTCTGTTGCTTGTCGCCCTGGCCGAGGAGGGAAACATCCATCGCGCAGCGCAGGTGCTCAACATGACGCAGCCGGCAGCGTCCAAGTTGCTGAAAGATCTGGAGGAAGTGCTGGAGGTTTCGCTGTTCGATCGGCTGCCACGCGGCATGCGGCCGACCTGGTACGGGGAAACCATGATCCGCCATGCGCGAGTCGCGCTTGCCAGCCTGAACCAGGCGCATGACGAGGTGATGGCACTCAAAGCGGGTCGCTTCGGGCAAGTGAACGTCGGTGCGATTACAGCGCCCGGCCTGGTGCTGTTGCCGCCCGCTGTAGAAATGGTCAAGCGCGACCAGCCCAATCTGCGCATCGCGCTCGAGATCGAAACCAGCCCGGTGCTGCTCGACCGACTGGAGCACGGCAAGCTCGACATCCTGGTCGCGCGTCTTTTTGCGGAGCACGACAAATCGAAGCTGCGCTACGAGGCGCTTACAGAAGAGCCTGTGTGCGCCATCGTGCGCTCCGGCCATCCGCTGCTCGGCATGGCCGGACTCACGCTGCGCGACGTGGTGTCCGCCGGGTGGATCGTGCCGCCCGCAGGCAGCGTGCTGCGCCACCGCTTCGAACTGATGTACCAGGAAGAAGGCTTGCCCCCGCCGATCAACGTGATCGAGAGCGCAGCGCTGCTGTTCATCACGCGCATGCTGCAGCAGAGCGACATGATCGCGGTGCTGGCCACCGACGTGGCGCGCTACTACGCATCGCACGGCATCGTCGCCGTGCTGCCACTGGCAATGCCTTGCCACATGGACGCCTTCGGCATCATCACCCGCACCGACCGGCTGCTGTCGCCGGCTGCGAAGATCATGATGAACGCGCTGAAGGCAGCGAGCCTGACGGTCTACGGAAAGCGGCTCGATCCGGAGTGACTTGCGTAGGTGCGAATTTGCCTTGTTAGGATTTGCCGCGTCAAGCAAACGGAGACAACGACTATGAGCAATGCACTTTTATCCCGTGTGGCACCGACGCTGCTCGGCGAGCCTGAATGCATCTGGCCCGCCGCGGCGACGCTGGGTGAGGGAGCGGTGTGGTCGCCGCGTGAACAGGCGCTGTATTGGGTCGACATCCTCGGCTTTCGGTTGCACCGCTGGCGACCCGCCGACGCGGCGCAAAGCACCTGGACGTTCGATGAAGAGATCTCCGCATTGGCCGAGCGATCCGATGCGCCGGGTCTCTTGATCACGCTGCGCCGGGGCTTTGCGCTGTTCGATCCGGCGCTACCGGATACCGCCCCGACATATTTGCATCAGCCCGAGCCGGAGTTAATCGGCAATCGATTCAACGACGGCAAATGCGACGCGCGAGGTCGCTTCTGGGCCGGCACGATGGACGCGGCCTGCGAGGCACCGACCGGTTCGTTGTACCGCTATCAGCTCCACGAAAAAGACAGCCGCGGAGACTGCTCACGTCACGACCAGGGCTTTGCCGTCACCAACGGCCCGACCTGGTCCGCCGATGGCACGACGATGTATTTCAACGACACCGTCACCGGGCGGATCTACGCCTACGACTTCGATATGGCCACGGGCAGCGTGTCGAACAAGCGCCAATGGCTGCGCTTCGCCAAAGGCGACGGCCTGCCCGACGGCATGACCACCGATGCAGCGGGCCGACTCTGGATCGCGCACTGGGGCGGCGCTTGCGTCAGCTGCCACGAGCCCATGAGCGGCGCCGAGCTGTGCCGCGTCACGTTGCCGACGCGGCACATCACCGACTGCGCTTTCGGCGGGGCTGACATGCGCACCTTGTTTATAACGAGCGCCGCCACCGGGCTTACGCCGGCGCAGCAGGAAGCCGAGCCGCTGGCGGGGGGGCTGTTCGCTGTCGAGATCGACGCCGAGGGCCTGCCCGCCAATCTGTTCGGTTGATCGAGCGTTATTTTTTGACAGCCGAGTCGGCACCGAAAGACCCGTCTTTCAGGAGCGGCAGCAGCCTGTCGTACTCGGCCTTGACGACTGCATAGCACTCGCACGTGCGAAGCTCGAGCCCGGGGCGGTCGAGCACCGTGATGCGGCCGCGCGAATAGCGGATGAGCCCGTCTTTTTGCAGCTTCAGCGCGCTCTCGCTGACGCCTTCGCGGCGAACGCCCAGCATGTTCGCGATAAGTTCCTGCGTCATGGACAACTCGTTGCCCGCGAGCCGGTCGAGACTGAGCAACAGCCAGCGGCAAAGTTGCTGGTCAAGTGAGTGATGGCGATTGCACACTGCCGTTTGAGACATCTGGACGATCAACGCCATCGTGTAGCGCAGCAGCAGATGCAGCACAGGGCCGGCCCTGTCGAACTCCTCCCGCATTGCGTGGGCATTGAGCTTGAATCCAAACCCGGCGCTTTGAACCACAGCGCGGTTGGGGGTAGAACCACCGCCCATGAACAACGACACGCCGACCACACCCTCATTGCCCACCACAGCGATTTCGGCCGAAGCACCGTTCTCCAGAACATAGAGCAGAGACACGATCGCCGTCGTTGGAAAGTAGACGTGCGTCATCGTGCTGTTCGACTCGTACAGCACATGTCCGAGCGGCAATTCAACGAGCTCCAGTTCTGGCAACCACCGCTGTCGCTCCGACTCGGGGAGCGCTGAAAGCAAAAGGTTGTGATTCAGCTCTTGTAGCGCAACTTTCATCCAGGAATCTCGAATAAATTTTCAACAGCAGTCCCATAATTCTCCCAATTATTTGTTGGCCTGTGTGGGCGTTCGGTTCGGTTCCGCACTAAAGTTCGACTCAGTCTCTTTACGTGCGGCACCGCACAGACTGTTGACGCTGCATGCTTTAAGGCTTCTGCGCTTGCCAAGAAAACTAAGCATTCGCCAGGGGCAATCCGATAGCGAAGGTCGTGCCGATGCCCGGCACACTCCATCCCGAAATCCAGCCCCCATGCGCCGCGACCACCTGCCTCACCATGGCAAAACCGAAGCCATGGTTGGGATCGCGTGGCGGCTCGCGATCGGCCGGCTCCACTTCGAACTCCTGTCCAGATGGCGAGGGCCCTTCCAGTTCGACATTGACGCCGAGGTCGGCTCGGCGGGCAAGCAAGTTATCTAGCTGGGCGGCCGACATGCCGGTTCCTTCGTCATGAATGGTGGCGACCGCCTCTCGGTCTGTCTCTACGATGCATCGCACCCTGATGGTGGCGCCGGAAGGACTGTGCCGGATGGCGTTTTCAAGCACGTTGACGAAGGCCCGGGTCAGCATGCCGCCGTCCGCGCGAACGAGGTCGGGGTGGCCGTTCGCCGAACTCAGCAGCACGCGGACATTGCGAGCTTTCGCCGACGATGCGAGTGCCTCGATGCCTTGGACCAACAAAGAAGAAAGGCTCGCCAC
Organism: Variovorax sp. PAMC28562; assembly: GCF_014303735.1. Lineage (NCBI taxonomy): Bacteria > Pseudomonadati > Pseudomonadota > Betaproteobacteria > Burkholderiales > Comamonadaceae > Variovorax > Variovorax sp. PAMC28562. The sequence goes on along the minus strand of NZ_CP060296.1, from coordinate 1,997,376 downwards.
GGAAAATCGGTAGTCGCGTGCTTCAGACGTGCTGCTGCTGATGAAATTTTGAGCCAGCGTCATGGTTCGCTCAGCCTCGTGCCGGACGCCCGACACCAGTTCTGCCACACCCACGCGCGACGGCTTCATCTCGAACAGTTCCAGCAGGCTCAGGAGATTGATCTGCGGACTGCGCAGGTCATGCCAAAGAAAGTTCAGCCACTCAGCGCGCTCCCGTTCAGCCTGCCGCTGCTGCGTGAGTTCGTGAAGCACAACGATCCAGGCGCCCGGCGCCTGATTCAGCGGGTCGCGCAGGCGTGCCGCATCGATTTGAAAGATCTTGCCTTGCGGCGTGCCGTATTCACCACCGAGCGCCTGCGACCAATGCCCATCCATGCCGGGATGCCGGACGTTTGCAGTAACGGTCATGCGCTTGACGAGCAACGGTAGGCTTTCGTTGACCAGTGAGCCGACCAGAGACTCTGGAAGCAGCGCCATGGCCGCCGCATTCAGCTGGGAAATAGTCCCGTCTAATCTGCAGATGAGAATGGCGATGGGGAGTCGCTCCAGGCCCTGTTGCGTGAACGTTTGCAGACGCACGAGCCGGAAGATCGCGTGATCGAGCGCGCCGATATAGCGATCGATCGTGTCGCTGCCGTCTAACTTGGGCGGCGCGCCGGAGTCGAAGGTTCCCGCTGGGACCTGGCTCAACGAGACGATGTGCGCCTTGAGAAAGCCGAGCACCTTGTTCATGTGTTGCCAGGTCCAAAGCACATAGGCAGCCCCGATCCCGATTCCGAAGAGCGAGGGCGGTATCCAGACGCGCACGAAGCGCAGCGCTCCCATGCTGATTGAAACCGCGACAACGAGGCCCACGATACCCACCAATGGCGCTGCCTTCGACATTGCTTCAAACCAGAAAAAAGAAATCCAGATGGACAGAGCGAGACACGCGTACAGCGCGAACGGCGTGGCCACGGCCACCTGTGTACCTTGCTGAAGCGAGTCTATGAAGCTGGCGTGCACCTCGGTAGACGACACCAAGACGGCCCCCATCTCACCCGCAACGTACATCGGCAAACCAATCCCCGAGCCAAGCGACGGACCCACGAGCACGGTGCGTCCGTTGAACTGGTCGGGGCGAAAGTTGCCTTCGAGCACTTGAAAGTAGGGTGTAGATGAATGCGCTGTTCCGCCCCTGAAGTGAGCCCCAATGCGCAACTGCTTGGTGTTCGCAACCGCTTGGCGCACTTCTGGTGACGGACCGACCAGCGCACCCAGATAGGGCAGCAACGAGTCTGGCTTGCCTGAAAAAAGACGAATGAAGCGCACCGACTCGCTCGTCCCCTTCGACGCAAGGTTAGCGTGTCCGATGCCCTGAGCCATTGGCGCAAATCTTCGCGTTCGAAAGCGCAGGCTGGCGTTCTGGTCCAAAAGGGCCGCCGATTGCCCGTCGCGAACCTGCAAAAAGACGGGTGCAAGCCTCAGCGCATTTCCGAGAGCGACGTCGTCGTCGCCAGCTTGCACCGGAACGCCGAGCCTGAAGTTGAGCACAACCGCCTTGGGTGCCTGCTTGGCAAGTTGCTGCAGAAATCTTGTGTGGACCGATTCCGGCCAAGGCCATGGCCCCAGTTTTTTGAGGCTTTCCTCATCGATGGAAATGATCTCGACGGCGGATTCGGCCGGGGGCGCAAAGGCGGCCATCCCCCAGTCGTACACCATCTCATCCGCCGCAAGCGGTGCAACCGGATCGACATTCCAAACGATCACGAGAGGCAACAGTACTGCTAGCAAGAACTGCGGCACGACATTGCATCGTGAAATGCGTCGGATTGCCTCCCAATACCTATGCAGGGACATCATCGCCAGTCGTCAAACCGATGTGCGTCATCAAAAGACCTACCCCTTTTGCGCAGACCGTCTGCAGTTGAAAACTTTTTTCGACCACCGACAACTTTCGGCGCACTTTCAAGATTGAGTTATCCAAAAAGTGGCTGTTCCCGTCTTGCAAACCCTGGTTGGTTGCGTCCGGCAGATAGGCCCGTGAGACCACTTCTCAAATTGCGAAGGGATGAATGGTCAGGCCGAATTCGTGGAGCAATTGTCGGTCGCAGATGGTTGCGGGTCATTCCCGGGATGCTGTCCAGCGCTCTTACCAACAGCTTCATTTGGATGGAATCGTCCTTAAACAACGCTGTACGCATGTTCGGCTCTCGTCGATTTACAATTGTTGACGAATCGCCTGACTGAATCTCACTAAATCTCTGCGCGGCGAAAAGCGATCCGGCTACCACTCACCCATTTCGCGCACGCGCTGATCGGGAGCCAGCGCCGCAAAGCGCTCTTGCGCCCGCTTTTCGACCTTGGCCGGCGCGCCAATAAGCGCAGAAATACAGCGCGCGAGCATCTGGGCCGTACGCGACGGCTGGCGCGTGGCGGTGCGTGCGTAGCGGACTCGATGGGTGCGGCTGTTCATGGAAAGCTCCGGAAGATGGAATCCCATGATCGGCGCTGCGGATTGCAAACGCCATCGCCTGCGCGTGACCTTGTTGGCACTTTGCGGAGAGGGCTCGCTCGCCGCAACGACGCGGACGGCAAACCGTGCGCAACTGCACAAGCCGACGGATGTACTGCCAGGTCACGTCTGACTCTGTTCTGTGCGCTAGCGCATGGACGTTTTCAATCGACGCCGGTAGCGTGAAATCATTACTTCATCATTACTTTGTTTGTGGCGGGGTCAACATGCGAATAGCGATTCTGGAAGACGAGCCGGTCCAAATGGAGTCGCTGGTCGCGATTCTGGAAAATTCGGTGCTGTCTCCGCACGCCGAGACAATCTGCTCCCGCTTCTACAACGGCGACGATCTTCGTCGCGCACTGGGCCGCGAGAAGTTCGACCTTCTTATCCTCGATTCGACGACCGAAGGAATGACCAGCCTGAACATCGTTCGCTGGCTACGCATCTTTCAGCAGTCGATGTCACCCGTGATCATGCTGAGCGTGCGCGGGTCGGAGCGCGAAGTGGCCGAGGCACTGACAGTGGGTGCCAACGACTACGTCATCAAGCCGTTCAGGCCGATAGAGATGCTGGCACGGGTGAACCGGTTCCGGCCACCGACGACCAACGCACGGAGCGCAGCAGAAACCTTTGGCGAGTGGACGTTTTTGCACGACAGCGCAGTCGTGGTCTTCGCAGGGCCACCCGAACAAATCGTCGAACTGAAAGAGCACCATTTCAGCCTGGCGCTCGCCTTGTTTCGAAATCTTGGGCGCATCGTGACGCGATTCGAGTTGCTCGAAGCGACCAACCAGAACTTGAGAACGATGAACACCCGCATTCTGGACAACCAGATCTTCATCATGCGCCGTCGACTTGCACTCGAGGACCATGGACTGCATTTGCAGACGATCTACGGAGCCGGATATCGACTCGCGCCAATGCCGGTCCCGGCCGCAATCTCGGTCTCGGCCTGACTCGACACCGGCAGCAGATTGTTCTCATCGCTCCATCCCGCCTCTGACCGTCGTCCGTCACTCTACCGTCACGCTTTTGGCCAAGTTGCGCGGCTTGTCGACATCGGTCCCGCGCGCGCAGGCAGTGTGATACGCCAGCAGCTGAAGCGGCACGACGTGCAGCAAAGGCGACAGCGCACCGTAGTGCTCCGGCATGCGGATCACGTGCAGGCCCTCGCTGTTCTCGATGCGCGTGTCGGCATCGGCAAGCACATAGAGCACGCCGCCGCGCGCGCGCACTTCCTGCAGGTTGCTCTTGAGCTTTTCGAGCAGCGCGTCGTTAGGTGCGACCGTCACGACCGGCATCTCGCTCGTCACCAGCGCGAGCGGGCCGTGCTTGAGTTCGCCTGCGGCATAGGCCTCGGCGTGGATGTAGGTCACCTCTTTCAGCTTCAGCGCTCCCTCGAGCGCGATCGGGTAGTGCGGCCCGCGGCCTAGAAACAAGGCGTTTTCCTTGCGTGCGAAGTCTTCAGACCACGCGATGATTTGCGGTTCGAGCGCCAACACCGACTGCAGTGCCACGGGCAGATGCCGCATCTCTTTCAGGTAGCGCGCTTCGTCGTCGGACGTGAGGCGCCCCTTGGCCTTTGCCAGTGCGAGCGTCAACAAGAACAGGCCAGCCAGTTGGGTCGTAAACGCCTTGGTCGACGCCACGCCGATCTCGATGCCGGCCCGCGTGATGTACGCCAGCTTGCACTCGCGCACCATGGCGCTGGTCGCGACGTTGCAGATCGTCAGTGTCTGCTCCATGCCCAGAGCGCGCGCGTGCTTGAGTGCGGCCAACGTGTCGGCGGTTTCGCCGGATTGCGTGATGGTCACGACCAGCGTTTTGGGGTCGGGCACCGAGTCGCGATAGCGGTACTCGCTGGCGATCTCGACCTGGGTCGGGACTTTCGCGATGCCTTCGAGCCAGTACTTGGCAGTGCAGCCGCTGTAGTAGCTGGTTCCGCACGCCAGTATCAACACCTTGTCGATGCCCTTGAAAACGCGGTGCGCGCTGGCGCCGGTTTTGCCGTCGTGGCCGATGCCGTCGAACAGCTCCGGCACGATGCCTTCGACACCTTCGAGCGTGTCGGCGATGGCGCGCGGCTGCTCGAATATTTCCTTTTGCATGTAGTGCCGATACGGGCCGAGTTCGACCGCACCGCTGTGCGCCAGCACGGTGCGAACCGGTCGCTTGCTCGCACCGACGCTCTTGTGCGCACGGTCCACGATCCAGTATTTGCCCGGCTGCAGATCGACCACGTCGCCTTCTTCGAGATAGACGATTTGATCGGTCACGCCGGCCAGCGCCATCGCATCGCTCGCCAGGAAGTTCTCGGCTCCGTCTTTGCCGACGCCGAGGATGAGCGGCGAGCCGGCACGCGCGCCGACAACACGGTGCGGCTCGTCGCGGCAGATCACCGCGATGGCATAGGCGCCCTGCAATTGCGACACCGCAGACTTGACCGCATCGAACAGATCGCCGTCGTAAAGACTGTCGATCAGATGCGCGATCACCTCGGTGTCGGTCTGGCTCGAAAAGACATAGCCGCGGGCCTGCAACGCGGCGCGCAATGCATCATGGTTTTCGATGATGCCGTTGTGCACGAGCGCCACGCGCGCCGGCTTGGGGCTGTCGATGCCTTCGCCCGCACCATGGCTGAAATGCGGATGGGCGTTGTGCACGACCGGCGCGCCATGCGTGGCCCAGCGCGTGTGCGCGATCCCGGTTCGGCCCTCGACATGGTCGTCATGTACCTGCACCACCAGGTCGGCCACGCGCGATGTCGTGCGCGTCCGCGTCAGGCCGTTGGCGTGCACCGCGACGCCGCAGGAGTCGTAGCCCCGGTACTCCAACCGCTGCAGTCCCTGGACCAGGATGGGAACAATGTTTCGATGGGAAGCCGCGCCGACGATGCCGCACATGGGAAGGCCTTGAAAAGTAGATTCAGAAGCGGAATCGTAGTCGCTTGCTACAAATTGATGTTTCCATAATTTCATTTTAAATGAAATAAAAGTTCAATGCCAATAGTTATTGAACTTTTATTCCATAATATTAGATATTATGGAATCAATTGAACTCGATGCCTTGGACCTCCGCCTCTTGGACGCCCTGCAGCGCGACGCGTCGCAGACCAATCAACAGCTCGCTGCCGATGCGCACATCTCGCCACCCACATGTCTCCGGCGCGTGCAGCGCCTGCGCAAGGCCGGCTTCATCGAGCGCCAGATTGCCCTGTTGTCGCCCGATCGCCTGGCCCCGGTACTGGGACATGGCTTGCAGGCAGTGGTCGAGATCTCGCTCGATCGGCAGGGCGCCGAAGCCCTCGATGCTTTCGAGGCGCGCGTCGTCTCGGACGACGCGGTTCAGCAGTGCTATCGCGTGTCGCCGGGGCCGGATTTCGTGCTGATCGTCGCGGCGCGCGACATGCCCGGCTACCTTGCGCTGGCGCAGCGTCTCTTTTCTGCCGACGCCAACGTGCGCAACGTGAAGGCGTTCTTCAGCCTGAAGCGCGCCAAGTTCGAGCCGAAGGTGCCGCTGGCCTGACTGCACCGAGCCTCAGGCTTTCGGCGCCTTCTTGGGACGCGTCCAGTCACCGAAGCTCACCTGCCGTCCGCGCGACACGGTCAGCACATTCGGCTCCGTCGATTTGGTCACCGTCGAGCCGCCGCCCACCGTGCCGCCCGCGGCAATGGTGATGGGTGCGACCAGCACGCAGTTGCTACCGATGTGCACGTCGTCGCCGATGATGGTCCGGTGCTTGTTAGCGCCGTCGTAGTTGGCGGTGATGCTGCCCGCGCCGAAATTGACGCGCTCGCCGACGGTCGCATCGCCGAGGTAGGCCAGGTGATTCGCCTTGGCACCCGCCGCCAGCGTCGAGTTCTTGACCTCGACGAAATTGCCGATGTGCACGTCGGCCCCAAGCCGTGCGCCGGGGCGCAAGCGCGCGAAAGGTCCGACCAGCGCGCCGGCGCCCACCGTCACGCCCGTCTTCTCGCCGTCGATGTGAGTGAAGGGATGAATCACCGCGCCCGTGTCGATGCGCGCATTGGCGATCACGCAATTGGCGCCGACGCGCACCCCCGCTCCCAGCGAGACCGCACCTTCGAACACGCAGTTGACGTCGATCTCCACATCGGCCTCGCAGAACAGCGTGCCTCGCAAATCGAAGCGCGCCGGGTCGGCCAGCCGCACGCCGGCTTCCATCAGGGTGGACGCCTGCCGCAATTGCCAGGCCCGCTCAAGCGCAGCCAACTGCGTCGGACTGTTGACGCCGGCCACCTGCAAGGCATCGGTCGTCAGTTTCGCCAGCACCGGCACACCGTCGATGGCTGCCAGCTTCACGATATCGGTCAAGTAGAACTCGCCCTGCGCGTTGCGGTTGTCCAGCCGTGCGAGCCAGTCTTTCAACAGGCGGGCCGGTACGGCCATGACGCCGCTGTAAACCTCCCGAATGGCGCGTTGCTCTTCGTCGGCGTCCTTGTGTTCGACGATCGCCTGCACCGACTCGCCATCGATATCGCGCACGATGCGGCCATAGCCGGTCGGGTCATCGAACTCGATCGTCAGCAGCGCGAGCCGACGGCCGGCGCTGGTTTCGAGCAATGCGCGCAGCGTATCGGCGCCGATCAGCGGCACGTCTCCGGAGAGCACCAGCACCGTGCCGTCGTCGGGCAACACGGGCATCGCCTGCTGCACGGCGTGTCCGGTCCCGAGCTGCGGCACCTGCCGCACGAACTGGATCGGCACCGCGGCGTTGCTGCTGCCGATGGCCTGCTCCACTTCGGCCGCGCCATGGCCTGTGACCACCACCACGTTGCGAGCGCCGATTTGCGCGGCCGTCTGGATGACATGCGAGAGCAGCGCGCGCCCACCCAGACGGTGCAACACTTTGGGCAAACTGCTCTTCATGCGCGTGCCGCGGCCGGCCGCCATTACGACGACGTCGACCGGCTCGTCGATCTCTTGTTGCGGAATCTGATTCATGCGTCTTTTTTACCGAATGCGTTGCACCCGGATGAGCGGAATTATCGCGGCGCTGGCGTTCGGCGCCGTGCTCACCGGCTGCAGCGCCATCAAGCTCGCCTACAACAACCTGCCCGAGGTCGCCTACTGGTGGCTCGATAGCTATGTCGACTTCAGCGGGGCCCAGACGCCCAAGTCTAAGGACGACCTCACGGCGTTGCTCGCCTGGCATCGGGAAACCGAGTTGCCCAAGATCGTCGCCGTGCTGCAAAAAGCGGAGGCACTGGCGCCCAACGACATCACGTCGGCGCAGGCGTGCGAACTGGTGGCCGATGTCCGAACGCGACTGGTCGCAGCAGCCGAACGGGCGGAAGCGCCGGGCGCGGCGCTCGCCGTCACGCTGAACGAGGCGCAGTTGCAAACCCTGGCGCGTAAGTACGCGAAGAACGACGCAGAGTACGTGAAAGACTGGGTCGATCGCACACCGGCGCAGCAGCAGGAAAAGCGCTACGAAAAGTTTCTGGAACAGAACGAGGATTTCTACGGCCGCCTGGACAACGACCAGCGCGACCTTTTGAACCGTCTCACCGCGCAGTCGATGTTCGATGCGAAGCGGGTCGATGCCGAGCGCCGCAAACGCCAGCAGGAAGCGCTCGTGTTGCTGCGCAGGTTCAATGCCGAGCACACCTCGGCCGCAGACGCACAACCGGTGATCCACGCCTACGTGCACCGCATCGCCGAGCCTCGGCCCGGTGCATGGCGCGACTATCAACAAGGCATGCTGGAAGAAGGCTGCCGGTACGTCGCCACGCTACACAACGCCACGCGACCGGAGCAGCGCCAGAAGGCCGTGCAACGGCTGCGAGCTTATCAAACCGATCTGCGCGACCTCGCCGCCAGGTAGGCGATCTCGAATGACCCGACCATCGCCCTGGACGGCATCGACGTTGGTTCAACCCGCCAGCGTCGTGGCAGCGTCCCACGTGTACGTTGCGCCGAAGCCGTCCCATGGCTCCATCACGATGCGCTGACCCGCTTTCACCGTCATCGACTCGCCGGGTGCCAGCACGACGTCCTCGCTGCCCCACTTGTCGGTTGCGTCGCGTGTGACCCAGACCCGGCCTTGCCGCACGCGCAACACGCTGGTGCTCGCTGCCTTGAGACTGGCTGCCTGACCGACCGGAAGCTGCCAGGCGCCGCGGCGCACCGCCGGCGGAACCGAGGCGGCCCGAACCGGCAGCGACAGAGGCGAAAGCGAAGATGTGGTGTAAGCGGCAGCCATGGTGTTCTCCTGAACGGTGTTGCCGAAGCGCCTTGACATCAATAGCGCGATTCGGGAATGAATGATCTCCTTTGCTCCGTTGGCGGTCCAATGAAAACGCGGTAGCCTATTGATTCCGTTTTCGCATCAATCGATATGCAGCATTCCCAAACGCATCTGCGCTCCCGGCCGATTTCGGCAGGCAATCTGCGCGCCTTCGAAGCCGTGGCGCGGCACCTCAACTTTCGTGCCGCCGCCGAAGAGATGGCACTGACGCAATCCGCTGTGAGCCGGCAAATTCAGGCGCTCGAAGAAGAAGTGGGGGTGAGTCTGTTCCTGCGCCATACACGCGCCGTCGAGCTGACGAGTGCCGGCGCGCAGCTGCTGCTGTCGGTTCAGCAATCGTTGCCGCGCATCGACGGCGCGGTGCGGCAGATCCGGCAAAGCGCGGGACGCAAAAGCGTGTCGCTCACCACTTTCGCCTCGTTCGCCTCGATGTGGCTTATCCCCCGGCTCGAAGCCTTTCAGCGCGACCATCCTGATATCGACATCCGCATCGACGCCAGCGACACGGCGGTCGATCTCGAAGTGGCCGACGTCGACATGGCGTTGCGCTATGGCACGGGCGCCCACATGCCCGCGGGATCGATACGGCTTTTTGGCGAAACGCTGACACCGGTCGCCAGCCCCTGGCTCATCAAGAGCGGAGCGCCCATCAAGACGCCCGCAGACATCGCGCGCTTTGCGCTGATCGAAGCTGGCGATGCGCACCGCACGCACCTCGAATGGCTGACCTGGCGCCGCTGGTTCGAAGTACACGGGCTCGACCGCGCGCAACCCAAGCGCTGGCTCTACTTCAACTACGCCTACCAGATGGTGCAAGCCGCGCTGACCGGCCAGGGGCTGGTGCTGGCGCGCAGCTCGCTCATTTCCGAAAGTCTGGCCAACGGCGATCTCGTCGAGGTGCTGCCGCAACACCGCATGGACTCACCGATGGCCTACTGGCTGATCGTCGGGCCACGCAATGCGATGCGTCCGGAGATCAAGGCGTTTTGCGAATGGCTGGAGCTGCAGGCCGCCACGACGCGCGGTGTCATCGGTGAAGCGCCTGACCCGGACACCGTCGACTACATCGATTAGAGCGTCGGCCGGGGCTTTCGATTCGGCTTCAGCCGACTGGCCAGACCACGCCGTTATCGTTCAGGATGGCATCGAGCGGCACGTCATGGGCCTCGGGCTCCAGGTCGTCCAGGAAACCTTGCGTGAAGCCGAGTCCCACCGTGAACGGCCGCGGCTGCAGCGTCGCCAGCGTGCGGTCGTAGAAGCCACCACCGTAACCCAGCCGATAGCCGCCCGCGCTGTAGCCGAGGCAGGGCACGAAGAGCAGCGTCGGCACGATCATCTCCGTGTCTTTCGGCTTAGGGATGTCGTAAGCATCGTTTTCCATCGGGCAGCCTGGGTACCACGAGTGAAAAGTCAGCGTCTTGTGCACACGGTCGACCACCGGCAGGCCGATGCGGCGGCGATGCGGTTCATCGAGCAGTTCGCCGTCTTCTTTCCAGCGATGCAGTGCCGGCAACGGGTCGAACTCACCCTTGATCGGCCAGTAGGCGCCGATGACGGTGTCGGGCCTTCCGACCAGCCAGATGCGCATCACGCGCTGCAAAAGATCGGCGCGCTGTAGCCGATCGGGCAAGGCCAGACGTTGTTCGATCAAGGCTGCGCGCAACTGCGCTTTGAGAAATGCAGCCGTTTCCGACCGGTTTTCTCCGGCGTTTCCATCGTGTGCTTTGTCCATAATCCCGCTATGCAGTTTCGAAGCATTTTGGCACCCCTACGCTTGCGCCCGCGTTCCTCTTCTTCCGTCGCGATTTCTGTTGCAGGTTCGGCCGTTGTGCTCGCACTCGCTGCCGTGCTGCAACCGGCTTGCGCCCAAACCGGCAACGACGACGTCATGCTGCAAATGAAGCAGGCGTTTCAACGTGGAGACAAGGGCCGCCTCACCGCCTTGCTGCCGCAAGCCCGCGGCAGCGCGCTCGAACCGTGGGCTGCTTATTGGGAACTCAAGGCGCGCCTCCAAGAGGCCAGCCCGCTCGAGGTGCAAGACTTTCTGACTCGCTACGCCGGCACTTATCAAGAAGACCGGTTGCGCAATGACTGGCTGCTGGTGCTCGGGCAACGTCGCGACTGGGACGGCGTCGCCGGCATGCATCCCTCCTATCGAATGGGCGACGACGCGCAGGTGCGCTGCTATGCCATCCTGTCGAGCCTGGCCCGGACCGGTGCGCCGACGCAAGAGCAAGCGGACCTGGTTCGCAAGAGCTGGCTGGCCCAGCGCGACGCCGACGATGGTTGCCTCACCGCTGCCGACCGCATGATCTCGGCGCGCTTGATGTCGCCGAACGACGCCTGGAAGAAAGCTCGGCTCTCGATCGAAGCCAATCGCCCGCAGGCCGCGCGCAACGCCGTCAATCTGGTGGCGCCCGACGCGGTGCCGCTGTTCGACGAGCTGAATGCCAGCGCGCCCAAGTTCCTGATCGGACGCGCCTTCGTCGCCGCCAAGTCGCGCAAGGAACTGGTGGTGTTGGCGCTCATCAAGACTGCCATCGCCGATCCGGAAATGGCCGCGGCGCAACTCGACAGCAAATGGGGGCCGATGTTGTCGCCCGAAGAGCGCAACTGGCTATGGGGCGCGATCGGCCGGCAAGCTGCCAGCAAGCTTTCGCCGCTGGCGAACAGCTACTTTGCCAACGTGACGAAGAACAGCGACCTCTCCGACGACATGCTCGGATGGAAGGTGCGCGCAGCGCTTCGCAACGCGCAATGGAAAGACGTGCAGATCGCCGTCAATGCGATGAGCGAAGAAGCGCAGCTTGATCCGACCTGGGTCTATTGGAAAGCCCGTGCGCTTACTGCCCTGGGGGGCGAGCAGAACAAGGCCCAGGCCAGCATGCTCTACAACACCATTGCAGGCACGCGTGGCTTTTACGAACTGCTGGCGCTCGAAGAGCTCGGTCAACGCGCCGCAGTGCCGACCCGTCCATCGCCGCTCACGCCCGAAGAAAAAGCCGCGGCCCGCGCCAACCCCGCGTTGAACCGCGCGCTCTACGCCATCGCAACGGGCCTTCGCCCCGAAGGCACCCGCGAGTGGAATTACGCGACCAACCTGCACGACAAAGGCGGCATGGACGACCGCGCGCTGCTGGCAGCCGCAGACCTGGCCTGCCAACGCGAGGTGTGGGACCGCTGCATCAACACCAGCGAGCGCACCAAGGGCGTGATCGATGTGGACCAACGTTTTCCGATGCCGTTTCATGACACCGTGATACGCAAGAGCCAGGAGATCGGCCTCGACCCGGCTTACGTTTACGGTCTGATCCGGCAAGAGAGCCGCTTCATCATGGACGCGCGATCGGGCGTCGGCGCCTCGGGCCTGATGCAGGTGATGCCGGCCACCGCCAAGTGGACCGCCAACAAGATCGGCATGGCCGGCTTCACGCCTGGCCAGCTCAACGACCGCGACACCAACATCACCATCGGCACCAACTACCTGAAGCTCGCGCTCGATGACTTCAGCGGCTCGATGGCACTGGCCGCGGCGGCCTACAACGCAGGCCCCGGCCGGCCGCGCAGCTGGCGCAACGGACCGACCATGGACGCCGCCATCTGGGCCGAGAACGTGCCCTTCACCGAGACACGCGACTACGTGAAGAAGGTACTGGCCAACACCACGAATTACGCCGCGTTGTTGACCGGTCAGCCGCAGTCTTTGAAGGCGCGGCTGGGCATCATCGGACCGCGCGACGAACGTGTGCCGGAGCCAGTCAAGGACCTGCCCTGAATCGATGACCACCGAAGGCTTTATGCGCAAACTCTACGTCGGCAACAAGAACTACTCGTCCTGGTCGATGCGGCCCTGGGTCCTGATGAAGCAGGCCGGCATTCCGTTCGACGAGGTCATGGTCCGCTTCGATTCATTCGACCGCGGATCGCATTTCAAGAACGCCATTGGCGCGCTCAATCCTGCAGCGCGCGTGCCGGTGCTGGTCGACGGCGAACTGGTGGTGTGGGACACGCTGGCCATCGCCGAATACCTGGCCGAAACCTTCCCTGAAAAGGCGCTGTGGCCACGGCTCGCCAACGACCGCGCGCGGGCTCGCAGCGTCTGCGCCGAAATGCACTCGGGCTTTGGCGGACTGCGCGGCCATTGCGTCATGAACATCGAGGCGTCGCTGCCCGAAGTCGGCGCAAGGCTCATGCGCGACGAGCCGACCGTCAAGGGCGACCTCGACCGCATCGTGCAGATGTGGACCGGCCTGCTCGAACGCCACGGCGGCCCCATGTTGTTCGGCCACTTCACTATCGCCGACGCGTACTTCGCGCCGATCGGCTCGCGCATCAAGACTTACGGCCTGCCGGTGCCCGAATCGGTCACCGACTACATCGAGCACGTGCAAGCGCTGCCAGGCGTCAAGGCATGGATCGACGACGCGCTCGTGGAAGAAGACTTCCTCGCTTTCGAAGAGCCCTACCGTACTGCGCGCTGAGGGAGTGCTGAGGGCGCGAGCGCCTGCCTAAACTCGCAGGATGCAAACTTATCTCGTCGGCGGTGCGATCCGCGATGCTCTGCTCGGCCGGCCCGGCGGCGACCGCGACTGGCTGGTCGTGGGCAGCACGCCCGAAGAGATGGCGGGGTTGCGCTACATCCCGGTCGGCCGTGACTTCCCGGTGTTTCTGCACCCCGAAACGCACGAGGAGTACGCACTGGCCCGCACCGAGCGCAAGAGCGCGCCGGGCTACCGCGGCTTCGTCGTACACGCCTCGCCCGACGTCACGCTCGAACAGGATCTGGCGCGCCGCGATTTGACGATCAACGCGATCGCACTTGCCGCCGGGCAAGCCGACGCGGCACACCTTGCCGATCTCCGCATCGAGGCGCTCGTCGACCCCTTCAACGGCCAGCGCGACCTGCGAGACAAGGTGCTGCGGCACGTGACCGACGCGTTCCGCGAAGACCCGGTGCGCATCCTCCGTGTGGCCCGTTTCGCTGCCCGCTTCTCAGACTTCACCATCGCACCCGAGACGATGGCCTTGATGTGCGAGATGGTCTCCGCTGGCGAGGTCGACGCGCTGGTGCCCGAACGGGTTTGGCAAGAGCTGGCGCGCGGCCTGATGGAGCGCACGCCTTCGCGCATGTTCGAGGTGCTTCGCGAGTGCGGCGCGCTCGCCGTGCTGCTGCCTGAAGTCGATCGCCTGTGGGGCGTGCCGCAACCCGTCGCACATCATCCTGAAGTCGACACCGGCGTGCACTTGATGATGGTGCTCGACATGAGCGCGCGGCTCGAGGCACCGCTGGCCGTGCGCTTCGCCTGCCTCACGCACGACCTCGGCAAAGGCACGACAGCGGTCGACGTGCTGCCGCGCCACATCGGCCACGAACAGCGCAGCGCCAAATTGCTGCGGGCCGTGTGCGACCGCTGGCGGGTGCCGGTCGAACTGCGCGAGCTGGCCGATGTGGTGGCGCGCGAGCACGGCAACATTCACCGCAGCGGTGAACTGAACGCGGCTTCGGTCGTGCGGCTGCTGGAGCGCTGCGATGCCTTTCGCAAGCCGGGCCGCTTCGACCAGGCCCTGCTGGCGTGCGAGTGCGATGCACGCGGCCGGCTGGGACTCGAAGAGCGGCCCTATTCGCCGCGCGACCGGCTGAACCACGCCCTCGCCGTCGCGCTTGGCGTGGCAACAGACGTCGTCGCCCGAGAGGCGCAGGCGGCAGGTGCCACCGGCCCGCAGATTGGTGAGGCCATCGCCCGCGCACGAATCGTCGCCGTCGGCGAAGCGCTCGCATCGGTCGATTGAGCACGGTCACCGTCTGCCGTGGGAGCCTGCTCGGGGATTTGCGGCATTGACCGACGCGCCCGCAGCCTTGCTGCTGCTAAGGTGACAGGCGATGCAGTTACCCCCTCGCCTTACCCCAGACGCCGCCCTCTTTCTCGATTTCGACGGCACGCTCGTGGCCATCGCCGACACGCCCGAAGCGGTCGAAGTGCCGCCTGCGCTGGTGCCGTTGCTGCACGACCTGCACGGCTTGCTCGGCGGTGCGCTGGCGGTGGTGTCGGGCCGACAGATCGATGTACTCGACCGCTTTCTTGCGCCATTGCGATTGCCAGCGGCTGGCGAGCATGGCGTGCAGCGCCGCAGCGCCGAAGGCCATATCGACGAGCAGCGCGCGCCCGATCTCACGTTGATTCTCGAATCCGCCAACGAACTGGCACGGGTTCATGAAGGCCTGCTGGTCGAACGCAAACATGCCGCGGTCGCTCTGCACTACCGCATGGCGCCGCAGCTCGAAGCGGTATGCCGCGATGCGATGGCGCGCGCTATCAATGGGCAGCCCCAGTTCGAACTGCTGCACGGCAAATTCGTCTTCGAGGTGAAGCCAGCCGGCGTCAACAAGGGCACTGCCATCACCGCTTTCATGCGGGAGGCGCCGTTTGCGGGTCGCGTGCCCGTCTTCGCCGGCGACGACACGACGGACGAGACCGGCTTTGCCATCGTGCAGCCGCTCGGCGGTGTCGCCATCAAGGTGGGCTCGGGCCCGAGTCAGGCGCTGCATCGACTCGATTCGCCACGCGCCGTGTACGAGTGGCTGGTGCAGGCGCGCGACCTGCTGGCCGAGCCAACAAAGAACGCCAGCTGATGGGTCGCCTCGTCGTCATTTCCAATCGCGTGGCCGACCCACGGAAACCCGCTGCCGGCGGCCTCGCGGTCGCACTCGGCGAATCGTTGCAACAGACCGGCGGACTCTGGTTCGGCTGGAGCGGCCACATCGTCGAAGGCGGCACGGCCGGCGAAGGCGAAGTGCACAAGCAGCAGGCCGGCCCGGTCACGCTCGCGATGATCGATCTCAGCCGCGAGGATCACGACAGCTATTACCTCGGCTACAGCAACGATGTGCTGTGGCCGGTGTTCCATTACCGGCTCGACCTGGCGCATTTCGACGCCGGCTTCATCGGCGGGTACCGGCGCGTCAACCAGCTGTTCGCACGCAAAGTCATGCCGATGTTGAAGCCGGACGACATCATCTGGATTCACGACTACCACCTGATTCCGCTGGCGGCTGAACTGCGCGCCATGGGATGCAAGCAGCGCATGGGCTTCTTCCTGCACATTCCGCTGCCTCCGCAAGAGATCATGGCGGCCATCCCGCAGCATGAGTGGCTCGTGCGGTCGCTCTTCGCTTTCGATCTGATCGGGTTGCAAACCCACCAGGACGTCCAGCACTTCGAGCGCTATGTCATCGGCGAAGCGCACGGCGAGGCGCTGGGCGACGACATGTACCGCGCTTTCGGGCAGACGGTGCGCTGCAGCGCCTTCCCCATCGGGATCGACGTGGACGAGTTCGCAGCGCTGACGCATGCGAAGGAAGGCCGCGAGATGTACGAGACGATGAAGCGCGAGTACTCGAGCCGTCGCCTCTTGCTCGGCATCGACCGGCTCGATTACTCCAAAGGCATTCCACAGCGGGTGAGGAGCTTTCGGGAGCTGCTCGCCAACTACCCGGAGAACCGCCGCAGCGCGACGCTGATCCAGATCGCCTCGCCCACACGAGAGAGCGTCGACGCTTACGCCGACATCCGGCGCGAGCTCGAATCGCTGTGCGGTGCCATCAACGGCGACTACGGCGAACTCGACTGGATGCCGGTGCGCTACATCCACCGAATGGTGGCGCGCAAGCGCGTGCCGGGGCTGTGCCGCGCAGCGGCCGTCGGGCTGGTCACGCCGTTGCGCGATGGCATGAACCTGGTCGCCAAGGAATATGTGGCAGCGCAAGACCCCGCTGATCCCGGCGTGCTGGTGCTGTCGCGTTTTGCCGGGGCGGCAGAACAGCTGAAGGAAGCGCTGCTGGTCAACCCGTACGACACGCACGGCACGGCAGAGACGGTGCAGCAGGCGCTGCACATGCCGCTGGAAGAGCGTCGGCAGCGGCACCAGAAGTTGCTGGCACGCATTCGCGAGCAGGACATCCACTGGTGGCGGCGCAGCTTTCTGGCGGCGTTGAACGAGGCGACTGGCAAGGGCTGAGCTTCGACCCAGATCCCGCGCGGTTGGGCCCGATCACCTGCGCCAACCGACATGGCTCGCTGCGGCTATGAGAACGCAGATCCTTCCGTTACCGTGACTTGGCGCCCGCCGGCTCCGAACCCCGCGCTGTCGTTCCGTCGCACGGGCGTCGACACGTACAACGCCGAAAAGCTTGCCAAGGCCCGCAGTTGCGCCGCCATGCCGCTTGCGACATTGGTGGAAAAGGGCCCTGGCTTTGAGCGCTATACGTTGGCCTGTAACAGCGGGCAGACCCTGGCGGTGCGCTGCGACTTCGGCAACTGCCGCGCATCCTGACGCGCAGGCGCACCACGTGAGGCCTGCCTCGCCTCCTTGGTGGCTCCCGATTTTCTAGATAGATCAGTCCAGCAGCGCCAGCGCGCCGTAATCCCCGACCTTGTCGCCCAGCCCCGCCGGCACGAGTTCCACTCCGCGCGTCAGCGGCACCAGCTTGCCGGCGATCTCCGACTGCAGGCGCGGCAGCAGGAAGTCGCGGTGGTTCCAGAACACGCTGCCGCCCAGGCTGATGCGCTGCAGATCGAGCGTTGCGATCAGGTTGTAGAGCATGCGGCCCATCACGCGGCACTGCGCATCGACGATGTGCAGCGCATGTGTCTCGCCAGCGGCCGCAGCGGCGAACAGGTCGGCCGGCGATTGTTGAAAGCGCCGCGCCATCGAGTTGCCGCCGATCAGCGCCTCGACATCGCCGACGTTGCCGCAGCCGCACAGCGCGCCGCTGGCGTCGTCGACCACGAAGCTGTGGCCGGCGTGGCCGGCGTTGCCGTTCTTGCCGCGCAGTACCCGCCCGCCAACGCACAAGCCGACGCCGATACCGGTGCTCCAGGTGACGTAGGCGCAATCGTCGATGCCTTTGAGCGCGCCCCACTGGCGCTCGGCTTCGAGGGCGGACACGGCATCGTTCTCCACGCGCACATAGGCAAAGCGCTGGGCCAGCGGCGCTTCGAGCAACGCCGTCATCCATTGATTGGGCAAGCCGCCTGATGGGCCAGCGATGCCGCCGCAAATGTTGGGCGAGGCGACCTCCACCTTGCCGTCGCGAAGTTCGAACGGGCCGGTCGTCGACACGCCGACACGGCTGACCGACGCCGGGTCGACGCCCTGCTCGGCACAGACCGCATCGATCAGCCGCATGACTTGCAGCGCGAGTGCGTCGTTGTTGCCGGTCCGGGCCGTGGGTTCGCTGCGACGGCCGAGCAACGGCACATCAGCGGAAGGAGAAAGACTGACGGCCACCTTGGTGCCGCCGATGTCGACGCAGGCTCTCATCGGGTCGTGATCCTTGGTTATCGCTTGGTTATGTTCAAAGGTCGGACTCAAATCCAGCGCGCGATGAGCGCCGCGATCATGCTGAGCAGCACCGTGCTGGCGATCGGCAATTGCCACTCACGTCCAAGCGCACGGAATTCGAAATCGCCCGGCAAGCGGCCGAAGCCGAACTTGCGCAGCCACTGCGTGAGCCCGCTCATCAGCACCAGCGCCAGCACGACGACGATCAGCCAACGGATCATGCGAGGCTTCGAGCGTTCAGGATGCCGAGCGCGGCGCGGTGCAATTCAGGCGTGGCGGCGGCGATGACGCGACCGTCGGACGCGAGGCCGAGGGGCTGGCCGAGCCAGTCGGTGACGACGCCACCAGCGGCTTCTATCAACCCGGTCGGGCCGAGATAGTCGTAGGGCTGCAAGCCGGTTTCCACCACCAGGTCGATGGTGCCGCCGGCCAGCTGCGCATAGCCGTAGCAGTCGCCGCCGAAGCGACGCATGGCGCACTGCCGGCTCAATCGGTCGAACGCCTGCCAGTCGGCGGCGTTGAAGATGTCCGGCGACGTCGTCACGATGCGGGCCTTGTCGATCGCCCTGCAGCTGCTGACCTCGACCGTCTCGCCATTGCGCTGCGCACCCCTGCCGGCCTGGCCGATCCAGCGCTCGCCGAGCACCGGCATATCGACCATGCCGAAGACGACGCGGCCGCCTTGCAGCACGCCGACGAGCGTGCCCCACAACGGTGAGCCGGTAATGAAGCTGCGCGTGCCGTCGATCGGATCGAGCACCCAGATGCGGTCGGCGTCGAGACGCTCGGGCCCGTGCTCCTCGCCGTAGATGCCATCGGCGGGACAGCGCTCGCCGAGGATTTCGCGCATGGCGGTTTCGGCAGCGCGATCGGCCAGCGTCACGGGGCTGTCGTCGGCCTTGGTGATGATGTCGAGCGAGATCCGAAACCAGCGCATCGAGTGGGCAGCTGCAGCATCGGCCAGCGCGTGGGCGATGGCCAGCGGGTCGCGTGGATCGTGGGGCTCGTTGGCGAGGAAGCTCAATTCGGGACGTCCGTCGGTGGTCTGAAAAATGCTTGGTTGAAAGCAGTCGGCAGATTAAACCCGACCGGCCGTCGATTGACAGCGCCGACGAGCGACGCCTACCATTCCCAAACAAACGATGAGCCACTCCGGCTCACGAAAGAAATCGATGTTGCGCATCTTTGGTCGAAGCGTCTATTGCGTACTGGCCCTGTGGACAGGCCTCGCGGCCGTCGCCAGTGCCACGCCGTCGCCAAGCGAAGACAAAGTCATCCAGACCTTGATCCAGCGCGTCGAGAAAACCACCGACATGGTTTTCGTGCGCAACGGCAGTGAGTACAACGCGACCGATGCCGCCTCGCACATGCGCAGCAAGTACGACCACTTCAAGGCAGAAATCGTCACCGCCGAAGACTTCATCGAGCGCTGCGCCACCCGCTCCGAAATGACCAAGGTCGCCTACAAGGTGAAGCTGGCCGGCGGCGCGGCGATGCGCGAATCGGGCGACTTCTTACGAGACGAACTGCGTAAGCTGCGGCAGCACTGAACCGCGCTCACAGCGTATGCGTGCGGTCGCCCTCCGCGAAACCCATCGCATCCCACGGCGCGCCGACCGCAAAGCCGATGACCTTGAAGAGCTCACCCATTTCGTGCTCGTGCACCAGATGCGCCGCCATCGCGCGCTGCGCCGGCGTGCCCTGCTCCATGTGCGTCAGCAGTCCGCAATTCAAAAGAAACCTCGCCTGGCTGCAGTAGCCGAGCACTTCGAGCCCGGCGTTCTGGCCAGCCAGCGCGATGCCGGTGAAGTTGACGTGCGCAGTGATGTCCTTCAGCCCGACATCCGACAGCGGATCGCCGTCGGCCATGTGCGCGCGGTGGCACATCACGGTGCCCATGTGGCGTTGCGGGTGGTAGTACTCGGCCTCGGGAAAACCGTAGTCGATAAAGAACGCCGCGCCCTGCGTCAGCCGGTCGGCCAACGTGGCCATGAAAGCCTCGGCTTGGGGGTGGATCTCGGTGAGGTAGTCGTGGTCCCCGGTTACCTCGACGGGGGGCCGCAGCTCGGTCGGCCGGTCTTGCCACGACCATCCGTCGGCGTCCGGCGCCTTGACGACCCCACGCTCGAACCACGCGCCGCCCACGCGTGCCAGCAGTTGCACCGGCATCGCGTCGAGTACCTCGTTGCCGACGACAACGCCTTGCATCGTCTCCGGTAACTCAGCGAGCCATTCGACCCGGTCGCCATGCGCTGCCAGCGCCTGTTGCTGCCGCGCCCGCAAGGTGCCGGAGAGGTCGACGATGCGATAGCGCGCAACCTTGGCGCCAAGCGCCGCGAGCGCATCCAGCAACTGCCCCGCTAGCGCGCCGGAGCCAGCGCCGAACTCCCACACCGTGTCGGTACCGGTCTTGTTCAAGGCTTCGGCCACCTGTGCGGCCAAAGTGCGGCCGAACATCGGCGTCAGTTCTGGCGCGGTGACGAAATCGCTGCCCGACGACGGCATCTGTCCGAACTTGGTGGAGCTGTTCGCGTAGTAGCCCAATCCCGGTGCGTACAAGGCCATGGCCATGAAGCGGTCGAAGGGCAGCCAGCCACCGCCGCGCTCCAGCGCGGCATCGATAATCCGGGTCAACGGGTTGGCGCGCACGGCGCCGCGTTCCAAATTCATTCGAGAAATTTATCAGGATGGCCGACATGGTCGCTTCGACCCCTTCAGCAAGACCACGCGGCGTGCTCGTCACGGGCGGCGGGCGACGGCTCGGCGCAGCCATCTGCGAAGCCTTCGCGCGGGCCGGATGGCAGGTGTGGTGCCAGTACCGCGCCTCGCGCGACGCTGCCGAAACCCTGTGTGCGAGTCTGCGCGATGAAGGCTTTGCCGCCAAGGCCATCGAAGCGGACATCGACGACGAAGACGCGCGCATGGCGCTGGTCGAACGCATTTCGGCTGACACGCCGCTGGCATGCATCGTCAACAACGCTTCTGCTTTCGAGCCTGACACCGCGCTGGATTTCAAGCCGGACGCCGCGCTCAGGCAACTCGGCGTGAACCTCATCGCGCCGATGTCTTTCGCGCGGCTGCTGGCGCGGCAACCAGCCGATGGCACCGATCGGTCGGTGGTCCACATCCTCGACCAGAAGGTGTTCAACCTGAACCCCGACTACTTCTCCTACACCGTGTCGAAGCTGGCGCTCGAGCGCGCCGTGTCGCTGCAGGCGCAGGCGCTGGCGCCCGCCGTGCGCGTGTGCGGCGTGGCGCCGGGCATTCTGTTCACCAGCGGGCCGCAAGACGAAACCAACTTCGCGCGGGCTGCGCGCGCCAACCTCATGCGTCGGCCGATAGACCCCGCCGACGTGGCGCGCACCTGCGTTTTTCTGGCCGGCACGCCGAGCGTGACCGGCACCACCCTGTGCGTCGACAACGGCCAGCATCTGGTGCCGCTGGAACGCGACATCATGTTCGTCGTCGACGATTTGCTGAAAGCTTCCCCGCCATGACCACTGCCGCTCTCGATCCCCTGCTGCTCTCCTGCCGACGCGTCTTTTTGAAGAACTACGAGGTCTGGATAAACATTGGCGTGCACGAGTTCGAAAAGAAGGCCGAGCAGCGGGTAATCATCAACGTCGACCTGTACGTGCCATTGGAAATTTCAACGCCCAGAGCCGACGAGTTGGACGAAGTGGTCGATTACGACTTCATCCGCCGCACCGTCGCAGCGCGCGTATCACAAGGCCATATCCATCTGCAGGAGACCCTGTGCGACGACCTCCTGGCGGCGATATTGGCGCATCCGAAAGTGCACGCGGCGCGCGTGTCGACTGCCAAACCCGATGTCTATCCGGACTGTGAAGCGGTGGGCGTCGAAGTCTTCAGGAGCAAATGAACATGGCAGAAAACGCATGAGCGCCGTCTGGACGGACGAGGTCGCGCCATCGGCCAACCTCAAGATCGAGCGCGAGACGCACAAGCTCGAAAAGCGCCTGTGTCGCGAAGTCGGCCGCGCCATAGTCGACTACAACATGATCGAAGAAGGCGACAAGGTCATGGTGTGCGTGTCGGGTGGCAAGGACAGCTACGCGATGCTCGACATCCTGCTGAAGCTGAAAGCCCGCGCGCCGATCCATTTCGACTTGATCGCCGTCAACCTCGACCAGAAGCAACCGGGTTTTCCTGAAGAAGTGCTGCCCAAGTACCTGAGCGAACTCGGCGTGGCCTTTCATATCGAAAACCAGGATACGTACAGCATCGTGAAGCGTGTCATCCCCGAAGGCAAGACGACCTGCGGCCTGTGCAGCCGGCTGCGGCGCGGCATCCTGTATCGCGTGGCCGATGAACTGGGCGCCACCAAGGTCGCGTTGGGGCATCACCGCGACGACATGCTTCAGACCTTCTTCCTCAACATGTTCTTTGCGGGCAAGCTGAAGAGCATGCCGCCCAAGCTAGTGAGCGACGACGGCCGCCACATCGTCATTCGGCCGCTGGCCTACGTGGCTGAAAAAGATCTGGTGCGCTGGGCGCAGCACCGAGAATTTCCGATCATTCCGTGCACGCTGTGCGGCAGCCAGGAAAACCTGCAGCGCAAGCAGGTCGGCGAGATGCTGCGCGACTGGGACAAGAAGCATCCCGGCCGTGTCGAAAACATGTTCACCGCGCTGCAGAACGTGGTGCCGTCGCACTTGCTAGACGGCACGCGTCACGATTTCAAGGGATTGAAGGCGACGGGCGTCGCGGACGACGAAGGCGACAAGGCGTTCGACGCGCCGAACTTCGATGCGCTAGCGCCGACCTTGCCGGCGTTGCCCATGCGGCCGGGGTCGTTGGCGCAATCGGCTTTGCGAATCGTGCAGGTTTGAGGCGTGGGAATTCAGACATGAGCCGGGTGAGACGACCCAGGTGCGCTCTGTTGACCCCCGCCGCCCTTCTCATGCTGGTCGCGCTGTCTGGTTGTGCCACCAATTGGGTGGTCGACAGCGATGTCCGCAGTTTTTCGATGGACGCGTCGCTCTCGCCGTTTGCCGACCCGTTGCTCTACGGTACGGCGTTCCTGGAGATGGCGAACTCCTGGTATCTCAGGGAAGTCAGCATTGGCAAGCGGCGCGTAGACATCGCCTTGCCCGGCGCCAACGCCCCGGCCCGGCCCTAGATCGTTCCGGATGGAAGAGGCCACGCGACTCATTGCCGTGCGCCATGGCGAAACCGCATGGAACGTCGGCACACGCATTCAGGGGCAACTCGACATCGGCCTCAACGCCACAGGCGAATGGCAGGCCCGTCGCGTCGGACAGGCGCTGGCCGACGAAGCCATCGACGTGATCTACGCCAGCGACTTGGCGCGCGCTTGGAACACGGCGCTCGAGATTGCGCGACCACTCGGGCTCCAGGTAAGGCCGGAGCCTCGGCTGCGAGAGCGCGCTTTCGGATGTTTCGAAGGTATGAGTTTTGCGGAGATCGAGCAAAACTTGCCCGATCAGGCGCGGCTGTGGCGAGAGCGGGACCCCGCCTTCACGCCCGAGGGTGGTGAAAGCCTGCTGGTGTTTCGTGATCGCATCACTGCAGTGGCGGCCGAGCTCGCCGCTCGCCATCCCGGCGAATTGGTCGTACTGGTCGCGCACGGCGGCGTGATGGACGTTCTCTATCGTGCTGCGACCCGGCAGGGCTTGCAGGCACCCCGTACCTGGCTGCTGGGCAACGCCTCCATCAACCGGCTCCTTTGGACTGCCGAAGGCTTCATCCTCGTGGGCTGGAGCGACACAACGCATCTGAACGACGCCCCCAACGACGACGCAACGGTCTAGACGATCAAAAAGCGCTGTTGCGCCTGCCGCAGCAATAGACCCTTGCTATCGAAAATTCGTCAAAATTTGACGTTTCGATGTCAGTCGTTTGTATTCAAAAAGTAAAAACGCGCGCACAATCTCATCAAGCAAGATGCCTTGTCAACACGCCAATCGAAACGAAATGCGTCAAGTGTTGCCGCGTTCGTGCTCAAGAAATAGGCCGTTGAACATGTCGTTTGGCCGGTGGTAACCGACTTGGTCTCTCGGCAGGATGGTGTCAGTGGGCAAGAGTGAGTGCTTTGTAATTAAGTGAGTAACGGTTCTGATCTTGTTTATGCACTGATCAGGACGGGGCCAAAGGACCTTCGATGACAGCTTTCATACCGGTACACCAACGCATCGCGTTGCGCGCGGCGGCGAACCCGAAGACGGTGGCTGTATCTTGTAACGGCGTATCGATCACTTACGAAGAGCTCAACAGCCGCTCCAACCAGCTGGCGCGACGTCTGCAGCGCGCCGGAGCAGGTCGCAACAAACTGATAGCCATCGGCATGGAGCGTTCCATCGACATGGTGGTCGGACTGCTCGCAATCTTGAAATCCGGCAGCGCCTACCTTCCGATCGATCTCGAATATCCGATGGAGCGGCTCGATTTCACGGTTGGTGACGCGCAACCGGTGGCGATGCTGACCACCGCGGCCAGTGCGGCCGCCATGCCGGCGTCGTCGGCGCCGGTGTTCCTGGTGGACGACGGCAGTGCGGCAAACGAGGACAGCAGCAACGTCGGCACGGCCGACCCCGATGCGCTGGCCTATGTGATCTACACCTCGGGTTCGACTGGCCGGCCCAAGGGCTGCCTGGTCACGCACCTGAACGTCACCCGGCTTTTCGATGCGACCGATGCCTGGTACGACTTCGGGCCCGAAGACGTGTGGCCGCTCTTTCACTCCCACGCCTTCGACGTGTCCGTTTGGGAAATCTGGGGATCGCTCAGCTACGGAGGCCGACTGGTCGTGGTGCCCTATCTGACAACGCGCTCGCCCGACGACTTTCTCGCATTGCTGGTGCGCGAACAGGTCACGGTCCTGAATCAGACGCCATCGGCTTTCAGGCCGTTGATCGAAGCCGACCGGCGCGCCGCGCTTGCACCGGACGCGCTCCATTTGCGCTACGTGATTTTCGCGGGCGAACCTCTCTCCTTCGAAATGCTGCGCCCGTGGTACGAGCGCCATGGCGACACAGCGCCCGTCATGGTCAACATGTACGGCATTACCGAAACCACCGTCCACGTCAGCTATCGTCCGGTGAGCTGGCAAGACCTCGAACTGCGCCGCGGCAGCATGATCGGCTGCCCGATTCCCGATCTGCGCATCGACCTGCTGAACGAACAGTTGCAACCGGTGGCCGATGGCGACATCGGTGAGATCGTCGTCAGCGGTCCCGGCGTGACCAACGGCTACCTCCGACGCCCCGACCTGACGGCGCAGCGATTCATCGACTGGACCGACCCGGCCACTGGCGAAACCTTGCGCGCCTACCGTTCCGGCGACCTCGGAAAACGCCATCCCGATGGGGATATCGAATGCCTGGGTCGCATGGACCATCAGGTCAAGATCCGGGGCTTTCGCATCGAGACCGGCGAGATTGAGAACCTGTTGCTCGGGCATCCGGGCGTCAGAGAGTGCGCTGTGCTGGCTCGCGCCGACCATGCCGATGGCGAACCGCGGCTGGTGGCTTATGTCGTGATGGCTGCAGGGCATGTTCCGGCGTCCGAACTCCGCAGCCACCTCGCCAAGGATCTTCCGCAGTTCATGCTGCCGGCCGCCTTCGTCGAGCTGCCCATGTTGCCCATCACCGAAAACGGCAAGCTCGATCGCCGCGCTCTGCCTGCGCCCCCGCGCGAACGCCCCGAGCTCGCGACGCCTTATCAAGCGCCATCGACTGCGCTCGAAGAACGGGTGTGCCAGGTGTTCACCGAAGTGCTGGAGATCGACCAGACCGGCCTTGCGGACAACTTTTTCGAACTTGGCGGCACCTCGCTGCTGGTGACCCGTGCACTGGTCATGCTGCAGGGCGCGGGTCAGCGCACGCTGGGCGTGACCGACTTCTTTGCCGACCCGACGCCGCGCGCGCTGGTTCGACTGTTGCTCGCACCGACGGCACCCGCGGCCGTGTCACCCGGTGTCGCCGGGGCCCGTGTCGAGCGCACTGGCAGCGGTCTGGAACCCGTCGCCATCATCGGCATGGCGGGACGCTTCCCCGGCGCGGCCGACATCGAACAGTTCTGGGACAACCTCTGCGCTGGCCGCGAGACCATCACCTTTTTCGACGACGCCACGCTGGACCCGAGCGTGAGCGCCGAACTGCGCACCGACCCGGCCTATGTCAAGGCGCGTGGCGTGATCGCCGATACCGAGATGTTCGATGCCGCCTTTTTCGGCATCAACCCGAAAGAAGCTGCGCTGATGGACCCGCAGCAACGCATCTTTCTGGAGCTGTGCTGGGAGTGCGTCGAGCGGGCCGGCTATGCGCCCGACAATGCGCCCGGCACCGTGGGCGTGTTTGCCGGCATGTACGGCAGCACCTACCTGCACCGCCATGTGATGCCGCGTCCGGACCTGATCGAGCAGGTCGGCGACTTCCAGGTAATGCTGGGCAACGACAAGGACTACATCGCCACCCGCGTGGCGCACCGGCTCAACCTGACCGGCCCCGCCATCAGCGTTCATTCAGCCTGCTCGACCTCCCTGGTCGCGATTGCGCAGGCGTTTTCTGCGATCCGCAACGGCGACTGCGACATGGCCCTGGCAGGTGCCGCTTCCATCACTTCGCCGCCCCGCAGTGGCTATCTTCATGAAGACGGCGCGATGCTGTCGCCCGACGGCCACACGCGCAGCTTTTCCGCCGGGGCCCAAGGCACCGTGTTCAGCGACGGCGCGGCCGTGGTGCTTCTCAAGCGACTGTCGGCCGCACTGGCTGATGGCGATACCGTGTACGCCGTGCTGCGCGGCACGGCCGTCAACAACGATGGCGGCGTCAAAGCGAGCTTCACGGCACCGAGCGTGGACGGTCAGGCCCGCGTGATCACCGCTGCGCTGGCCTCGGCGGGCGTCGACGCGCGCAGCATTTCGTATGTCGAGGCACACGGCACCGCGACGCCGATGGGCGACCCGATCGAGATCGCAGCGCTGACCAAAGCCTATGGCGCCCAGACCACAGACACCGGTTTCTGCGCCGTTGGCTCTCTCAAAAGCAATATCGGTCACATCGTCGCGGCTTCGGGGGCGGCCGGCCTGATCAAGACCGCGCTGGCGCTGCAAGGCGAATGCATTCCGCCTTCGATTCATTTCGATGCGCCGAATCCCGCGATCGACTTCGGCGCAACACCATTCCGCGTGGCCGATCGCCTGCAGGCCTGGCCCCGCGGCGATCAGCCCCGCCGGGCGGGCGTCAGCTCATTCGGCGTCGGTGGCACCAACGCCCATGTGATCGCGGAAGAAGCGCCGCTTCGGCTTCCATCGGACGCCACGAATGCGCCGCAGTTGCTGGTGCTCTCGGCCCGCTCGCCAGCAGCGCTTGCTTCCGCCAGTGCCCGATTGGCCGACCACCTCGAAGCCCATCCGGGCCTGTCGCTCGCCGACGTGGCGCACACCCTGCGCGTCGGTCGAAAGGCGTTTGCGCAGCGCGGCTGCGTCGTGGCATCGTCTACGACACAAGCGGTGACGGCTCTGCGCGCGGTCGAGGCGCCGATGCACGTCACCGGCGCGACAGGCGCCCGCGTGCCGCAACCGGTCTTCATGTTTCCAGGCCAAGGCGCGCAGTACGCCGGCATGGGCAGCACCCTGTATGCGGCGGAGCCGGTTTTCCGCGCCGCGTTCGACGAATGCCTTGCCGCGTTCGGTGACGTGCTGCCCTTCGATCTGCGCGAACGCATGTTCTCGGTCGACATCGCGGCACTGGCGCCGACGTCGGTTACGCAGCCGGCCACCTTCGTTCTGGAATACGCGCTCGCCCGACAACTCATGGCGCTGCAGGTCACGCCGGTCGCATTGATGGGTCACAGCGTGGGCGAGTTCGTGGCCGCGGTGCTGGCCGGCGTCATGCGACTGCAAGACGCTGCCCGCCTCGTCGCGGAGCGCGGCGCTTTGATGCAAGCCTTGCCATCGGGGTCGATGCTCTCGGTTCGCCTGTCAGCCGTCCAAATGCAGGCGCGCTTGCCCGCCGGCCTCTCGTTGGCCGCCGACAACGGACCGACCGCCAGCGTGGTGGCCGGGCCCACCGACGAAATCGAACGCCTGCGCACACAACTCGAAGCAGATGGCGTCGCCGCCAAGCTGCTCCAGACCTCGCACGCGTTCCACTCCGCCATGATGGATCGGGCTGTGGCGCCGTTCGAAGCCCTGGTGCACGGCATCGTGCTGTCGGCGCCCACGATACCGATCTACTCGACCTTGACGGGCGCCTTGTTGAAGCCCGAGGAAGCCATCGATCCGCACTACTGGGCACGTCATCTTCGCGAGACCGTGCGCTTTTCGCCGGCAGTGCAAGCGGTGCTGGCACAAATACCGGAAGCCGTGTTCGTCGAGATCGGTCCCCGCAACACGCTGGCGACGCTGGTACGCCAGCACGCCAGCAAAGCACTGCCCGCCTCCGCGTTGTCCTCGCTCGGCGACCGACCCGAAAAAGAACGCGACGCGTGGCGGCTGGCCGCTGGCCGACTCTGGACGCTCGGTGCCGACATCGCGCTCGACCAGCTCGACACGCGCAATCGCAAGCACCGTCTGCTGTTGCCGACCTACCCCTTCGAGCGCAAGCGCTTCTGGGTCGACATCGAGCCCACTGCTTCCGCCATTCCGTCTATTCCTCCTTCTTCAATTGCCTTACCGGAGTCGTCCATGACCACCGCCGCTTCCACAGCTCTCACGGCGCCCCCGCGACGCAGCAACCTGACCCTTGGTTTGCAAGCTCTGTTCGAGGACATCTCGGGTATCGACATGGCCGGCGCCGACGGCTCGACGCCTTTCGTCGAAATGGGTTTCGATTCGTTAACGCTCACGCAGGCCGCCCTCCAGGTCAAGAAGCAGTTCAAGACAAATCTAAGCTTCAGGCAGTTGATGGAGAGCTACCGGACATTCGATTCGTTGGCCGCGTACCTCGACGCCACGCTACCGCCCGATCCGATCGCGACACCGGTTGCGGTCCCTGCTCCCGTCGCAGCCGTTGCGGTGGTGGCGCAGCCCGTGTCCGTCGCCATGACGTACGCCGCACCTGTCGCTCCCATCGCCATGGACTCGGCGACCGGCACGCTCGTTCAGCAGGTCATCGCGCAACAGATGCAGCTGATGCAGCAACAGCTGGCCTTGTTGTCGGCCACGCCTTCATTGCCCACGCCGGTCGCGATGTCAGCCATGTCGGCAGCACCCGCCGCAGTGGCGCAGGTTGCAGCGGCGGCGCCCGTCGTTGCGATACCTGTCCCAACCATCGCTTCTGAAACGCCATCGGCCGAGACCGAAGGCACGATGAAGTACGACGTCAAGAAAGCGTTCGGCGCCATCGCCCGTATCCACACGCAGTACAAGGAGCCGACCGACCGGCAAAAGGCACGGCTGGCGTCGTTCATCCGCCGCTACACCGAGCGCACCGCCAAGAGCAAGGCTTTCACCGAAGCCAACCGGCCTGTGATGGCCGACCCGCGTGTGGTCAACGGCTTCCGTCCGGCGACCAAGGAAATGGTCTATCAGATCGTGGTCGAGCGTTCCAAGGGTTCTCAGTTCTGGGACATCGACGGCAACCAATACGTCGACGTGCTGAGCGGCTTCGGCATGAACCTGTTCGGCTGGCAGCCCGACTTCGTGAACGACGCGGTGAGGAAGCAACTCGACCTCGGCTACGAAATCGGCCCGCAGCATCCATTGGCTGCCGACGTGTCGCGCACCATCTGCGAACTCACCGGCCACGACCGTGCAGCACTGTGCAACACCGGCTCCGAAGCCGTGATGGCCGCCATTCGCATCGCACGCACCGTGACGGGTCGCAACACCGTCGTAGTGTTCACCGGCTCCTACCACGGCACCTTCGACGAAGTGCTGGTGCGTGCCGGGCGCGAGGCCAAGGGCATGCCTGCCGCGCCGGGAATCATGCGCGGCATGTTCGGCGACGTGCGCGTGCTCGACTACGGCACGCCCGAAGCACTCGAATTCATTCGGAACAACGCCGACGACCTGGCCGCCGTGCTGGTGGAGCCGGTGCAGAGCCGTCGCCCCGACTTCCAGCCGCGCGACTTCCTGCGCGAGGTGCGCGCCATCACGGAGAAATCGAAGACCTGCCTGATCTTCGACGAGGTCATTACCGGCTTCCGTTCACACCTCGGCGGTTGCCAGGCCATCTTCGGCATTCGCGCCGACCTTGCTTCCTACGGCAAGGTCATCGGCGGCGGCTTCCCGGTCGGCGTGGTCGCCGGCAAGCGCGAGTACATGGACTCGCTCGACGGCGGCGCCTGGCAGTACGGCGACGACTCGATCCCGACCGTGGGCGTCACCTACTTCGCCGGCACCTTCGTGCGCCATCCGCTGGCACTGGCTGCTTGCAAGGCATCGCTCGATCATCTGAAGGAATCGGGCGAAGGCCTGCAGACGCAGCTCAATCTGCACACCGCCGCGATGGCAGACGAGCTCACCGCCTTCTGCCGCGAGGTCGGCGCGCCGCTCGAGATTCGTTACTTCACCTCGCTCTGGCGCATCAGCTGGCTCGAAGACCACCCGTTCCAGGATTTGATGTTCGCCATGATGCGCAGCCGCGGCGTGCACATCCTCGACAATTTCCCGTGCTTCATGACGACGGCGCATTCGCACGAAGACATCGCGCGCATCAAGTCGGCCTTCAAGGAATCGGTCGCGGAGATGCAGGAGGCGGAGTTCCTGCCGCGCCGCGTGACGGCCGAATCGAGCTTCGATGCCGCCCATCCGCCCGTGCCCAACGCACGCCTCGGCCGCGACAAAGACGGCCAGCCCGCCTGGTTCGTGCCAGACCCGGCCGCCCACGGAAAATTCATGAAGATTCAGGCATGAGCAGCGCAGTGATGGAAGTCCCCGACATGGAAGTCCCACCAGCCGCATCCGCTGCAGCCGAATTCGATCCCTTTGCAGGCGGCGCGATCGCGCAGATCGTCTCGACCACCGAAGCGCAGCGCGAAGTGTGGCTCGGCGACAAGTTGAGCCAGCAGGCCTCGCTGGCGTACAACGAAGCAGTCAAGCTGCGCCTGCGCGGTGTGCTGGACACGCGCGCACTCGCTGCCACGCTCGACAGCCTGATCGCACGTCACGACTCACTGCGGGCAACGATCTCGCCGGACGGCACGCAATTGCTGATCGGCGAAGCTACTCCGCTCTCGATGAGCGAGCACGACCTGGCGCATCTGGATGCCAAGGCGCAGGCGAAGTCGCTCGACGAAGAGTGCGTCGCCGCAGTCACGGAGCCGTTCTCCCTCGAAGAAGGTCCACTTTTCCGCGCAGCGCTGTACCGGCTTTCGCCGATCGACAACGTGCTCTTGATGACCGCGCACCACGCGGTCTGCGACGGCTGGTCGTGGGGCGTGATCACCGATGAACTCGGCCAGCTGTATGCCGAACAAATCGGCGAAGGGCCGGCCCTGGAGGCCGCGGCGCAATACGCCGACTACACCGCATGGGAAGCGGCCGAAACGGCCAGCCCTGCGATGCAGGACCACGTCGACTACTGGCTCTCGCGCTTTGGCGGCAGCACGCTGCCCGTGCTCGAATTGCCCGTCGACCATCCGCGCGCTGCGGTGCGCACCTTCACCTCGCAGCGCATCGATCACCTGCTCGACCGCGAACTCGTCGACGCACTCCGCAAGGTCGGCGCAGCATCGGGCACCAGCCTGTTCGCGACGATGTTCGGCGCCTTCGCCACACTGCTGCACCGCCTGACCGAACAAGATGATCTGGTCATCGGCATTGCCGCTGCCGGGCAAATGGCCGCCGATATGCCGACGCTGGTCGGGCACTGCGTCAACTTGCTGCCCATGCGCGTGGCAGTCGACGGACAGTTGCCGTTCCATGCACTGGTGCGCCAGTCCGGTACCGCGCTGCTCGACGCTTTCGAGCACCAGTCGCTGACCTATGGCACGTTGCTCAAGAAGCTTCCCGTGCCGCGCGACCCGAGCCGGCTGCCGCTGGTCAACGTGCTCTTCAACGTCGACCGCGACGCAGCACCGGGCAACGGCACCTTCCCGGGCCTCGAGGCGCAGGCGAGCAGCGTGGCGCGCCGCTTCGAAAACTTCGAGCTGTTCCTGAACGTGACGCCCGTCACCGGCGGCATGCAGGTCGAGACCCAATACAACGCCGACCTGTTCGACGAGCAGACCGTGCGCCGCTGGCTTGCGATGTACGAGTGCCTGATGCGCTCGGCGGTGCAAGACCCTTCGCAAGGCCTGGCTCGCATGAACATGCTGCCGGCGACCGAAGCGGCTGTGCTACGCGCGTTGCAGCCCGCTGCAACGCCGGTGTCGGGTCCGGCGCTCATGCACGCAGGCTTCGTCGCGCAGGCGGCTCAGCAACCGACACGCGCCGCGTTGCGCGCAGGCGTGACGGAGTGGACATACGCCGAACTCGACCAGCGGTCCAGCCGCATGGCGCACGCGCTACGCGCTCGTGGCGTGCAGCGCGGCCAGCACGTCGGCTTGTGCCTGAACCGAAGCGCCGACATGGTCGTCGCCGTACTGGCCATTCTGAAGTCGGGCGCCACCTACATCCCGCTCGATCCTGAATTTCCGAAGGCGCGGCTCGACTACTACGCCGAAGACGCCAAGCTCGCGCTGCTGGTGACCGACTCGCAAACCGAAGCCGCGCCGCGCGCGTGGTGCGCCGATGCAGGCGATCGTCTGTTCGAGATCGACAGCGACACCTCGTGGCTCGATCTGCCGGGCGAGGCGCTGACGCCGAGCGCCAAAGACGCCTTGCCTGAAGACCCGGCCTATGTGATCTACACGTCGGGCTCGACCGGCAAGCCGAAGGGCGTTTGCGTGCCGCACGGCGCGGTCGCCAACTTCTTGCAGAGCATGCGGCGCGAGCCCTCGATCACGGCTGACGACAAGCTCGCCGCCGTAACCACGCTGTCGTTCGACATCGCCGTGCTCGAGCTGATGCTGCCGCTGATCGCCGGCGCCGAAGTCGTGATGGTGCCGCGCGAAACCGCCATGGACGGCAACGCGCTGGCCGCACTCCTCGACGCCACCGGCGCAACCATGATGCAGGCCACGCCCGGCATGTGGCGCTTGCTGGTCGATGCGCAATGGCAAGGCCCACGCGGCTTCCGCGCGCTGGTCGGTGGCGAGAGCCTGCCTGCCGACCTCGCGCAAGAAATGCTGCTGCGCTGCGGCGAAGTCTGGAACATGTATGGCCCGACCGAGACCACCGTGTGGTCGACGCTCTGGCGCGTGACTGCGGCAGGCTTGGCCGGCCGCAGCGTGTCGATCGGCAAGCCGATCGCCAACACCACGGTATGGATCGTCGATGCGCAAGGCCAGCCCTGCCCCGTCGGCATCCCCGGTGAAATCTGCATCGGCGGCAAGGGCGTGACGCTCGGCTACCTCGACCGGCCCGAACTGACGGCGGAAAAGTTCGTCTCGCATCTGCTCGGCGGCACCGAGGGCACGATGTACCGCACCGGCGACCGCGGTCGCTGGCGCAACGACGGCCTGCTCGAACACATGGGCCGCTTCGACTTCCAGGTAAAGGTCCGCGGCTACCGCATCGAACTCGGTGAGATCGAAGCGCGCTGCGACGAGGCCGCCGGCGTCGCACGCAGCGTGGTCATCACGCGCGAAGACCAGCCGGGCGACGTGCGTCTGGTGGCCTA
Source organism: Variovorax sp. PAMC28562 (assembly GCF_014303735.1). Classification (NCBI taxonomy): domain Bacteria; kingdom Pseudomonadati; phylum Pseudomonadota; class Betaproteobacteria; order Burkholderiales; family Comamonadaceae; genus Variovorax; species Variovorax sp. PAMC28562. The sequence continues at coordinate 1,963,613 of NZ_CP060296.1, read as the reverse complement.
CCTGGCGACGTCGCCGGGCGCATCGATCGACCTGGCCGAACTGGACCGCAACCTGCGTGTCCGCCTGCCGCAATACATGGTGCCGCAGCACGTGGTGGTGCTCGACGCCCTGCCGCTGTTGCCCAACGGCAAGGTCGACCGCAAGGCGCTGCCCAAACCCGAAGCTCCGCAACACGACGCAGCAGAACGCGTGGCGCCACGCAACGACGGCGAACGCCGCGTGCTCGAGGTGATGGAAAAGGTCTTGAACCTCCCAGGCCTCGGCATTCGCGACGACTTCTTCGCGCTGGGCGGGCATTCGTTGCTGGCCGCGCGGCTCGCAACTTTGCTCAGTCGCGAGTTCGACATCACGATCCCGCTGCGCACCTTGTTCGAAGCGCCGACGGCGGAACGACTGAACGAAGCGGTCGAAGCGATCGTCAGTTCGGGTGCGCCGCGCCGCGAGCCGATCGTTCATGTCGCAAATCGTCGCAGCGCGCCGCTGACACCGATGCAGGAGCGCATCCGCTTCATCGAGGAGATGCACCCGGGCCGTCCTGTCTACAACGCACCGTCGGCGCACCGCCTGGGTGGCGCGCTCGATGTGGGCCGCTTCAAAGCAGCGCTCGGCGAGATCATTCGTCGCCAGCCCGCAATGCGCACGCAGATCGGCATCGACCCGGAAACGAACGCGCCGGTCGAAACCATCATCGACGACATCGGCTACGAGCTGCCGGTGATCGACCTGGGTGCCATCCCTGCTGAGCAGCGTGAGGCCGAGCTGGCCGCACGCATGCAGGAACTGGCCGACCGGCCGATGGACATCCATCGAGCGCCGCTCTTCAACGCAGCGTTGTACAAGCTGACGGATGACGACCATGTGTTCGTCTTCGTGCCGCACCACCTGATCTGGGACGGCTGGTCTTTCGACATCCTGCAGACCGAGCTGAACGCGATTTACGGCGCCATGACGAAGGGCATCCCGCACGGCCTGCCGCCGGTGCCCATCAACCACGGCGACTACGCCGATTGGTACGCGCACTGGCTGCAGCAGCCCGATTTCCATGCGCACCTGCGCTACTGGAAGCAGCGCTTTGCGAGCGCGCCGTTGCCCAAGGCACCGCGCACCGACATGCCGCGCAAGGCCGGCATGAGCGGCGAAGGTGGCACGCACTGGATCCAGATCGACAAGGCGCTGACATCGCGCCTGCGCGACATCGGTCGCAACCAGGACGTCACGTTGAGCATGCTCACGCTCGGCGTCTACGTGCTGATGATGAGTGACGTGATCGACACGCGTTCCATCGTCATCGCGACGCCGGTGCGAGGCCGAGAAGCGCCCGAGACCGAATCGGTGATGGGTTTTTTCAACAACACGCTGCCGCTGTCGTTCCAGATCGATCGATCGTTGCCTTTCGGCGATTTCATGCGCTACATCAAGCAGGAATTGCTGTCGGTCATGAATCATCAGGAGGTGCCATTCGAACGCCTCGTGACCGAACCTGAATTTGCCGAACGTGCGCAACGCGTCGGGTTGTACCAAGGTCTCTTCTCGTTCCAGGATGCACGTGAGCGGCCGCGCGAAATCGGTGGTCTGGCCTATCGCCAGATGCACCTGTTGCAGCGCGGCGCCACCGACGACCTCGGCATGTGGCTGATGGACAAGGGCGATTGCCTCGAAGGCGCGATCGTCTACAACGCCGACGTGTACCGCCACGAGACCGGGGACGCTTTCAACGAACGCTATGCCGAACTCCTGCGCCGCGTATCGGAACACCCGGACAGCACGCTGGAGTCACTGGCCTCGTCCGAAGGTTCGGCCAGCGCGACATACCTGCGCCGCCTGGCACCGAGCAGTGCAGCCGCGATGATCGCCGACGCCCAGCGCGCCGCCGAATCACGCGCACGGCCTGCTCCTGACCTGCTGCTGCCTGAGCAGGCGCATCTCGCACAGGTCTGGGCCAGCGCCCTCGGCATCGACGTCAACGACATCCGTGCAAGCGACACGTTCTTCGATCTGGGCGGCGATTCGCTGCTCGCCATGCGCGTCATCGCGCAGGCCGAAAAGGTCATGGGCTTCCGCATCGAGCCACGTCGTTATGTCTTTGAAAACCTCGGACAACTGGCTGTGACCGCATCGGGCACGGCACTTGATTCAGTGGCTTTGACGTCAAACGACGACGAACCCAAACGTGGCCTGCTGGGTCGTGTTTTCAGCGGCTGGTCCCGCAAACGTTGAGGCACATGACCATCGCGCAGCTTCCATCGATTGCGGAGTGCCGGCTGTGGCACGTCGACCTCGACGCTGCCGCCGCGTCACAAGCGCATGAGTGCTTGTCGGGCGATGAAAGCGCCCGCGCGGCGCGCTTCGTTTTCGAGCGTGACCGTCGCCGCTACGTGGCGGCGCACGTCGCACTGCGCGAAACGCTTTCGACGGTGACGGGCTCGACCGCTTGCGACCTGGCATTCGATATCGGCGCATTCGGCAAGCCATCGCTCGCTGCGCCGTCGGCGCTCCGCTTCAATCTCAGCCACAGCGCGGGCGCCGGCCTCATCGCGATCGACGACAGCGACAGCGCTACGGAGATCGGTGTCGACGTCGAGGTGCTGCGGCCGTTGTCCTATTCCGCAGCGCTGGCGGCGGAATACTTCACTGCTGCTGAGCAACAAGGCCTGGCGGCTACGGCCCCCCCGGATCGCGACCTCGCGTTCCTCACCTGCTGGACGCGCAAGGAAGCCTGCGCGAAGGCGCTCGGACTTGGCCTGAGTATCGACACCCGTTCTTTCGAGGTAGGCGTGAATCTCGAGGCCCAAGACGTCGATATGGTGGTCGGCGGCAGGACAGAGACATTGCGGGTTCACTCGTTCCGGCATGGTCTCGCCCTTGTTTGCGCGTTCGCCAAAGTGATCGTCGAAACGACCTCCAAAATGATTCCCACCAATGCATTGATAGAAAGGGAATTCGCGTGATCCCATTGCTCTTCGGGCAACCGTCACGACAGCTTTTCGGGCTGTATCACACTCCCGAAAAAAGCAGTGACTTAGCCGTGCTCATCTGCCCGCCTTTCGGGCAGGAAGCCATACGCACCCACCGCTTCTTTCGTGTGCTGTCGGACCGACTGGCGCGCGGCGGCGCAGCGGTGTTGCGCTTCGACCTTTATGGCAGTGGCGACTCGGCTGGCATCGACCTGGATGGGGACATTGAAGGCTGGTGGCGCGACGTCTGTACGGCGCACGACGAACTGCGGCGGCATACAGCCGGCCGACGTGTAGTCTGGCTCGGCTCCCGGATGGGGGCGACGCTTGCGGCCATAGCCGACCGAAGTGGTCGTTGCGACCCCGACCGACTCGTCCTGTGGGACCCGATTTTCGACGGAGCGCGCTACATGGAAAGCCTGCGACTCGCGCATGTCGAAGCGCTCGAGCGGTCTTACTTCATGCCCGACCGTGCATGGCGCCGTCGTCTGGAGAACGAAGCGGAGGCCTACACCGACGAAGTCCTCGGTGTCGCCATATCCCCTGAGTTGCGCCAGCAGTTCCGTTCGCTCGTGCCGGAAGCCATCAAGGCGCCAACACACCGCACGGTGATGCTGGCCGATCCGGCCGACCACACGGCGAACAAGTGGGCGCAATCGGCCGTCGCCAACCATGCGCCCCTGCGCGTGGCCAGCTTTCGTCACTCCCTGGATTGGACTACAGATCCGAATGCTGAGAATCCAGTGGTTCCCGGTGAAGCTATCCAACGTTTACTGGCAGAAATAAATGAATGAGATCAAAGAATTTCCGGTTCTCTTCGGCAGCGACGGTTCGTTGCTTGGCATGGTTTCGGTGCCGGTGGATGGGCCCGTTCAACCAGTCGCCTGCATCTTCTACAACATGGGCGGCAACCACCGCGTGGGGCCGCGGCGGATCAATGTCAAGCTGGCGCGCCAACTGGCACGTGCTGGCGTCAGCAGCATTCGCTTCGACCTTGCCGGCTTGGGCGACAGCGGCCCGGTGACCGGCTCCCAAACCTTCATGGCGCGAGCGGTCCTCGACGTCCAGGCGGCCATGGACCAAGTCCAGGAATCGCTCGGCATCAGGCGCTTTATTTTGATGGGCTTGTGCTCGGGAGCGCCGAGTTCGCTCGAAGCCACCGTCGCCGATCCTCGCGTGGTGGGGCTGCTTCAGTTCGACGGCTACGCGTTTCCGGGGCGCCGTGCACGGTGGGAACGCGCACTGCGCCGCGCACTGGTGGTGCCAACCAATCCGATCATGATTCTGAAGACGGTGCGTTGGATCAAACGCAAGCTGGCCGGACCAGGCGCAATCGAAGGCGAAATCTTCACCACGGGCACGCTTGAAGACAAAGCAAAGGTCTTTGTCGACTGCATGAATATCGTGGCCGAGCGCAACATTCCGACGCTGCTGCTGTACACCGGCACCCTGAATTCGGTCGATCGGCATCTTGACCAGCTCGGCCCCTTTGCCAACGAGAAGTTCGCCAAGCACGTCGAATACGTTTTCATCGGCGAGATGGACCACAGCCTGACCACGCAGGCCACGCAGCGAATGTTTCTCAAAGTGGTGGGCGACTGGACAATGCGCGCCGTGCACGGCCTGACCTCGGCGGCGGTGAGGCCTGCAGCGAAGTCAGAGTCGAGCACCAGCAGTTTCGGCGCACTCACCGCGATACCGAACCCAAAGCGCACGGCGTCGCGTGCGATGGCGACAAGCCTCTAAAGCCCTTGGTCCCGCGTCAGACCACAACGCCAGGCGCTGGCTTGAGAGCCGCCTCGCCCGGCAGCGTCTGCATTGGTCCGGTGCCGCTGTAGCGGTCGAGCGCCAGGTAGATCGCAGGCGTGATGTAGAGCGTGATCACCTGGGAGAACAGCAGCCCGCCGACCACTGCGACGCCCAGCGGTTGACGCAGCTCGGCACCGGCGCCGAGTCCGAGCGCCAACGGCAAGGCGCCCATCAAGGCGGCCAGCGTCGTCATCAGAATCGGCCGAAAACGCAACCGACACGCTTCGCGAATCGCATCGACCGGCGACATGCCTTCATTGCGCTGCGCGTCGAGTGCGAAGTCGATCATCATGATGGCGTTCTTCTTCACGATGCCGATCAACAGCAGGATGCCGATGGTCGCGATCAACGTCAGGTCGAAACCGAACAGCTTGAGCGACAACAAGGCGCCGACTGCCGCTGAAGGCAGCCCGGCCAGAATCGTCAGCGGATGGATGTAGCTCTCGTACAGCACTCCGAGCAGCACGTAAATGACGAGCACCGCCAGGATGAGCAGCACGGCCTGGCTCGACTGCGAACTCTGGAACACCGCCGCATCGCCACCGTAGCTGGTGATGATCGACGGCGGCATCTTGATCTCCGCCGTGAAGCGGTCGATCTTGTTGGTGGCATCGCCGAGCGGGACGTTGGGCGCCAGGTTGAACGACACCGTCACCGCCTGCAGCTGACCCTGGTGGTTGACCGAGGTGGGCCCGACCGTGCGCTTGACGGTTGAAAACGCCGACAGCGGCACCAGCTGACCGGCGCGATTGCGCACCGACAAACGCGACATGTCGTCCTCGAACTGACGGTCGTCGTCGGAGGCCGAAAGAATCACCTGGTAGGTATTGCTGGCGCTGTAGATGCTGCCGATCTGCCGGTCGCCATAGGCGTTGTAGAGGGCGGTGCGCAAGTCGCCGACCGACACACCGAGCACGCCCGCCTTGTCGCGATCGATGTCGAGCGTGGCCTGCAGACCGCGATTCTGCGAGTCGCTGGTGACGTCGCGAAAAGCCGCATCGCCGCGCATGCGTTCCATGAGCTTGTTGGCCCATTCGCTCATCTCGCCAGCGCTCACACTTTGCAGCGTGTACTGGAACCGCGCCTTGCTCTGGCGCCCGCCGAGTTGCAGGTTCTGCACCGGCCGCATGTACACGGCGATGCCGGGGATTTCACGGAAGCGTTTTCGCAATGATTCGAGCACTTGTGCCATCGGCGGGCGCTCGCTGCGGGCCTTGAGCACGGCGAACAATCGACCGGAATTCTGAGTAGCCGTCGGGCCACCGACGCCGACGAACGAGTTGACGTAATCGACGCTCGGATCTTTGCCCAGCGTTTCGGCCACGCGGTCTTGCAGCACCTTCATTGCGGTGAAGGAAATGTCTTCGGCCGCTTCGGTCGTGATCTGGATCTGGCCGATGTCTTCCTCGGGGAAGAAGCCTTTGGGAATCGTCACGAACATCCACGCGGTGAGCACGAAGGTCAATGCGGCGATGCAGAGCATCACCGGGCGGTGCAGCAAAGTCCAGTCGAGCGTGCGCATGTAGTTGCGGTGCACCCACTGGTAGCCACGCTCAAAGCCGCGGCCGATGGCGGTGCCAGGCTCGGGATGCTGCTCTTCATGATCGAGCACGCCTTCCTTCACCGCCACCTGCTTCAGCAAGCGGCTGGCCAGCATAGGCACCAGTGTCAGCGACACGATGGCCGACACCAGCACGGCGAGCGCCACGACCACAGCGAACTCGTGAAACAGCAAGCCTATGACGCCCGGCATGAAGAAGACCGGGATGAACACCGCCACCAGCGAGATCGAGATCGAGACGATGGTGAAGCCCACTTCGCGTGCACCGCGCAACGCAGCTGCGTAAGGCTCCATGCCTTTCTCGACGTATCGCATGATGTTTTCGAGCACCACGATCGCGTCGTCGACCACCAGCCCGACCGCCAGCGTGATGCCGAGCAGCGAGACGTTGTCCAGGCTGTAGCCGAAGGCATAGAGCAAGGCGACCGCGCCGACCAGCGAGATCGGAATCGTCGCCGCCGGAATCAGCGTCGCGACGATGCGATGCAAAAACAAAAAGATGACCAGCACGACCAGCAGGATGGTGCCGATAAGGGTGAGCTGCACGTCGTGCACGGCTTCGCGAATCGACAGCGAGCGGTCGTTGACGAGATTGATTTCAACCGACTGCGGCAGCTCGGCACGGAAGCGCGGCATGAGCGCGCGCACGGCGTCGACCACCTGCACGGTGTTGGCATTGGGCTGGCGTTGCACCGCGAGCGAGATCGAGCTTTGACCGTTGAAGCTGCTGGCCGTCTTGACCGATTCGAAGCTGTCTTGGATGGTCGCTACTTCGTCGAGCCGCACCGGTGCGCCGTCGCGTTGACCGACGATGAGCTTGGCGAAGTCGGCCGCCTTCATGAGCTGCTGGTTGGCCTGAATGGTCAGCGTTTGGCGCGGGCCGTCGAGCACGCCGACCGGCGTGTTGGCGTTGGCCGAGTTCACCGCCTTCGCCAGCTCGTCGAGCGTGATGTTGCGCGCGTTGAGCAGGTTCGCGTCGGCCTTGATTCGCACCGCGAACGCCTTGCGGCCGTACACGCCGACCTGCGCCACGCCGTCGATGGTCGAGAGGGTGGGCGAGATCAGGTTCTCGGCGTAGTCGTTGAGCTCCGCCGGGTTCATCGACGGCGACACCAGCGCGATGAACAGCACGGGTGCGTCGGCCGGGTTCACCTTGCGGTACGACGGCATCTGCGTGAGCTCGATCGGCAACTGCCGCTGTGCGCGCAACAGCGCAGCCTGCACGTCCACCGCCGCGGCATCGATGTCGCGGGAGCTGACGAACTCGAGCGTGAGCGAGGTCACACCCTGCGTGTTGACCGAGCTGATGGTCTGCAGGCCGGGAATGGTCGAAAACTGCTTTTCCAGCGGCAGCGCGACCGAAGACGCCATCGTGTCGGGGCTCGCCCCCGGCAACTGCGCCGACACGTTGATGACCGGCGTGTTGTAGCTGGGCAGCGCGGCGACCGGAATGTTGAGGTACGCAAAGATGCCGATGACCACCACCGCGGCCGACAGCAGCACCGTCATCGCCGGACGGCGGATGCACAGCTCGGAAATGTTCATGCGCGGTCCCTCTCCTTGGGATCGACTTGTGCGGGCGACAGCGCAGCCGGCGATGCCGAGCCGGAGGACGCGGGCGATGACCTATCGGGCGACTTGTCAGGCGACCGGCCCGGCGCAGCGGCCGGTGCAGCCGCTGCTTCGATGCGCACCTTGCCGCCGGGACGCACGTTCTGCTTGCCTTCGATGACGACCATCTCTCCCGGCTCGACGCCACGCACCACGACCTGCGTGCCGAAGGTGTAGATGGTCTGCACCTTGCGTCGCGTGGCCGTCTGATCGGCATTGACGACATACAGCGCATTGCCTTCGGCCAGCATCATGACGGCCGCGGCAGGGACCACTGTCGCATCGGGCAGGGTGCGCACGATCACGCGCGTTTCGACGAACTGCCCGGGCCACAGGCCCTGGTCGGCGTTGTCGAAAACGGCTTTGGCGCGCACCGTGCCGATCAGCGGATCGACTGTGTTGTCGACAAAGCTGAGCGCGCCGGCCAGCGGCTCCTTGCGGCCCTTGACCACGGCTTCGACCCTCGTCTTCGCGCGGGCGGCGGCCAGCAAATCCTGAAGTTGCCCTTCAGGCACCGGAAAGCTCACAGCGATCGGGTCGAGCTGCGTGATCGTCACCAGCGTGCCGGCCGGCTGCACCAGCGTGCCCGGGTATATGTTGACGGCACCGATACGCCCGGCGATGGGCGCTCGCAGCGTGGAATAGCCGAGCGCGACTTGCGCCGACTGCACTGCGGCGCGGTCGGCCGCGACCGCCGCGCGCTGGGCTTCGAGCTGCGACAGCGTCGAATCGGCCGCACTCTTGGCAATGAAGTTCTGCGCCACCAGATCCTGGCTGCGCTTGTACTGGCGCTCCAGGTCGGCCATCGTCGCCTCGTCTTTTTGCTGCTGGGCACGGGCCTTGGCCAGATTGGCCTGATCCGGCCGCTGGTCGAGCGTGAAGAGCAACTGGCCGGCTTTGACGAACTGGCCTTCCTTGACGTGCACCTCGCTCACCGTATTGGTGACTTGGGGCCGCAGATCGACGCTGTTGAGCGAGACCACGCTGCCGTTGACTTGCACCGTGACCGGCACCGTTTGCTTCAGCGCGGCAGCGACTGTGACCAAGGCCGGCGCGCCTGCGCCGGGTACGCTGGTGGCCGCGGCCTTCGCGGCGGTGTCGCGCGAATGCGATCCCGACCACCACCAGGCTGCCCCTGCGACGGCGACGACGAGCACACCGGTCAGGGCGCGGGAGGCATTCTTCTTCATGGGGACGTTTTCATAGAGTCGAAAGGAGGCGTTCGCGGGCATGGGCAAGGGCGCCTGCTATTGGAGCAGTGGCCCGGCAACCCGTCCACAAAAGGTTTCTTTATAAGTCTGGCGAAATGTGAACCAGCACACGGACCTGACCATCTCACCAGGGAACATGCAAGATCGGCGCCGCTAGAATCTCCGCATCCCACAGCCTCTGGATGTACCCCATGAAACGCTGCAAAAACTCCCTGAATGCTCACATTTTAATAGCGCTGTGCGCTGTGCTGGCGCCTGCTGCGGCGCTCTTTACTGTCGATGCGCATGCTCAGGCAGTGCCGGTGCCACAGACCCAGTTCGAAGCAGAAGCCGGCGGCCGCAACTTTCCGATCGGCACGCTGCGCGGCAAGTTCATGGTGCTCAATCCGCCTGAAATCAAGCTCGACGGTGACCTGGAGCGCATGTCGCCGGGTGCGCGCGTTCGCAGTGCGCAAAACATGCTTGTGATGCCCGGCGCGATCGTCGGCCAGAACTTGCTGGTCAATTACACGCGCGACGCCTCGAACCTCGTGTCGCAGGTGTGGATCCTGACACCCGACGAAGCGCGCGCCGACCGCGAATCGGCTGAAAAGCCCTTTCTGAATTTTTGGCCTTTCGTGGCCAACAGCGGCCCGCGGGACGACGGCAAGACACCGTTCGACCGGTTGCCCAAGTACGGCGAATAAAGCCGGCGAATAACGCCGGCGAATCAGGCCGCGCTTCCCGCGCTTCCCGCGCCGCTCTACCCGCCCTACTGTTCTTGCTGCTGAACGCCGATCGCCCACCGTGCGGCGCTCTCAGCCCTCATCCGTCTTCAGCTTCCCTCCTTCAAAGCGGTTGCATCGCGCATTCCATGTCCAAAAAAGTCTTTATCAAAACCTTCGGTTGCCAGATGAACGAGTACGACTCGGACAAGATGGCCGATGTGCTGCACGCCGCCGAGGGTTACGAGCAAACCCAGGATGTCGATGAAGCCGACCTCATCCTCTTCAACACCTGCTCGGTGCGCGAGAAGGCGCAAGAGAAGGTCTTCAGCGATCTCGGCCGCGTGAAGCACCTGAAGGCCAAGGGCGTGAAGATCGGCGTGGGCGGTTGCGTAGCGAGCCAGGAAGGCGAAGCCATCATCGCGCGCGCGCCCTATGTCGACATCGTGTTCGGCCCGCAAACCCTGCACCGCCTGCCCGAACTGTTGAACCAGCGCGCGGTGCAGGGCCGGCCGCAGGTCGACATCAGTTTTCCAGAGATCGAAAAGTTCGACCATCTGCCGCCGGCTCGCGTCGACGGCGTCACCGCCTTCGTATCGATCATGGAAGGCTGCTCCAAATACTGCAGCTACTGCGTGGTGCCTTACACCCGTGGCGAGGAGGTGAACAGGCCACTCGACGACGTGCTTGTCGAAGTCGCCGGGCTGGCCGACCAGGGCGTGCGCGAGGTCACTCTGTTGGGCCAGAACGTCAACGCCTACCGCGGCAGGATGGGTGACACCAGCGAGATTGCCGATTTCGCACTGCTGATCGAATACATCGCCGAGATCCCGGGCATCGAGCGCATCCGATACACGACCAGTCATCCGAACGAGTTCACGCCGCGGCTGATCGAGGCCTACGCGAAGGTGCCGAAGCTCGTCTCGCATCTGCACCTGCCTGTGCAGCACGGCAGCGACCGCATCCTGATGGCGATGAAGCGCGGCTACACGGCGATGGAATACAAAAGCACGGTGCGCAAGCTGCGCGCCATCCGTCCCGAGCTTGCGTTGAGCAGCGACTTCATCGTCGGCTTCCCTGGCGAAACCGATGACGACTTCGCCAAGACGATGAAGCTGATCGACGACTGCCGGTTCGACGCGAGCTTCAGCTTTATCTTCAGCCCGCGTCCCGGCACGCCGGCAGCGCAATTGCACGACGACACGCCGCACGCAGTCAAGCTGGCGCGGCTGCAAACGCTTCAGGCCGTCATCGACGGCAATGTGCGGCGCTTCGGCGAAGCGATGGTGGGCAGCACGCAGCGGGTGTTGGTCGAAGGCCGGTCGCGCAAGGATGCGAACGAACTCATGGGACGCACCGAGTGCAATCGGGTCGTCAATTTTGAAGCGCCGCCACGAAGCCTGCAGATGCCCGAGTTGCTGGTCGGCCAGATGCTCGACCTGACCATCACGCGGTCGCTGGCCTACACGCTGCGTGGCGAGGTGGCAACGCGTGAATCGGGGGCCGCGATGCCGACCCCTGAAGCTCACGCAGTGCTCGCCGCCTGATGGCGAAATTGCCTTCGGCGCGCGGCTCGTTCCAGCAGCTGCTGCTCTTTGCGTTTTTGCTGATCACCGCTCTGCTGGTGGGTGTGGCGGTGCGCTCGGTATTCCAGTACGACCTGTTGATGACGCAGAGCCGCGACGCGGCGGCGCGCGCCGTCACGCTGTCGGGCGCCGCCCAGTCGCTGGCCGAGCGCAGCGCCGCGATGGAGCGTGCCGGCCGCCAGTCGCTGGTGCTCAACGACGCGGTGCTGCGGCGCCGCTTTACCGATGCCGAGCACGACGCGAATAACGCGCTCGACAAGCTGGTGCAAAACGACCTTGGCGTGCCCGCCGCCGACGCCTGGCGTCAGCAGCTCAATGTCATCAACGACCTCATGAACGGCAGCCCCGACAGCGCCCTCACGCGCGAAAGCTCGATGGCGGTACAGTTTCGCGATCTCGATGCGCTCAACACCAACATCGCGCAGCAGGCGCAATTGCTGATCGAAACGCAAAACAGCGCGCTGGCGACGCGCATCGAGAACGCCCGCAAGCGGCTGATGCGCCAGGTCATCGCCGCCAGCGTGCTGGCGGTGTCGCTGGCGCTGGCGTTCGGCGTGTGGCTGGCGCGACCGTTCAAGCGGCTCGAACGCGCCATCGTCGGGCTCGGCGAAAACCGGCTCGACGTGCCGATCGACATTCGCGGGCCGGCCGACGTGCGCCGCGTATCGCAGCAGCTCGAATGGTTGCGCTTGCGGCTGACCGAACTCGACGCCGACAAGGCACGCTTCCTGCGGCACGTCTCGCATGAACTCAAGACACCACTCGCCGCGCTGCGCGAAGGCGTGTCGTTACTGGAAGACGGCGTGACCGGCGCGCTTAATCCAGCGCAGCGCGAAGTCGCGCAAATCCTGCAACAAAACACAGTGGCGTTGCAGGGGCAGATCGAAGCCCTGCTCCGCTTCAACGCAGCGGCCTTCGAGGCACGCGAACTGCGGCGCGAGCGGACCGCGCTGTTGCCGCTGATCGAAGAGCAGATCGATTCGCAGCGCCTGCAGTGGCAAGGCCAGGGCCTCACTGTGCGGGCGAGCGGCGAGCCGCTCATGATCACGGTCGACCCGGTCAAACTCGGCACCGCCATCGCCAACCTGCTGTCGAACGCCATTCGGTTTTCGAGCCGCGGCGGCACCATCGCCATCGAGGTGTCGAGCACGCCGGAATTCGCGCGCATCGACATCGGCGACGCCGGCCCCGGCATCGCGCCGGGTGATCGCGACCGCGTGTTCGAGCCGTTCTTCCGGGGCGAGCGTCAACCTGAGCACGCGGTGAAGGGAACGGGCATCGGACTTTCGATCGTGCAGGAGTACATTGCGGCTCACGGTGGTCGCATCTCGCTGCTGCCCGATGGCCCCGGCGCCCGCTTTCGCATCGAGCTGCCGCTGACCGTCTGACGCCACGCCGGTATTCACCCGTACCTTCACGCCCGAACTTCACACCTTGCATTCCGTTTTGCACGTTCTCACGCGCCGTCTCAAGCCCATGTCGTTTTCGATCGTCCGCTGGTCATCCACCGCTTTGATGGTGTCCGTGACGCTGGTCACGCCGCTGTGGCTGGCAGGCTGTACCGTCGCGCCGAGGCAGCCCGCTGCCGAAGCCAGCGTCAGCCCTCCGGCGCATGCCGCGGTGCAGCCGTCACCGCCGGCGGTGCAGCCGGTCGAGGTGGAACCCACGCCGCCCGCCACGCAGCCGGCCTCGATCTTCACGCTCATGACTCAAGGACCGGTCGCGGCGATGCTGCAGTACAGCGAGAAAGTGCGGGGCATGAGCGGCGGCGAGCTATCGACCGAACTGCAACGCATCGGCGACCCGGGCGATTCGCCCACGACGCAGATGCAGGTTGCATTGGTGCTTGCGCAGACGCGCGTGCCGGCCGATCTCGCCCGCGCCATGGGTTTGCTGCAACGGGTTTCGACCAGCAACGCATCGGACGCAAAGCCGCTTCAACCGTTGGCCCGCGCTCTGGCATCGCGCTACAACGAACAGCGCCGTGTCGAAGACGACCGCGATCGCCAGGTTGCACAGTTGCGCGACGCCCAGCGCCGCATCGACCAGCTCAACGATCGCATCGAGGCGCTGCGCGCCATCGAACGCAGCTTTGCGCGCCCTGCCGCCAATGCGCCGACCGGCTCGGGCACGCCGGCCGGCGGTGCCGCACCCGCCGCCAACTCCGGCAACTCCGGCAACGGCGCGAAGCCTGCGCCTTGACTGATTGACACCATGACCGAAGCGCCTCCCGCCAAACCGACCGGCGCCAAGCTGCTGGTGGTCGACGACGACCCGGACATGCTGCGCCTCCTGTCGATGCGGCTGGCCTCGTCCAACTACCAGGTGACGGCGGTGACGTCGGCCGAATCGGCACTGACGCAGCTCGAAATCGAACATCCGCAACTGGTGCTGAGCGACGTGCGCTTGCCGGGGCGCGACGGCCTGGCGCTGTTCGACGAGATTCGCAAGCGCCATCCGACGCTGCCGGTGATCCTGCTGACCGCACACGGGACCATTCCCGATGCTGTCGAGGCCACGGCGCGCGGCGTGTTCACCTACCTGACCAAGCCCTACGACAGCCGCGAACTGCTCGAGAAAATTTCGCAGGCGCTCGCGCTCGGCTCTCCCGTCACGCCAACCAGCAAGGGTGGCGGCGATGAAAGCTGGCGCGCCGAAATCGTCAGCCGCAGCAACCGCATGTCAGAAGTGCTGGCAGAGGCACGAATGATCGCCCAGTCGGACGCCAGCGTGCTGCTGCGCGGCGACAGCGGCGCCGGCAAGGAACTGCTCGCCCGCGCGATTCATCGGGCCAGTGCGCGTGCTGCCAAGCCTTTCGTCGCGGTCAATTGCGGTGCCATTCCCGAGGCGCTGCTCGAGAGCGAGTTGTTCGGCCACATGAAGGGCGCCTTCACCGACGCGGTGGCCAACCACAAGGGCCTGTTTCAACAAGCCGACGGCGGCACGCTACTGCTCGATGAAATCGGTGACATGCCGCCTGCCTTGCAGGTCAAGCTGCTCCGTGTGCTGCAGGAGCGCGCGGTGCGTCCGCTCGGTGCCAGCCAGTCGATCGACGTCGACGTGCGCATCATCTCGGCGACGCACCGCGACCTCGATGCGGCGATGGCCGCGCATCAGTTTCGGGAAGACCTTTATTACCGCCTGAACGTGGTGACGTTGACGTTGCCGCCGCTGAGTGCACGCCGCGAAGACATTCCGCTGCTGGCGAATCACTTCTTGCAGCGCCTGTCGGTCAAATACGGCAAGCGGCTCTCCGGTTTCGCGCCGGAAGCGCTGAAGGCGCTCACGACGGCGTCTTGGCCCGGCAATGTGCGTCAGTTGTTCAACGTGGTCGAACAGGTCTGCGCGTTGTCGAGTTCGCCGCTGATTCCACTGTCGCTGGTCCAGCGGGCGCTCCGCGTCCCAAGCGTCGAGGTTCAGACCTATGCCGAAGCCAAGCAGCGCTTCGAGCGTGATTACCTGGTTGGCTTGCTGAAACTGACCGACGGCAACGTGGCCGACGCAGCCCGTTTGGCGGATCGGAATCGGACCGAGTTCTACCGATTGCTGCAGAAGCACGAACTGACGCCAGGACACTTCAAGGCAGATGTGTCGCCAACGCCCGGCGATCCTGTCGCAAACTAGCGACGTGGCTTAAGCGTTGATTTTGTTGGGGATTTTTTAGCAGGTCTGCCGGCCTGTCGGGATTCGGCGACAAAAACGAGGGTTTTCGAGCATGCGGCAGGCTTGAACAACCCAAAAAGAGCTCTCATCTCCCGCAAGTCGTTGGTGCACAACGAATTTTCCATGTTGGCACAGGGTTTGCCCTTGTAGATGCATGACAGCACAAAACAGTCCCTCTTTCGCACTGCGCCAGCAGCGCGACGCCGTCCGTCAAACACAGTTTTCCCTCTCACGGCCCCGTGCCGCGAGCCAGCAACTCGGCGCTTTCAGTGCCGCTCACGGTGTCGCGCCGGATTGCGTATTCAAACGCTTTCCGGCAATTGGCGACATCGCTTCCCTCGACAAGCAACGCTCTTGAGGTATCCATGAAGCCGAACGATTTCTCCCAATTGCGCGTGCTGGCCGACAGCAACGTTCTGCATGCTGCTGATGCTGCCCAAGTGGTGGCGACGCAACGCAGCGACCTGCGCGAAGAGCGCCATCCCAACGCAGTGACTGCACCGCCGGTTAACCGCGGCTCCATGACGCCTCGCCCCTGGCGCGGCTTCTGGAACAGCCTCGGCACCGCTGCGCTGGTCAAGCTCGGCGCTGGTGACGTCGGCAAAGCTGCGGAAGAACACAAGCAAGCAGAATTGACGCAACCCTGGCAGCGTGCGGCCAAGCAACGGCGCCTGGCGTTCATGCTGCTGACGCTGATCAGCACGGTGATCGCTTCAACGCTGTTTGCCCGGATCCAGCCCGACTACGACAACGTCTGGCTCGAGTACGGCCAGATCGGCCTGTATGGCTTGCTGTCCGGCTGGGTCGTGACCGGTTTCGTGACCGCGCTCATGGGCTTCTACGTTTCCGTCAAGGGCGACAAGCATTCCTTGTCGGTCAAGCAAGTGGCGGGTCATTCGATGAACCCCGAAGCCCGCACGGCAATCATCATGCCGATCTGCAACGAAGACGTGTCGACGGTGTTCGCTGGCCTGCGCGCCACTTGCGAATCGGTTGCGGCCACCGGCCATGCGAAGCAGTTCGACGTGTTCGTGCTGTCGGACAGCTACTCGCCTGAAACCGCCGCCGCCGAGCGCGCCGCCTGGGAAGACCTCCGCGCCGCACTCGCCACCAGCCCGAACCAGCCTCAAGTGGAGGTGTACTACCGCCTGCGCACCCGCCGCACACACCGCAAGGCCGGCAACGTCGCCGACTTCTGCCGTCGCTGGGGCAAGGACTATCGCTACATGGTGGTGCTCGACGCCGACTCCGTGATGAGCGGCGACTGCCTGACCTCCATGGTCAAGCTGATGGAAGCCAACCCGACCGCCGGCATCATCCAGACCGCGACGCAGGCCATCGGCCACGTCACGCTCCATGCCCGCGCTCAACAATTCGCTTCCCGCGTGACGGGCCGCCTGTTCACGCTGGGCATGCAGTTCTGGCAACTGGGCGAATCGCACTACTGGGGCCACAACGCCATCATCCGCGTCGAGCCTTTCATGAAGCATTGCGCGCTGGCCCCGATCAAGGGTACCGGCGGGATGTCCGGCGGCATCATGTCGCACGACTTCGTCGAAGCTGCGCTGATGCGCCGTGCCGGCTACAACGTGTGGCTCGTCGCCGACCTGGTCGGTAGCTATGAACAACAACCGCCAGATCTGCTGGCAGAACTGCAACGCGATCGCCGCTGGTGCCAGGGCAACCTGCAAAACGCCCGTCTGATGGCCGAGCCCGGCATCCACTCGGTGCACCGCGCGATGTTCGTGACCGGCACGATGGCGTATGCCTCAGCGCCCCTGTGGCTGGCTTTCCTGACGTTGGGTACGGCTCTTTGGCTCTCGGGCTCCAGCCTGGTCGCAACCTGGAACGTGCTGCCTTCCGAACTCGTTGGCCTGTGGGTGTGGACGCTGTGTCTCTTGTTCCTGCCCCGCATCCTGGGCATCACCGCTGTGCTGATGCGCGGTGAGCAACGTCAGTACGGTGGCGTTCGGGGCCTGCTGAAGAGCACTGTGCTCGAGAGTGCCCTCGCGATCGTGCAAGCTCCGGTGCGCATGCTGGCCCATTCGCTCTTCGTCGTCGTGGCCCTCACCGGCATCAAGCTCGACTGGAAGTCACCCCCGCGTGAAGCCAATGCCGTGCCGTGGAAGACCGCTGCTTCGCAACTCGCGCCAATGACGCTGGTGATCGCTGCCCTGGCAGTCGGTATCGCGATGATCGACCCGAGCGCATTGATCTGGCTGATGCCGGTCGGCCTGCCGCTGCTGCTCGCGATCCCGCTCACCGTGTTGACCAGCCAGATCGCACTCGGTACCTCGCTCCGCGAACGCGGCTGGCTGCTGATCCCGGAAGAGTCACGTTCGCCGGCCGTTCTGCGCCGTGCCTGGATGCACGCGGTGCGCTTGGCCCGTCCGGCGCTGGCTGGGGTCTAAGACCCTTGCATGGCGCGTTCGTCGCGTACCCGCAAAAAAGCCCGCTCGATGCGGGCTTTTTTGTTGCCTGTCTTATGGCACTGCGGCGATTTTTCGACCGTGCTCAGAAGCGCGGCATGCCGCCGCCACCGCCGGGTCCGCCCATCCCTGGCATGCCTTTCATGCCGCCCATCTTCTTCATCATCTTCATGAGGCCGCCGCCCTTCATCTTCTTCATCATGGTCTGCATCTGCTCGAACTCGTTGAGCAGGCGGTTCACTTCCTGCACCTGAACCCCGGCGCCAGCCGCGATGCGGCGCTTGCGCGTGGCTTTCAACAATTCCGGCTTGCGGCGTTCCAGCGGCGTCATGCTTTGGATGATGCCTTCCTTGCGGCGGATGTCGCGCTCGGCACGCGTCATGTCGGCTTCGGTCGCCTTGGCGGCCATCTGCTGCGGCAGCTTGTCCATGATGCTCGACAGGCCACCCATCTGCTTCATCTGCTGCAGTTGGCTCAAAAAGTCGTCGAGGTCGAAACCGGCGCCGCTCTTGACCTTGGCCGCCAGCTTTTGCGCCGCCGCGACGTCGACACCGGCAGTCACCTGCTCGACCAGCGCCACGATGTCGCCCATGCCGAGAATGCGGCCGGCGTAACGCTCGGCGTCGAACACCTCGAGCCCATCGATCTTCTCGCTGGTGCCGGCGAACTTGATAGGCACGCCAGTCACTTGCCGCACAGACAGCGCCGCGCCACCGCGCGAATCGCCGTCGGTCTTGGTCAGGATGATGCCGGTCAGCGGCAACGCGTCCTTGAAGGCCTTGGCCGTGTTGATCGCGTCCTGCCCCTGCATAGCGTCGACGACGAACAACGTTTCGATCGGATTCAGCGCGGCGTGCAGTTCCTTGATCTCGGCCATCAGGGCTTCGTCGATGGCCAGGCGGCCCGCCGTGTCGACCAGCAGCACATCGAAGAAATGACGCTTGGCGTGGTCGAGCGCGGCACGCGCGATGTCGAGCGGCTTCTGGTCGGGCGTGCTTGGAAACCATTCGGCGCCAGCCTGGGCGGTGACCATCTTGAGCTGCTCGATGGCGGCCGGCCGGTACACGTCGCCCGACACGGTCAGCACTTTCTTCTTGCGCTTTTCGATCAGGTGCTTGGCCAGCTTGGCGACGGTGGTGGTCTTGCCCGCGCCCTGCAGGCCGGCCATCAGGATCACCGCTGGCGGTTGCGCCACCAGGTTGATGTCCGACACGCCCTGGCCAATGGTCGCGGTGAGCTCGCGGTTGACGATGCCGACCAGCGCCTGCCCCGGCTTGAGCGAGCCCAGTACTTCCTGGCCGAGCGCTTTCTCTTTGACGCGGGCGACGAAGTCACGCACCACCGGCAACGCGACGTCGGCTTCGAGCAACGCCATCCGCACTTCGCGCAGCATGTCCTGCACGTTGGCTTCGGTGATGCGGGCCTGCCCGCTCATCTGCTTGACGAGGCGGGAGAATTTTTCTGTGAGGGCGGTGGCCATGAGGGGATGCCTTGGAGATGCCGTGAAGCGCGAGCCGCTGCAGGGGCGCAGCTAAACTCAGCCCATGATTTTAGCGAGCCCCTCCCCGCTCGGCGTGGCACTGGGCATCGCCGCTGCCGCAGCCTATGCCGTGACCGCCGCCGGCGCATCGCGGCTCGGGCGACAGGGCACGCGCTGGTTGCTCGGCCTGGCTTGGCTGTTGCACGGGCTCACATTGGCATGGAGCCTGGTCGGCGGCATCCCGCTCTTCGGGTTCGCGCCCGCCATTTCCGTCACCGCCTGGCTCGTGTTGACGGTTTACGCCATCGAGAGCCGCATGTATCCGCAGCTCACGGTGCGCCGGGTGCTGGCGGTGCTCGGTGCCGGCGCTGTCTTGCTGGCTGTGCTGTTCCCCGGCGTGCCACTCCACGTTTCCGCTTCGCCGTGGCTCCCATTGCATCTGGCGCTCGGCATCGCGTCGTATGGACTGTTCGGCGCCGCGGTCGTGCACGCATGGCTCATCAGCCGCGCAGAAAAACAGATTCGGCTGGCCGCCGATGCACAAGCCGGCGTGCCTTTGCTCACGCTGGAACGACTGACCTTCCGCTTCGTTACCGCGGGCTTCGTACTGCTCTCGGCGACGCTGCTGGCCGGCTTGCTCTTCAGCGAAACCTTGTACGGCCGTGCCTGGAAGTGGGACCACAAAACGGTGTTCTCCATCTTGGCTTGGTTCTGTTTCGCCGTGCTGTTGACGGGCCGCGCGCGCTTCGGCTGGCGCGGGCGCAAGGCACGTCGGGTGCTCTATGCGGGCGCGGCATTGCTGGTGCTGGCCTATGTAGGTTCGCGATTCGTGCTCGAAGTGGTTTTGGGACGCGCGCCATGAAGTACCTGCTGGTTTTTATCGTTCTGTTCATCGCGATCTGGCTCTTTCGGAAGGGCCAGCGCGAAGAAGAACGCGAGGCCGCGCGCAAGGCCCGGCCTGTCCCACCGAAAGCGCCGCCGGCCGTCGGCGCGCCGCAGGCCATGCTCCGCTGCGCGCAGTGCGGGCTGCACCTGCCTGCCACGGACGCCATCGCCGGTCCCGACGGCGTCTATTGCAGCGTCGCGCACCGACGGGCCGCCGAAAGCGCGCGTTGAGCGACATGGCACCCCTCCTCTGGTCCCGCGGCGAACCGGGAACTGACTGGGGCGGCCTCGAAATTGCCACGCGAGAAAGCTCTGCGTTGCTGCGCTTGTGGCGTGGCTTCATGACCGCACGCTACTTCGTCGCGGCCGTGCTGTTGGTGCTGCAGGTCATCACGCTGACGATCGGCCAGCCGGTGCATCGCGCCGCCATCGCGGTATCGATCGCGTACCTCGTTGCAACGCTACTGGGCTCACGCTACGCCCGATTCCAGCCGCCGATTCGCGGGATGGGCCCGACCTGGTTCGCGACCGTCGGCATCGATCTCGCGACCTTCACGCTGCTGCAGTTGCTGCAGATTGGCAGCATCAACTACACACCGCTGTTCGCGCTGCCCGTGTTGCTGGGTGCGGTGCTGGGCACGGTATCGGTCGGCCTCGGGACCACCGCCGCAGTGACCTTGCTCCTGCTGGCAGACGCGGCCTGGAACTGGTTGCAGCAACCATCCGATTCGTCGACCCGCTTCGTGCAGGCGGCGCTCACCGGCACCGGCCTGTTCGTGGTGGCGCTGCTGGCGCACGAACTGTCGCGCCGGCTGGCGCGCGAAGAGGCACTGGCGGTGCGCAATCGCAGTTCGGCGCAAATGCACGCGCAGGTCAACGATCTGGTCATCGAAACGCTGACCGAAGGCGTGCTGGTGATCGACAGCTTCGGCCGCGTGCATGCGGCCAATCCGGCGGCCGACGAGATCCTTGGGCAAGGGCTGGCTGGCATGGCGCTGCCCTTTCCGCTCGACACCCATCCGGCATGGCAACCGCTGGCGGCACTGGCAGCTCAGACATTTTTGCGGCGCGCTCCGCAATCGCACGAGGTACCGGTAGCGCAAGTACAAGGCGCGCCGCGCGAGGTGCGCGTGCGCACACGCCTGACGCCGCCCAGCGAGCGCGGCTTCGACAGCCTGTGCGTGATGTTCCTGCAAGACCTGCGCGAACTCGAAGCCCGCATCCGCACCGAAAAGCTGGCCGCGATGGGCCGTATGTCGGCTGCCGTCGCTCACGAAATCCGCAATCCGCTGGCAGCCATCACGCAAGCCAGCGGACTGCTGGCCGAAGACTTGGTCGACCCCGCGCACCGCAAGTTGACCAGCATGGTGCAGCACAACGCGCAGCGCCTCGCACGCATCGTCGACGACGTGCTCGATGTCGCACGCGCGCGCCAGCAACGCATCGAACCGCTCGGCGACATGGTCGAACTCGACACCACGGTGCGCATGCTCACTGAAGAGTGGGTGCGCCAGTCGAAGCGCAATGGCGTGCTGGTGATGCTGGCAACAGGCGGCCGCGACGTGCGCTTCGATGTCGAACACCTCCGGCGCATCCTGGTGAACCTGCTCGACAACGCTGCGCGTTACGCCGGCGAGCGCGATGGCTCGATCCAGGTCAGCACGCTGGCCGATGGCCGCGACCGGGCGCATCTGCAAGTGTGGAGCGACGGCGCACCGCTGGAGACGGCAGTGCAGCGACATCTGTTCGAACCCTTCTTTTCATCGGAGAGTCGGTCCAGCGGTCTCGGGCTCTTTATTTGCCGCGAGTTGTGCGAGCGGCACGGCGCGACCATCGGCTACGAGCGTCGCGCGCTTGCCGCGAACGGGCCTGAAGGCAACGATTTCTTCGTTTCGTTTGCACCGGCCGAAACGCGGCTGACACAATAGGCGGGTGAGCAATCCCACCCCATCGTCGACGGCGTCCGCGTTGCATGCGCAAAGCGCGCAACCCGCGCACATCCTCGTGGTCGACGACGAACCCGACCTGCGCACGCTCTACGAACTGACGCTGCTGCGCGAGGGCTACAAGGTCGACGCGGCCGGCAGCGTAGCCGAGGCGATGCAGCATCTGGCGGCCGTGCGCTTCGATGCGGTGATCACCGACATGCGGTTGCCCGATGGGCTCGGGATGGAAATCCTGCAGCGCATCCAGAACGACCAGCGCAGCGAGCGATGCGTCGTCATGACGGCCTACGGCTCCGCCGAAAACGCCGTCGAGGCCTTGAAAGCCGGCGCCTTCGACTACCTCACCAAGCCGGTCGATCTGAAGCAATTTCGAGCCGTCGTGGCCTCTGCCGTCCAGCAACATGCGTCGCCGGTGAAGGTGGTGCGAACGGCAGCCAGTATCGATACGGGTGCAGGCAAATCGGCGGTCGTGGCTGCGAGCGGGTTGGCCGCGTTGGCCCGGCTGGTCGGGGATTCGGAACCGATGCGGATCGTCAAGTCGCGCATAGCCAAGGTCGCGCGCGGCATGGCGCCGGTGCTGGTGCGCGGCGAGTCGGGCACCGGCAAGGAACTGGTCGCGCGCGCCGTGCATGCTTGCAGCCAGCGCAGCGACGGCCCGTTCGTCGCGGTCAATTGCGGCGCCATTCCGGAGAACCTGCTGGAGGCGGAGTTCTTCGGCGCGCGCAAGGGCTCGTACACCGGCTCCTCGCAAGACCGCGACGGCTACTTTCAGGCGGCGCGTGGCGGCACCTTGTTTCTGGACGAGATCGGCGACCTGCCGATCGCCATGCAGTCGAAGTTGCTGCGTGCCATTCAGGAGCGCAACGTGCGGCCGATCGGCTCGACGCAGGAAGACGCGGTCGATGTGCGCATCGTCAGCGCGACGCACAAGGATCTGCACGCCGAGGTGCTGGCGAGCCGATTTAGGCAAGACCTTTTCTATCGGCTCAACGTAATCGAGATCGCGGTGCCTGCGCTGCGCGAGCGGCGCGAAGATCTGCCGGCGCTGTGCACCGCTCTGCTCGAACGCATCGCGCACGAAGCCGGCATGCCGGTGCCGACGCTGTCGGCCGACGTGCTGCGCCGGCTCGCGCTGCATCCGCTGAACGGCAACGTGCGCGAGCTTGAAAACCTGTTGCACCGCGCCGTCGCGTTGAACGATGGCGATGAGCTGCATCTGGATCTGATGGGGTCTGATTCCGGACTGGCGAGCCTGGCTTCGATGACGAGTTCTGCGGCTTCGGACACGGCCGATGTGGCGAACGATGCAGCAGGTGGTGCGCGCGTGGCGAGCACCGCTGATCTGCACGACGCCCCCATCGGCTCGAACAGCGCGACACCAATGCCGCAGGAAGCGAAGGCGCCTCCGCCCGCGGTGCCGTCCGACCTGCAGACCTATCTCGATCAACAGGAGCGCGAGATCCTCGTGCGCGCGCTGCATGAAAGCGGATTCAATCGCACCGCAGCGGCGGCGCGACTCGGCTTGAGCTTGCGGCAGATCCGCTATCGCATTGCACGTCTCGGCATTGCGACACCGAACGGCGACGATGGACATGGCGTCGCCACCGATGAATAAGGGGGTTCGCGTGGATGGTGCGGGGGATGGAATTGCGAACGGCGCAGCGATGTGGAACACAGGCTGGTACCGCTTTGCCAGGCAACTGCATTCGCCGAACTTCGGCCCACGCCCTGCCGGCGCGCAGATCGATCTGATCGTGCTGCATTCGATCAGCCTGCCACCTGCGCAATACGGCGGCGACGAGGTGCAGCAGCTCTTCACCAATCGCCTCGACTGGGACGCACACCCGTACTTCAAGAGCATCCGCGGCGTCGAGGTGTCGTCGCATTTTTATGTGCGGCGCGACGGCGAACTCTGGCAGTTCGTCAGTTGCGACGATCGTGCCTGGCACGCAGGTCCATCGGCATGGCGCGGCCGCACCAACTGCAACGACGATTCGATCGGCATCGAGCTCGAAGGGCTCGAAGGTGCGCTCTTCGAAGACGCGCAATACGAGGCGCTTGCCGGCCTCTGCCCCGCCATCGCACAGCACTACCCGATCGCCTTCGTCGCCGGCCATGAGCACATTGCACCCGGACGCAAACAAGACCCGGGGCCAGGCTTCGCATGGCGGCGTCTGCGCGACGCAACGGGTTGGAAAAAAGATATGTTTCCCGAGGTCGCCATCGGACCTTGATATCGCACTGCAAACATGGCGCGCGGCGCTCTTTCGCATCGCAGCAACCATGCGGTTCGCAGGTGCAAAAGCGGCCGAAAACCGCATGGCTGCTGGGTTGGAATAACGTAGGGTAGCAACCACGCCGCATGCCCGGCATCTACGACGCCACGCACACCGCAAAGCGACAAGATGTGCAGTTTTTCACAAACATTGAAGTTCGTCGAAAACACTACATCTAGTGGTTGTAGGCCCCTCAGACCCTAGATATAGTGTGCCGTCTGGAACAAATGCCTGAATGGCTCCGGAATCGAACGCCGACCACCGATGTCCGCGTCTCCAACAAGAATTGCCAACCGAGGACCGAATGCAAACAGCCCAGAACACACCGTCCGCATCGCGCAACGCGCTATCTACCAACGGCAGCCCCAACGCCACCAGCAGCGCTCGCGACACCGCCGGATCGCCCGCCGGCAATGCGCTCGCGCACTACCAGATCATTCGCCGTAACGGCGCGGTGGTCCCGTTCGAACCGAACAAGATCGCCATCGCGATGATGAAGGCCTTTCTCGCCGTGCACGGCACGCAAGGCGCGGCGTCTGCCAGCGTGCGCGAAACCGTCGACGGCCTTACGCAAGCGGTCGTCCGCGCCATGGTGCGCTCGCGTCCGGGCGGCGGCACCTTCCACATCGAAGACGTGCAGGATTCGGTCGAACTCGGCCTGATGCGCGGCGGTCACCATGAAATCGCGCGTGCCTATGTGCTGTACCGCGAACGCCGCACGCAAGAGCGCGCCAAGCAAGGTGCGCAAGACGCCCCGGTCGCGCCGGTCATCCATGTGCTCGACCGCGGCGAGCGTGTCGCGCTCGACCTGAATGAACTCAAGGGCCTGATCGAGTCCGCCTGCGAAGGTCTGGGCGACAGCATCACTGCGGCACCGATCCAGGCCGAGACGATGCGGAACCTCTACGACGGCGTGCCGCTCGACGAGGTCTACAAAGCATCGATCCTGGCAGCCCGCACGCTGATCGAAAAAGATCCGGACTACACGTTCGCCACCGCGCGCCTGCTGCTGCACACGATCTTCAAGGAAATTCTCGGCCGCGAAGTGATGCCGGTCGAGCGCTCGCAAGCCTACGTCGACTACTTTCCGCAGTTCATCAAGAAGGGCGTCGACAACGAACTGCTCGACGAGAAGCTGCTGCAGTACGACTTGCCCCGCCTGGGCGCCGCGCTCAAGGCTGAGCGCGACCTGCAGTTCGACTACCTCGGCCTGCAAACGCTGTACGACCGCTACTTCCTGCACATCCGCAAAGACCGCATCGAACTGCCCCAGGCGTTCTTCATGCGCGTTGCGATGGGTCTGTCGCTCGGCGAAATCGACCGCGAAGCGCGCGCTATCGAGTTCTACGAAGTGCTGTCGTCTTTCGACTTCATGTCGAGCACGCCGACGCTGTTCAACGCCGGCACGCTGCGCTCGCAACTGTCGAGCTGCTATCTGACGACAGTGCCCGACGACCTCGACGGCATCTACGAATCCATCAAGGAAAACGCGCTGCTGTCGAAGTTCGCCGGCGGCCTGGGCAACGACTGGACCCGCGTTCGCGCACTCGGCAGCCACATCAAGGGCACCAATGGCGAATCGCAAGGCGTCGTGCCTTTCCTGAAGGTGGTCAACGACACCGCCGTCGCGGTGAATCAGGGCGGCAAGCGCAAGGGCGCGGTCTGCACTTACCTCGAAACCTGGCACCTCGACATCGAGGAGTTCCTGGAACTGCGCAAGAACACCGGCGACGATCGCCGCCGCACGCACGACATGAACACGGCCAACTGGATCCCCGACCTGTTCATGCGCCGCGTGATGGAGAAGGGCACCTGGACGCTGTTCTCGCCCAACAACGTGCCCGACCTGCACGACCTCTTCGGTGCCGACTTCGAGCGCGCCTACGTCGCTTACGAAGAACGGGCGGCTCGCGGCGACATCAAGCCGAGCCGCACGCTGCCGGCCGCCGACCTGTGGAGAAAGATGCTCACGATGCTGTTCGAAACCGGACACCCGTGGATCACCTTCAAGGACGCGTGCAACGTGCGCTCGCCGCAGCAGCACGCGGGCGTCGTGCACTCGTCGAACCTCTGCACGGAGATCACGCTCAACACCAGCGACACCGAGACCGCTGTCTGCAATCTGGGTTCGGTGAACCTGCTGCAGCATCTGAAAGACGGCAAGGTCGACCATGAGAAGCTGAAGCGCACGATCTCGACCGCGATGCGCATGCTCGACAACGTGATCGACATCAACTACTACGCCGTCAAGAAGGCGCGTGACTCCAATTTGCGCCATCGTCCGGTCGGCCTGGGCGTAATGGGCTTCCAGGATGCGCTGTACGAGCTGCGGATTCCGTACGCTTCGCAAGAAGCCGTCGAATTTGCAGACGTGTCGATGGAGGCCATCTGCTACCACGCGTACTGGGCATCGACCGATCTCGCCAAGGAGCGCGGCAAGTACTCGAGCTACAAGGGCTCGCTGTGGGACAAGGGCGTGCTGCCCATCGACACGCTCGACCTGCTCGAAAAAGCACGTGGCGGCTACGTCGAAGTCGACCGCTCCACCACGCTCGACTGGGACGCGTTGCGTCAGAAAATCAAGACCGACGGCATGCGCAATTCGAACTGCACGGCCATCGCTCCGACCGCGACCATCTCGAACATCATCGG
The DNA here is from genome assembly GCF_014303735.1 of Variovorax sp. PAMC28562. Taxonomy (NCBI): domain Bacteria; kingdom Pseudomonadati; phylum Pseudomonadota; class Betaproteobacteria; order Burkholderiales; family Comamonadaceae; genus Variovorax; species Variovorax sp. PAMC28562. The sequence continues at coordinate 1,936,845 of NZ_CP060296.1, read as the reverse complement.
CGTCGACGCATCGATCGAGCCTTGCTTCGGCAACCTGTCGGTCAAATCGAACCTGTCGGGCGAGTTCACCGTCATCAATCACTATCTGGTGCGCGACCTGAAGCGTCTCGGTTTGTGGGACGACGTGATGGTCATGGACCTGAAGCACTTCGATGGCTCGCTGCGTCCGATCGATCGCGTGCCGCAAGACATCAAGGCGCTCTACGCCACCGCCTTCGAAGTCGAAACGACGTGGCTGGTCGAAGCCGCCTCGAGGCGCCAGAAGTGGATCGACCAGGCGCAGTCGCTCAACATCTACATGGCCGGTGCATCGGGCAAGAAGCTCGACGACACGTACAAACTCGCATGGTTGCGTGGCCTGAAGACGACCTACTACCTCCGCACGCAGAGCGCGACGCACGCTGAAAAATCGACGGTGCAATCCGGTCGTCTCAATGCTGTGTCGTCAGGCAGCACGAGCAGCGATGCATCGTCGAACATGTCATCGAGCATGTCGGGTGCATCAGGCTTGAGCGCACTCGATGCTGCTGCACTCGCTGCGCAATTGCAGTTGAGTTCGATGCCGCAAACCGACATCGCGTTTTGCGGTGTCGACGATCCGACGTGCGAAGCATGTCAATGAAGCGCGTTTGATGTTCGCGGCATCGCCTGACATCACAACGCGATGCATGTGAGCAACATAACGACGAGATAAATGGAGCGCGATGTGAACGAGCACTTTCCAACTTACATCGTTGCTCTGATAATTTGAGCATTGGATTTTTCTATGTTGACCTGGGACGAAGAAGTCAAGCCCTCCTTGCCAAAGGACATGCAACAAGGATTGCAGCACTCACCGAAAAGCGGCGCATTGAATGCACGCTCGATGGAGGCTCCGACGCCGAAAATTGCACCGGCCATCTCTGCTGCAACAGCATCGGTCGCTGCGTCATTTGTCGCGTCAGCCGCCGCTCCGGTCGCTCGCCGCGTGCGCGCCGATGACAAACGAATCATCAACGGTCAAACCGACGTCAACCAGCTCGTGCCCTTCAAGTACAAATGGGCGTGGGAAAAGTACCTGGCCTCTTGCGCCAATCACTGGATGCCGCAGGAAGTGAACATGACGCGAGACATCGCGTTGTGGAAAGACCCGAACGGTCTGACTGAAGACGAACGTCGCATCGTGAAGCGCAACCTCGGCTTCTTCGTGACCGCCGACTCGCTCGCCGCCAACAACATCGTGCTGGGCACGTATCGGCATATCACCGCGCCGGAGTGCCGCCAGTTCTTGCTGCGCCAAGCCTTCGAAGAAGCGATTCACACGCACGCGTACCAGTACATCGTCGAGTCGCTCGGTCTGGACGAGAGCGAGATCTTCAACGCCTACAACGAAGTGCCTTCGATCCGCGAGAAGGACCAGTTCCTGATTCCGTTCATCGAAGCCATCAGCGATCCGCTCTTCAAGACCGGCACGCACGAGACCGACCAGACCCTGCTCAAGTCGCTCATCGTTTTCGCATGCCTGATGGAAGGCTTGTTCTTCTACGTCGGCTTCACGCAGATTCTGGCGCTGGGTCGGCAGAACAAGATGACCGGCGCCGCCGAGCAGTACCAGTACATCCTGCGCGACGAGTCGATGCACTGCAACTTCGGCATCGACCTGATCAACCAGCTCAAGCTCGAGAACCCCGGCCTCTGGAACAGCGAGTTCAAGGCCGAGATCAAGGCCCTCTTCATGAAGGCCGTCGAGCTCGAATACAAGTACGCCGAAGACACCATGCCGCGTGGTGTGCTCGGCATGAACGCCTCCATGTTCAAGGGCTACCTGCGCTACATCGCCAACCGGCGTGCACAGCAGATCGGCCTCGAAACGCTCTTCCCGAACGAAGAAAATCCGTTCCCCTGGATGAGCGAAATGATCGACCTGAAGAAAGAGCGAAATTTCTTCGAGACCCGCGTCATCGAATACCAGTCGGGTGGTGCGCTGTCGTGGGATTGAATTTTTTTCGATAAGAATAAATGAGTTCAAGAATTGCTTTCGCCGCCGATCACGCCATAGAGCGCGGCACGGACGAAAGCGCAGGTGTTCATGGTGCTGGGCTTGATCCAACACCATGAATCGCTTCACGTTCACAAGCGGACGCGAAGTGCTTCAAGAGGTTGATTTTTCAACTTGATCAAGGAGAAATAGAAATGGCAACTGCAAAGAAAGCGCCGGCTAAGAAAGCCGCTGCAAAGAAGGCTCCGGCAAAGAAGGTCGTGGCTGCTAAGAAGGCTCCCGCCAAGAAGGTAGCCGCGAAGAAGGTAGCAGCCAAGAAGGCTCCGGCCAAAAAGGTCGCTGCCAAGAAGGCTCCAGCAAAGAAGGCCCCGGCTAAAAAAGTAGCAGCCAAGAAGGCTCCGGCCAAAAAGGCAGCTGCGAAGAAGGCCCCGGCTAAGAAGGCTGCCGCCAAGAAGGCTCCTGCGAAAAAGGCAGCTGCGAAGAAGGCCCCCGCCAAGAAGGCTCCTGCGAAAAAGGCCGCGGCTAAAAAGACCGCTGCCAAGAAAGCAGCGAAAAAGCCCGCTGCCAAGCCTGCCCCTGCTGCGAAACCTGCGCCCGCCAAGAAGGCAGCCGCCAAGGCTCCTGCAAAGGCAGCCGTAGCGCCCGCTCCTGCGCCCGCCGCGCAGACGACGCTGAACCCTCAAGCTGCATGGCCGTTTCCGACGGCCAGCAAGCCCTGAGTCGGTCAGCGGCCTTAAGGCAAAAAGCCCGGCACCTCACGGTGTCGGGCTTTTTTTTCGCTCAGCGAATGAGCTCTGACGAATGCGCTTTCAGAGGCCGATCGCTTTCAAGTCGATCTGGTAGTTCTGCGGCCCGCGTTGCGCGATCTTGAGCGCACCGATCTGGTTGCCCAGCGCTGCACACCGTGTGAGATCCCACCCTTGTTCCAGCCCGAACAACAACGCACCGCGCCACGCGTCGCCGCAACCCGTGGGGTCGACAACTGCCTCAGGCTTGACGGCCGGAACATGCACCTTCTGCCCGTCGACCCATACGTCGCAACCCTCGGCGCCAAGCGTGACCACCAGCCCGCGCGCGCGACGCGAGATGTCCGCCTCGCTCCAGCCGGTGCGGTCGCTCAGCATCTTGCCTTCGTAGTCATTCACGGTGACCCAGTCGGCCTGCTCGATGAACCGTGCCAGCTCGTCTCCGTTGAACATCGGCAACCCCTGGCCCGGATCGAACACGAAAGGAATGCCGGCTTGTTTGAACTGCTCTGCATGCTGCAGCATCGCGTCACGCCCATCGGGCGAGATGATGCCGATACGGATGTCATCGCGTGCCGCGATCTTGTTGAGATGGGCTTGCTGCATTGCGCCAGGATGAAAGGCCGTGATCTGGTTGTTGGCCATGTCGGTCGTGATGAAGCATTGCGCGGTGTAAGTGTCGGAGAGTTCGCGAACGAACTCCGTGCCGATGCCCAAACCCTTGAATCGGGCGACGTAGTCGGCGCCGTCGCTGCCCACCGTAGCCATCGGCAATGCCGTGCCGCCCAGTGCGTTGAGGCTGTAGGCGATGTTGCCCGCACAGCCGCCGAAATCACGCCGAAGCGCCGGCACCAGGAACGACACGTTGAGGATGTGCAACTGATCAGGAAGGATCTGGTCGGCGAACCGACCTTCGAACGTCATGATGGTGTCGAACGCGAGGGAACCGCAAATCACTGCTGCCATGGGTAAACCGTTATTGGGAAAGAAAAAAGGAGAAAAGAAGTCGGCGCCGCTCGGCCGCTTCAGGGATAAAAAGCCACCAGACGGTAACCAGCCACCGGCGCCAGACTCGCAGCTTGGGCAGCGTCGAGCGCCAGCGGCATCGACGCCACGCGTTCGCCGCGCGCGGCCAGCTCTGCCGGGGCACCGAAGTCGGCCGGCAGCAACACGCGCCGGATCACCGCCTGCTCCTGCGTGTCGAGCAGCGAGAGTTCGATGGCCGGCATCGCAAGCGGCACCGACGCGGCGTTGCGCAAGGTGAAGCTGAGCCGATAGCCGTCGCCGACCTTCTCGCGGGCAAATGCGGCGCCATCGATCGTGATATCCCCGATCTGACGCAGTGCCGACAGTTGGCAACCGGTGATGGCACACACACCGCTCATCAGCGGTCGCATGCCGGGCTGTCTCGCAACGATGGCGTCGCGCTCCCGGTGCAAGACCTGCACCGTCAGCAACAGCACGCCCAGCACGATGCCTGCGACAAGCAATGCGCGTCCTTTGACACCGCGCCAGAAGGCCGGTGCCGAGGCGGCACGAAGAAGCCCGGGCAAGGTGACGCCTTCGGAGCCGGTCACCGGTGCACTCTCTGCGGTCGCCGACATGACAACCAGCGGCATCGCATCGCTTTCGGACTGAACCAGCGGCATCGGGTTGGAGTCCTGCGCGGCAGCACTCTTTTCGCGCGAACGCGCGATCTTGGCGGCCTTGTCGCGCGCACGTCGCAACGCCTTCTGAAACTGCACCTGGCTCGCGTTGTCCGCCTGCTCCCTGAGATGCGACGGCACGATCAAAGGAGATTTCGTCGTCGGTGCGTCGCCGTTGTTATCGGACTGCGGCGTGACGACTTGCGGCCACGGTTCGTCCGCCACCAACCCGATCGACGGCAGACCGGGCAACGTGCGCGGCAGCACGATGGCACCCGCATGCAATGAGGGCTTAAAGGGCGCCGGCTCTGCGCTCCGGGCCGGCTCGGAGAGGTTGAGTTCGTCGGCGGGCATTGGCATGGGCATAGGCCGACCCTCGAACACGGTCTCCGAGCTATACGCCACGACATACGGCTGGCGCTCTTCTTCCGGCGCTTCGCCGGACGGGTCCAGTTCGCGCGACAGGTCGGACTCATGTCCTTGATCTGCTTCATCTGCCTCGACTTTATCTACGTCGTCGTCGTCGCCGTCGTCGTCGAAGTCGGGTTCGGGCATCTCGAGCGGCGCAGGCGCCGATGCGACGGGCTCCGGCAGAGGCTCGTCGTCGAAGAAATCCGCATCGTCTGAAAGCGGCGGCGGCGATGGCACGGACGCCGCCGACGCGGGCACTGCAGGCACTGCAGGCACAGAAGCTGCGGGCTCAGGCAACTCTTGCAGGTCGAGCGACGCATCGAACACATGGCTGCAACGACCGCAGCGCACCCATCCGTCGGAGATCCGCAGTTGATCCTTCACCACCTTGAAGGTGGTCGCGCAGGAGGGGCAACGGGTGACGAGGCTCATGTCGCGCGAATTGTAGGGTCGCACCCCGCGCACCGGAAGCTCAGGTGCGCGCCGTCATCAGGATCCAGCCGTCTTCGCTGTCGCTGACCGTGAGTTCGACGTACGGCGCGTAGGCCGCCTTCAGCTCGTCTGCCTGCCGCTCCAGGATGCCTGCGAGCACCAGCGCGCCACCCGGCGCCATGCGCTCGCAGAGCAGCGGCGCCAGCACCTTGAGGGGCGTGGCGAGGATGTTGGCGAGCACGGTCTGATAGCGACCATCGACAGCGTCGGGCAATCCGGTCTTCAACTGCACGCCGTTGGCTTCGGCATTGAGCCGGGTCGACGTCACGGCCGCCTCGTCGATGTCGACGGCATCGATGTCTATCGCGCCGTACTTGGCCGCACCGATGGCGAGGATGCCGGAGCCGCAGCCGTAGTCGAGGACCCGCTGGCCCTCGAGGCCACCGCGGGTCGCGATCCAGCGCAGACACATGCGCGTGGTCGGGTGCGTGCCGGTGCCGAAAGCCAGGCCCGGATCGAGTCGGATCACTTTGCTCGCTTGCGCCGGAGGCTCGTGCCAAGTCGGCACGATCCAGAAGTCGGGCGTGATCTCGACCGGGGCGAACTGCGATTGCGTGAGGCGCACCCAATCCTGGTCCGGTACTGCGCCGATACCCAGCACCTCGCAACCGTCAAAGAATTCCTGCGGTGTGAGCACAGCGACCGCCTCGTGCGCTCGCGCCTCGGTATGGAACAGCGCCATCACGCGGGAGCGCTGCCATCCTTCTTTTGGCGGCGGCATGCCGGGTTCACCGAACAATGCCTGTTCGGCATCGGTCGCCGCGTCTGCATCTTCAACAGACACGCTGAGCGCATCGAGCACGTCGAGCGCATCGCTGACCGACTCGACACCACTTTCAGGGACCAACAAACGCAGCTCGAACATGGACGTCACCGGCCGGCTCAGCGCTTGTGCGCCGCGAGCCACTCTTCGAGGTAGTGGATGTTGGTGCCGCCCGCCATGAACTTGGCGTCGACCATCAATTCGCGGTGCAGCGGAATGTTGGTGTTGATGCCCTCGACCACCGTCTCGTTGAGGGCCGTGCGCATGCGCGCCATGGCCTGCTCGCGCGTGTCGCCAAACGTGATGATCTTGCCGATCATCGAGTCGTAGTTCGGCGGCACGAAGTAGTTCGTGTAGACGTGCGAATCGACCCGCACGCCGGGGCCACCGGGCGGATGCCACATCGTGATGCGGCCTGGCGAAGGCGTGAACTTCCACGCGTCCTCGGCGTTGATGCGGCACTCGATAGCATGACCGCGCATCTGGATCTGACGCTGGGTGAACGGAAGCTTTTCGCCTGCGGCCACCATGATTTGCGTCTTGACGATGTCGATGCCGGTAGTGAACTCGGTTACGGGATGCTCGACCTGCACCCGCGTGTTCATTTCAATGAAATAGAACTCGCCGTTTTCATATAGAAACTCGAAGGTGCCGGCGCCGCGATAGCCGATCTTCTTGCAGGCCGCCGCGCAACGCTCACCGATCTTCTCGATGAGCTTGCGCGGGATGCCCGGTGCCGGCGACTCTTCAATCACCTTCTGGTGGCGGCGCTGCATCGAGCAGTCGCGCTCACCAAGATAGACCGCGTTTTTGTACTTGTCGGCCAGGATCTGGATCTCGACGTGCCGCGGATTCTGGAGAAACTTCTCCATATAGACCGCCGGATTGCTGAAAGCAGCACCCGCCTCGGCCTTGGTCATCTGAATGGCATTGATGAGCGCGGCTTCGGTATGGACCACGCGCATGCCACGCCCACCGCCACCGCCCGACGCCTTGATGATGACCGGATAGCCCACCGCACGCGCAATGCGCTTGTTCGTGGCCGCGTCGTCCGACAGTTCGCCTTCGGAGCCGGGCACGCAAGGCACTCCGGCCTTGATCATGGACTGCTTGGCCATGACCTTGTCACCCATGGTCCGGATGTTTTCTGGCGTTGGGCCGATGAACTGAAATCCGCTCTGTTCGACGCGTTCGGCAAAGTTCGCGTTCTCGCTCAAAAAGCCGTAGCCCGGATGAATCGCCTCGGCGTCGGTCACTTCGGCCGCCGAAATGATGGCCGGCATATTGAGATAGCTCAGCGCCGATGCCGCCGGGCCGATACACACCGCTTCCTGCGCCAGCTTGACGTACTTGGCCTCGCGATCGGCTTCGGAATAGACCATGACGGCCTTGATGCCCATCTCGCTGCAGGCGCGCTGAATACGCAGCGCGATCTCGCCGCGGTTGGCGACCAGAATCTTCTTGAACATGGTCACTCGATGATGAACAGCGGCTGGCCGTACTCGACTGCCTGTCCGTTTTCCCCAAGGATCTGCGTGACAGTGCCCGACTTGTCGGCTTCGATCTCATTCAGGATCTTCATGGCCTCGATGATGCAGACGGTGTCGCCTTCATTCACTTTGCTGCCGACTTCCACGAAAGCGGCGGCACCCGGGCTGGACGAGCGGTAGAAGGTGCCGACCATCGGAGATTTGATCGCGTGGCCAGCTGGCGCTGCTTCCGCTGGCGCCGCAGGAATCGCTGCTGCAGGAGGCGCATGAGCAACTGCTGCGGACGGTGCTGCCATCGCGTGCACGTATTGAACCGGTGCGGGTTCACCGCCTTTGACGATGCGAACCTTGCCTTCTGCTTCGGTGATCTCTAATTCGGAAATGTTGGATTCAGACACCAAATCGATCAGTGTCTTCAGTTTGCGCAGGTCCATGGGGCTCCATTGCCGGCGGGGCCGGTCATTCGGGAAATCAACTCGCCTGGAATCGGTGTAGTGCGTGTAATAGCAACTTATTACCGACTACTGGCAGCTACGTCAGTCTATTCCAGCGATTTGCGACGTCAGCGCGTCGGGCTCGCCGTCGGCCGGCCGCATTCTAACCGTGAACATATGCACGCCGCCATGCCTCCAGGTCAGCGGGCTCGAGCTTTCCCATTTTCCGTGCGGCGACTTTTCCATCGGCCTGCACTACCAAGGTGAAGGGCAACCCACCGCCCGTGTTGCCCAACTGCTTGACCAGTTCGGTGCCTTCAAGACCAGCCAATCCGACCGGGAAGCTCACCGGCGTCTTTTCGAGAAACTTGCGCACTGAACTTGGCTGATCGATTGCCAATCCGATCACTTGCCACCCCGATGTCGCATGATCGCGAAAAAAACGATCGACCATCGGCAGTTCCTCGACGCAGGGCGGACACCAGGTCGCCCAGAAATTAACCAGCAGCGGCTTGCCCCGAAGGTCGGCCAGTTTGAGTTCTCCGCCTTCAGGCCGCGTGAAACTGCGAGACCAAAAGGCCGGGTCGCCCTCGTCGACGCTCCCTGCAGTGCTCGCCGCATTGGCATCATGTTTGAGCCATGCGCCACCGACACCCGCGCCGGCAGCCACTACCGCCACGCCACCGTAGAGCCAGCGTCGCCGGCTCAAATCCGTCTTCATCCCGAATCCTTTTCAATGAGGCGCCGCAATCCCGTCACGTCGCCACGCGGCGTACGCCCCTGCGCATCCGGCTTCAGTGCGCCGCGCAAGTTGTCGAGATCGTAGACCAGCAGGTGCACGCCGATGTCTTCGCCAAGTGCAAGGCTCGACGCGTGCACGCTGAGCGCCTCGACTTGCTCGCCGTGAAAGCCGGTAACCGTGCGGGGCTGGTAGTCGACGTGATGGTCGATCAGCGCGATCTCGGCCGACTTGGAATCGTCGCAGAAAAGCTGGACATAAATATCCGAAAGGCGCGTTGCCGTGCCGTGCCACACCGCACCACCTACGTGCGGACGGAAAGCCGACATGCGCTCCATCCACTCCAGTGCCAGCATGCGCAACGCATGGAGCTCTTTGGGCTGCGTATCGGCGCAAAAGAGCTGGATGTAGTCACGAACCTCGACCTCGACCTCGTCGTTGTTGGGCAGCGAAGTCCGGCTCGGCAAACCCATCTCGCGCAAGGCACGGCGTTTGGCCGGCCCGTACTCCAGCCCCTCCTCGACGACGAGGCGGGCCGCGGTCGCTGCGATTTCGCGCTTGGACATGTCCATCGAATCATTTTGCCCGGAGAGTGCCGTTTGAAGAAGCCCCGAAGAAGCCCCGCAGATGCGCTGCGGGCGCCGTCCATAAAATCAGTCGATGCACATTCACATTCTCGGCATCTGCGGCACCTTCATGGGCGGTGTGGCCGCCTTGGCGCGCGAAGCCGGTCACCGCGTGACGGGCTGCGACGCCGGCGTCTATCCGCCAATGAGCGACCAGCTGCGGGCGCTCGACATCGATCTCATCGAAGGATTTTCGGCCGACCAACTGGCGCTGGCGCCCGACATGTTCGTGGTCGGCAACGTCGTTTCACGGGCTCGACTGGCCGACGGCACGCCGAAGTTTCCGTTGATGGAAGCAATCCTCGACGCCGGTTCGCCCTACACGAGCGGCCCGCAATGGCTCGCTGAAAACGTGCTGCAGGGCCGCCATGTGCTGGCGGTGGCGGGCACGCACGGCAAGACCACGACCACGTCGATGCTGGCGTGGATTCTCGATCGCGCAGGCAGGGCGCCGGGCTTTCTCGTCGGTGGTGTGCCGCTCGATTTTGGTGTGTCGGCACGCCTGGGCTCGAACTTGCCCTTTGTCATCGAAGCCGATGAATACGACACCGCGTTTTTCGACAAGCGCAGCAAGTTCGTTCATTACCGACCGCGCACCGCCATCTTGAACAACCTGGAATTCGACCATGCCGACATCTTCGATGACCTCGCGGCGATCGAGAGGCAGTTTCATCACCTCGTGCGGACGGTGCCAAGCACTGGCCGCGTGGTGGTGAATGCAACCGAAGACAGCCTGCAGCGCGTGCTGGCGCAGGGCTGCTGGAGCGAGGTCGCACGCTTCGGCGGTGCGATCGGCACCGTGCGCAGCGCGGGCGCGCGGGCCGAGTGGCAGGCCGACGGCGAGCACAGCGCTTTCGACGTGCGCCGCCATGGCGAAGTCGTCGGGCGCGTCGAATGGGAACTGTCGGGGCTGCACAACCAGATGAATGCGCTGGCCGCCATCGCCGCCGCCGAGCATGTCGGCGTGCCGCCGAACGACGCCGCGGCCGCGCTCGGGACCTTCCACAACGTGCGGCGCCGCATGGAATTGCGCGGCGTGGTCGCGCGCGCGGGTGGCGACATCCATGTCTACGACGACTTCGCGCACCATCCCACCGCCATTCGAACCACTCTCGACGGCCTGCGTCGTCAGCTGGATATTCAGGGCAAGACCGGCGAGCGCATCGTCGCGGCCTTCGAGCCACGCAGCAACACCATGAAGCTGGGGACCATGTCGTCGCAGCTGCCGTGGAGTCTCGAAGCCGCCGATCTTGCTTTCTGCCACACCGCCGGACTCGATTGGGATGCGGCCGCAGCGCTCGTGCCGCTCGGCAACCGAGCTCGCGTGGTCGGCGCGATCGATCCCCTGGTGGTGCAAATCGTCTCCGCCGTCCGACCCGGCGATCACATCGTCTGCATGAGCAATGGTGGATTCGGCGGCGTGCACGACAAATTACTGGCCGCGCTGCGGGCCGCCGCATGACGCTGACCCGCGCGCAGCAGCTGATTGAAGCGCTGCATTTGCAGCCGCACCCAGAAGGCGGCTGGTATCGCGAGACGTTTCGCTCCGGCGCAGTGTCGACGCCGGTCGATGGCCGCCCGCCGCGCAGCGCGCTAACGACCATTTATTTCATGCTCGAGGCCCATCAGCATTCGCGTTGGCACCGCGTGCTGTCCGACGAAGTCTGGGTGTTCCTGGAAGGCGTGCCGCTGGCACTGTGGACTTGCGACGCCAACTTGCGAACCGCGCCTGCGCACGTGCGCTTGGGCGCCGTCGATGTCCACGGCACCCGCCCGCAGCATGTGGTGCCAGCGGGTCAGTGGCAGGCGGCGCGGCCCATCGTGAGCCACGCGACGGGGGACTACACGCTGGTCGCCTGCACGGTCGCGCCGGGCTTCGACTTCGCCGATTTTTCGTTCATGGCCGGCGACGGCGACGAAGCCGTGGCCATGCGCCACCATTGGCCCGACCTCGCCAGCCTGATCTAGCCTGATCCGGTCGAGGCCGGATCGATTTTGAGAGTCCGATCAGCCGCGACGCGACTTGACCGCCTGCGACAGCGTCTCGAGCACGCCAACCGAATCATCCCAGCCGATGCAGGCATCGGTGATGCTTTTGCCGTATTCGAGCCCGGCCAACTCGTCCTTGCCGGGCGTGAACTTCTGAGCGCCGGGCTGCAGATGGCTTTCGATCATCAGACCGAACACCTGGCTGGAACCGCCCGCCACCTGGCCCGCGATGTCGGCGGCGACGTCGATCTGTTTCTGGTGCTGCTTGGAACTGTTGGCATGGCTGCAATCGACCATCAAGGTGGGCGGCAGGCCGGCGGCCATGAGGTCGGCGCAGGCCGCCGTCACGCTGGCGGCGTCGTAGTTAGGCGCCTTGCCGCCACGCAAGATCACATGGCAATCGCGATTGCCGTTGGTCTGCACGATCGCGACCTGGCCGTTCTTGTGCACCGACAAGAAGTGATGGCCGCGCGCCGCCGCCTGAATGGCGTCCGTCGCAATGCGAATGTTGCCGTCCGTTCCGTTCTTGAAACCGATCGGTGCCGACAAGCCCGATGCCAGCTCGCGATGCACCTGGCTCTCCGTCGTGCGTGCGCCGATCGCGCCCCAGGCAATCAGATCGCCGATGTACTGCGGCGAGATCACGTCGAGAAACTCGCTGCCCGCAGGCAGACCGAGCCGGTTGATGTCGATCAACAGCTGCCGGGCGATCCGCAGGCCTTCGTCGATCCGAAAACTCTCGTCGAGGTACGGGTCGTTGATGAGCCCTTTCCAGCCGACCGTGGTGCGCGGCTTTTCGAAATAGACGCGCATCACGATCTCCAGCGTTCCGGCGTACTTCAGACGCTGCGCCTGCAGCCGCTTGGCGTACTCGAGCGCTGCGACCGGATCGTGAATGGAACACGGGCCCATGACCACCAGCAGCCGGTCGTCCTTGCCAGCCATGATGTTGTGAATGTTGCGCCGCGTGTCGGCAATGAGCGCTTCGGTCGCGGTGCCGCTGATCGGGAAAAAGCGGATCAGATGTTCTGGAGGGGGCAGCACGTTGATGTCCTTGATGCGTTCGTCGTCGGTCTTGCTGGTCTTTTCGACGGTCGCATACCAGCTGTCGCTGGGTCGGGCGGTAGGAAGGGTCATCGTGGGCTCCTGATCTGAAGTCTTGATTGAAAAACGAGGGGCACAAAAAAACCGCCGGGGCGTGAGCGCCGGCGGTCTTGGAGGGGTGTACGTTTGCTTTACGCGCTCGCCTCTGGGCCGCCGGAGATCCGGAACCAAAAGTACGAAAAATAGAATGCGGTGCGCAGAGACATGGAGAGGAAATGTAGCACAGGGTTTTTCAGAACGACGTGACGCTGGCGCGTCAGGCCGTGCCACCGACCGTGAGCCCATCGATGCGCAACGTCGGCTGGCCGACGCCGACCGGCACGCTCTGGCCTTCCTTGCCGCAGGTGCCGACACCCGAGTCCAGCGCCATGTCATCGCCGATCATCGTGACGCGCGTGAGTGCGTCAGGGCCGTTGCCCACGATGGTCGCGCCCTTCACCGGGTACTGGATCTTGCCGTTCTCGACCCAGTAAGCCTCGCTCGCCGAGAAGACGAACTTGCCGCTCGTAATGTCGACCTGGCCGCCGCCGAAGTTAGTGGCGTACAGACCCTTCTTGATGCTGGCGACGATCTCCTTCGGGTCCTTGTCGCCGCCCAGCATGTAGGTGTTGGTCATGCGCGGCATTGGCACATGCGCGTAGCTTTCGCGGCGGCCGTTGCCGGTGGGCTTGACCTTCATCAGGCGCGCATTCATCGAATCCTGGATGTAACCCTTCAGGATGCCATCTTCGATCAGCACGTTGCGCTGGCTGGCGTTGCCTTCGTCGTCGACATTGAGTGAACCGCGGCGGTCGGCGATGGTGCCGTCGTCGAGCACGGTCACGCCCTTGGCCGCCACGCGCTCGCCGATGCGGCCCGAGAACGCGCTCGATCCCTTGCGGTTGAAGTCGCCTTCGAGCCCGTGGCCAATGGCCTCGTGCAGCAGGATGCCGGGCCAGCCCGGGCCGAGCACGACGGTCATTTCACCGGCCGGTGCGGGCCGAGCTTCGAGATTCGTGAGCGCCGCCTTGACGGCTTGGTCGACATATTCGGCGATGTGTTCGTCGTCGAAGTAGGCGAGCCCGAAGCGCCCGCCACCGCCGCCGGAGCCGATTTCGCGGCGGCCGTTCTGCTCCGCGATCACGGTCACGGAAAGACGCACCAGTGGGCGCACATCGGCCGCCAGCGTGCCGTCGGCACGTGCCACCAGCACCACGTCGTATTCGCTTGCGAGTCCGGCCATGACCTGCGCAATGCGCGGATCGCGCGAACGCGCCAGCTTTTCGACTTTGCCGAGCAAGGCCACCTTGGTTGCGCTGTCGAGCGTGGAGATCGGGTCGACGCCAGCGTAGAGCGAGCGGCTCGATGCGACCTTGCGGGAAGGCGTCTTGGCGCGACCCGTACGGCCCGAGGCTGAGATCGAACGCACGGTGCGCGCCGCGTCGAGCAGCGACGCTTCTGAAATGTCGTCCGAATACGCGAACGCGGTTTTTTCACCGCTGACAGCTCGGACGCCGACGCCCTGGTCGATGCTGAAGCTGCCGGTCTTGACGATGCCTTCTTCCAGGCTCCAACCTTCGCTGCGGGTGTACTGGAAGTAGAGATCTGCGTCGTCGACACCGTAGGAGGTGATTTCGCCGAGCGCTTTGGTCAGGTGCGATTCGTCGAGGCCGAAGGGCGTGAGAAGCAACGATTGCGCCGTGGCGAGGCGCTCGATGGTGGGTTCGCGAGAGATCATCGGGCATTATTGCTCGCCCCCAGGGGCGGCGCGCACTTCGTGTCGCTTCGCCCTCCCTCTACCGGGGAGTACTTGGCTCGCGCCCTACCGGGGGCGATGCCAGTCGCGCGGCAGAGCCGGTTTCACGGCATCTCACCCACAGACCGCCAACCTACGGCGCGGTCAGGTCTGCATCAAGCGTTTGGCGCGCGAAATCGACATCAGGATGCCCAGGCCTAGGCCAAGCGTGACCATGGCGGTGCCGCCATAGCTGATGAAAGGGAGCGGGACACCGACGACGGGCAGGATGCCGCTGACCATGCCCATGTTGACGAAGGCGTAAGTGAAAAAGATCAGCGTGATGGCGCCTGCCAGCAATCGCGAAAACAGGGTGGGTGCGTCCGACGCAATCGCGAGACCGCGGAAGATCAAGAAGATGAAGGATGCGATCAAAAAGAGGTTGCCGGCCAGCCCGAATTCCTCCGAGTACGCGGCAAAGATGAAGTCGGTGGTGCGCTCGGGGATGAACTCCAGGTGCGTCTGAGTGCCCTGCATGAAACCTTTCCCGCCGACGCCACCTGCGCCAATCGCGATCATTCCCTGGATGATGTGAAAGCCTTTGCCGAGCGGGTCTTTGCCCGGATCGAGCAGCGTGCAGATGCGCTGCTTCTGGTAGTCGTGCAGCACGCGCCAGTCGAAGCCGTCGGCGCACAGCGTCGACTCATAGCCGACGATCAGGGCCACGGCGACGAGCCCGATGAGGAACGGCGGCAATATCAATTTCCAGGACAGGCCAGCGAAGAAAATCACCGACAGCCCGGCCGACAGCACCAGCAACGCGGTGCCCAGGTCGGGTTGCTTCACGATAAGGCCGACCGGCACCACCAGGAGGATGGTCGCCACCGCGAAATCGAGCGGTCGCAGCTGACCTTCGCGGCGCTGGAACCACCAGGCCAGCATCAACGGCATGGCGATCTTCAGAATCTCGCTCGGCTGTATCACGAAGCCGACATTGAGCCAGCGCTTGGCGCCCTTCTTGGTCAGCCCGAATACCGCCACCGCAATGAGCAGCGCAACGCCCAAGGTGTAGAGCGGCACCGCGCAGCTCATGAGCCGTTGCGGCGGAATTTGCGCCACCACGAACATGATGAAACCGGCCAGGATCATGTTGCGGCCGTGGTCCATGAAGCGGGACCCATGGTCGTAGCCCGACGAATACATCGTCAGCAGCCCAGCGCACGCGAGCAAAAACACGGCAAAGGCCAGAAAGCCGTCGAAGCCCTGAAAAATAGGCGCGATGCGGCGCGCGAACGAGGGCTGGTTGAACACGGCTGACATGGCCGCGGATTATCCGCGCCTGCCGGGCCCCACCGGCCCTCAACCGATGAATTCAAGCGAGACGACAGTGCGCCCCGGTCGGCTTTCGAGCAACAGCGCCACGCCCAGGGCCGCAGCGCGCTGGCCGAGCGACCGCGGTACTTGCGCTGCATCGAAACCGCAGCCGTTGTCGATCACGTGCAATCGAAGTACGGCGCCGTGCATCGCTGCTTCGAGTCGCAACGTGCTGGCGCCCGAATGCTGCAGCACATTGGAGATCGCCTCGAATAACAAAAGCTGGACCTGCCGCATCGCCTGCCCATCGAGCCCGGCCACCGACGCCACGTCGTCGACAGCCCATTCGAGCGCGATGCCCGATGCCTTGAAGCGTGGCGTCATGCGATAGCGCATGCCCGCCAGCAGCGCGCCGACATCGCCCGGCGGCAGATGGATCGAGTCGATCGACAGTTTGAGTTGGTCGAGCGAATCGCGCAGGGTGCGCAGCACCTCGGCATCGCTCGCCTGGCCCGACTGCAGCTGACGGATCGCAGCGCTGATGTGCGAGCCGACGCCGTCATGCATGTCCCGCAAGATGCGCTCGCGCTCGTGAGTGCGCGCCTGTTCCCGCGCCACCTTTTCTAGCTTGCCGTAGGTCGACTCGAGTTCCTGTTCCCGCTCGGCCACGCGCGCAGCCAGCGTCGTCACCCAGCCGCGCGCCTCTGCGCTCGCCGCCCGAAAGCGCTGCAGCACGATCAGCAGCAGGGCCACGCCGAAGAACACCGACGAGTAGCGGACCCAGGTCGTTTCACCGTACGAATCGCTGAGCCGGATCACGATCCAGTCGCGCGTGCCAAAGGCGACCGTCGCCAGCGCGGCCAGCATCACGAGCAGGCTTCCGGTCTGCGGCCGGCGCAGCGTGGCAACCGTAAAAGAGGCGACAAATACGACGACCATCGCGATTTCCACCGCCAGCCAGCGGGTCAACCAAGCCGGTTTGTCGGTGGCCATGGACAACCACGAAAACACGAGCGTGCCGAGGACGATGGCCGCCATGGCCCAGCGCGCCCAGCGCGTGCGGGCATGTCGGGCCCAGTCGGCCAGGTGGTAGCAGAACATCATCGCGGATGCGACCCAGCCGGCATAGCACAACGCCATGAGCACACCCCATGGCCCCCACGACATCGGCGGCTCGACGACTACGCCATCGGCCACGCGCAAAGCCCAGCAAAACTCCGCCAGCGCGGCCCACAGATAAAGACCCTCGCGCCGGCCGCCGGGCACGCTGGTGTCGACCTGCGTC
Organism: Variovorax sp. PAMC28562; assembly: GCF_014303735.1. Classification (NCBI taxonomy): domain Bacteria; kingdom Pseudomonadati; phylum Pseudomonadota; class Betaproteobacteria; order Burkholderiales; family Comamonadaceae; genus Variovorax; species Variovorax sp. PAMC28562. The sequence goes on along the minus strand of NZ_CP060296.1, from coordinate 1,920,114 downwards.
AGCCACAACGACAGCGCGATGCCCCCCACGATGAGACTGAACGCCATCAGCAGCACCGAGCCGGTAAAGCGCCAGGCGTAGGCGGTTTCAAAAAGCTGCGTTCGTACCGGTACGGCCGGCCCGAGCGTAACAACCGACAACCCGCCGCGACGCCCGCTGTCGGCGCGGATGCGCACCTGCAGCAGGTTGTCGCCTGCGTGCAGCAGGCGCCCCGGCACGGCCATGTAGATCGGTGCCTTCGCGTAGTCGGGGCCGTTGCCCCGATCGAGGTTGCCGTAGACCTGCAGCAAGGCACCGTTGAGCCGAACTTCAAAGACGTTGCCGGTGCGGGGAATAAAGATGCCCCAGGGACTTTCAGGCGCGGTGTCCAGCGTGAAAGGCAGATCGAAGGTCGCGAAGCCCGCCTTGCCGAGATGCTGCCTGTCCCAGTTGTAGGGCAGCGCTACCAAGCCCTCTCGCGTGACGCCCTCGACGGTTGTCTCTATGCGGCCGGCCCGCAGTTCGAGTGGTTCGACCGTCGCATTTGCCGTGCCCCAAAACCCGCAAATCACCACAAAAAATGCGATCGATCGCGCGGCGAGGAAGTACACGCCGCGCTTCACCGGCTCAGCGCGGGTGCGGCAACAGCCCGAGCCGGGTCGCCTCGAACACCGCCTCGTTCTTGGAATGCACGGCGAGCTTGCCGTAGAGGTTCTTGATGTGGGTCTGCACCGTGTGCACGCTCAGATCTTTCAGGCGCGCGATCTCGCCGTACGAAAACCCGCGGGCGACCAGCGTCAGGACCTCCTGCTCGCGGCCAGACAACAGTTGCCGCACTGCGGCGTCTGCCGGGGCCAGCGCCATGTCACGTCTCTCCGTCGCCTGCGCGCTGGAATGCAGCAGACGGTACTTCTCCAGAACCCGCCGGGCGATCATCGGCGAGATGGGCGATGCGCCGCCCTTCATATCGACGATGGTCTGCGCGATATCTTCGGGCGCGGCGTCCTTGTGGATGTACCCCGCGGCGCCGGCCTCGATGCTCGACAGCACGTTGTCCTCGTCGCCGAAGACGGAAACGACGAGCGGATCGCACTGCGGAAAGCGCGACACGGCGGAGCGAATCACATCGAGCCCACTGCCATCCGGCAAACCGAGATCGACCAGCAGCACGTCGGGCGGCTCGGCCGTCCGTTGCATCCACGCGACAGCTTCGGCCACCGTTCCGGCCGAGCCGAGCCAACGCAAACGCGGGCTGCGCCGCACGCTCACCTCGAAAAAGCTGCGCGCGCGTGGATCGTCCTCCACCACGTAGACGGTCCAAATGCGCTCCGTGCCGCTCCCGCTCTCCTCGGTTTTCATGCACCGAGCATAAAGCCCGGAAACAGTAGGTCACGTTGTCGAACTACCCGATTCATGGGATGGGCGCAGCGGGCGTCGGTCACGACACTGGCGCCGCACACCTGTAACGCTTCGTTAATCACCGGTGCATTTCGAGGACCTCATGCAACCCCACACCCTGAAAATCAAGGCCGGTTTGACCACCGCCCTACTCCTCTCCCTGGCTGCTTGCGGTGGTGGCGGCGGTGGCAGTGTAGGCTTTGCGGTGCCGACGACACCACCTGCGACGACTGCCGCACCCGCGGCGCCGGTTACCGAAACCACCACGACGCCTCCAACGCTCGCCAAGCTCGATGGCGTGGCCGCCACCGGCGCAGCCTTCGCCGGCGCTACGGTGACGGTGGTCGATCAGACCGGCACGACCGTGTGCACCACCACCACCGATGCTGCCGGCGCCTTCAGCTGTACTTTGCCGGCGACCACCAAGGCCCCGCTGGCCATCAAGGCCAGCCGTGACGACCATATTCTCTACAGCACCACGGCGAGCGCTGCAGGCGGCATCGCCAACGTCACGCCGCTCACCACCATCATCGTTTCGCAGCTGTCGCCGGACGGCAATCCGGCCAGCCTGGCCGGTGCCATCCAGACCAATCCGTCCAGCGTGACCACGGCCACGATCCAGACGCAGGTCGCCGAATTGGTCGCCGCGCTCAAGCCTCTGCTCGACGCGTTGGGCCAGGGCGCCATCGACGTGATGGCGGGTGGCTTTACCGCCAACGGCACTGGCCAGGACAAGGTGCTCGACGCCATTTCGGTCAGCGTGCAGCCCAACGGCAGCTCGGCCAACATCGAGATCACGGTCAAGACGATTCCGACCAGCGACGGCGCCGCGCCGGTGTCGATCGCGTTCAACACCGCCGACACGGCCACCACACCGACGTTGCCACCGATCGCCGCCAGCGCCGTCGCCAGCACGCCGACGCCGGCCGTCGTCGCTGCGCTGTTCGATCGGCTGACAGCCTGCTACGCCTTGCCGCTGACGCAGCGCGTAGGTGGCTCGGGTGCCCTTGCACAGGGCGGCGGTGCGGTCACCGACACGACCAACGCTACCGGGACTGCCGTCAACGTGATTGCGCCGGCTTGCAAAACGCTGTTCGTCGGCGACGATCCCGCGACCTTCTACAACAACGGCTACGCCGTCGGCCGCGACAGCAGCAACAACGGCTCGTTCACAGGCATCTTCCGCCAGGGCGCCACCGGGGTGACGTTCGACCGCGGCAATTTCGAGTTCGTGCGCAGCAGCGGCGACTTCGTGCTGAGCTACCGCACGATCGACCGCTTCGGTGGCACCGACAACGACACCATCATTGCGCGCAATGTCGATGGCGTGCTCAAGCTGGTCGGCAACAACTACGCCTACCGTGCGTCGGTGCGGCCGTATTCGGAAGACCGCGAACTGGTCAACACGCCCAATTTCAGCTCGTTCACGACGGGCTACAACATCTCCATCGACAACAAGACCGTCTCCAATGCGTCGATCTTCAGCAAGGTCGAGGTCACTTCGCCGTTCAGCGCGACGAAGATCGTGTTCTATCCGCAGTCGGGGCTTTCTTTCCTGGCATTGAGCAAGGACGGCACGAACACGGCGGGCCAGGTCATCTCGAGCAGCATCGTCCGTCTGGGTGGCGAGTTCCAGAACAAGGCCAATTCCGCTTCGGTAAGCGCCGCAGAGACAGGGATTTACTTCGTATCGCCCAGCTACACCGAAGCACAAATCAGCGCGATACAGAACCAGAGCGTCTGGCAGCTGGAGTTCTTCCCGACCAGCGGTCCATCCGTGATCCAGACCTACCGCACCGTATCGCGTGCGCAGACCATCGGCGAAATCCGGCAGCTCGCATTCGTCCAGGCGACGCCTGTTCAAAAGGCAGAGCTGATCGCCGGAACGAGCGCCGCGGGTCGCTACACGTTTGGCGTCCCGAGCGTGGGCGACCCGAACATCATCGACTTCAGCAGCGAAGGGAACCTCGACGCCTGGATGCTGCCAGCGGGTGCGCTGGCACCCACATCGTTCAGCGTGATCGGGCGCGTCGCCGGCCCCGGCAGTGCGTCCTTCAACGACAGCACCGGCCTCACCAGCACGCAACGCAAAGCCATCATCTATTGCTCCAGCCAGGGCAGCGCGGACCTGCATTGCGACCCCACGCTCACCACCCAGTACGCGAATGGCAGCTCATTCCACCTGCTCGAGCTGTGGGCGCGCAGCTCACGGCAAGTCGAGGTCAGCAAGAAGCTTGCTCTCTACAAGCTCCAATAAACGGACCGCTTCGGAGTCCAAAGCCCCGCACCCGCGGGGCTTTTTTATTGCCAGAATCAACCTGTAAATCACCCCCATGCGTCTGATGCCCACGACCCATCTTCTCTACCTCCACGGCTTCCGCTCTTCTCCGCAGTCCGCCAAGGCGCGGCTGGTCGCGCAGCGGGTGGCACAGCGCCATCCCAAGGTGCATTTCTGGGCGCCGCAATTGCCGCCGTCGCCGCACGATTCGATGGACGTGGTCATGAAAGGCATCGCCGACTGGCCGCGCGAATCGATGGCCGTCATCGGCTCGTCGCTCGGCGGTTTCTACGCGACCTACGTGGCGGGCATGACGCGCAGCCGCGTGGTCCTGCTGAACCCGGCGGTGCATCCCGCTCGCGACCTGTCGCGCTACATCGGCGAGCAGACCAGCTGGCACGACCCGACCGAGCACTTCTATTTCAAGCCCGAGTACATCGACGAATTGCGCGCGCTCGAAGTCGGCACGCTGACCCGGCCAGAACGCGCGCTAGCGATCGTCGCAAAGGGCGACGAGGTACTCGATTGGAGGGAAATGTCGGCGCGCTATCCCGGCAGCCGCGTCAAGCTGATCGAAGGCGGCGACCACGCGCTGTCGGATTTCGCTGAGTCGCACCTGGACGAAGTGATGCGCTTCGTCGACCCGATCTAGACCAGGCGCAGCGCATACCCGGTGCCGGACGGCTCCGGCCGGCGTTGATAATTGGACTATGTTTGTATTGTTTGAAGAAGCCGGCAAGTACCTCGGCGGCCGCGTACTGTCGGAGGCCGAAGCGTCGGCGCAGGTCGAGCTCGACACCGGTAAGCGGCTCAAGGTCAAGAGCGCGGCCATCGTGCTGCGCTTCGAGAAGCCGTCGCCGGCCGAGCTGATCGCGGAATCGCGAACGCTCGCTGCCACCATGGACCTCGACTTGGCCTGGGAATTCGCGTCCGAAGGCGAGTTCGGCTTCACCGACCTCGCATCCGATTACTTCAGCGACAAGCCGACGCTGGCGCAGCAGGGTGCCGCGCTGTTCGCGCTGTTCGATGCACCGCACTACTTCCGCCGCGCCGGCAAGGGCCGCTTCAAAAAAGCGCCGGACGACATCGTTCAAGCCGCCCTGGCCGGCATCGAAAAGAAGAAGCTGGTGCTGGCGCAGATCGGCGAATGGGCGGCGCAGCTGGTGTCCGGCGAGTGCCCGCAGCCGGTGCGCGAGCAGCTCTACAAGATCCTCTTCAAGCCCGACAAGAACGCGTCCGAGTACAAAGCGGTGGTCGACGCATCGCGTGCCGCGCAACTGGCGCCGCTCGACCTGCTGGAGCGTGCAGGCGCCATCGATTCGCCGTACCAGTTTCACTGGCGCCGCTTCCTCTTCGAGAACTTCCCCAAAGGCACGGGCTTCCCGGCGCTGCAGGCACCGGCCATCGTCGACGACTTGCCGGTGGCCACGGTCGAAGCCTTTTCGATCGACGATTCGCAGACGACCGAAATCGACGATGCGCTCTCGGTGCAGGGCATCGGCAGTGGCACCCTGGTTGTCGGCGTGCACATCGCCGCCCCCGGCCTGGCGCTGGTGCCCGGCGGCGCCATCGACCAGGTGGCGCGCAACCGCATGTCGACGGTGTACATGCCCGGCTACAAGATCACGATGCTGCCCGACGCGGTGGTCGATGCCTACACGCTGCTCGAAGGCAGCAACCGGCCGGCCGTGTCGCTCTACGCCACCTTCGACGAAGCCACGCTCGAATTGCGAAGCACCGAGACCAAGCTCGAACGCGTTCCGATCGTTGCCAACCTGCGGCACGATCAACTCGACACGGTGGTCACGCAGCCGTGGCTCGAAGACGCGTCGTTCGTCAGCTCGGACACCCCAGAGGCTGCTGCACGTTTACGCGGTCCGTTGTCGGTGCTGTTCCGCCTCGCGAAGCACCTGAAAGCGCAGCGTGAGGTGGTTCGTGGTAAGCCCGAGAACTTCAACCGACCCGACTACAACTTCCGCCTGATCGGAAACGATGGCGAGCCGCAAGGCAGCGAGCAGGTGACGATCACTACGCGGCAACGCGGCGCGCCGCTCGACCTGATCGTGTCGGAAGCGATGATCCTGGCCAACAGCACCTGGGGCGCCTGGCTGGGCGAACTCGGCGTGCCGGGCCTGTACCGCAGCCAGGCCAGCATGGCGCCGGGCATCAAGGTGCGGATGGGCACGCGCTCGCTGCCGCACGCCGGCCTGGGCGTGAAGAGCTATGCATGGAGCACCTCACCACTGCGCCGCTACACCGACCTGGTGAACCAGTGGCAGATCATCGCGGCGGCACGCCACGGCAAGACAGCCGCGCTGGCTGCGCCCTTCAAGCCGAAGGACGCCGACTTGTTCTCGATCCTGTCGGGCTTCGATGCCGCCTATGCGACCTACAACGGCTACCAGGGCGGCATGGAGCGCTTCTGGACGCTCAAGTATTTGCAGCAGCAAGGCATCACCGAACTGACCGTGACCGTCGTCAAGGACATCCAGAACGGCGCCCTGGTTCGGGCCGATTCGCTGCCGCTGGTGTTTCCGGTGGCCGGCCAGCAGGAACGCGGTGCGCACCTGCGCGTCAAGCTCGGCGAGATCGACGAGATCGCCCTCGACGTGAACGGCACCGTGCTCGAGCGGCTCGATGTGGTGGCGGCTGACATGGAAGAAGAATCGGGCGAAGAGGACGACGAAGTCGCCGGCCCGATCGCCATCGCGGTCGACATGAGCGACGGCGAGGCAGCACCAGAAAAGGCAGCGGAGAACGCACCCGCATGAGCATGAGCGCAGCGAAATGAACCTCAAGGACCTGAGCACGCTGCAGATCGCGTTGGGGCTTTCGGTCCTGGCGCACGCTGTACTGCTCACCGTGCGGTTTGTCGACCCTGAAGCCTTCAATCGCGTCTTCAGCGAGACGCCTCTCGAAGTGATTCTGGTCAATGCGCGCAGCAACGAGAAGCCCGACAAAGCCACCGCGATTGCGCAAGCGTCGCTGTCTGGTGGCGGCGACCTCGAAAAAGGGCGTGCCACCAGCCCGTTGCCGCCGAGCGAGTTCCGCGCCATCGGCGACGCCACCGAAGATGCGCAGCGCGAGGTCGAGGCCATGCAGGCGCAGCAGATGATGCTGCTCACCCAGATCAAGCAGCAGCTGGCTGCCATGCCGCTGCCCGATCCGCGCCACAGCGGCAACCCGAGCGAGGCCGCGGCGCGCGAAGAGAAGCGCAAGCAATTGGTCAACCTGCTGGCCGAGATCGAACGCCGGGTCAACGAAGAAAACGCGCGACCCAAGAAGCGCTACATCAGCCCGGCCACCCGAGAGGCCGCGTACGCCGCCTACGTCGACGCACTGCGACGCCAAATCGAGCAGCGCGGCACCGAAAACTTCCCTGAAGCGGCCGGCAAGAAGATGTACGGCCAGCTGACGATGCTGGTCACCGTCAACTTCGACGGAAGCATCGTGAGCACCGAGATCGTCGAGAGCTCCGGCAACGCGTTGCTCGATCGGCGTGCGCAGGCCATCGTGCGAAGCATCGGGAGCTTCGGCCGCTTCACCGACGCGATGCGCAAGCAGACCGACCAGATCGCGTTGCCGTCGCGCTTCAAGTTCACGCGCGACGAGACGACCGAGCTGTCGTCCAAGTAATCGCATCGAGCCAGGCCGCCCGAAACCGCCATGGACCTGTACTGCGTGATGGGCAACCCGATCGAGCACAGCCGCTCGCCGTGGATTCATGCGCGCTTTGCGGAGCTCACTGGACAGGCCTTGCGCTATGAGCGCCGGCTGGTACCGATGGGTGGATTCGATGCAGCGGTGTCGGCGTTTCGTGCCGACACTTCTGGCACAGCACGTGGCTGCAACATCACCGTGCCGTTCAAGTTCGACTCGGCGCGGCTCGCGCAGCATGTGACGCCGCGCGCCTCGCTGGCGCAAGCGGTCAATGTGTTGAGCTTTCGCAAGGATGGCGTGCATGGCGACAACACCGACGGCATCGGCCTGGTGAACGACATTCAACGCAACGCCGACGTGGCGCTCGCAGGTCGCGATGTGCTGCTGATCGGCGCCGGCGGCGGCTCGGCCGGCGTGCTCGGCCCGATCCTCGAAGCCGGTGCGCGACGCGTCGTCGTCGCCAACCGCACGCTCGCCAAAGCCGTCACGCTGGTTCAGCGGCATGCAGTGTTGGCGCTCCAGCATCACGCGAGCCTGGAAGCGCAGGCGCTGCACACCATCGGCGGCGCTTTCGACGTCGTCGTCAACGCCACGGCGTCTAGCCTGGCGGGTGGCGAGGTGCCTGTTGCGGCCAGCGTATTGAAGCGCGGCACCTTGGCCGTCGACATGATGTACGGGCCCTCGACCGCCGGCTTCATGGCATGGGCGCGCGCGCACGATGCGGTGCCGCGAGACGGCCTCGGCATGCTGGTCGAACAGGCGGCGGAAGCCTTCGACATCTGGCGTGGCGTGCGACCGCCGGCGGCGCAGGTGCTCGCTGAACTGCGTGCGCTGGTCGGCTGAGCAGCTCAACCAATGCGCGCTTTCTTCACCTGGCTCATGTGCCTCATCGTCGCGACCATCGCGCTGCAGTTGTTTTTTGTCGCGCGCATCGCGTTGATGGCCGTGATCGATCCACAGTCGACAGCTTTCCAGCGCTCCGAAGCCTGGCAGATCGCGACACGTGGACGCAGCAACGGGGACGCGAGCGGGGGCCGCGCCGGCGACCGCGCCTGGCAGCAACGCTGGGTGCCGTACGCGCAGATTTCCGACACGCTCAAGCGCGCGGTCATCGCCAGCGAAGACGGTGAGTTCATCTACCACCAGGGCGTCGAATGGGAAGCCATCGAACGGGCCCGCCAGCGCAACGCCAAGGCTGAAGAGATTGCGGCACGGCGCGCCGCCGCCGCCATCGCGCGCGGCAAGTCGCCGCAAACTGCCAAGCTGCGCGGTGGCTCGACCATCACTCAGCAGCTCGCCAAGAACCTCTTTCTTTCGGGCGAACGCACCCTTCTGCGCAAGGGTCAGGAGCTGATGCTCGCGACGGTGCTGGAAGCGCTCTTGAGCAAGCAGCGCATCCTGGAGCTGTACCTGAACAGCGTCGAATGGGGCGAAGGCGTGTTCGGCGCAGAAGCGGCATCGCAGCGCTACTTCAACAAGTCCGCGTCGCGCCTCAGCGCCAGCGAGGCCGCACGGCTGGCGGTGATGCTGCCGAGCCCCAAGTTCTTCGAGCGCCGACCCGGCTCGCCCTACATCAGCGGCCGCGCTGCGACGATCGTCTCGCGCATGCCGTCCGCCGACCTGCCCTGAACGGTACCGCCCCTTATCATCGCGCCCATGCTGGCGAAGTTGACGGGTTGGTTGTTGTTGGGAGTGGTGCGGTTATTGACCGGGGCACAGGCACGCTGGTACGGATGCCCGCCCAAGGCCGAACAGCGCATTTACTTTGCCAATCATCAGAGCCACGCCGACCTGGTGATGATCTGGGCGGCCCTGCCCGAAGAGCTGCGCAGCATCACGCGGCCCATCGCGGCGCGCGACTACTGGGCCAACACGCCGTTCAAGCGCTGGATCACGACCGAGGTGTTCAACGCGGTGTACGTGGAGCGCGGCGGAGCACCGGTAGTGCCTTCTGCGCCGGCCGCATCGGCATCCACCAAGCCTGCCGTTCCAACCCTCATACCGACCGAGCGCATCGAACCCTCGATGGACCCGATCGAGCCGTTCATGATCCAGGTGCCGCCACCGGCACCGGCGGCCTTCGCGGTCAAGGCGGTTCAACTGCCTCTGATTGCATTGCCGGGGACAGAGCCCGACGCGTCGGCTTCATCGGCAGCAACAGCAACAGCATCCGATGCGATCGCCTCGCCCGCAGCGGAAGCCGCCGACCCGCTCGCTCCGCTGATCGAAGCCCTCACCAGCGGCGACTCGATCATCATCTTCCCCGAAGGCACGCGCGGCCATACCGGCGAACCGCAAAAGTTCAAGTCGGGCCTCTTCACGCTGGCGCAGTTGTTTCCCGACGTGGTGCTGGTGCCGGCCTGGATCGACAACATCCAGCGCGTCATGCCCAAGGGCGAAGTGGTGCCGGTGCCGATCCTGTGTTCGGTCACCTTCGGCGCGCCCATCCGGCTCGAAGAAGGCGAAGAGCGCCGGCCGTTTCTCGATCGCGCACGTGATGCGGTCGTCGCGCTGCGCAGTGTTTGATCCAGCCATCGATCCCCCATCGAGATGAACCAGTTCTTGCGCGACCTTTCGCCGGCCCATCAGGTCGCCGCCCTCTTCCTCCTGGTGTTCGGCGTGCTCGCCATCGTCAGCACCGTCACCTTTTTGATCAGCCTGCGCGAACGGCGCAACGCGATGCACAGCGAATCGTGGCGACGCGAGCTCAAGGTCTTTCAGCAACTGCTCAGCACCACCTGGTTCATGGTGGTCATGTTCTGGATCGGCTGGGCGCTCGGAGAGGGCGTCGCCACGCTGCTCTTCGCACTGATCTCGTTCCTGGCGCTGCGAGAGTTCATCACGCTGTCGCCGACGCGGCGCGGCGATCACCGCAGTTTGATCCTGGCATTTTTCGTGGTGCTGCCGATCCAGTTCATTCTGGTCGCGACGGCGCGCTTCGACCTCTTCACCGTGTTCATCCCGGTCTACGTATTCCTTGCCATTCCGGTGGTGAGCGCGCTGTCGAACGATCCCCACCAGTTTCTCGAACGCAACGCCAAGCTGCAGTGGGGCATCACGGTCTGTGTCTACGGCATGAGCCACGTGCCGGCACTGCTGTTGCTGTCGTTCCCGGGCTTCGAAGGCAAGAGCGCGTTTCTCGTGTTCTTTCTGGTGTTCGTGGTGCAGACCTGCATGGTGGTGCAGCACTTGATCGCGCGCCGCTTCGCCTACTCGCCGCTCGATGCAGGCCCCAGGATGTGGCGCTGGCTACAGCGTGAACCGTTCGCGCCCAACGTGAGCCGGAGCTTCAACTGGGTCAGCTGGGCGGTCGGCATGGCGATCGCGAGCGTGGTCGGCGCGCTGATGTCTTTCATCACGCCGTTCGGCTACGGCCAGGCGCTGGCGATGTCGTTGATCGCCTGCGTCGCCGGGTCGATGGGGCACCTCGTCATGAAGGCGCTCAAGCGCGACCGCGGCATTCCCAACTGGGGTCCGAAGGGCATGGGCGTGACCGGCGCCAACGGGCTGCTCGACCGCGTCGATGCACTGTGCTTCGCGGCGCCTGTGTTCTTTCATTCGGTGCGCTGGTACTTCGGCGTCTAGCCGCAGCACCCGACACTGTTTTTTCATGCGTATCCTCGGCATCGACCCCGGCCTGCAGACCACCGGCTTCGGCGTGGTCGATGTCGCCGGCCAGACGCTGAGCTACGTCGCGAGCGGCACCATCAGCACCAAGCATCTGGAGCGAACCAACCTGCCGGCGCGTCTCAAGGTGCTGTTCGACGGCATCGGTGAAGTGGCGGCGCGCTACCAGCCCGATGCATCGGCGGTCGAGATCGTGTTCGTGAACGTCAATCCTCAATCGACGCTGCTGCTGGGCCAGGCACGCGGCGCCTGCATCACGGCACTCGTCACCTGCAACCTCAGCGTGGCCGAGTACACCGCGCTACAGATGAAGCAGGCCGTGGCGGGCCATGGCAATGCAGCCAAGACGCAAGTGCAGGAAATGGTCAAGCGCTTGCTCAACTTGCCGGGCCTGCCCGGCAGCGATGCGGCCGATGCACTCGGCATCGCGATCACGCACGCCCACGTCGGGCGATCGCTGGCGCGGCTGGCCGAAGCGACGGGTTCGCAACCGCCCAGCGGTCAATATCGCGCCGGCCGCAGCCGATGAGCAGCAGACAAACCGCCGATCCACGGCCTTCGAACACAACGCACCCATGACGCCCACCGCACGCCAGTCCAGCTTCGCTCTTTGCATCATCGCGTGGTTCGCCCTGCTGTTGCAGCTGAACCTGTCGGTCGGCATGACCGCCGCGAGCGGCAAGCCGGCGCTGATGGGCATCGTGATCTACCTCGGTTACTTCACGGTGCTGACCAATCTCTTTGTCGCGCTGGCACTGCTGCTGCCCCTCGTGGCGCCCGACTCCACCATCGGACGCTTCGCGGCGAGGCCCATGGTCCAGGGCTGCGCCGTCACCAGCATCCTGGTCGTCGGCATCGTCTACCACCTGCTGCTGCGCCACGTCTGGGCGCCGCAAGGCATGCAGTGGATCGCAGACATGCTGCTGCACTACGTGATGCCGATCCTTTTCTTCCTGCACTGGCTGCTGGTGCTTCCGAGCCATCGCCTGCCGTGGTGGGCGCCGCTGGTGTGGTGCCTGTACCCGGTCGGCTACCTCGCCTACGCGCTGTTGCGAGGCGAAGTGCTGCAGTCGTATCCGTATCCGTTCATCGACGTGCTGGCCATCGGCTACGGCCAGGCGCTGCTCAATGCGTTAGGGCTGCTGGTGTGCTTCGTGGTGCTGGGCCTGATCCTGGTCGCGGTGTCGAACGCGCGGGCGCGACGTACGGGCTGACGCTCAAGCGGTTCGCAGCCGGTGCAGAGCGCCGCTCAGGCCACGCGCTCAGCGATCAACACGGCGAAGAAGCCGAACGCAGCGAGCAATGTCCACTTCAAAACGATCCAGCCGAAGCGGCGGTACTTGACCTGGCCGGTGCCCGCGTAGAACGCAAAAGACACGCCCGCCATCAGCAGGAAAAGCAGGATAGCCCAGCGAAAAAGCAGCATCGATGGTGGCGCTCGAAAAACGGTCGCGACCCGTCGCCTACCAGGCGCGTTCGACTTCCGCGAAGCCGGCCGGAGCCTTCTTCACGTCGTCGAACGTCACGATCTCCCACGCGTCCTTGTGGGAGATGAGTTCGCGCAGCAGCTTGTTGTTCATGGCATGGCCTGAACGAAACGCCGTGTAAGACGCCAGCAGCGGATGACCGACGATGTAAAGGTCGCCCATCGCGTCGAGGATCTTGTGCTTGACCAGTTCGTCGTCGTAGCGGAGACCGCCCGCGTTCAGCACCTTGGTGTCGTCCATCACGATGGCGTTGTCGAGACCGCCGCCGAGCGCCAGGCCCTTGCTGCGCATGTACTCGACCTCTTTGGTGAAGCCGAAGGTGCGGGCCCGTGCGATGTCTCGGCTGTAAGAACCGCTGCCCAGGTCGAACTCGAAGCGCTGACCCATCAGGTTCACGACCCGGTGATCGAAGTCGATCTGGAAGGCGAGTTTGTAGCCATGAAAGGGTTCGAGCGACGCCCACTTCTCGTTGGCGCCCTCGCCCTCGCGCACTTCGACCTTGCGCGTGACGCGAATGAACTTGCGCGCCGCCTTCTGCAGTTCGATGCCTGCGCTTTGCAGCAAAAAAACGAAGGACGACGCCGAGCCGTCGAGGATCGGTACCTCGTCGGCAGTGATGTCGATGTAAAGATTGTCGATGCCCAGCCCGGCACAGGCCGACATCAGGTGCTCGACCGTTTGCACCTTGGCGCCCCCGGTCGAAATGGTCGAGGCCAGCCGCGTATCAGTCACCGCTTCGGCCGTCATGCGGATCTCGACGGGCTCGGGCAAATCGGTGCGTCTGAAGACGATGCCCGTATCGACCGGCGCCGGCCGCAGCGTCAACTCGACGCGTTGTCCGCTGTGCAGCCCCACGCCGACGGCGCGGCTGATGGTCTTGAGCGTTCGTTGTTGCAACACGACAGCGATTCTAGAAGCGCTAGGCGCCAGGCGCGCCGTGCGCCTGGCTATGTCCGCAATAGTCACGCGGAAGTCACGTTGAACTCACGCCGCTTTTGCCGTGATCAATCCGCCTGGCGGCGGAGGAAAGCGGGGATTTCGAAGTCGTCCATGCCGCCCGAAGACAACGCATCGACCTTGGCCGCGGCCATGGTGCGGTTGGTGCGCCACACGCTCGGCACGGCCATGCCTTCGTAGTTGGGCTTGCCGTGCGCGCCGGTCTGGCCCATGCCACCCAGCGTCGGCACGTTGAAAGGACCATCGGTGCCCGTGCCCATGCCGGTGCGGATGACCTCCAGCGTCGGCGCCTGACGGCGCGCGTCTTGCCGCGACAGGCCGGTGGCGACCACGGTCACGCGCATTTCGTCGCCCAGCGTTTCGTCGTACGCCGCGCCGTAGATCACGTGCGCATCCGGCGAGGCGTAGGCGCGGATGGTGTTCATCGCGAGCTTCGATTCGTTCAGCTTGAGCGAGCCCTTGGATGCCGTCACAAGAACCAGCACGCCCTTGGCGCCCGACAGGTCGATGCCTTCGAGCAACGGGCAAGCAACGGCCTGCTCGGCTGCGATGCGCGCACGGTCCGGGCCGGCCGCCGCAGCGGTGCCCATCATGGCCTTGCCCGGTTCGCCCATCACGGTGCGCACGTCTTCGAAGTCGACGTTGACGCCGCCGTACTCGTTGATGATTTCCGAGATGCCGCCGACGGCGTTCTTCAGCACGTCGTTGGCGTGCGCGAAGGCTTCGTCCTGCGTGATGTCGTCGCCCAGCACATCCAGCAGCTTTTCGTTCAGCACGACGATCAACGAATCGACATTGGCTTCGAGCTCGGCCAGGCCGGCATCGGCGTTGGTCATGCGGCGACCGCCTTCCCAGTCGAAGGGCTTGGTGACCACGCCGACGGTCAAGATGCCCATCTCCTTGGCAATGCGCGCGATCACGGGCGCCGCGCCGGTGCCCGTGCCGCCGCCCATGCCGGCGGTGATGAAGAGCATGTGCGCGCCGTCGATGGCCGCGCGGATGTCGTCCACCGCGGCTTCGGCGGCTTCACGGCCCCGGTCGGGCTTGCTGCCGGCGCCGAGGCCGCTGGTGCCGAGCTGGATGATCTTGTGCGCGTTGCTGCGCGTGAGCGCCTGCGCGTCGGTGTTGGCGCAGACGAACTGCACACCCTGAACGCCGCGCTCCATCATGTGGGCGACCGCGTTGCCGCCGCCGCCGCCGACACCGATCACCTTGATCTGCGTGCCCTGGTTGAATTCTTCGACTTCGATCATTTCGATGGCCATTTTTTAACTCCGTGAATTTGCAGTTGCCGTTTGTTTAGGGGATGAATTCTTTTGAGATCTAGCGAGTCACCGGATGGCGTCAGGATGGCGGCCCGGTGCGTCGCCATCGCTCGTTGAAATGACGAGGGGGCCCGGCGCGTGCGAGCCAGAGTGGACGGTGCTTCATGGTCAGAAGTTCCCCACGATGAAGTCTTTGAAACGTCCGAAAGCAGTTTTTACCGAACCGTTCTTTTGCGCCACCTTGAAGCCCCGCATGCGTGCGAAGCGGGCTTCTTCGAGCAGACCCATGACGGTTGCGGCGCGCGGCTGAGCGACCATGTCCGACAGCGCACTCGAGTACTTCGGAATGCCGCGCCGGACTGGCTTCAGGAAAATGTCTTCGCCGAGTTCGACCATGCCGGGCATGACTGCGCTACCGCCGGTGAGCACGATGCCCGACGACAGCACTTCTTCGTAGCCGGAT